>CAZYFY010000005.1:0-111967 GCA_964647275.1 uncultured Brevundimonas sp.
TAGACGATGTTCTCGGCCACGGCCTTTTTGCCCTCGTACATGACGTAGTTCATGAACTTGGTGACGACCAGATCGCCGAACTTGGGATCCGGCAGGACTTCGCGCTTCTCTGCGCGGCGACGACGGGACATGGGATGTTCCTCTTAAATCTTTGGACGCGCAGGGCTTATTTCGGACGCTTGGCGCCGTAGAGCGAACGGCGCTGCTTGCGGTCCTTGACGCCTTGCGTGTCGAGCACGCCGCGCAGGATGTGGTAACGGACGCCCGGAAGGTCCTTCACGCGGCCACCGCGGATCAGGACCACCGAGTGCTCCTGCAGGTTATGGCCTTCACCGGGGATGTAGCACACGGCTTCGACGCCGGACTTGGCCAGGCGGACCTTGGCGACTTTACGAAGGGCCGAGTTCGGCTTCTTCGGGGTCGTCGTATAAACGCGGGTGCAGACGCCGCGCTTTTGCGGGCAGCCTTGCAGGGCGGGAACCTTGTTGCGAACCGGCTTGGGCTGGCGCGGCTTGCGGATCAGCTGGTTGATCGTAGGCATTCGGTCTTCAGTCTCTTTCGATGTGGAGGCGTGTGCCTTTCGGCCGGAGCGCCTCAGTGAGCCTTCTTTTGAACGACCCTGATGGACCGCCCGGGTAATTTCGAGACTGACCGGACCTCAAACGCAAAAGCCGGAACGGGCGCTCTGGCCGTTCCGCCCGTCGCCTCGCGAAGCGAGACGACAGACAATGCAAGAAGCCGGAACGGGCGCTTCGGCCGTTCCGGCGGGTACAACCCGTCGCGTTCAGTTGTCACGATCACGAAGGACGGCGAACCGCCCGACTCGAAGGTGCGCGGCTTCTACGCGCGGGCTGTGGAAAGGTCAAGCGGCGGATAGAAACGGTAACATTCACCCCGGCAATGGAATGTTCCGGCAAGCCGCAAACCTAAATCCCTGGCTCCGGCTGCGCAAAAATCGCCACTCATGTAGGCTGCATTCCTGACGCCCTTCAATGACTGAACGAGGCCTTCGTCAAATGCGCGACAATATCGTGTTCTGGGTCATTTGCGGACTCTTCTTCACATGGTTGTGGACCGGCGACCGGGGTGGTTCTGCGTGGGCTTGGGGGTTCATTCCAGCGCTCGCCATGCTGGGCTATCTCAGAATAGTCAGGGTCATTGACGCACGAAGCGCAAGCCGCCGCCCCCGGCAGGACTCGAGTCAAAAGGCGGACCCCGGGGATACCGATCGTAGGGGCTAGGGAAAATCGCCATCTGCCAACGCAGGCTTGCCTTTTCCTCCTAAACCTACGCCCTGCAGCGAAGGTCAAGCGCCCTACCCCTTCTCCCGCATCAGGCGCGCCTTATCCCGCTGCCAATCCCGCGCGGCTTCTGTCTCGCGCTTGTCGTGGACTTTCTTGCCCTTGGCCAGGGCAACCTCGAGCTTGGCCAGGCCCTTGTCGTTGAAATAGAGCTTCACCGGAATGATGGTCCGGCCTTCGCGCTGAACCGAGGCGATCATCCGGTCGATCTGGCGACGGCTCAGCAGCAGTTTGCGGGGGCGACGCGGTTCGTGATTGAAGCGGTTGGCCTGGCCATAGGGCGGAATGTCGGCGTTGATCAGCATGATCTCGCGCCCCTCCACCGCCGCATAACTCTCAGCGATGTTCGCGCGGCCATTCCTCAGTGACTTCACCTCCGTCCCGGTCAGCACCAGGCCGGCCTCGACGCTGTCGTCGAGGAAATAGTCAAAGCGGGCTCGCCGGTTCTCGGCGATCAGCTTGCGGGATTGATTCTGGCTCATTCACCCACGCCGGCGACGGCAAGGGCCGCATCGATAGATGGCTTCACGGCGTCGTTGCAGCGAACCAGAGGCAAACGGATCTCCTCCGAGCACAGGCCCAGCTTCGCCAACACATACTTCGTCGGTGCTGGTGAGGAATCCAGGAACAGCGCCTTGTGCAGGCCGATCAGCCGGTCCTGGATCGCCCGCGCGCCATCCCAATCGCCCGCGACCGTCGCCTCATAGAGGTCAGCCATCGCGCGCGGCGCGACGTTGGAGGTGACCGAGATCACCCCGTGGCCACCATGGGCCAGATAGCCAAGCCAGCTAGGGTCATCACCGGAAATCAGTGAGAAATCTTCACTGCAGTCCAGCCGCTGACGACTGATCCGGCTCAGATCGCCGGTCGCGTCCTTGATCCCGACGACGTTCGGCAGTGTCGACAACCGCGCGGTCGTCGCATCGGCCAGATCCACGCCCGTTCGCCCCGGCACATTGTAAAGCACCACCGGCAACTGCACCGCATCGTTGATCGCCGCGAAATGGGCGTAGAGGCCCTCCTGGCTAGGCCGGTTGTAATAGGGCGTCACCACCAGGGCACCATCCGCCCCGACCGTCTTGGCGTGGCGCACCAGATCAATCGCCTTGTCGGTGGCCGAAGCGCCGGCCCCGGCGATCACCTTCACCCGCCCCGCAACGGTATTCACGCACAGTTCGACAATCCGCTTGTGTTCGTCGTTGGAGACCGTCGCGCTCTCGCCTGTCGTGCCGACCGGAACGACGCCGTGCACGCCACCGGCAATTTGACGTTCAATCAATTGACAAAACGCCGTTTCGTCCACTTTTCCGTCACGAAAGGGTGTGATCAAAGCGGTGATCACACCCTTGAACAGGGGGGCGGTCATGGGCAAAGGGTCTCGCTCGCTAAATGGCCCGCAAAACTAGGCGCGCGCCAGGGGCGTCGCAACTGTTTGAATCGAACAAGGGAACAAAGGCATGACGGAATGGATTCAGGCAGCGGTCGCCGCGGTCGTCGCCCTGTTCCAACCGGCGGCGGACCCGGCTGTGGCCACAGCCGGCGCGGCGTCGGCACACTATGCGCAATCCCAATCCTTCGCCCTGGGCCTGGCCGCTGCCCGCAATGGCGACATCGGCTCGGCCCAGGCCTATGCCGCCAGTGCCAGTCCGATTGAGCGCCAGATCATCCGCTGGGCGCTGATCGATGTCGTCGAAGACCGGGTCGGCTGGGGCGAGCTGTCGGCGGCCCGCACCGATCTGGCCGGCTGGCCTCGGGCTGAAACCCGCCAACGCGCCACCGAACGCGCCCTGGCCAATGCCTATGCTTCGCCCAGTGAGGTGCTGAGCATCTTTTCGGGTTCCGAGCCCACCACCGCCGATGGTGCCATGGCTCTGGCCCAGGCCCTGACGGCGACCGGGCGTTCTGGCGAGGCCGACGCTCTCATCCGCCGCTGGTGGCGGGACTATTCGTTCGATTCCTCGACCCAGGACCGCTTCTATTCGACCTATGGCTCGATCCTGACCCCGACGGACCATGAGGCGCGGCTCAACACCCTGCTCTATGGCCCGCACGGTCCTGCGACGCGGGCCATGCTGAACCGGGTTTCGCCCGACTACCGCGCCCTGGCTGAAGCCCGCATGGCCATCCGCAGCGGCGGCAACTCTCCCTTTGTTCCCGGACAGTTCGAGAACGATCCCGGCCTGGCGGTGGAGCGGGCCCGGCGTGCGCGCCTGAGCGGTCAGGAATGGAACGGCTTCCAGTATCTGTCCCGCTTCCCGGCGGCCCCGACCCATTCTGACGGCCAGGACCTGATGTGGACCGAGCGGCGCAACTATTTCATCGATGCGCTTCAGGCCCGGGACTACACCTCGGCCTATCACGCCATGGCCGGCCACGGCTTCACCAGCGGCGACCGCGCCGTTGATGCCGAGTTCTTTGCCGGCTGGATCGCCCTGACCAAGCTGAACAACCCTGCCCAGGCGGCTCGCCACTTCGAGCAACTTCGCCAGATCTCCAGCACGCCGATCACCCAGAGCCGCGCCTTCTATTGGCTGGGCCGCGCCGCAGAGGCACAAGGCGACCGCGCCGGCGCTGACGGCTACTACCGCCAGGGCGCGCAATACACCTGGGCCTTCTATGGTCAGCTCGCGGCCGAACGCGCCAACATGCGGACCCTGCGTCTGCCGCCCGAGCCCCAGCCGACGGAAGCCGACCGCGCGCGCTTTGAATCCTATCCAGTCGTTCAGGCCATTCGCGCCCTGGCCTCTGCGGGCGAGAACACCCTGGTTCGCGTGTTTGTCATGGACCTGGATGGTCAGCTGACCAATGCCACCGACTATGCGTTGCTGGTCGACCTTTCGCGGGCATACGGCATGCAGGATCTGTCCATGCACGTCGCTCGTACGGCGGCCCAGCGGGGCTTCCCCCTGGCCGAGCGCGGCTATCCGGTCACCTATGTTCCGCCGGTGAGCGGTGCCCCCGACCCCGCCTTCGTCCACGCCATCATCCGTCAGGAAAGCGCCTTTGATCCGCGCGTCCGCTCGCACGCCAATGCGCGGGGCATGATGCAGCTTCTGCCGGCAACGGCGTCAGGTGTGGCCCGCCGCATGGGCGTGCCCTGGCGCGGGGCCGAGTCCCTGTACGAGCCGGACTATAACGTCGAACTCGGCACCTATCATTTGGGTGAGTTGGCCTCGAATTTCGGCGGCTCCTATCTGCTGGCGACCATCGGCTACAATGCGGGCCCGGCGCGTCCCGCCCAGTGGATGGCCTACTGTGGCGATCCGCGCGGTGCCTCGACCGATCCCGTGGATTTCATCGAGTGCGCGCCCTTCACCGAAACTCGCAACTACATGATGCGAGTGATGGAAAACATGCAGGTTTATCGCGCTCGGCTGAATGGCGGTCAGGCCGAAATCAACCTGTCCCAGGAACTGTCGCGCGGTTACAGCTACTAAACGCGCTCAGCCAGCAGAAGCCGCTGTCCGCCGGCCTCAATCCAATGCGCCTTCAAACCGAACACGGCCTTGAGTACGCGCGGTGACAGGGCGTCTTCGGGCGGTCCGTCGCTGACGATGTGCCCCTGATCCAGAACGGCCACCCGGTCTGCGAACCGGGCCGCCAGCGTCAGATCGTGAAGGGTCACCAGGACCGAGCCGCCTGCCCGGCTGTGATCACGCAGGCGCTCAAGGCACATCAACTGGGCATCCGGGTCCAGGCCCGCCACGGGCTCATCGGCCATCAGCAGACTGGCTTGGGTGGCAAACAGACGCGCCAGCAGTACACGCGCGCGCTCGCCCCCGGACAGGGCAAAGACTGACGTACCTGCCAGATCCTCAATGCCGAACAGCGCCAGCGCCTCCCGCCCCCGCTCCAGCGCCGCCGGTGGGGTAGCAAACGGCGCGCCGAGTGCGGCGACCTCAAGGGCGGGCATGCCCCACGCCAGGCGACGCTCCTGGGGCAGATAGCCCAGATGCAAGGATCGCTGAACCACATCGACCTTGTGGATCGCCTCGCCATCCAGGCGCGACTCGCCGCGCGTAATCCGGTGCAGCCCTGCCGCTGCCAGCATCAAGGTCGACTTGCCGGCACCGTTCGGGCCGACGAGAGCCACCATCTCACCCGGCGTCACCTCCAGATTGACCCCCGACACGACCTCGCGGGCACCTTGCCGGGCATGCAGATTGCGGACCGACAGCCGGCTCATGTGCGCCAGCTCCGTGCCGCTCGCCAGGCGATGAGGGCAAAGAGCGGCGCGCCGATCAGGGCGGTGAATACCCCCAGCTTCAGCTCCTGATCGGTTGGGACCAGACGGGCCAGAACGTCCGCCACCACCAATATCAGCGCCCCTGCCAGACCCGACGGGATCAACAGACGCGCCGGATCTTCCCGGGCCAGCCTCCGCACCAAATGGGGTGCCGCCAGACCGACGAAGCCGATCACACCGGCAAGGGCAACCGCAGCCCCCGTCGCCAGTGATGCGCTCAGGATCGCCGCCATCTTCAAGCGGCCCATCCTCAGGCCAGACGCCTCGGCCGCGACCTCGCCCAGGGTCAGCATCTTGAGCCCAGGTGCCGCCCGCATCGCCAGGAACAGCGCCAGCAACAGGGCCGGTGCCGCCCACAAGGTATCAAGCCAGCTTCGGGCCTCAACGGACCCCATCAACCAGGCCAGGACCTCGGCCGTCGCGATCGGCGACGGCGACAGATTGAACACCAGGGCGGTTGCCGCCCCAAAGAAACTCGACATGGCGACGCCGAAAAGGATCAACGCCTCCGGCTCACGCACGCGCGCCGTAAAGAGCGCCAGCCCGCCGCCACACGCCAGAGCCCCAATCCAGGCTGCAGTTTCAACCGCGCCCGGAACCAGCGCCAGACCCGAAACGATCACCAGAGCCGCCATAAAGGCCGCTGTCGCCGAGACGCCCAGCACGCCCGGATCGGCCAGGGGATTTCGCAAAAGCCCCTGCAGAATAGCCCCTGCCAGCCCCAGAGCCCCTCCGGTCAGGGCGGCCGCCAGCGCGCGCGGGCCACGAACCTGCCAAAGGATCTCTCCCGGTGGCGACGCCATATCCTGAAAAGCCTGCCGATACTGCTCGCCTGACAGGGCAACCTCCCCGACAAACAGAGACAGGACGATCGCGACCAGCAATCCCGCTGCCAGCGCCAGGTTCAGACCCTGCCCCCTCATCGCTCGTGCGCCGCCCGCGCCAGGCTTCGGCTGGCGTCGGCTGCAAACCAGGCCGGACAGCCCAGCATGGATCCCGGCAGCGACACCACGGTCCGGTAAGCGGTGCGTCGTCGCACGCTTGGGTGACGGCCCGCTCCACGTCGGTCGGCCCGCACCGCATCAAAGAACCCCAGAACGTATCGACGCGGCGGATGCAGGATCAGATGCTCTACCGACATGGGTGCAAAGCTCGGCCCGTCCCAGGCATTCGACAATCCGGCGGCCCGAAGGATAGAATCAATCAGCGTTCCCCGCCCCGAAGTCCAGCCCGCCGCCGTAAGGTACAGGGCCGGCTCACCGTTCCAGGCCCCCTGGCTTTGCATCAGATTGCGGTCCATTCCGGCGATCAGATCGGCCCCGCGACCGGGCTGGCTCAGCGCCGTGCTCACTCGGCGGATATTGTCCCGTACACCTGAAAACTCTGTCGCGTCGTCAATCTGGACGACACGTACACCTCGCCGTTCGAGGGCCGTCAACAGGCGCTGATCACCACCCCAGTATCGGACCACGACGTCCGGTTCGGCGGCTGTGATGGCCTCCAGCGTCGGGCGCAGTCGACGCGCGCGCTGTCCGTGGGATCGCAACCAGGAATCCGCGTCATCAGCCCGAGGAGAGACACCGACAATGTCGTCGGCGTCGGCCAGCGCCAGGACGTACTGGTCGGCGCATTGATCCAGAGAGGCCACGCGTGGCCCCGCCAGGGCCGGGGATGCCGCCATCATCAGGATCAGCAAACCCCAGACGCTGCTCTTCATTCGCGAGTCAGGTCCGACAGGATCGCGTTGAACATGGCGTCGAACAGAGTGTCTCGATCATCCCAGTCAAAGTACGGCTTGGTCAGCATCAATGAGACCAGCCCATGCACGCCGGCCCAGATCAATTGGGTGGCCGTATGAGGATCACGATTCAGCCGACCCTCCTTTGACATGTCTTCGACGGTCGAACGCAGACGTTCGAACAGCCCGCGACCAACCCGGCGCGCGGCCTCCTCGGCCCCGCCGGCTTCTCCGGGTCGGGTCAAATAGATCAGCCGGTACGCATTGGGATTGGCGAAGCCGAAATCGTAATAGGCGCGCATCTTGCGCCGCAGGGCCACCTCGGCGGTCTGGGTTTCGGCCTCGATCTCATCGGTGACCGCCGCCAGTTTGCCAAAGCCGGCTTCACAGATCTCGGCCAGAATCTCGGCCTTGTCCTTGAAGTGCATATAGAGGGCCGTCGACGAAACACCGACTTCATCCGCGATCTTGCGGATCGTCGCCCCCTCGTACCCGCGCTCGACAAACAGACGCTCGGCCGCCGCCAGAATTTCTCCACGACGCACGTGGCCCTCGCCCTTGGGCTTGCGGGCTGATCGACCATTGGCAGGGCGTATTTGGGTGACGGCCAAGGACATCTCCAGGCAACTCGGGACAGTCCTCCATAGCCTTCCCGCCCCGCGTCGAGCAACCGCACGAACAGTCCATCACTTGCTCGCATTGAGGGAACATGGTTCGGTTACACCATTCAGGGGTGGGCTGGAGCAATTAGGTGGACGGGGCAGACAGCCGCTTGCATGGCGCGGTACGGCTTCCGCCTGGCCTAAGCGCCCGCGCCGGCGCGGACGTCCAGACC
Organism: uncultured Brevundimonas sp.; assembly: GCA_964647275.1. GTDB lineage: Bacteria > Pseudomonadota > Alphaproteobacteria > Caulobacterales > Caulobacteraceae > Brevundimonas. Next base: position 8,121 of record CAZYFY010000005.1, read on the forward strand.
CCTTATCTTCTTCTGACCGCCCTCGTGTCAGCCGTCACCGCGGCCATCGTCGTGCCGGCCATGCTCTGGCAAGCCCTGGCAGTGCTGCTCTGGGTCGGCTTCGCCGGCGTCGTCCTGTTCAAGGCCGCTTGCTGTGTAGTGCCTCCGCGCGCCACCATCGCGCCTTCGAACCGCCCTCGCCGCTGGCCGCACTATACGGTGGTCGTCGCCCTCAAGGATGAGGCGGCGATCGTTCCACAACTGGTTCGCCGACTGAGCCGCCTGAACTATCCAAATAGCGCCCTGACCGGTCTGCTCGTCGTCGAGCCGGACGACTGGGCCACGCTGAATGCCATTCTCGACACACCCAGGCCATCCTGGCTCAAACCCCTGATCGCCCCTCGCGGGCATCCACAGACCAAGCCGCGCGCTCTGAACGTGGCCCTGGAACACGCCCGGCCCGGTCTGCTGACGGTCTATGATGCCGAGGACGAACCTCACCCGGATCAACTCCGCGAAGCCGCAACGAGATTTGCCGCCGGCGACCAGGATCTCGCTTGCCTGCAGGCCCCCTTGCGTATTCGCACCCTCGGGCGTCGGCCGACCTGGCTGGAACGTCAATTTGCCATGGAGTATGCCGCCCTGTTCGAGGTCATTCTTCCTGCTCTCGCGCGGTTCCGATTGCCCTTGCCCCTGGGCGGGACCAGCAATCACTTTCGGGTCGATGTGCTGCGACGCGTGGGCGGCTGGGATGCATGGAACGTCACCGAGGACGCTGATCTTGGCTTTCGCCTGGCCCGGTTCGGCTACCGAAGCGACGTCCTCGGCTTGCCGACGCGCGAGAGCCCGCCGCCCAACCTCAAGGCCTGGCTGCCTCAACGCACGCGGTGGCTGAAAGGCTTTATGCAGACGATCGGGGTGAATCTACGCGGCGTAACCGGGCTTGGAACATCGGGCTTGATCGTCCTGGCCGTGACCTTGGCGGCGGCTGTCGCCTCAGCCGCCCTCCAGGGCGCGGTCCTCGCGTGGCTCGTGGCCAATGCCCTGATCCATGCCCTGAACAGCTCTGTGCCAGGTCTTGCGCCCCAGGACGGTGCCCTGTTCCTGCTCGGCTGGGCGGTTGCCCTGGCGACCCTTGCCGTGGGGTGTCGACGATCTGGCACCGTCGTCGATCTGTGGACGGCGCTGACCGCCCCCCTCTACTGGAGCCTCACATCCATCGCCCAGGTCCACGCGACCTGGCGATTGGTGGCTCAGCCGTACCACTGGGACAAGACCCCGCACGCCCCCGATATCGAACAGGCCCTTCGCAAGCGCCGGACCTTGAGAAATCGTGCTAGGCTGTCCACATACGCCGCCTCGCATCAATCAGTGCCCGATACATGGAAATCCAGGATCTCGACCTCAACGACGACGCTTACATCCGCACCGGAGTAATCAAGCGTCACCGCCCCGACGATTTCGAGGGCATGCGCGCGGCTGGCCGGCTGGCGGCTGAATGCCTGGACATGCTGACCGATCACGTCACGCCCGGCGTCGAGACGGCCTACCTGGACGACCTGGCCCGTGAGTTCATTCTCGACCACCAGGCCATCCCCGCCTGCCTGGGCTACAAGGGCTATGAGAAGACCACCTGTATCTCGGCCAACCATGTCGTCTGTCACGGCATCCCCGGTGAGCGCCCGAACCTGCGTCTGAACGACGGGGATATCGCCAATATCGACGTCACCGTCATCGTCGATGGCTGGCACGGCGACACCAGCCGCATGTATCCGGTCGGTGAGATCAATGTCCGCGCCAAGCGTCTGATCGACACCACCTATGAGTCGCTGGACAAGGGCCTGGCCATGGTCAAGCCGGGCAACACCTTCGGCGACATCGGCTGGGCCATCCAGCAATATGTCGAGGCCCAGCGCATGTCTGTGGTCCGCGACTTCTGCGGCCACGGCATCGGCCGCGTCTTCCACGATGCGCCCAACGTCCTGCACTATGGCAAGCGCGGTCAGGGCGCGACGCTCGAGCCCGGCATGTTCTTCACCGTCGAGCCGATGGTGAACCTCGGCAAGCCCCAGGTGAAGGTCCTGGCCGACGGCTGGACCGCCGTCACCCGCGACAAGTCCCTCTCGGCCCAGTGCGAGCACACAGTGGGAGTGACCGAGGACGGGCTCGAGATCTTCACCGGCAGCCCGCGCGGGATCTTCCGACCGAAGTTCGCCCAGACCTAGACGTTCTCCATTCGTTCTGGCATGTTCGTGGTCTCTGAACGGAGGACGTCATGCCCGCCGCCTCGACCGTGGTCGCCTTTCCCGAGCTGTTCGCAGCACCTGAAAAGGCGGAGCCGAAGCCTGCCCGAAAGCCCCACCACCACGGCCACCGTGAACGCCTGCGAGAGCGCGCCCGCCAGGGCGGTCTGGCTGCCCTGCCTGACTATGAACTGCTCGAACTGTTCCTGTTCCGCAGCCAGCCGCAGGGCGACGTCAAGCCGCTGGCCAAGGCCCTGCTGGAGCGGTTCGGGTCGCTGGGCGCTGTGCTCGATGCCTCACTCGAAGACCTGATCACCGTCCGCGCCGAGGACACCAAAGGCCGCACCAAGGTCGTGGGCAAGGAGACGGCGCTTGACCTCATGTCCCTGCATGAACTCACCCGCCGCGTGACCGGAGAGATCGCCGCACCGCGCAAGGTCATCGGCTCGTTCACCGCGCTGGTCGACTACGTCCGCGTCACCCTCCAGCATCAGCCGCGCGAACAGTTCCGGGTTCTGTTTCTGGATCACCGCAATCAGCTGATCGCCGATGAGGTCATGGGTCGTGGCACTATCGACCACGCTCCGGCCTATCCGCGCGAGGTCATCCGCCGCGCCATGGAACTCCATGCTTCAGCGGTCATCCTGGTGCACAATCATCCGTCCGGCGACCCAACCCCCAGCCAGCCCGACATCGACATGACCCGTCAGATCATCGACGCCGGCAAGCTGCTCAAGATTGACGTCCACGACCACCTCATCGTCGGCCGTCAGGGCATCAAGGGTGCCGCCACCGATCAGCGGGTCGTCAGCATGAAGGCGATCGGGGCGATCTAGCCCCGCTCCGCCAACCCGGCCGCTTCCCATTCCAGCCAGTGCGGCTGGCTCAACAAGGCCGCGCAATAGTCCGCCGCCGTGCCGTCATCGCCATGGGCCGCCAAGTCGAGCTGATAATGCCGCACCCGCGTCGCCACGGGCGTAAAGAAGGCATCCGCCATCGACCATTGGCCAAACAGATAAGGGCCGCCCTGCCCCCAGGCCTGACGGCATTCGGTCCAAAGCGTCACCAGACGCCGGATGTCTCCAGCCAGCGCCTCGCTCACCACCTTGGCGGCACCCGGCGGCCCGACCATGGGATGATCCGGGCCCATGCCGCACTCGCTGCGTAGTGCCCCAAAGCCCGAATGCATCTCGCACACGACCGACCGGGCGATCCAACGCGCATGGGCATCACGGGGCCACAGGCCAGCGTCTGGGTACCGCTCCGATGCCCAGACCGATATCGCCAGGGAATCCCAGATTGCCACGCCCTCGGCGATCAAAACCGGCACCTTCCCTGCGCCGGAATAGCGCGCGATCTCCGCTGCCGTCGTCGGCTGATCCAGATGGATCACCTGTTCCTCGAACTCGGCCCCACAGTGTTTCAGCACCAGCCACGGCCGAAGCGACCAGGTCGAAAAAGCCTTGTCCCCGATCACCAGCTTCAGATCCGACATATCAAACGCTCCAGGGTCCGGCGGCACGCCAGCCGCCCCCGGAAAAATCAGGGAATGCGACCGTGGCGTTGTCCGCCGCAATCGACTGTTCCGACAGCGGCGTGATCGCGCTCCAGGTCACGGCATCGACGATGTCGATAGGCATGGCTCGCCCCGCTTTCATGGCCTCAATGAACACATGGATGACGAAGAAATCCATGCCGCCATGCCCGGCCCCTGCGGCCTGGTCCGCAAACTCGGCCCACAGCGGATGGTCGTACCGGTCCAGCCAGGCTTGCGCGGCGTCCCACCGATGCGGCTCAGGGCTTGTTCCCTCGACATAGATGGATCTGTTCACGTCCATCCACAGGCCATTCTCCCCCTGCACCCGGAACCCCAGCGAATAGGGCCGCGGCAGATTGGTATCGTGCGTCAGCCGAACCGTCGTTCCGTCCTCACAGGCGATGGAGGTCGTCACCACATCCCCCAGCCGGAAATCGACCCGCGCGTTGGGATGATCCTCTCCGCCCTCGGCCACCACATAGTCATGCAGCCCCCGCGCCTTGGACGCATAGCTGGTTAGACGGGTGAAGCGGTTGCCCCGGTTGATGTTCGCCCACATCGCAATCGGCCCGATGCCGTGGCTGGGGTACAGGTCGCCGTTCCGCTCGACCGAATGTTGGGTGCGCCAGCGCGCCTCGGACCAGCCACGTGCGCCGAACTCGACGCCGCCGCCATAGGCCTCCCCGACCACGCCGCCGTTGAACTTCACATGGCGCAGGTCGTGCTGATAGCCGCCCTCCAGATGGATCATCTCGCCGAACACGCCCTCGCGCACCATCCGGGTGATCGCCATGACGTCGCGGCGGAAGCAGACATTTTCCAACAGCATATAGGCCGTCCCCGTGCGCTGTTGGGTCCGCAGAACTTCCCAATGATCATCCAGGGTGATGCCCGCCACGACCTCACAGCCGACCGCGATGCCCGCTTCCATGGCCCCAATCGCCATCGGCGCATGCCATTCCCACGGCGTCGCGATGACCACCGCATCCAGCCCGCCCGCCGCCAGCATCTCGCGCCAGCTTTCATGCGACCCGGTCCACAGCCGCGGTTCCGGCTTGCCGGCCTCGGTGAACTGTTCGACCGCCCGATCCAGCGTCCACTGTTCAACGTCGCACAGCGCTGTGACCTCGACGTCATCGCGCCGCACCAGCTCGCGCAACAACACACGTCCGCGCATACCGACGCCGATCATGCCGATCCGCAGACGGCTGTTGGCCTGTGTCGTCCGCGCCGTGGCCGGACCAGCCAGAGCCATGCCTCCGGCCGCGACGGCCCCGGCTGCCAAAACGCCTCGACGATTCATGTTCGACTCCCAGAACTGATGCTGTGGAACTGAACCCCGCTGCGTCTCGGGGCAAGCCCGTGGTTGACTTTATTGCCTCATGGACCGACACCCCGCGCCCATGATTTCCCGATACGCCCGCCCCGAAGCCGCCGCCATCTGGTCGCAGGAAACGAAATACGCGATCTGGTTCGAGATCGAGGCCCACGCCGCCACCAGGATGGCCGAGCTGGGCGTCATTCCGACCGAGGCCGCCGAGGCCATCTGGGCCAAGGGCAAGGACGCCGTCTGGGACGCGGATCGCATCGACGAGATCGAGCGGACCACCAAGCACGACGTCATCGCCTTTCTGACCCATGTGTCGGAAACGGTCGGCGAAGAAGCCCGCTTCCTGCACCAGGGGATGACCTCATCGGACGTTCTGGACACCTGTTTCGCGGTCCAGCTGGCGCGATCCACCGACCTGCTGATCGAAGGTGTCGACCGGGTTCTGGCGGCGCTTGAAACCCGGGCCAAGGAACACAAGTACACCGTCACCGTCGGCCGCAGCCATGGCATCCACGCCGAGCCGGTGACCTTCGGGCTGAAGCTGGCCGGCTATCATGCCGAGTTCCAGCGCGCCCGGCGGCGTCTGGTCGCGGCCCGTGAAGAGATTGCCACCTGCGCCATCTCCGGCGCTGTCGGCACATTTGCCAACGTTGATCCGGCCGTTGAGGCCTATGTGGCCGAAAAGATGGGGCTGACGGTCGAGCCCGTCTCGACCCAGGTGATCCCGCGTGACCGTCACGCGGCCTATTTCGCGGCCCTGGGCGTTGTCGCCTCGTCGATCGAACGACTGGCCGTTGAGATTCGCCACCTTCAGCGCACCGAGGTGCTGGAGGCCGAAGAGTTCTTCGCCAAGGGCCAGAAGGGCTCGTCGGCGATGCCGCACAAGCGCAATCCGATCCTGACCGAAAACCTGACCGGCCTGGCCCGGCTGGTGCGGTCCGCCGTTACGCCCGCCATGGAAAACGTCGCCCTCTGGCATGAACGGGATATCAGCCATTCTGCGGTCGAGCGCGGTATCGGACCGGATGCCACCGTCCATCTCGATTTTGCCCTGCAACGCCTGGCCGGCGTGGTCGAACGGCTGAACGTCTATCCCGAGAACATGCAGAAGAACCTCGATCGCCTCGGCGGCCTGGTCTTCTCGCAGCGGGTCATGCTGGCTCTGACCCAGGCCGGCGTCAGCCGCGAAGACGCCTATGCCGCCGTTCAGGAGAACGCCATGAAGGTCTGGCGCGGAGAAGGTCTGTTTCTTGATCTCCTCAAGGCCGACGACCGAGTGACGCTACCAGAGGCTGAACTGGAAGCCCTGTTCGATCTCGGGTATCATACCAAACACGTCGACACCGTGTTCGCGCGGGTGTTTGGGACGGCCTGATCCGGTATTTAGCTTGTGTTTTAGCACCGAATATCGTACTAATTTTGGATGCAACGCGTCGAAGCCAGGATCGCGGTCAGCGTCTCTGACCTAAAGAAAAGCCCCAGCGCCATTCTCGAACAGGCCGACGATGAACCCGTGGCCGTTCTGAACCACAATCGGGTCATGGCCTATATGGTATCGGCTCGAACCTATGAGGCCATGATGGAACGCCTCGATGACCTGGCCCTGGTCGACACCATCCGCGCCCGCGCGACCGAGACGCCCGTTCCCGTCTCACTTGATGACCTATAGTCTCCAGTTCCTCCCCTCCGCCTTGAAGGAATGGGAGGCGCTCGGCTCCACCATCAGATCGCAATTCAAGAAGAAGTTGGCCGAGCGCCTCGAAACGCCGCGCGTCCCGAAAGACTCGCTCAGCGGCTTGAAAGACCACTACAAGATCAAGCTACGTCAGGCCGGGTACCGGCTCGTCTACCGCGTCGACGACAAAGTGGTCACCGTTACCGTCGTCGCGGTTGGCAAGCGCGAACGTTCCGCCGTCTACGAAACCGCGAAGCGCCGGTAGCCAATCCCGACGTCGACCTATTCGCCGTTCTTGATCTGCTCGCGGGCGACGGCCATCAGCTCGTCCATCTTGGAGCGCAGCTCGCCCTCGCGCACGCCCAGACCGGCGGCTTCCAGGTCCTGCATCACCTTGCGGAAAACGTCTTCGTCACCGGGCTGTTCAAAGTCCGACTTGACCACGGCCTTGGCGTAGTCGGCGCGGCGATCTTCGGCCAGACCCATCTTGTCGGCGGCCCATTCACCCAGCAGGCGGTTCCGACGGGCGACGGCCTTGAATTCTTGTTCCTGATCCAGCGCGAACTTGGATTCAAAGCCTTGTTCGCGGTTGTCGAAAGTCGTCATGGTCAGGTGGGTCTCACAGAAAAGGAAGGCGCCGTCATATAGGTCGCCAGCCCGCCTTTCAATCAGAACCGGCCCTGCGTCCACATACGAATTGTGACTGTGGCCCCAATACCCGCCGTATCGCCTCGCAATTGCGAAATGTCGCCCGTTCCGCTAGACGCCGGGCCGACCTACTCTCTCCAAAACCCGAGTCGTGACCGCGCCGATCTCCGCGCGCCGGTTTTGCGTTCGGGGGCTTCAAGGAGCCGTTATGACCGGCCGCAAGAAACCCATCTACGAAGGCAAGGCCAAGATCCTCTATGAGGGACCCGAGCCCGGCACGCTCATCCAGTATTTCAAGGACGATGCGACCGCCTTCAACGCCCAGAAAAAGGCCGTTCTCGAAGGCAAGGGCGTCATCAACAATCGCATTTCCGAATTCGTGATGACACGCCTGGCCGCCATCGGCGTTCAGAACCACTTCATCCGCCGGCTGAACCTGCGCGAACAGCTGATCCGCGAAGTCGAGATCATCCCGCTGGAGGTTATCTGCCGCAACGTCGCCGCCGGCTCCCTGTCCCAGCGTCTGGGAATCGAAGAGGGCACGCCCCTGCCCCGCTCGATCATCGAGTTCTGCTACAAGAACGATGAGCTGGGTGACCCCATGGTCACCGAAGAGCACATCACCGCTTTCAACTGGGCGACCACGCAAGAGCTGGACGACATTCTGGCCATGACCGTTCGGGTGAATGACTTCCTGACCGGCCTGTTCGCCGGCGTCGGCATCCTGTTGGTCGACTTCAAGATCGAGTTCGGGCGCGTTTACGAGGGCGACTTCGCCCGCGTCATCCTGGCCGATGAAATCAGCCCGGATTCGTGCCGCCTCTGGGACATGGCCTCGGGCGAAAAGCTCGACAAGGATCGCTTCCGTCGCGATCTCGGCAATGTCATCGAAAGCTACACCGAAGTCGCTCGACGTCTCGGCATCATGAAAGACATGCCCACCGTCATTCAGGGAGGCCTGCACTGATGGCCAAGGTCAAAGTCCACGTCTTCCTCAAGCCCGGCGTCCTCGACGTTCAGGGCAAGGCCGTCGAAGGTGCCCTGAAGGGCCTCGGCTGGTCCGGCGTCTCCGACGCCCGTGTCGGCAAGCTGATCGAATTCGACTACGATGGCGACAATGTTGAAGCCGAGGTCAAGCGCATGTGCGAAACCCTGCTGGCCAATACGGTGATTGAGGGCTACCGGATCGAGGCCCAAGCCTGATCGGAGATCTCCATGAGCATGCTAAAGCCGTCGTTTCAGGACGTGAAATCCTACAACAAGCTTTTGCTAAACTCCGCCGGAACTCCGGCTGGCCAAGCTCTCGCCAGCCTCAATGTAATTGACTCGAAAGCTTCAGGGTTGGGAGCCATCACCGGCCTGACCTTTGCCGGCAACGTCTTCCTTTTCGAACGGCTGAACTCGGCGGGCGACTGGTTGGCTTTTTTGAACCTCGCCTGTTTATTGTTCCTCTTGGCTGCAGTCGGGCTGTGCGGCTCTTGTCTTTGGATAATCAGTCCGAGCTCATCAAAACTCTCCCAAGCATTGTCTACACAGGAATCTTCTGATTTGGACAACGCTCTACTTGCGATTTATCAGGCGCGCGTCATGCGTTATCGATTGGGCCTGGTTCTTACTACAATAGCATTCGCCATACTTGCGGTCGCTTTGGGGGCTTACGGATTCCTGTTGACCCAATGAGCCGGATCGGCAGGCTGCTGCTGGTCGTATTCATCTTGATCGGCTGCCTGATGGACCACCGCGCCTTCACGCTCGCGGTCAAGGGACCGGCCCTCTGAATGGCTGGACAAGCTGTGACTGTGACGTTGCGCCCGGAATCGGATGGCGACGCCGACGCCATCGCCGACATCACACGCCGGGCCTTCGACGAGGTGCCGCACAGCGACGGCTCCGAACCAGACATTATCGACCGCTTGCGCCGGGCCGAAGCCCTGACCTTGTCGCTGGTCGCGGTCGAAGGCGACGACATTCTCGGCCATGTCGCCATCTCGCCCGTCGACTGGGAGGGCGGCACCGGCTGGTTCGGCCTCGGCCCGGTGTCGGTTGATCCTGCGCGCCAGTCCACCGGTATCGGCTCTGCCCTGATCCGGCACGCCCTGGATCAATTGGAGGCGAAGGGGGCCGCCGGCTGTGTGGTTCTGGGCGATCCCGCCTATTACACGCGCTTCGGCTTTGTCGCGGACCCGCATTGGACCTATCCAGGGCCTCCGCCCGAGTACTTCATGGCCAGACCGTTCCGGCCGTCCGGAGGAACCGGCATCGTCCGCTACCACCCGGCTTTCGGCTAGCGTCGTCAGAGGCGTGACTGGATGTCCCGGAGCACCGCCTCAACCCGAGCCCGGTTCCCGGATTCGCTCAGCACGGCTTCTCGACCGGATGGTGTCTTCAGGTTCAGGACGAAATAGGGATCGTCGTCGCTATCTCTCTCCTGGCTGATCTCAAGCTCGCGCAATGTCTGTGCAGAGATGGCCTCTTCCTGGCGTCGGATCACCCACGCCATCCAGATCCGGCCTGAACGACGATCCAGTACAAACCGGACGCGCGGCTTGGTCATCAACTCCGCGATCAGCACCAGTGCTCCCAGCCAGAAGAACAGCATGACGCCGGACTCCACGAACGGATCGAACTGATTGAACCCGCCTTCGCGCGCAAACAGCCAGGTGAACACGACCAGCCCACCGACCCAGATGCCGCAGAACACCCAGCCGACAATCGCCATGTTGTTGCGGATGATCAGGGCGTCCCTCATTCAGACAGCCTACTCGCGCACGTCGAACATTCGGTTAAGCTGCGTCCTCAGACATCGCCTGCGACAGGGAGCCACCCATGACCTTCACCGTCACCTCCAACGACCTCACCGACGGTGCCACCCTCCCCGACGCCCAGGTCCATGCCAAAGGCAATCAGTCACCTCATCTGAAATGGTCCGGTGCCCCGCAGGGCACGCAGTCCTACACCATCACCTGTTTCGACCCCGATGCCCCGACCGGCTCTGGCTTCTGGCACTGGACGGTGGCCAACATCCCCGCTGACGTCACCGAACTGGCCACCGGGGCGTCAGGCAAGGCCATGCCCGCCGGCGCGGTCGAGGGGCGCACCGATTTCAGCCCCTCGGTCTATGGTGGTGCCGCCCCGCCGCCGGGCCACGGCCCGCACCGCTACATCTTCACCGTCTATGCCGTCGACGTCCCGCACCTGGACCTGACGCCGGACAGCTCCGGGGCCTTCTTCGGCTTCAACATGCACTTCCACGCACTGGCAAAGGCGTCGATCACCTGCACCTATGAAAATCATGGCTAGGCGATTCTATCAGATCGCCGGTCTGTTGGTATGCGTCGCAGCGTCGACCGCCGTGGCCCAGCCCCTCCCGACTCCTCCCCTTGAGGCCTATCCGTCGGACCTGTTGGCGAACCAGCCCTCAGTCTGGCGTACCGCCGTCGACCTGCGCGCCGAGTCAGACTTTCAACACCCCAGTTGGGGCATCCGCCATTCCGGTCGCAACTATGCCCTGGCCTGGCAACTGGCGCGGGCCGAAGGTCTGACCATCGACGACGACATCCTGTTCGCCGCCGCCTACCTGCACGACTGGGGTGGACTGGAGCCGTTCGAGGTCGAGGGCGTGCCGCATCAGGAACGCTCCGTCGAACTGGCCGAGCCCTTCCTGCGCGACGCCGGCTTCCCGATGGAGAAATGGCCCGCCGTGCGCGATGCCATTCTCGGCCACGTCCCCGGCGGCCGGCCGACCACGCCCGAAGGGATCGTTCTGCACGACGCCGACCTGCTCGATTTCATGGGGGCCGAGGGCATCGCCCGTTTCCTCGCTGCCCCCTCCGATGAACCGACCGTTGACCAGGGCCTGTCCTACATCGAAGACTTTGGCCTGACGCTTGGCGACCGCCTCATCACCGACGAAGCCCGCCGCATCGCTGAACCGCGCCTCGCCTATATGCGCGGTTTTCTGGAGCAGCTCCGCAGCGAACTGCCGGCGAATTCCTTGCCCTGAGTCGTTACACTGACCTCGATTGGGAAATTGGCTTACCTCTGGTAAGCTGATTGAATGAGCGATGATACTGCCTCTGCCGATCTGGTGCTGGAGATCCTGAAGGCGATCCAGCGAGATCTCGGTCTCGTGCGCGGCGACGTCGGCGACCTGAAGCAGCAGATGCACGCGGTTCGGACCCACCTCACCGCGATCCAGCAGGATACAGGCAATATCTATAGTCGCCTTGGAACGCTTGAAGATCGTGTGGACCGAATTGAAGTCCGTCTCGGGCTCGTCGATCCGGCGCACTGACATCGCCTCTGAATCCTGCTAGAGGCCCGCGCCATGAGCGCCGCCGTCATTGTCTTTCCGGGTTCCAACTGCGACCGCGACTGCAAGGTCGCCGTCGAACGCTCGACGGGTCAGCCCGTCCAGATGTTCTGGCATCAGGAGACCGAGCTGCCCAAGGGCCTCGACCTCATCGTCCTGCCCGGCGGCTTTTCCTATGGCGACTATCTGCGCTGCGGCGCCATGGCGGGCCAGTCGCCGGTCATGCAGGCGGTCAAGAAAGCCGCAGATGACGGAGTCACCGTCGTCGGCATCTGCAACGGCTTTCAGATCCTGTGCGAGACGGGCCTTCTACCCGGTGCGCTTCTGCGCAACGCCGGCCTCAAATACGTCTGCAAGCCGATCAGCCTGTCGGTCGCCAACGGCCAGACCCGCTTCACCGCCGGCTATCAGGGCCAGCGCGAGGTCGTGATGACCCAGGGCAACGGCGACGGAAACTATTTCGCCGACGCCGACACCCTCGCCCGCCTCGAAGGCGAGGGCCAGGTCGTCTTCCGCTATGTCGACAATCCCAACGGCTCGGTCTCCGACATCGCCGGCATCCAGAATGCGCGTGGCAATGTGCTGGGCATGATGCCCCACCCCGACCGCGCCTTCGAGGCGGAGTTGGGGTCCGCCGACGGCGCGGTTCTGTTCCAGTCGATCTACGCGGCCGCTTAGGCCAGACTATTTCTTGATCTGAGCGCGGCCCGCACCGTCTGCCGGCACGTCCGAATATTTCGGCTCGACCTCGTCGCTGTCGCGTTCCAGCGTTCCGTCTGCGCCCGATTCATGGATCGACGCCAGCTCGCGGGCTCCGATACCCAGGCCTTGTTCCAGCGCCAGATTGGTTTCGACCTCTTCGTCGAAATCCTCGTCCGGGGCCTCAGGATTGTCTTTGTTTGCGTTTGCCACGGTCGTACTCCTGCGGGCAGAAAAGGGCACTATCGTGCCACTATTCGATCTTTAGAGAACCCCCGACCTGCTGGCTGGTTCCAGTATATGCGGCCTGCGCCCTTTCGTCACGGCAGCTGAGCCGGATTGTGGCGAACCAATGGGCTCGCCATGCATATAGGTTTGTACCAAGGGAGCTCACATGACTGACACGATCATCGCGCCGCGTTATCCGCTTGGTCGCATTCTGGTGCTGCTGGCAGCCTTTGCCGCGCCCGTGATCGGATACGGGCAAACCATGTTGCAAGTTGGCATGAGCCCGGCCGAGTTTGCAGGGCAGGCCAATGAAACCCTGGTCGTGGCCCCCTATACTTTCGCCATCTGGGGTGTGATCTATCTTTGGCTGTTCGCCTACGCCATCTATCAGGCCTTGCCGTCGACGGTTGAAACGCCTGAGCTGAAAGCCCTCGGCTGGCCTTCCTTCATCGCACTGGCCGGGATTGGCCTTTGGATCTTCATTCAGGCCGCCAACATGGCCTGGCTGTCGGTCGTGGTCATTCTGATCTCACTGTTGGCTCTCCTGGTACCGACGCTGCGCAGGCCCGACCTGTTCAAACCACCGTCAGCCAAGGATCGCTCGTTGGTGGCCTGGCCTCTGGCCTTGCTGGCGGGCTGGCTGACAATTGCATCGGTCGCCAACATCCTGATCTTCCTGACAGTCGAGCAATGGATCCCTAGCGGGCTTGAACCTGTCTGGGCGGTCTGTGCCCTGCTGGTCGCTATCGGGGTGACCCTGGCAGTCGTCTTGCGGACACGGCTCTGGATCTATCCAGTCCCGGTGGCCTGGGGCCTCATCGGCATCTTTGTCGGTGAAGGCACAGACTTCCGTAGTCTCGTCGCCCTGACGGGCCTGGTCGGTGCGGTCCTGATCGTCACCGGCGCAACCCTCATCCTAGCGCGCAAGGATCCCAGCTAGCCCCGATTATCTTTGCGCTGGAAGCATCAGGGTAATGCGCTGAGAATGATACCCCGCCCCGACCACGCCTCCGAGGCCGAGCGAAGGTCAGCCGACGCTGCCGTGCCATTCCGGTCGACATCTACACAGCGGCGTTGATCTCAACGACTGTGTAGCGGCCTACTCGCAGCGGGCGACTATACCTCTTCCAGGCTCGAAGACCGAGCGCCGAGGAGTAGCGGGCAGCCGGCACGCTAGGTAGTGCACGCCAGCCCCGCCACGTACGTGTGCAGCAGCCCGCCGGTTCGATCCGACCGTCAACATACCAATCTGCTGGCGGTCGCAATCGAAGGAACCATCGGCCCATGTGCCCTCTCCGGGGTCGAGAACACAGAAAACAACCTCGACAGCATAGTCGCAGCCGTTCTCGAGACTTCCAAATCCGCCTTCATCTGTAATCGGTCGTATGCACTGGTTGTGCGTGCTCGTGTCGTTGCCGGAGCCGGACCCGCCATAGGCAGGGCCGTTGTAGACAGTGCCGCCACCATATGAGTTGCCGCCAGTGCCAGTAGCTGTTGCGGGGGGGGCGTACTGTTGTTGAACAGGCGGCGGCGGCGGCACGGTGATTTCCTGTCCCGTCAAGGCCTGAGCGACCTGAAGTTCATTTCCGCCGACCGCAGCGACCAGGACGCCTGCAAAGAGCCGACCCAGCAACTCGCCCTCCCGCTCATCCATGGCTCGGCGCTCTTGGGCCAGCCGTTCGCGCTCCGCATCCTGGCGCTGCATCTCTTCGAGTTGGCCCAGAGCATCCCAGGCCCCCTGCATGATGGCTTCATTGGCAGGCCCGTGTCCTTGTTGGGCAGCCCTGAGGTTCCACTCATCCGCACGCGTCTCGTTCCGACGAACTCCCAGTCCATGTTGGTACAGCTGTCCGAGCTGATACTGGGCTTCGGCATCACCGCCTTCGGCCTCTCTTTGATACGACCGAGCAGCAGACTGATACCAGCGGTTGGATTGACGCCGATCTACGGCGAGACCCAGATCTCCAGTTTGGTACGCGGTCGCCAAGCGGCGCGCAGCGTCACCGCTGCCTTGTTCGGCGGCCAGCTGGTACCAGTGTGCCGCCTGCGCATTGTCCTGCTGCAGGCCGTGCAGACCCTCGCTGTACATGAACGCAACGCTGAGCTGGGCGTCAACATCTCCCTGTCTCGCGCGCTCAATCAGATTTTGGACAGCATCGCGTTCTTGCACATCCGGCTGGGCCGCGGGTTCCGGCGATAGTGCAGCCCCCACTGAAGGGCCAGGAACCGCTACGACTGAAAGCTCGCGCTGTGCCTCTGCAGGCTCAGCCGGAGGGGCAGCAACCGAATAACCCATCGCGCCGAGCTCTCTAACTGCTTGCTCGTTGCCTTGGGCTGCCGCCTGACGATACCAATAGGCCGCCTCGTCCCAGTCCTGGGCGACGCCTTGGCCGTTCCGGTACATGTATCCTAGCCAAGCTTGGGAGGCTACATCGCCCTGCGCCCCTGCCAAGCGATACCAGTGGGCAGCTTCTGCGTCATTTCTTTCAACGTGCATGCCAATTCTGTACATCGTCGCCATAACCCGCTGCGCCTCGGCATTACCGCTATCGGCGGCCATGAGGAACCATCGGTGCGCCTCTGAAGCCGCCGGGGCGACACCTTCCCCTTCTGCGTAAATGTAGCCCAGCCTTACCTGCGCGGCGGTATCCCCTTGATTGGCGCGTGCCCGCAGCCCCTCAATTTCCTGAACTGTAGGTACAGCTTGTGACCCTGCCAGTGTGCTGGTGGGAACGGCGATCCAAATTCCCAACATCATCAATGAGGTGAGTAGAATTCGCATATTCCCCCCAGCGATATTTGAAATCACCGTTATTTTAAAATATCGACTTCTTCAACCAACCATTCAGATTTTGATTCCGTAGGGGCCATTGTCTCGAGCGAGGTTCGCGCACGCTTGTCGGGCATGAATCCTATCTGCCTGACCCGCTTACGTTCCCCGCCGAGTCCGGCTATGACGCCCGCCCATGAGCGCCCCGACGAAATCCATGGCCGAACTGGCCGCCGACTACGGCCTGGCCCCGAATGAGTATCAGGTTCTGCTGGACCGGCTGGGGCGCGAGCCCAATCAGGTCGAGCTGGGCGTGTTTTCGGTCATGTGGTCCGAGCACTGCTCGTACAAATCCTCCAAGACGCAGCTGATGAAGTTCCCGGTCACCGGCGAGCGCGTCATCTGCGGGCCGGGCGAGAACGCCGGGGTCATCGACATCGACGATGGCGACGCCTGCATCTTCAAGATGGAGAGCCACAACCACCCCAGCTTCATCGAACCCTATCAGGGCGCGGCCACCGGCGTGGGCGGCATCATGCGCGACGTCTTCACCATGGGCGCTCGGCCCGTGGCCCTGTTGAACGCCCTGCGTTTCGGCGATCCCTCGCATGAGAAGACCCGTCGCCTCGTCTCGGGCGTCGTCTCCGGCATCGGCGGTTATGGCAATTGCGTCGGGGTGCCGACCGTGGCGGGCGAGACGAACTTCCACGCCGGTTACAACGGCAACATCCTGGTCAACGCCATGTGCGTCGGCTTGGCCCGCGCAGACGAAATCTACTATTCAGCCGCGCCCGAGGCCGGTCATGACGTGGTCTATTTCGGCTCCAAGACCGGCCGCGACGGCATCCATGGCGCGACCATGTCCTCGGCTGAGTTCGATGATGAATCCGAGTCGAAGCGTCCGACCGTGCAGGTCGGCGATCCCTTCGCCGAAAAACTGCTGATCGAGGCCACCCTCGAACTCATGGCCTCCGGGGCCGTGGCCGCCATTCAGGACATGGGCGCTGCGGGCCTGACCTCCTCCTCGGTCGAAATGGCCGGCAAGGGGGGCGTCGGCATCGAGCTGGACATGGACAAGGTGCCCCAGCGCGAAACCGGCATGAGCGCCTATGAGATGATGCTGTCGGAATCCCAGGAGCGGATGCTGGCGGTGCTGAAGCCAGGACGTGAAGCCGACGGCGAGCGCATCTTCAAGAAATGGGGCTTGGACTTCGCCGTCATCGGCAAGACCACCGACACCGGCCATCTGGTACTGAAGCATCGGGGCGAGATCGTCTGCGATGTGCCACTGGCGCCGCTGTTCGACGATGCGCCCCTCTATGACCGACCCTGGGTCCAGCCCGACCTTCACCCGCGTCTGTCACCCGCAGACGTGCCCGCTCCCGACAGCTGGACCGACGCGGTGCTGTCGGTCGTCTGCTGCCCCGACATGGCCTCCAAACGCTGGATCTGGGAACAGTACGACCGCCACGTCATGGCCGACACCCTGCAGGATTCCGCCACCGGCGCGGACGCGGGCGTGGTGCGGGTGCATGGCACCGACAAGGGGCTGGCGGTCACATCGGACTGCACCCCCCGCTATGTTCAGAACGACCCCTATGAGGGCGGCAAACAGTGCGTCGCCGAGGCGTGGCGCAATCTGACTGCCGTGGGTTCGCGCCCGATCGCCATCACCGACAACCTGAATTTCGGCAATCCGCAGCGGCCCGAGATCATGGGCCAGATCGTGCGCGCCACTGACGGCATGGCCGAGGCTTGCCGTGCTCTCGACTTCCCGGTCGTGAGCGGCAACGTCTCGCTCTACAACGAAACCAATGGGGTCGCGATTCCGCCAACCCCGACCGTGGGCGCGGTCGGCCTTCTACCCAACTATGACGTCACCGTCGGCTTCGGAACCATGGCCGAGGGCGATACCCTGGTGCTGATCGGCGAAACCCACGGCGAATTGGGCGCGTCCATCTATCTGCGCGAGGTCCTGGGCCGCGAAGACGGGGCTCCGCCACCGGTTGATCTGGCGCTGGAGCGCAAGACCGGCGACTTCGTGCGCGGCCTGATCGAGGCGGGCGAACTGACGTGCGTGCACGACCTGTCTGACGGGGGTCTGGTCGGGGCGGCAGCGGACATGGCCCTGGCCAGCGATTGCGGGATCGAGCTGGATGCGACGTCCGAGGCCCACGCCCACATTTTCCTCTTCGGTGAGGATCAGGCGCGCTATCTGGTCGCCGTCACCGACGCCGCCGCCCTGATCGAACAGGCGCAATCCGCCGGCCTGCACGCGTCCGTCGTCGGCCACGCCAAGGGATCCGACTTCGCCTCGGGTGAGCTGTTCCGCATCCCCCTGGCGCACCTGCGCGAAATGCATGAGGCCTGGCTGCCCGCCTATATGGAGGGCCGGGCATGATCCGCGGGCTGGCCTTGTCTGCGCTGGCCCTTGCCGGTTGCGCCACGGTTCCGCCGGTCTCGGGCGGAGCAGACGACGCCTGCGACGTCACCGTCGTCTTCGGCAGCTACGCCATGGGCGTGGATCATCAGTTGAAGGTCGAAATCCAGAATATCATCGACGGCGATGCCGGGGTCGCCTCGGTTGTCGAAACGCCCTGGGGCCGCGAAGGCGAATCCAACCTGTGCATTCACACCTCCAGTGCCGCTGCCGCTGACCGGCTCTATGCCGTCATCGCCGATCTGATCCCCGAGCACAGCAATCGCGCGCCCACCTCCGTCACGCACCGCGACAGTCGCACCGACCAGTCGATCTGGCCCGATGCGCGCTAGGTTTTCTCTCCTCGTTGTTTCGGCCTTGATCCTGACCGCCTGCGAAGGCGGCGGCGATCCGGTCGAGCAAGCCCTGCGCGAAGAGGCGGCCAACAATCACGCCGAGGCGGAACTGGCCCGTATGCAGCAGGAAGAAGAGCGTTCGGGCCATGGCGTCTCGCAACAGAGCGAGATCGACGAGCTCAGACGCCAGATCATGATTGCAGAGGCCGCTCTCGAGACATCAGACGATGCAGAGCTCCGCGCCGCCGCCCAGGCCAGCCTCGACGAAAACCGCCAGGCTCTGGCGGCGCTTGAAGGCCAGGACTAACCCAACATCTCGTCGTCCTCGGGCTTGACCCGAGGACCAGACACTCCGTTGCCCAGCCCTTCGCGGATGAGCCCCTCAACTCGACGTCCGATCCTCTGATCAAGTCAGAGGATGACGCGCATGGGAAAATGCGGTCGGGAAACAGTCTTGGGCCTCGCCGCTCGTCGTCCCCGGACTTGTTCCGGGGCCCCATCATCCCAGTCCGTCGACCCACCAGGCACAAACCCGGCGACCCACGCGATGATGGGTGGCCGGATAGTCGCGTCAGGGATCACACACGATCAAAGCCAATGGCCCGGCCCTGACGGATCAGAGATCTTCAACTCGACCCCCTACGAACTTCTCCCCGCCCCCTTGGGTCGCCTTATGATGTCCGGGTCGAACACATTGTACCCGACAGTGCAAAATCCAACTGGATCCACCCACCGAAAATCAATGGGTTACAAGAGCTTTTTGCACCTTTTGCACCTTTTGCACCGTGTTTTCACAGTGCACTATTTCCGGCCTGGCTGAGCCGTCGCATCCCCGCTGGCGTCTCGCCTAAGCCCGCAAGCGCTTCATCCCGCGCGGTGCCACCTTGCCGGCCTGAGCTCGCTTGCCGAGCCAGTCGCGCCAGTCCGGCCATTGCCGCGTCCGCCCGCCCGTCTCGGGCCAGGTTGGCCCGGTTTCTGCTGTAAATACCGCCAGATCAGCCATACCCTTCTTGTCGGAAGTCAGCTTGACCCCCTTGCCGCGTGGCATCTCGGGCAGTTCGGCCAGCGGGAAGACCAGCACCTTGCCGGCCTTGCCCAGCACCGCCACATGGTCGCCGTCCGCCGGGGTACAGACCTTGGCCACGCCGTTCATCACCTGCTTGCCGGCCCGGCGCGCCGACAGGGCCTCATCCTCCGGCAGGATGAAGCCGTAGCCGGCCTCCGACGCCATCACCAGCTTACGGCCCGGCTGATGCGCCATCACTGCGACCAGCTCGGCACCCTCCTCCAGGTCGAGCATCAGCCTGAGCGGCTCGCCATGCCCGCGCCCGCTCGGCAGCTTGTCGCAGCCCAGGGTGAAAGCCCGCCCATCCGAGGCGAAGATCAACAGCTTGTCTGTCGTCTCGGCGGGAACCAGCCAGGCCAGCTTGTCGCCTTCCTTGAACTTCAGCTCCGACGGGTCCTCGACCTTGCCCTTGGCCGCCCGGATCCAGCCGCGCTCGGACAGGACAACCGTGATCGCCTCGCGCACGATGAAGGCCTCGACCGGGGCCGCTGCCGCCGTCTCCGCCGCCTCGCCAAAGCTGGACCGCCCGGTCACGCCGCTCGGACGCTCGGCCCGGCCGGCATCGCCCGCCGCCAGTTGCTTCCTGACGTCCTTCAGCCCGGCCCCGACCAGCTTCCACTGCTTGCGGTCACTGTCGAGCAGATCGGCGATCCCGGCCCGCTCCTCGAGCAGCTCGCCGTGTTCCTTCTTGAGGGTCATCTCCTCCAGCCGCGCCAGATTCCTCAGTCGCGTATCGAGGATGTAATCGGCCTGCATCTCCGTCAGGCCGAACCGCGCGATCAGCTCCGCCTTCGGATGCTCGGCCTCACGCACAATTCGGATCACCTCATCCAGATTGAGGAAGGCGATCAGCAAACCATCCAGCAGATGCAGCCGCCGCTCGATCTTCTCCAGGCGGAACCGCGCCCGCCGGACCAGCACCTCGCGCCGGTGATCAAGGAAGGCCTGCAAGCACGCCTTCAGTCCCATCACCCGCGGCGCGCCCGACGCATCCAGCACGTTCATATTGACCGAGAACCGGTTCTCCAGCGACGACAGCCTAAACAGGCTCTCCATCAAATGCTCCGGCTCGACCGTGCGGCTCTTCGGCTCCAGCACAATGCGGAGGTCCTCGGCGGATTCATCCCGCACATCGGCCAGCAACGGTGCCTTCTTGGCGTCGATCAGACCGGCCAGATCCTCGATCAGCTTGCCCTTCTGGACCTGGTACGGGATCTCGGTGACGACCACCTGCCACATGCCCCGTCCAAGGTCTTCGACCGTGTAGCGCGCCCGCACACGGATCGACCCGCGCCCCGTCTGATAGGCATCCAGGATCGAGGCGGCCTTCTCGACAATGACGCCGCCGGTCGGAAAATCCGGCCCCGGCACAAAGGCCATCAGGGCCTCGGTCGACACCTGCGGATCGTCCAGCATCGCCAGGCAGCCGTCGATCAGCTCCATCGCATTGTGGGGCGGGATCGAGGTCGCCATCCCCACCGCAATCCCCGCCGCCCCGTTGGCCAGCAGGTTCGGGAAGCCCGCCGGCACGACGACTGGCTCCTCTTCCTCACCGTCGTAGGTGGGGCGGAAATCGACGACATCCTCGTCGATCCCATCCATCAGCAGCGCCGCCGCCGCGGTCAGGCGGCACTCGGTGTAACGCATGGCCGCCGGGTTATCCCCGTCGATATTGCCGAAGTTCCCCTGCCCGTCGACCAGCGGATACCGCTGGGCGAAATCCTGGGCCAGACGGACCAGGGCGTCATAGATCGACTGGTCGCCGTGCGGGTGGAAACTGCCCATCACCTCGCCGACCACCTTGGCGCATTTCTTGGCCGCCCCCTCCGGGTTCAGCCGCATCCGGTGCATGGCGTAGAGCAGCCGCCGATGAACCGGCTTCAGCCCATCGCGAACATCCGGCAGGGCGCGCGACGAGATCGTCGACAAGGCGTAGGCGAGATACCGCCGCGACAGAGCTTCCGAAAGCGGCTCGTCGACAATGCGGCCACCATCTTCGGGCGGAGGCGTCAAAAGGGTCATGTGTCTGATCTAGCGGATTCTCGCCGGCCACGCATGACCTGCGCCTCAAAGAAGCCCCGCTGTCTCCAGCTTTTCCACAAGCCGCTCACGTGCCTCTGGCAAGGGCTTGTCCAACGGATGGAAAACGTGCCGCTCCAGGAAGAAACCGGTCAGGGCGAACCCCTTGCCGATGTCGCCCGGCTCCAGCGGATTGCGGCTCGACACCAGAAATGCCGGCAGCGGCAGCAACCGCTCGGCATAGGGCAGTCCAGCCTCCAGACACACGGCATGGCCTGTCCGCGGACTGACCCAGACCAGGTTTGTCGTCGCCCCCGTGGCCGCACAGACCTTCAGGTCCAGCCCGAACCCCAACGCATCCAGCAGGCCCAGCTCGTACCGCACAAAGACCGCCGGCCAGACCTCCCGATGCACCAGGGCCTCGGCCAGAGCCTCCAGGGCCAGAAACGCCCCCGGATGCGGCTCGCGCTCATGCAACGCCCCTTGCGCCACCGCCGCCGCCGCCGTCAGGCCCTGTAAGGCCAACGGGTCATCGAACAGGGCGGAAGCCCCCTCGCCCACCGGCTCCAGCCTGACCGACCCGAGGTGCTCGGTGGTCCGCGCTCGATAGTCCGCCAGCACCCGTGAGCCCGGCTGCAGGTGCGGCTTCATCTTCCGCGACGCACCGCCGGCCACATAGGCCAGGATGCGCCCATGATCGCGCGTCAGCAGGTCGACCAGCGCGCCCGTCTCTCCGTGCGACCGTGCGCCCAGAACAAAGGCGTCATCTTGAAACTCCATGGCCCGTCCTACTGCGCGAAGGCACAGCCCGTCGAGGAGGCCACATAGCCATAGGTCGTCGGATGCATGTCCGGTTCCACATAGTCGCCCGAACAGCTGACGGACGCGCCATCCGCCAGACGCACCACAATCAGGCCGCCGCCTTCACAGGTCACTGGTACGCGCGCGACCCAGACCCCGTCCCGGCGTTCCATCTCGTGAGCCTGGCCACACAGCGTCAGGCTTGCCGAAACCATGTCGGCGCTGTGGGACAGCACGCGATATTCGACCTCCGGCGGCCCTCCCAGTTCGCAGGCCGCGAGTGACACGCCCACGACCGCCAGCCATCCGAGCCTCATGGCTCGACCGGATCGTTGGCGGGCTGCCAGGCCCGGATTTGCCCCGTCATGTCGCGCGCCAGGGCGTTCGGGATCGGGAAGGTCAGGGCGTAGTAAGCGATCCGCCAGGTTCCATCGTCACCGCGCACGACCACGCCCGTTCCGCGGCTGGTCCCATAGCTGGCACTGTCCAGGATCTCGTCGAACCAGGCGACACAGCCGCACTCGGTCGGGGCAATGGCGATGTGCCGCTCGCGTGGCACATAGGTCCAACCACGTCCCTGGCTGAAGTAGGGTTCGGCATAGGCCCGAAATTCAGCGACCGTCCAAAGCTCCGTCACATCGGTTCCACGATAGGCAGCGTCAGGCGTGAACAGCGAAAAATAGGTCGGCCCGTCCGCCTCGGAGGCGGCCTGATGCAGGGCGTCTAGCAGGTCGTTGATCGGGAGCGTCTCCACCGTCAGCAACTCCGGCAACCGCGGCGGCTGAGGATTGGCCTCCTCCCAGGCCTTGATATCCCCAGTCATCTCGCGGGCCAGGTCGTTCGGGATCGGGTACGTCAGGGCATTGCGCCAGATACGCCAGTCTCCGTCGCCGGACCGCCGCATGACCAGATTGCTGACCGCCGTTCCATAGGTCCGGGAATCCAGAACCTCATCGACCCAGGCCAGGCACTCGCACGGATCAGGGGCCAGCCAGACCCGCCGCTCGCGGGCCGAGTAGGTCCAGCCCTCACCCCGCTCGAAGTACGGAGCCACAAAGGCCTCGAACTCGGGATAGGTCCAGCGCTCCGTCACATCGTTGCCGATCCACACGACGTCCGGGTCCAGGCGGCCCAGATAGGTCGTCGCATCCACCCGCGTTGCGGCGGCGTGCAGCGTGTCGAGCGATCCCGCGATCTGCGCTTCCGCCGTATCGGGAGCCGGCTGACCGGCGGTGGCCAGAGCTAGAATAGCCGCTCCTGATGCCCATACCCCTATCATTGACGCCTCCTCAGGTTTCGCCCGGACGAGCTCTATACGTCGAAATCCAGACCGACCTGGCCATAGAGGTCACGCCGCTCGGCCCATCGCTCGTCGGTCTTGACGGTGAGGAACAGGTGCACCTTGCGGTCCATCATCTCGCCGAGTTCCTCCCGCGCGGCCTGCCCGATCCACTTCAGGGTCTGGCCGCCCTTGCCCAGCACGATGGAACGCTGGCTGTCGCGCTCGACATAGATGTTCTGTTCGATGCGAACCGAGCCGTCTGGCCGATCCTCGAAGGCCGTCGTTTCGACGGCGGCCGCATAGGGAAGCTCGTCGTGGACCCGCAGATAGATCTTCTCGCGCGTGATCTCGGCCGCCAGGAGCCGCATCGACAGGTCTGCCGTCTGATCCTCAGGATAGAGCCACGGCCCTTCCGGCATCAGCGAGGCCAGGCGGGCTTTCAGATCCTCGACACCGGATCCCTGGCTCGCCGAAATCATGAAGACTTCGCTATAGGCTCCGGTATCAAAATAGCTTTGTGTCACCGCCAGAAGACTGTCGCGCTTGATGCCGTCGATCTTGTTGAGCGCGAGGATCGCCGGATGCCCGGAGGCCTTCAGCCCCTCGGTAATGGCCTGGGCATCTTCGATCTGGCGATGGTCGGCCGCCTTGGCGCGGTTTTCCCGCACCGCCAGTTCCGACTGCACGTCCACCAGATGGACCACCGCATCGGCACCCTCGGCGCCGCCCCAGGCGGAGGCGACCATGGCCCGATCCAGCCGCCTGCGCGGCTTGAAGATGCCGGGCGTGTCTACGAGCACGACCTGGGACCCGCCCTCGACAAACACCCCGCGGACCGGAAAGCGCGTCGTCTGGACCTTGCGGGTAACAATCGAAATCTTCGAACCGACCAACCGATTGGTCAATGTTGATTTCCCGGCGTTCGGCGCGCCGATCAGGGCGACAAAGCCGGCCCGGGTCACTTCGCTCATTTCGGTCCTTCGCGCTTGAGCAACATTTCAATGGCGGCAGCCTTTTCCGCCGCCTGTCGGGATCGACCCCGGCCCTGTTCCGGGTCGAGCCCGTTGACCGAAACCTCGACGACGAACTCCGGCGCGTGGTCAGGCCCGGTCCGCCGAATGACCTCATAGGTCGGCAAAGGCACCCCCCGGCCCTGCGCCCACTGTTGGAGCTCGGTCTTGGGGTCAAGCGCGCGCGCCTCGCCGATCGCGGCAAACTCCTCGGACCAGGCCTCCATGAAGAAGGCACGGGCCGTGTCCAGATCCCCATCGATATAGACCGCGGCCATCAAGGCCTCGACGGCATCCCCCAGGATCGTCGACTTGTCGCGACCGCCCGACTTGCTTTCCCCAGGCGACAGGCGAAGCGCCGGGCCCAGATCGATCCGTCGCGCTACCCGGGCGCAGGCCTGGCCATTGACCAGTTGGGCCAGGCGCGGCGACAGCACCCCTTCGCGTTCGTTCGGATACAGCGCCAGCAACCGCTCGGCGGTCAAAAGCCCGAGAACCCGATCCCCCAGAAACTCCAGCCGCTCATAGTGCCGCGTCGGGCGCGCGCCCTCTGTCACGCTCGGATGGGTGAGCGCGCGCTCCAGAAGGTCGCGGTCCTGAAAGATGTGGCCGATCCGCGCCTCGAGGGCGGCAATCGCCTTCTCGCGTGCGTTCATTCCAGGTCGGTAAAGAACCGCTCGGTTCGGGCATTGCTGAACCAGCTCACCGGATTCCCAAGGGACGCCCCCGGAGTCCAGGAGAACAGGATCACCTGGGCCTTGCCGACCAGATTTTCATGCGGAACCAGACCCACCCCGCCCGCTTCCCAGACATAACGGCTGTCCATCGAGTCATCGCGGTTGTCGCCCATGACGAAATAGTGGCCCTCGGGGATGGTGAAGGCATCCGTGTCGTCACTGGGAGAGCCTGGGCCGAAGTCCTGGATACGGAACTCATGCCCGCCCGGCAGCGTCTCTCGCAGCTGGATCGGCGTCTGGCCCTGGAAGGCCCCGCGCACCTGTGCCGCCTCCACGACGACATCCGGCACGACCTCGCCGTTGATATACAGGCGGTTGGCAATCATCTGGACGGTGTCACCCGGCAGGCCGATGATCCGCTTGATGTAGTCGGTGTAGCCTTGACCATCGTTATTCGGGCGCTTGAACACGACAATGTCCCCACGCTCGGCCATGTGGCTCAGGATACGACCCTCAAACAGCGGCGGGCTCCACGGCATCGAATGCCGCGAATAGCCATAGGACCACTTCGACACGACGATGTAGTCGCCCTCATAAAGGTTCGGCTCCATCGAGGCAGACGGAATGGTGAACGGCTGAAAGAAGAAGATCCGCACGACCATGGCAATCAGAAGCGCGTAGATGACAGTTCGCACGATATCGAACAGCTCGGCGAAGAAGCCGCCGCTTTCGCGCTTGGCCTTCTCTGGGCGACCTTGACGGCCCGGACGCTCGGCCTCGCCGTCATCGAACGGCGCGTCGCCCTGATCACTCCAGATCGGACGGGGCGCGGCGGTTGCAGCCGCACCCGCGACGGCCCCGGCCGCAGCCGCTCCGGCTGCCAACACTGCCGGATCAATCGCCGAACCCGCCTCAGGTTCGACCGGGTCGGGGATCGGAGCGACTTCGGGTTCGACCGCCACCGTTTCAACGACCTCGGCGGCCGCGACCTTGGCCTCACCGACCGGCTCGGCCGTGACGGCGTCTTGAACTTCAGAGGCGACGACGGGAACCGGCTCGGCCACCACGACAGCCTCTTCGATCTCCGCGACCACGGCTTCAGGGGCCTCTTCCACAGCAGGCGGGGCGTTGGCAGATTCCGGCACCAGACCGTCAAACGTACTGACAGGCGCGCTATCGGAGGCGGGAACCTCCGCTTCGACAGCTTCCGGCACCGACTCTACGACCGTCTCGTGAGCGGTTTCGGCGACAGCCTCTGCCACCGGCTCCGGCTCGGCCAGACCGTCATGCGCAGGCTCAGGATCGGGATCGGCCACAACGTCCTGTACCGTGGCCTCTTCGGCCACGGTCTCGTGCGCGGGCGCGTCCTCTAGCGGCGCATGAGGCGCGGCTTCAGCGGCGGGCTCGGGAGCCGGCTCGGGAGCGGGCGAATTGACCGCGTCCTCGCCATGCTCAGGCGTATTGTCTTGTTCGCTCATTACGAGAACCCCGACCCCAGAAAACGATACTGGCTAACGGTTCATTATGACAGGGGCAAGGCTTCGATGACAACGAAGGCTTGAGCATAGGGATACTCGTCGGTCAGCGACAGGTGAATCCGGGCCTCACACCCCTCTGGAACCAGGCTGTTCAGACGCGCCAGAGCCCCACCCGTCAGCGCCATCGTCGGCTGCCCCGAGGGCAGATTTACGACCCCCATATCACGCCAATAGACCGCCCCTCGCATGCCTGTCCCCAGCGCCTTGGCGCAGGCCTCTTTCGCCGCGAAACGCTTGGCGTAGCTGGCTGCGGGGTCCGGTTTGCGGTCCGAACGCCGACGCTCAAGTTCGGTGAAACACCGCTGTGTAAAACGCGTTCCGAACCGATCCAGACTGGCGTGGATTCGACGGATATCGGACAGGTCCGAACCAATGCCGATGATCATCCGGCGATCTCCGCGCGCCCGGCATCCATGACTGCGCGCATTCTGCGAATGGCGGCAGTCAGACCGACGAAAATTCCTTCGCCGATTAGAAAGTGACCGATGTTCAACTCAACCACCTGGGGAATTCCGGCCAGAACGGGAGCCGTCTCAAAATCCAGCCCATGCCCGGCGTGAACCTCCAGGCCCAGATCGCCGGCCTGGCTGGCGGAATTCCTCAGGGCATCAAGGGCCGCTCCCGCCTCGCGGGCACGCCCTTCGCGCAGGAAATCGCAAAAGGCCCCGGTGTGCAGTTCAACAACCTGAGCCCCAACCGCTGCTGCCGCTTCGACCTGATCGGGATCGGCACCGACGAAAAGGGACACCCGGCTGCCGGCCTGCCGGAGCCGCCGCACAGCTGGAAGAATCAGGTCCATCTGACCGGCCACGTCCAGACCGCCCTCGGTCGTCCGCTCCTCGCGTCGTTCCGGCACCAGGCAAACGGCATGTGGGCGGTGCTTGAGGGCAATGCCGATCATCTCATCGGTCACAGCCATCTCGAGGTTGAGCGGTCGGCCCGCAGCCTCCAGCAGGTCCGTCAGCCGGGCAATATCCAGGTCCGAAATATGCCGGCGGTCCTCACGCAGATGGGCGGTTATCCCATCGGCACCGGCTTCGAGAGCCATCTCTGCCGCACGAAGAGGATCAGGGAAGGCGCCGCCGCGTGCATTCCGAACGGTCGCCACATGGTCGATATTGACCCCCAGACGCAGCGGACCCAGGCTCACGCCTTTAGCCTCCGACTTCCCGGGTCCTCCACCGGAAGCGCCGCCAGTTCGGGGGGCAGATTGTCCGCTGGATAGGCCGGCACCTTCATGCGGGCCAGCGCCACGAGAGGCACGCCAATATCGACCTCGCCGCCGGAGCGATCAACCACGCACGCCGCCGCGACGACATTTCCGCCCGTCGCCCGGATCGCCTCGATACATTCGCGCGATGACAGGCCGGTGGTCACAATATCCTCGACCATCAACACCCGCTGCCCGGGCTCCAGTTGAAAGCCGCGACGAAGGACAAAGGTGCCATCGGCACGCTCGACATAGAGGGCCGGCACGCCCAACTGGCGCGCCGTCTCATAGCCGGGAATGACGCCGCCCATGGCCGGCGACACGACGATGTCGACCTCTCCGACCTCGGCGCGGACCTTGTCGGCCAGTGCCCGGCACAGCCGCTCGCATCGCTCGGGATGGGCGAACACCAGGTTCTTCTGAAGGAACACCGGGCTGTGCAGGCCCGACGACAGAACGAAGTGACCTTCTCTCAGAGCTCCGACGGCGCGGAACTCATCCATCACCTCTTCCAGACGCATTCAACTCTCCGGGCAACGCGCATTCAGGTCGGCGGACTGGTAGGTCCATTCCATCGACCGTTCCTGCCCGTCGATGGTCCCTTCGATCCGCCCGGTCAAGACATCGCCGTCGCGCGAATAGATGACCCGGTGCGGGAAATCGTTCTCGAGGTTCTCGAAAACGACGCGCTGAGCTCCGACCTCGATCGCCGGGAACAAGGTCCGCCTTTGGCTCGTCGGCTCAAAGACGAACGACAGCCGCCCATCAATGTTGGCAATCACGGTCCGCTCAGCGCGGGATCGTTCGCCCTCGACGGAGACCGTCGTGTTGTACAGCACATTGCCGCGAGCATCCGACCAGTACTCGGCCACCTCGCGGCCGGGCGTGCATTCCAGCCAGTAGCCCGAGAGCCAGTTCAGGTCCGAGACGGGCACCGCGGCGACCTGGGCGGCGGCGAGAAGTGAAATGAGCATGGATCCCTCCAAAACAATGTCTGCCCTCTAGGCTGAAACCTCATTCTGCGGCTTGTAGGATTGCGACACCAGCGCGCGGGCCAGTCCGGTCTTCTGGCGTGCCCAGTCTGTCGCCGTACAGCCGAGAAATCGCCGGAAGTCGCGAGCCATCTGTGGCTGATCAAAATAGCCCGCGGCCAACGCCGTCGACACCCAGCTACCGCCCTCATCTGCCTCAATGGCGTCGAACACCTTGCGAAACCGCAAGATGGCCCGAAGCGTCCGCGCAGGAATGCCGACACGTTTCAGGAACTTGCGCTGGCCCGTCCGGTCCAGGCTGACCGGCTGGTCTGCA
Source organism: uncultured Brevundimonas sp. (assembly GCA_964647275.1). Classification (GTDB taxonomy): domain Bacteria; phylum Pseudomonadota; class Alphaproteobacteria; order Caulobacterales; family Caulobacteraceae; genus Brevundimonas. The sequence continues at coordinate 37,228 of CAZYFY010000005.1, forward strand.
TGCAACGCCGTCACCGCTTCCCGAATGGCCGGGTCTGGCGGGGCCGCGTCGACAAGATCACCGGCAACGGCTTCGGCCAAACGCTCAAGCGGATCAACCGCCGTCGCCAGCTCACCGAGAAGTTGGGTCGTCCATTCGGGGCGGATCTCCAGCAGATCGACGTGCGTGTCGGTCAGGGTGTCCAGCGAGCGGCCCAGCCACGCGAACGCTCCGTCCGGTTCGAACCTGACCGCAAACACCCGCGTCGGCCCAGGCGCCCGAACCCACAATGGCCGCGTCAGTTGACCGACCAGCATGGCAGCGGGCTGAATTTGCATGGCCCCACCCGCCCGCACCTCCTCGTGCGGCGGACCCAGATCGAAGATCAGTTCCGGGCATCCGTCCGCACAGATGGGTTGGGGTTCCGCGTCCGCCTCGGACCGGGTGTAGGTCCATATCCGACGGACCCAGGGTCGGATCGCTGCCGAAGGTTCACGCTCTTCGTAGGTGAAGCCGTCGGTCATCGGCCTACGACATACCGTCGATTCAGCAGCGGCTTGCCGAGCCAGTAGCTCAGTTCCGCCGGCCGGGTGATGTCCCACACCGCCAGGTCCGCGGCCTTGCCGACCTCCAAAGTGCCGATCTCCGTACCCAGTCCCAAAGCCCGGGCCGCGTTGCGGGTCGCCCCGGCAAGCGCCTCCTCCGGCGTCAGTCGGAACTGCACGCAGGCCAGGTTCAAGGTGGCCGTCATCGAGGCCACGGGCGAGGTGCCCGGATTGCAGTCCGTCGCCACAGCCATCGGCACCCTTGCCTGACGCAAGGCCTCGACTGGCGGCAACGTCGTCTCGCGCAGCATCAAAAAGGCCCCCGGCAGCAGCACCGCCACCACGCCGTGCTCGGCCATCGCCGCCACCCCGGCGCCAGAGGTGTATTCGATATGGTCCGCCGACAGGGCATTGTAGCGAGCGGCCAGCGCCGCCCCATCGCTGTCGCTCAGCTGATCGGCATGGAGCTTGACCGGCAGGTCGAGGGCCCGGGCCTTGTCGAACAGGCGGGCGACCTCATCAGGCGTGAAGGCGATGGGCTCGCAATAGGCATCGACCGCATCGACCAGCCCCGCCCCCGCAGCGGCCGGCAGGATGTCGTCGATGGCCAGATCCAGATAGGCGGCGCGATCCCGCCCCGGCTCGGTCCCCCGGAACTCCGGTGGCAAGGCATGCAGGCCCAGATAGCTGGTCGCCACCCGCACCCCGGCGTCCCGGCCAATGCGGCGCGCCACCCTCAGCATCTTCAGCTCACTGTCGCGATCCAGGCCATAGCCGGACTTGATCTCGACCGTGGTCACACCGGTATCAGTCAGGCCTTTCAGGCGGGCGACGGCGAGGTCGTAGAGCTCATCCTCTGACGCCGCCCGGGTTGCCGCGACCGACGAGACGATGCCGCCGCCCGCGCGAGCGATCTCTTCATAGCTGACGCCCTGAAGCCGTTGCTCGAACTCGCCGGAACGGTCGCCGCCGAAGACCAGGTGCGTGTGGCAATCGATCAGCCCCGGCGTCACCCAGCGCCCGGCGAGCCGGTGCGTCTCGGTAGCCTGATGCTCAGGCAGGTCCTTGCGACGACCAACCCAGGCAATGCGCCCGTCGGCGATCAGCATGGCCCCATCGTCGATGGCTCCATAGGGCTCGCCCCCCTCAACCATCGTGGCCAGGCGGCAGTCGGTGATCAGGAGGTCAGCCTTCATCGCTGCGCAAATCCCGCCAGCAACTCACAGAACCAGCGCCCGACGGTCAGACTGCCCAGGTCACCGATTTCCAGCGACGGGTCGTATTCCGTCAGGTCGACGGCGTTGACCAACGGGTGCGCCCCGATCACGCGGGTGGCGTCAAAGAAGTCCTGCACCGAAATACCGCCGGGCCGGGCGCCGGGGCTGGCCGGCCACTGGCTGCGGTCGATGACGTCGATGTCGAAGTCGACGTAGATGACCTCGCACAGGCCTGACAGTCGCTCCAACTCTTCGGCCACGACAAAGGCAGTGCCCAGATCACGGCACTCGCGGGCGGTGCGTACCGAGATGCCCGCCGCCTTGGCCTTGTCGTGGGCCTTCTTCGTATTGGCAAAAGGAGCCAGGCCGATCTGGCTGATGCGCTGGCCGTCCAGACCATCCTCCAGCAGGGCCTGGATCGGATTGCCGTTGGTCAGGCCCTGATCGGTGTCGCGCAGGTCGAAATGGGCATCCAGGGTCAGCACACCGACCCGCTCCAGGCCCAGGCCATGCACACCGGGCCGGGTGATGGCGTTGTTGCCGCCGATCAGCACGACCAGACCGCTTCCGGCATGGCGGGCGACCCGCTCACGGATCGGATCGAAGGCATCGGCGGGGTTCATGGCCTTGACCGCCACATCGCCGCCGTCATGGACCCGCTGGCTCAGATCCAGGCCGGTTTCGACGTCATAGGTGGAAAAGCGCGGCAGCACCGCCCGGAACGCCTTGGGACCCAGATCACAGCGCCCCGGTGTCAACGACCGCTCATTGACCCCCGCCCCGATCAGGGTAACCGGCGCATCGGGATGGTCGCCCACCAGATCGGCCATCGACCGCCAACCCAGAGCCTCAGACGCTTCAGACATGCTCACCCTTTCACCGGAGAGAAACGCGCCACCAAATCATAGGCTGATCCGGGGAAAATCTGCGAGGCCCAGGTCACGGCCTGGCCATCGCGCCAGGTATTCCGTTCCAGCCGCAGACAGGCCGCCCCAGCATCCAGGGCCAGAAGTTGCGCCATCTCGCGATCGGCGCTGATGGCGGAAATCCGGTGCTCGGCCTCGGTCCAGGGTGTGTGGGCCAAGAGCCATCCGCCCGGCGATTGGGCGGCAAAATCGGCGGCCTCGGCCTCCGGCGCGGTCGCCAGCGAGATCAGGCGATCCTCAAGGGCAAACGGCACCCCATCGGCCAGATGCAGGGTTTGCAAGGCCAGGATGGAGCCCGTCAGGCCGTGATCCTCAGCGCCGGCCTGTCGCACGGCCTGCGTCAGCAACCGATGAGCATAGCTCCTGCCCCGCCCTTCAATCTCGGCCTGAATGTCCGGGATAGCCACCAGGGCTGACGAATGCACCGGCGGATGGGCCACCACTGTCCCGGCCCGCTTGCGCCGCACTACCAGGCCGCGTGCCGCCAGATCCGACACGGCGCGAGACACCGTCATGCGGGCGCAACCGTAATCGGCCATCAGCTCGGCTTCGGTCGGCAAACGATGGCCCGGCCGCCAGTCGCCCGATGCAATGCGCTGTTCCAGGTCCCGCGCAATGCGGCGGTGCAGAGGCTCAGCCTGGGGCTCAAACTGTTGATCACCGCGCATGGGGTGAAAATGCAGCTTGTCACCAATAATGTCTAGACATAATAGTCACCCTGTTTGCAGGGAGACTCGCATGACCAGCACCGCCGATACGCCCAAGAACGCCCGCGTCATTCGCGCTCCGCACGGACCTGAGAAAACCGCCAAGACCTGGCAGGCCGAGGCCGCCATGCGGATGCTCATGAACAACCTCGACCCCGACGTCGCCGAGCGCCCCGAGGACCTGGTTGTCTATGGTGGCATCGGCAAGGCCGCTCGCGACTGGGCCAGCTTCGACCGCATCGTCGCCGAGCTGAAAGCCCTCGAACCCGACCAGACCCTGCTGGTCCAGTCCGGCAAGCCGGTTGGCGTTTTCCGCACCCACGAGGACGCCCCCCGAGTTCTGATCGCCAACTCCAACCTCGTGCCCAAGTGGGCGACCTGGGACCACTTCAACGAGCTCGATCGCAAGGGCCTGATGATGTACGGCCAGATGACGGCCGGGTCATGGATCTACATCGGCACCCAGGGCATCGTTCAAGGCACCTACGAAACCTTCGCCGAGGCGGGCCGCCAGCACTACGACGGCGACTGGTCGGGCAAGTGGATCCTGACTGCAGGGCTGGGGGGCATGGGCGGAGCCCAGCCGCTCGCCGCCGCCATGGCCGGGGCTTCCAGCATCAACATCGAGTGCCAGCGCAGCCGCATCGAATTCCGTCTTCGCACGCGCTACCTCGACGTCATGGCCGAGACGATCGACGAAGCCATGGCCCTGCTTCAAAAGTCATTCAACGAAGGCAAGCCGACCTCCATCGGCCTGCTCGGCAACGCCGCCGACATCCTGCCGGAAATGGTGAAGCGCGGCGTCCGCCCAGACCTCGTCACCGATCAGACCTCGGCCCACGATCCGGTGAACGGCTACCTCCCGTCGGGCTGGACTGTCGCCGAGTGGGAAGACAAACGCGTCTCTGACCCGGCCTCGGTCGAAAAGGCCGCCCGCGCCTCCATGGCCGTTCACGTTCAGGCCATGCTCGACTTCCAGAAGATGGGCATCCCCGTCACCGACTATGGCAACAACATCCGCCAGGTCGCCTTCGATGAGGGCGTGACGAACGCCTTCGATTTCCCCGGCTTCGTGCCCGCCTACATCCGCCCGCTCTTCTGTCGCGGCATCGGGCCGTTCCGCTGGGCGGCCCTGTCGGGTGATCCCGAAGACATCCACAAGACCGACGAAGCGATGAAGCGGCTGTTCCCGGACAATGCCGGCCTGCACCGCTGGCTCGACATGGCCAAAGAACGGATCGCCTTTCAGGGTCTGCCGGCCCGGATCTGCTGGATCGGTCTGGGCGACCGCCATCGCGCCGGTCTGATGTTCAATGAGATGGTCGCGTCCGGCGAACTCAAGGCCCCCATCGTCATCGGCCGTGACCACCTCGACAGCGGTTCGGTCGCCAGCCCGAACCGCGAAACCGAGGCCATGATGGACGGATCAGATGCCGTCTCCGACTGGCCGCTGCTGAACGCCCTGCTCAATACAGCGGGCGGTGCGTCCTGGGTTTCGCTGCACCACGGCGGCGGAGTCGGCATGGGCTACTCCCAGCATTCCGGCGTCGTCATTGTTGCCGACGGCACGCCCGAGGCCGCCAAGCGGCTGGAGCGCGTCCTCTGGAACGACCCGGCCACCGGCGTCATGCGCCACGCCGACGCCGGCTATGACATCGCCCGCGAGTGCGCGCGCGAAAACGGCCTGAACCTTCCGAGCCTGGAGGCCTGAACTTGACCCAGATCGTCATCGGCTCGTCGCCGCTCACCCTGTCAGACATCCGTGCCATTCTGGACGCGCCGGTGTCCATTTCCCTGTCGGACCGGGCCTGGGCCTCGGTGGATGCCGGGGCCGCAACGGTCGCCGCCATCATCGAAACCGGTCAAACCGTCTATGGCGTCAACACCGGTTTTGGCCTGCTGGCCAATACGCGGATTGACCGCGCCGACCTCGAGACGCTGCAAACCAACCTGGTTCTCAGCCACGCCTGCGGCGTCGGCGAGCCCCTGCCCGATGATATCGTGCGCCTCCTGCTGGTGCTGAAGATCGCTTCGCTTTCCAAGGGGGCCTCCGCGATTCGTGGGGAGACGCTTCAGGCTTTGATCTCGCTGGTCGAGCATGACGTCTTGCCGGTCATCCCGTCGAAGGGATCCGTCGGGGCCTCCGGCGACCTGGCACCGTTGGCCCACATGAGCGCCGTCCTGCTCGGCGTCGGTGAGGCCCGCCAGAATGGCGAAACCCTGTCCGCCGTCGAAGGTCTGGCCCGCGCGGGCCTGACGCCGATCACCCTCGGTCCCAAGGAAGGTCTGGCGCTGTTGAATGGCACCCAGTTCTCGACCGCGACAGCCCTCGCCGGCCTGCTGCGTGCCGAGGCTGTCTTTGCCGCCGCCCTCACCGCCGGCGGCCTTTCGGTGGACGCGCTGCGTGGCTCAGACGCGCCGTTTGATCCCCGCATCCACGACCTGCGCGGGCACAAGGGCCAGATCGAGGTCGCCCAGACCCTGCGGGCCATGCTGGCCGGTTCGGACATCCGCGAAAGCCATCGCCACGACTGCGAGAAGGTTCAGGATCCCTACTCCCTGCGCTGCCAGCCGCAGGTCATGGGCGCGATTCTCGACCAACTGCGCATGGCGGCCAAGACCCTGCTGATCGAGGCCAATGCGGTCACCGACAATCCGTTGGTCTTCTTCGAACAGGGCGACGTTATCTCGGGCGGCAATTTCCACGCCGAGCCGGTTGCCTTCGCCGCCGACCAGATCGCCATGGCGCTGTGCGAAATCGGTAATATGTCCGAACGGCGCACCTCGATTCTGGTCGATCCGAAAATGAGCGGCCTGCCCGCCTTCCTCGTGCGCGAATCCGGCCTCAACTCCGGCTTCATGATTGCCCAGGTAACCGCCGCCGCCCTGGTCGCGGAGAACCGCATCCTGGCCCACCCCGCCAGCGTCGACACGGTGCCGACCTCGGCCAACCAGGAGGATCACGTCTCCATGGCCGCCCATGGGGCCCGTCGTCTGCTCGACATGGCCGCCAATACGGCGGTTGTGGTCGGCATCGAGTTGCTGTCGGGCGCGCAAGGGGTCGAGTTCCACCGCCCGCTGCGAAGCTCTCGCGCACTTGAGGGCGTGGTTGCTGCGGTTCGCGAGATTGCCGCCCCCTATGAGGCTGACCGCTATTTCGCACCGGATCTGACGGCGGCGGCCACCCTGATCCAGAGTGGCCGCTTCCTCAATTTCTCGCCCGGCCTGAGCGACGCCTGACCTATTCGGTCGGCGCGTCCTCGACCGTCAGGACGTAGTCACCGACCTCGCCCGCTCCATAGCTGCGAACGCGCACCACATAGGTCCCGTCCGTTTCGGGCGTGAAGGTGATCAGGGAATTGAGATCCGACAGGCCGTCGTCGTCCTCTTGCAGGATATTGAAGATCCGCCCGTCCATCTGTCCAAGCTGGAGATAGGAATCGATGGTGTTGGACGTCGCGGTAATTCGAACGGCCCGCCCCGCCTGGGCAGAAAACCTGTAGGCGTCGTAATAGATGCCATCGACGGCCATGGGATCCTGCTCACTCAGCGCGCCACGGATCGTGGATCCGATCAGCAGGCTCCCCGGTTCGGGTTCAGGGCCCATGTCCGTCAGGATCAGCGAATAGTCGCCCGTCTCGCCCACGGCGTAGCTACTGGCCCAGATTTCGTAGCGTGCGTCGCTGGGCAGGGTCAGCATCACCGAGGAATCGGTTCCCGCTCCACTGTCGTCGTTCTCGGCAATGGCCGTCAGACCACCAGGGCCGTGGACTCCCACCAGGAGGAAGGTATCGAACGCGATCGCGTGCATATCGACGCGGATTCGCTGGCCCGCCTGCCCCTCGAAACGATAGGCGTCGTAGGTCATCCCCTCATAGGCCACCCCGTCACCGTCCTGGAGCGACCCTTCGACCGTTTCGCCCAGCGCGATGGAGCGTGGCTCCGGACTCGGGCCGAGGTCACGTCCGGTAACGGTATAGGATCCCGATGTCGCCGGATCGAGCGGCATGACCCACAGCTCATAGTCGCCAGCCTGATCGGCGGTTATGACCATGCGGGAATTGGTGGTGCCGTCGCCCATGCCATCGTCGTCATAGGTGATGATCTCAAAGCCGTCGGGACCTTCCCGGGTGACGATGAGCAGCGTGTCAAAGGCGTCAGATTGCGCAATGAACTGCGCCCGCTCGCGGTCGTTCAGTCGGAAGCGATAGCTGTCGTAGCGTGTCTCTGACTCCGACAGGGCATCGTTGTCGTCAATCTGACCGCTAATCGTACGTCCCCAGGCCAGGGCGGCGGGTCTGGCAACGGCTCCCAGATCGCGGATGGCGAGAGTGTAGTCACCGGTCTCCCCCATGCCGAACGACGTGACCCGCACGCGGTAGTCGCCGCCTTCGGCCCGCAGCAGTCCGCGCGAATCCAGATCGCCGCCGCTGTCGTCGTCCGACATGACCTCGGCAAAGGTCCCGTCGGCCTGGCGACGATAGACCTCCAGATAGGTGTCAAAAGTGTCAGAGCGGACCGTGAGCGACAGCCGCTGACCGGCCTGCGTCTGGACATCATATTCGTCGAAGTACTTTTCATCGGTATCGACGCCGTCGCCTTCCTGGAGCGAGCCGGCCAGGCTGTCACCGACGCGAATGGAACCGGGCGGCGGCGGCGGCGGCAACGGGCCTCGATCACGGACCGAGACGGTATAGTCACCGCGCATGGTCGCCTCGACGCCAATCACGCGGACGAGGTAGTCGCCCGTCGATGCCGGCGAGAACAATAGCCGCGAGTTCGTTCGATCACCGGCGTAGTTGTCACCGTAGGCAAGAGCCTCCCAGCCGGCTATCCCGGCCACCTGGCCGATGCCGAGCGTCGTCGGGAACGAGGTTGAATCCGTAGTGATCTCCAGGCGCTGACCGGCCTCGGCATGCAGGACGAAGGCATCGTATGGCCCCCCCGTTTCACCGACGGGATCGGCCGTTTCGAGCAAGCCCGAAAGCGTCTCTCCCATGGCGATGGGCGTCGGGCTCGGTAGAGGCGGCAAATGGGTCAGGGTCAGGTTGTAGGCACCGGCCTCGTCAGGTCCGTAGCTGGAAACCCAAAGGGCGTATTCGCCATCTTCCGGCGCAAAGAAGATCAGCCGGGAGTTCGTGCCCTCCCCCAGGCCGTCGTCATCAAAGGCCAGTTGCTCGACGACGCCCCAGCGGGATTCCGACATCAGCATCAGGGTGGTGTCAAAATCGTCGGATCGTAGCGAGGCCTCAAGCCTGTCTCCGGCCCGCGCCTGGAATCGATAGGCGTCGTAGCGATATTCCGCCGCCCACTCTATCGGCGTATCTTCGGGCGAAAGCGTGCCATGGGCCTGGCCGCCATAGGCAATCGAGCCTGCAGGCCGCGCCGTCGCCTCATCCGTGCGCGCTGCGGTGGTCAAGGTGTAGTCACCTTCCCCCGTCGCGGCGAAGCCTCGCGCTCTGACCTCGTAGCGACCCGCCTCTGCAGCGGTAAACCGAAGGCGCGAATTCAGCCCCTCGCCCAAGCCATCATCGTCCAGGGCAATCTGCTCAAAGCCATCCGGTCGAACGATGCCGGCGATCAGGTAGGTATCAAACGCGTCCGACCTCATAGTGAGCTCGACCCGCGTGCCGGCCTCAAGGTCCATGACGTAGCGATCCATCAGGCCGTCGGCGCTGGTCCGGGAATCGCCCTCCGCCAGCGTCCCGCTGACCGTGTCTCCCAGGGCGACCATGGCCGGCTCGACCCACACATCCGAAGCATCGACGGGATCAGGTTGCCGGGCCGCCTGACTTGCCGTCGCGGCGAAAACAACCGCCAGCGCCGTGGTGATGGCGAGACTGTACCTAGTCATATTGACCTCCCTGATCCGCCTCAATGATAGACGCGCGGACGGCACGAATGTAAATCAGTCCTGCAGCCACGATTCCTGATTTTCTGGAGGTTTAGACCGATGGGACGCGCGCGCCTGATCGACGGCAAGGCCTTTTCAGCGAGCGTCGTGGAGCGGGTCGGCGTGGCGGCGGCCAACCTCAGGGCAAGCCGGGGTGTCACGCCTGGGCTGGCGGTCGTGATTGTCGGCGAGGACCCGGCCAGTCGGCTGTATGTCCGCAACAAGGGACTGCGCGCCCAGGAGGCCGGCTTTGCCTCCTTCACACATGCCCTGCCCGCCGAAACCGACCAGGCCACCCTCGACGCCCTTGTCCAGAGCCTGAATGCCGACCCTGCGGTCCACGGCATTCTCGTTCAGTTGCCGCTTCCGGCGCATCTGGACACGATGGCTGTCCTGGCTGCCATCAATCCCGACAAGGACGTGGACGGATTCCACATCGTCAACGCCGGGCGTCTGGCCGTCGGCCTGCCAGGTCTGGTTCCCTGCACACCCTTGGGCTGCCTGATGCTGCTCAAGGCCGAACTCGGCTCTCTTTCGGGTGCCGAAGCCGTGATTGTCGGGCGATCCAACATCGTCGGAAAGCCCATGGCACAGCTCCTTCTCGGCGCGGATTGTACCGTGACGGTCGCGCACTCCCGGACCCGCGATCTTCCCGAGGTGTGTCGCCGGGCGGACATTCTGGTCGCTGCGGTCGGACGTCCAGAGATGATCCGCGGGGCCTGGATCCGTCCGGGGGCGACTGTCATTGATGTCGGCATCAACCGGATTGCACATCCCGATCCGGCCCAGGCGGCAGAGGGCAAGACGCGCGTGGTCGGTGACGTCGCCTTTGAAGAGGCGGTCCAGGTCGCAGGTGCCATTACGCCGGTGCCGGGCGGCGTCGGCCCCATGACCATCGCCTGCCTGCTGGCCAACACCTATACGGCGGCCTGCCGTCAGTCCGGCCTTGAGCCCGAGGTCATCTGATGAGCCGCCGGTTCGCTGCCTGGGTGATTGCCGCGCTGGTCCTTTGTGCCGGACCCGCCACGGCCACGCCGACGCATCCCCATGTGCTCGACAGCACCGGTACCCTGTTTGAAACGACGCGGGATCGACTGGAAGCTGAAAGCGCGGCCATTCAGGCACGTACCGGCGTCGAGGTCTTTGTCGTCCTTCAGAACAATCTGGCGGGAAAGACCGCCAGGGAAGCGGCCCAGAGCCTGCCTCTGTGGGACCCCTCGCGCGACCAGATCGTGCTGCTGCTGGCCATGACAGAGCGCCAGGTTCGAATCGAAACCAGCCCCGGGCTGGCGGCGGAATACCCCGACATCGTCTGGGCCACCCTGATCGAGACGGAAATGCTCCCGGATCTGCGGCGGGGGCGGAACGGCGCAGCCGTTCGATCGGGCATGGACGCCATATCCCAAACCGTGTCGCATGCGGCATCAACGCGACCCTCTGTAGCCGTGCGTGGCGACCCACGCGCCTTGCGAGACATGGGCTTTCTGCTCATCGCCGGTCTTTTGGCGGTCTTCTCGTTCAGCGGTTCGCGCCATCTCAGGATCGCCAGGGGGCGCTGGTGAGCCAGAAACCAGCCCCATCGCCGGACTTCGCTATCCGTACGATTCAGGTCGCCAGCGCGCCGGATCGTCTGGACATCGCCCTGGGCGTCGCCGCCGCCGCGGCCCTGCTGGCGCCGACCATCTCGCTGTTTCTGGCCACCAGTCCGGCCTGGCTTCCGGGGCTCGGCTCGGTGTGGCGGGTTGCACATCTCAGCGGCGACACGGGCCTGGATAGCGGGCCCTTCATGGGCGCACTTGCGACCCAGGCAATCATCCTGATCGGCGTTACGTTGCTCTGGCGTGCTGTGGCGACCTTCGGGCCACAGTCCGGCTGGTTCCTGCCCAGCCTGCGCGCTGAATGCCAGGCGCGGGAACTGATGGCCGGTGCCCCGCCTTGCGTGCTCCTCTATGTGGCTGATGCCCAGCGCAGCGTTCGGGTTCTGGCAACGCCCCAGGTCGCGGCCCAGCTTCCCGCCGGGGCGCTGGAGGCCGCACGTGACGCGCTTCGGTCGGGAATGCAGGCCGGTGATGCCGTATCGGCCTTCGCCTCAGCGCGCGTGGCGCTGAGGGGGTGATCACGATGGCTTGCAGTCCTTGGCCTCGTTTTTGCCGTTACGACGGCTAGTCTCCAGCGACCCATGCCCCGCTTACTCACCTACAATGTCCACCGGTGTGTTGGTGTTGATCGCCGGCTCGACGTCGCGCGGATTGCCGACGTCATTGCCGAGTTTGAGCCGGATATTGTCTGCCTGCAGGAGCTCGACGTCGGGCGGGCGCGTACCGGTCATGTGGATCAGGCCCACGCCCTGGCCTCGCTGCTCGGCATGCGCTCGCATTTTCATCCGGCCTTTCAGGTCGAGGAAGAGCTCTACGGCGACGCCATTCTGACGGCCCTGCCGGAACGCCGGATCAAGGCGGCCGCCCTTCCGACGATCACCGGTATTCCGGGTCTTGAGCCACGTGGGGCCATCTGGATTGAAGTCATGATCGACGGCGCGCCGCTCCAGGTCATCAACACCCACCTCGGCCTCGTCCCGCGCGAGCAGCGCCGCCAGGCCCAGACCCTGGCCGGCCCGGACTGGCTAGGACACCCCCAATGCCAGGGGGCCGCCGTGCTCGTCGGGGACCTGAACTGTACCTCCCTTTCGCGGCCCTACGGCATACTCGCCGCGCGGCTGGGTGACGCCCAGCGACGGGCGAACCTCCCGCGCACCATCAAGACCTTCCCATCTGCGCTGCCGACGCTCCGCATCGACCATTGTTTCGTCAGCGACGGCATCTCCGTTCGGTCGATACAGGCTCCCTTCCATCCCCTGGCCCGGATGGCGTCAGACCACCTTCCGCTTGTGGTGGATTTTGATCTGATTTCCGCACCAGGCTGACGTCTGGTGCCGGTGCGTCAAATCGCACATCGTTCTCCGGTCGAACAATGTTGCGTCAGGGTTCGGATGGGCTCATAAGCACCCAGGGCTCGGGCAACAGGGGGGCAAGAATGCAGTCATTCATTGAGTTCCTCATTGGCCTGATGGCGATTCTGATCACCGCCATCCTTTCCCAATTGGGCATGGATCCTGAGCCCCGGCGCGAATCCCCCCGGGAAATCCATCGAACGGCAGATTGCGGCGAACCTGCCGTCCTGGCGATTTCCACCGCGAATCAGGACTGCTGACGCCAAGGCGGCTTTGAACGCGCGCCCTGACCGGTTAATGGTTCCTTTCGGTGCCGCTAGATCCACCTGCACCGGACCAGGGGCCGAAAATGAAGTCACGATCCAGATCGTCGAGCAAGACTGCGCAGCGCGAGCAGACCGCCGAGGTCGCTGTTGCCCAGTTGGTCGAGGAATCGGAGACCACCGCCCTCGTCGCTGAAGAGCCTACTGATGAGCCGGTTGCCGTGACCGAAGACGTGCCCACGGTGGCCGCGCCCAATCTTCCGAGCCCCGTGTCCGTGCGGAATCAGGATGCCCGGGCCGCCTATCCGCTTGCCATTATCGCTGCCCTGCTCTGGATCGGTGGCGTGGCGTCCTATGCGGCCTACCAGGTCGGCGGAGGCCAGCTTCAACTGGACCCGGCCGCAGGCGCGCTTTTGACACTGGTGGCGCTGGCACCGGCCGGGTTGGTTCTCGTGGTCGCCTACCTCATGCGCCAGGCCGCCGCCCTGGCCGCCGAGGTGCGCCGCGCGCGCTCCATGGCCGATCGGCTAGGCTTGCCGACCGGTGTGGCGGCACAAGAGTCTGACCAGGTCCTACTAGGCCTGAGCGCCGGTATCGACAGATCAACCCAGGCCGCCGAGACGGCCCGGACGGAACTGGCCGCGCTGCGTGCCGCCATGGAAGAAGAGACGCGCCGGCTCAACGAAGCCGCCGACCTGGCCCAGCGCACGGCGCGACGTCTGGCCGAGCAGCTCTCGCGTGAGCGAGAGGGCATGACCGAGCTGGGCTCTCGCCTGGAAGCCCAGACCCAGGGCGTCATCGAGACGGTCGAACGTCAGGCCCAGATGGTGGCGGATGCTTCAGATCTCGCTCAGACCCAATTGCGCGAGGCAGAGGCCACCCTGGCCGCCCGCGCTGCTGACATGGCCAATGCTGCCGGCGGGGCCCAGGATGCAGCGCGCGCCGCAGCCGACGACCTGTCACGCCAGACCATGCGTCTTGAGACGGCAGGCTCCGGGGTCGCCGATCAGATTCGCTCGGTTGAGGAAGGCCTGTCCGAACAACGCGCCGCCCTCGTCCAGGCTGCATTTGGCCTTCGGCGCGACCAGGAGGACTTTGCCGCTCAGGTCGAGTCCCAACGCGCGCAGCTGACAGAAACCTTGAACAGCACCCGTGCCACAAGCTCGGAAATGAGCGATAATTCAATGCGTAGTGTTACGGCTCTTCAGGATTTGCTTGAAGCGGCGACAGATCAGGTCAAGGCGCTCGCCGACATGAGCCAGAACGAGGCCCGCGCCTTCGACGCACGCACCCGCGAAGCCCTCGACCGTTTCGAGGATCTGGCGGCCCAGGCCCGCGAGAACGCCATTCAGGAGAGCGAGCGCACCCTCTCCGATCTGCAGACGGCCCTTGAAGGCGCGCGCGCGTCGACCGAAACGGCCGTGACGGATGCCCAGGGCCGGCTGGATAGCCTGGGCGAAATGGCCTTCGAAGTGGGCCGCGCTGCGGATCAAGCGGCCGACACACGTCTGGCCGCCGCGCGTCGCATGGTGGAAGAAACAGCCAACCTTGGCGAAGAAGCCGCCAAACGGATCACCGACCGGCTGGAAGAAAACCTGCTGGAAGTTCGCGCCGCCCTGGCCCACGTCGAAGATGCCATCCGTCAGATCGACGAACGGGCTGCCCGCCTGCCGTCTGAAACCAAGTCACGGGTCGATGAGGTGAAATCCGCCGTCGAGGCAAGCCTTGAGACCCTGACCGAAGCCTCGCGCCGCGCCGCCGCAGAAACCGAAGCCGCGGACGCCGCCTTCCATGAGCGCGTGAAGCGCAACTACGACATGCTGTCCGAAGCCGTCCAGCTGATGGGTGTCGTCTCGGGCGATGGCCCGGCACCGGTCCGTCGCCCGGCTACGAGCCAGGCCTCCCTCGACGATGCCCCCCTTCGCGGGCCCCTGCGTCTGACGCCGACCTCGCGTGACGAAGAGGTCCGTAAAACCTTCGAGCCGGCCATCGAGACGCCGCAACCAGCCACGGACCGGATGTCCTGGAAAGAGCTCCTGGCGGGCACCGATGCGACGGGCTTTGACGATGACGACACCGGCACCATTCAGCATCCATCGGCCGACATTCTTTATGCCGACCTGACCGGCGGCATTCGGGAAATGGGAATCGACCCGGCGGCTCTGCTTCCGCGCACCCGCGTTGAAGAGGCGGCAAAGGCTCGCGATGCCGGTGACACGGCGCGTGCCCGCGACATCGTTCGCCGCGTGGCACCGGCGGCTGTCCGACGGATTTCCCGTCGCGTCATGACCGATCGCCAGATGCGTCAGGATGTCGACCAGTTCGTCAGCAGCTATGCCGCTATCCTGGCCGATGCCCGCAGTCGCCCGGACGGCCAGGGACCGGGTCAGCTTCTGGCAACCGATGCCGGGCGGACGTTCCTGTTGCTCGATGCTGCGGTTGGGGACCTGTCCTAGGACACCGCCAAGCGTCGGCGCGCTGTGATCACCATTCCCAGCCCAAGCGCCGCGAGCCCGCTCATCGCCAGATATCCACCCGGCCCGTACAGATCGTACAGCGGGCCCGAAACAACCGTTGCCAGCCCGATCAAGAGCCCGGCCGAAAGGCTGGAGTAGATCATCTGGGCAGCGGTCGTCTTGTCGGTTGGCGCAAGCCGTTCGATCAGCTGCATGGCCGCCAGATAGACGGCTGCAAAACTCAGGGCATGCAAGGCCTGCAATGGCCAAAGCCACGCCAGCGGTGGCTCCATCGCCAGGGCCAGCCAACGAACGATAGCCGCCCCTCCCCCCAGGATCAGAATCGGGATCGGCCCGATGCCGAGCCGACGCCGCCAGGGCTCCAACCCCCACATGAGGGCCACCTCGACCACGACGCTGAATCCCCACAGCAGGCCGACATCACGGGTCGATATCCCCTCTGCACGCCAGATAATGCTGGAAAACCCATAGTAGAACGCATGCGAGGCCTGGATCAGGCTGATGGCCACCACGACGGTCATGAAGCGGCGATCCGACATCAGATGGCCAAGCCCGGCAAGGCGGGGGCCGGTATCTACCGTGTCGTTCTCCTGAACCGGCTCGGCGGGTGCCAGGAGCGCAGCGGCGGCCAACAGGACGCTGGCCAGAACGACCCACAGGACGATCCGATCCACTTCGCCGGAACGCAACAGCGCACCCATCGCGACATTGGCCACAATGAAAGCCACCGACCCCACGCCCCTGGGGAGCGAAAAGACAAACCCCTCACGCCGGGCGAGCTTGAGTGTCAGCGCATCGCTGAGTGGGATCAGTGACGCCGCCGCCGTCGCTGCCACGAACCACAGCACCAGCCACAGGGCGAAACCCTCGACCAGCGCGCACGCGCCATAGGCCAGCGCCGCGATCAGGGCGAGCCAACTGATGGCCGTCCGGCGAAGCTGGAAGCTGTCGGCCCAGACCGCCACCAACGGGCCGGTGAACGCCCGCGCCAGCATGGGAGCCGCCAGGATAACGGAAATCTCGGACCCACTCAGCCCCTGGCTTTCAAACCATAGTCCCGCATAGGGCAGGCTCACCCCCGTCGCGGCAAAGATCAGGGCATAGATCAGGGCGCTGGCGGTGCTGGATCGCATGGCCCCGCCTTAGCACGACATGCCCGTGACGAAACGCCGAAGTCATTGGCGACATTTCCGATTTGAGGGTTGACGTGCGCGTCAACTCACGGTCCACACAGGGGTATGCAAACTGATCCGTCGAGCCCGCGTCGGGGCCTCTATCCCGAAATCGATTCCTACGCCTCCGGCATGATGCCGACCGGCGGCGTCCATCAGATTTACTGGGAAGCCTCAGGCAATCCCCGCGGCAAGCCCATGCTGGTTCTCCATGGCGGACCGGGCGGCGCGACCAACCCGGGAATGCGGCGCTACTTCGACCCGTCGAAGTGGAACATCTTCATGTTTGACCAGCGTGGGTGCGGGCACTCCACGCCCAACGCCGTGCTCGACGACAACGACACCTGGAAGCTGATCGAGGATATCGAGCGGCTGCGCGAGCAGGCCGGCGTCGAGACGTGGACCGTCTTTGGCGGTTCGTGGGGCTCGACCCTGGCCCTGGCCTACGCCATCACGCACCCGCAACGGGTCGAGGCCCTGATCCTTCGTGGCATCTTCCTGCTGACCCCCTCCGAGCTTCACTGGTTCTATCAGCACGGGGCGTCCGAGATTTACCCCGACGCCTGGGAACGGTTCGTGGCCCCCATTCCGCCGGCGGAACGCGGCGACCTCATGGGAGCCTATTACAAACGTCTGATGGGCGATGACGTCGAAGAGCGTCGTCGGTGCGCCGTCGCCTGGTCGAGCTGGGAAGGCGAAACCGTCAGCGCCCAGGGCCCGGATTCACGTCCCGACAAATTCGCCGACCCGGATTTCGCCGTCGCCTTTGCGCGCATCGAAAACTGGTACTTCACCAACAAGGGCTTCCTGGAAGATCCGAATTGGATTGTGAATTCCGTCGACCGAATCCGGAACATCCCGGCCTGGATCGTTCAGGGGCGGTTCGATGTCGTCACCCCCATGTCCGGCGCCTGGTCCCTGCATCGGGCCTGGCCGGAAGCCCGGTTCGAAGTCATCGGCGATGCCGGCCACGCGTCCACTGAGCCCGGCATCATTGATGGGCTCATTCGCGCCACGGATGCCGCCGCCAGGCTGTAGACGCCCCCGCCCTAGTCGGAGGTTTCCGGGCTCCTGTCGGCCTGGGTTTTTTCAACGCGTTCCTGAAGGGCAAAGCCAATGCGGCGCGGCGGCTCTTCCGGCTTCTGCTTGGGAACGGCGCTCAGCAAGACGTTGACCTGCGTATAGTGCTGAACCAACCGGATCGGGCGGCCAACACTGTTGACGCCCATGAACAGGATGAAGTCCGGCCCCCAAAAACCCAGATCGCGAATGGCGAAGGCCGCATCACCGGGACCGCTGGCCATCAAGGCTCCGATTTCGCTGTCTTCATCCAGCTGTTTCTCGAAGTCCTGAATCAGCCGCGATAGGCGAACAAAGGCCCACTCAGCCGGGTTCTCTCGCATCCGCAGACCCTCGGCCAGACCCGCTGCATCGTCATGCGTCGTCCAGGCGGTGATCGGCTGAGGGCAGTCCTCGGTACCTGGCGGGCACGGGGCTTCGGTCGTCGCCGCCGCCGCGGATGGCGCGTCGATCATGTCAGGCTGGGCACCGGCCAGAAGCGTGGTGGTGGGTTTCTGATGGTCCGTCATTCGTCAGATAACGCCTCGGCTCTTGGGCAGTTCAAGATAGCGGTGCACCCGCACGCTCTGGATCAGGCCAAAGCCGATCATCACCGTCAGCATGACGGTTCCCCCATAGGAAAGCAGCGGCATGGGCACGCCGACCACGGGAGCCAGACCCATGACCATCGCCCCATTGATCAGCACATAGAGGGCAAAGGTCGCCGTCACCCCCGCGGCGGCGAGGCGCCCAAAGTGATTGTGGCTGAGGCTGGCGATCCTGAGCGAGATGGCGATGATGGCCCCATAGATGGCCAGGATAAAAAACGCCCCCAGGAATCCGAACTCTTCGGCCAGGGTCGGAAAGATGAAGTCCGTGTGCTTTTCCGGCAGGAAGTTCAGCTGGCTCTGACTGCCCAGCCCATAGCCCTTACCCAGCAGCCCGCCCGACCCGATGGCGATCTTGGCCTGGGCGATGTGATAGCCCGCGCCCGATGGATCGGCCTCAGGGTTCAGCAGCACATCGACCCGCGCCCGCTGATAGTCGTGCAGGACGAAGAAATACATCATCGGTGCCACCACCAGGATGCCGGCAATGCCGGTCAGAACGATGCGCCAGCTCAGGCCCGCCGCAAACATGATGGCAACGCCGGTAAAGAGGATCAGCAGGCTGGTCCCGAGGTCGGGCTGATGGGCCACAAGAACCACAGGCACGGCAATCATCAGGGCTGGAATTATCAACTTCCAGTGCCACTTGGCCTCTTGTGCTGAGGCACCGTGGTACCATCGCGCCAGCGCCAGCACGATGCCGAGCTTCATGATTTCCGAGGGTTGGAGACTGGTGAATCCAAGATCGAGCCAGCGCGTCGCCCCCATGCGGGTTTCCCCGAACAGTTCCACAGCAAGCAGCAACAACAGGCCCACGGCATAGAGGGGATAGGCCGCCGCATACCACCAACGGATATCGACCAGCGCCAGGCCGAGCATAACGACAAACACGGCACCGAACCGGATCAGGTGGTTGCCGGCCCAGGGAGCCCAGCTCTCACCGGCCACCGAATAGAGCATCATCGCCCCGGCTCCGCCGATCAGAGCGATCAGCCCGGCCAGGCGCCAGTCAATCTGGCTCAATTTGACAGGAAGGCGGTCCCGTTCACCGGGACGGCTGATGGCGGAGGCGGTCATGGGGCGACCTCGGGGGCAACATCGGGTTCGGGAGCCGGGGGCGCGTTCACGCGGGCCAGCAGTTCCGGGTCCTTGAGAATGAGGGTTCGCATGATCTCACGAGCCTTGGGCGCAGCAATCGCGCCGCCCGACCGACCGCCATGCTGAACGATGACCGAAATCGCATAGCGAGGATCATCGATCGGCCCATAGGCGATAAACAGATTGTGGTCGCGATCGGCCCAGTTGCCACCGCGCCCGCGACTAGCGGTCGTATAGTTGCGGACCTGCGCGGTGCCGGTCTTGCCGGCCAGGCGCATGTTGCCCAGCCCGAGTTGGCTGTTACGGAAACCGGTGCCACCAGCATCCGTCACCATCTCCATGCCTTCTTGCAGAACGCGGACCTTGTCGAAATCGTAGCCCAGGGGCTCGAACGTGCCTTGCGCTCTTTCGGTTTCCCCAACCGACTTGACCAGCCGTGGCATGACCTTCTGACGGCCGTTTGCCAACCTCGACACATAGACAGCCAACTGCAGGGCATTCACCTCGAGATAGCCCTGTCCAATGCCGTAGCTCGGAGATTCGCCGGCGAACCACCTCTGGTTCTCGCCTTGAAAATTCTCACGCTTCCAGGCGCGATCGGGGACCAGGCCTCTGCGCTGCCCCCCCAGGCCAATCTCAAAGATTTGGCCGAAGCCCATGTTGCGAGCCACCTCACCAATTGGATCCGGCCCCATCTCGACCGCCAGGGTCATGAAATAGACGTTGCAGGAGTTCTTGATGGCGTTGCGCATGTCTTGCGGACCGTGCCGTCCGGTACAGGCAAAACGACGACCGAGGTAATAGCCCCCGTTGCAGACGATGATGCGGTTCGGATCCCCTCCCCGCAGCATATTGGCCATGCCGACAACGGGCTTGAACGTCGACCCGGGCGCGTAGGTGCCTCCCACCGCCTTGTCCAGCAACGGGTTGCGCTCATAGTCCGCCCAGGCGCGATAAATCACGCTCGGCACGCCGGACACGAACAGATTGGGGTCGAACGACGGGGCCGAGGCCATACACAGGATGTCTCCGGTGCGGCAATCCATGGCCACGACCGCGCCTGACTCCTCCTCAAAGACTTCCAGCGCCCGGTTCTGGGCATCGGCATCCAGCGTCAGAACAACTTCGTCGCCCGGCGTGGCGGCACGCGAACCATCCGCATCTTCGCCCCGAACACGGCCCTCGGCATCAACCTCAACGCGCTGATAGCCCGGACGCCCACGCAGCTCCTTGTCCAGCGACCGCTCGACGCCCTGCCGTCCGATACGGAAGCCGGGATGATAGAAGATGGCGGGCGGTTCCTCGCCTTCCTCGCGCACGGCCTCAACGTCGCGGTCCGACACCTTGGCCACATAGCCGACCGTATGGGCGAAGCTGCCGCCGAATGGATAGAAGCGGACCTCGTCCATGGTCGCCAGAACCCCCGGCAACTCGTTCACGAACAGACTGACGCGCGCAAACTCTTCCCAGGTCAGGTCGGTCTTGACCGGAACCGGCACGAAGCGCGGCGCGGCATTGACCTCGCGAATGATACGGCGGCGGCGCTCGGCGGTATCCGGCAGTAGTCGGGCGATCAGATCCAGCGTTGCATCCAGATCCTGGGTCACATCGCGCACCACCGAGACGGAGAAGCTCGGCCGATTCCCCGCAATCATCACACCATTGCGGTCGGTGATCACGCCACGCGGCGCGACCTGAAGGCGGTCATTGAACCGGTTCGCCACGGCAGCAGACGCATACCGCCTCTGGTCGATGATCTGGAGGTGCGCCAGGCGCGCGCCCAGAACGCCCAGACCGGCCAAGGCCACCCCGCCAAGCAAAAAGGTACGCCGCAGGAACGAACCCTGGCGCTCATTCACCTCATTGAACTGAATCGGCGTGTGGTCGCTCATCGGAACCTCAGGTCCCCGTCGTCGAACCGATCAACCAGCCAATTCGCGGCTGGAAAAACCAGAATGGTCGGCAAAAACTGGAAGAACAGGGCAATCAGGCTCGGCGGCTGATGCGCCGCCATCGTCGTCACCAGATAGACCACAAAGAAGGCCAGCGACGTCACCCCGGAATACCAGGCGAACAGGAGCCGCGTATCCTGTCCGGCAATGAACGGGCGGGACACCAGCACGACCGAATAGGCCGTCAACAATCCCATCGGCCAGAGCCCGAGGCGATTGCCCCAGAACAGGTCGACGATCAGCCCGACAATCAGCAGGGCCAGCGGGGCCAGGACAGATGGGCGGATCAATGGCCAGGCAAAGGCCAGGACCATCGGCATGACCGGTTCCGGCAGGGTCAGGCCGAACACCTTGATGGGCGTGGCCAGGATCAGCGTCGCCGCAAGAACTGCCAGCGCCGGCAAGAGAATCCACTGTTGGGGGCCGACGACCTTGACCGCAGCGGCCCGGCGGGCGGGCGCAACCCGCCTCATTCGGTTACCCCGTCAGTTGCGGGCGGTTGGGCGGCCTGGGCGGCCGCCTGTGCTGCGGCTTGACGCGCGCGGGTATCAGCCGCTTCACGCTCACGCGCCTGACGCTCGGCTTCGGCGCGGCGTTCAGCTTCGGCTCGCCGGCGCCCCTGAGCGTCGTCAATGCGGGCGACAACCTCCGGGCTGGGCGGCGGAGCCGTATCAAGTCCGGCGAGCGGAGGAGAATCGAGCGTCGAGCCGTCGGCCAACTGCGAGAAATTGTCGAACCGCATGACGCGCACAAAGTCGATGGCACCTCGGTCAGAGAACAGCTTCACCCGCCACGAGCCGTCAATGCCCCGAGCGACCACGCCGATCGGCAGACCGCGCGGCAGCAGGCCACCGTCGCCCGACGATAGAATACGGTCGCCGACCTCGACGGAATCATTGCCCCGCACGAACTCCAGCCGAGGGTTCCCCGACCCATCGCCGCGCATAATGGCCCGTGCATCCGTCCGGTCGACCAGAATTGGGATCTGGCTCGTGACATCGGTGACGAGCAGCACCCGGCTGACAGAGCCCGAGACGCCCGTAACGCGCCCAACCAGCCCATGTTCATTGATGACCGGATTGCCGACCTCGACCCCGCGATCACGTCCGACGTCAATCAAACGGGCGCGGCGGAACGGTCCCCTCGCCTCCGACACCGATCGGGCGCTGACCAGCGGCACGTCCGGTTCGACCCGAATGCCCAACAACGCCTCATACTGGCTGTTTAGGTTGCGCAGAGCGACGACGGCGTCACGCTCGGCTCGCAGGGTCGCAAGTTCTTCACGCAGCCGCCGGTTCTCGCTCACGGCAAAGAAATAGTCGTCGACGTAGTCCGATATCTGCCCGAGCCAACGGACCGGGGCGGCAAAGACCCCGCCGACCGGTGCCGCGCCGGCCTCAAAGCCGCTACGCACAGAGGCATGACCGGGTTCATCGGCTTCGCTGCGGTCGCTGAGCAGCAGGAAAATTGCCAGCGCAATGGCAATCACTAGCGCACCGCCTGCGGACCAGCCCAGCGGCACCCTCAAATTCTCGAACGGCGACTCACGCAGCGACACCGGGCAGCTCCCAAACGGAGTGAAGAACCCCGCCTACCATGAGTCCCTTAAGGAAGAGACGCGTCCAGAACGCCCTTCATCCAGCGGGGATGCTCCAGCACCCGTCCGCATCCGATGGCGACGCACGAAAGCGGATCATCCGCCACCGAAACCGGAAGGCCGGTCTGGTCACGAATCTCATTGTCCAGACCACGCAGCAGCGCACCGCCGCCCGTCAGCATGATGCCCTTGTCGGCAATGTCGGCCGCCAGCTCGGGCGGGGTTGCCTCCAGCGCGACCTTCACGGCCTCAATGATCTGGGCCACCGGCTCGGACAGGGCCTCGGCCGCCTGGCGCTCAGAGATGCGAACCTCGCGCGGCACACCCTGCATCAGATCGCGGCCCTTGACCTCGATCGACAGGCCCTCACCGTCGGAAGGAACGCGGGCGGTGCCGATGTCCTTCTTGATACGCTCGGCCGTCGTTTCGCCGATCAGCAGATTATGGTTGCGGCGCATGTAGCTGATGATGGCTTCGTCCATCTTGTCGCCGCCGACGCGCACCGAGCGCGAATAGACGATGCCCGACAGCGACAGCACGGCCACCTCGGTCGTGCCACCGCCGATATCGACGACCATCGAGCCGGTCGGCTCATGGATGGGCAGACCCGCCCCGATCGCTGCGGCCATGGGCTCGTCGATCAGGCCGACCCGGCGGGCCGAAGCATTCAGGCAGGAATCATTGATCGCGCGCCGTTCAACCGCAGTGGCTCCTGACGGCACACACACGATCACCTTCGGGTTCACGAAGCCCTTGCGGTTGTGAACCTTGCGGATGAAGTGCTTGATCATTTCCTCGGCGACTTCGAAGTCGGCGATGACGCCGTCGCGCATGGGGCGGATCGCCTCCATGTGGCCGGGGGTGCGGCCAAGCATTTGTTTGGCTTCGATACCGACGGCGTGGACGATCTTGCGTCCGCCGACGTTGCGAAGGGCCACAACGGACGGCTCGTTCAGAACAATGCCTTTGCCCTTCATGTAAATAAGGGTGTTGGCTGTGCCGAGGTCGATGGCGATGTCGTTCGAGATGGCGCCGAAGAGCTGGTTGAACATGGAGTGAGGATACCGTTCGGGTCGAAAAGGGGCGTCTGGTGTCGGCCAGCCTAGGCGATGCCCTGACCGTGCGCGTCCCCACACGCACAGCCGCCTGACGTCTTCGCTTTAGCGGACTAGGGGTCCGTTTGCCCGTATGATGAACGGATTACAAGCCCCTCTCGCAGAAGGATTTGGTGACGCAAGGTCACACCTTCGCGATCCCCTCCTGATCGAACACGCGCTGGACCGCCGGACGGGCCTGAACCGCGTCGAGGTGGGCGTTCATTCGTGGGAATTCTGCCGGATCCAGAAGACCACCCTGACGTGCCCAACGCTCAAATACCATCAGGTAAGGATCGGCCGTCGTATAGGCGTCGCCCATGGCCCACGGCCCGATCAGCAGATGGTCCTCAACCAGGCGCAGCTTGGCCAGGGTCACCTCACGCTGAGCCGCCTTTTCGGCCTCACCCAGCGGATAGAACAACAGCTTGCCGATGTTGGGATGAACGGACGAACCGAGGAACCCATTGAACGAGGTCAGCTGAGCGGACGCCCAGGCGTCGTCGGTCGGCGCCAGGCCCGCCTCGGGGTGGGTCGCAGCCAGATAGGCCAGAATGGCGACGTTCTCCGTCAAGGGACCGTGCTCCGTCAGAAGCACCGGGGTCGAGCCCTTTGGACTCATGGCCAGAAACTCAGGCCGCTTCTGCTCACCGGCCTTCAGATTGACCGCCTCCAGCTCATAGGGCGCGCCGATTTCCTCAAGGACGATGTGGCCGGCCAGCGAGCAGGCACCGGTCGAATAATACAGCTTGTTCATGGGAGACTCCTGAATGTTCCTTCTAGGTAGGAGCCGCCGGCAAACGGTCAAGCTCCCACATCATCGATCTCAAGACCGGTTTCGACTTCGCGTCCGGCCCGGCGTCGACGGATCCACTCGCGTACCGCCAGCATCAGGACCAGCCACAGGGCCGCAGCCCCGGCCAGAAGCACCGAATGCCAGATGCCGTCGCCTTGGACCGCAGAGAAGACCGCGCCGCCGAAAAAGGCGACCAGCGCCGTCTTGGGCAGGACGCCGAGCGCGCACCCCGCCAGAAAGGCCCAGAAATTCGCCCGCGTCGCCCCGAACGCCATGTTGACCACGATGAACGGGGCCGACGGGACGTTGCGAATGACGAAGCTGGCGTAAAAGGCATTGCGTCCGACAAACCGCTTCAGGCGCTCGATTGTGCGGCTTCCCAGCCGATCCAGCAGGCGCGCCGTGGGGCCCCGCCCCAGCCAGTAGGTAACGCCGGCTGAAATCACCGTCGCGGCCCAGCTGTACCAGAACCCCAGCGAGGGCCCGAACGCGACAACACAGGCGGCAATCAGGATGAACTGGGGGGCCCCCAGAAACGCCGAAACGACAAACAGCAACACCGTCACCGCAAAGGCCCAGGGGCTGCCCGAATACCCCTGTAGCCAATGTTCCATCCGGGCCTCGGCTTCGACCCCCAGACTGGATTTGCCGACCAGGAACATGATGACCACGACCGCCAGCAGCACCGCTGTCACCGCCGCTGTGCGCCAGCGGCGGGAGTCCATTTCGGTCAGGAAGGCGAGGATGCGCGAAAGCATGGTCAGGACTTAGCGCGGCGATGGGCGCGCGAGAAGACGCTCACTCTTCCTGTGGAACGGGTGGACTGACCGCCATGCTGGAAAGACGCCACGCTCCCGCGGTGTCCCGTGTCCAGGTCTGACGCATGGCGAATACTGATCCCTGCGACTCGATGGACCCCGAAACCCAAACCGAGCCGCCGGACCCCTCCAACGATTGGGCCCAAGCATCTCCATCGCCGAGTCTCTCGGCCATGTCATCCCGTGCCGCAGAGCCAGTTAGCCGCGCTTGCTGATCCCATTCCAAAACAAAATCGGGTGTCGTCAAGGTCGCCAAGGCACCAGCAGACTGCCTCACCGGACCATCCAGAAGGCTGGCAACCTCGGCAGCGGCGCTGCGGTTCCCCCCCAGACTAAGGCATCGGGCAAGTCTGGCTGACTCGTTGCGATAGTATTCTGGATCGAGGTGATTGCAGAACGCAAACCCGTTGACGGCAAGCTCTGAGAATCGAAACGCGGCCTCAAAGAGATCGTCAGACAGGCAGGCGCTGCGACGCAGCACCTGAATGCGATCGTCATCAAAAACTTCAATAACCGTGCTCCAGCCATGCACACAAATTGTGATCTCCTCGACCCCGTTCGCATCGACCCTTGTTGGTAGATCGCCATGATCGAGCTCTGGATCAGCATCCCGCGCCAGTTCGATCAACTCTTCTGCCCGCTCGACGGCCCAATAGGTTGCCGAGCGTTCAAGTGATCTGACAACAAAGGTGTCGGACTGCGCGCGCAGTCCTCGAACTCCAAAGACGGCTATCGGCCCTTCTCGCCGGTCTTCAGACTCGCGCCAGAGAACTGAGACCGCCGGCATTAGTCGCCCGTAGCCGTCGAGGGTGAATACGCGGACACCTCGTAGTCCTGACGCTTGGACATCGCCAGCAGGAGCCATCTCCAGCAGGGCAGATACCTCGCGCCAACGATCCAACTCGCAGGACACGTGGCCGGAGGCGTTCACGCGGTCGTCAGCAGGATATTCCGCCTGCGCAAAGGTTGGCGAGGCAATAGCCCAGATGATCCAGCCCATACTGGCGATCACGTTGAAGCGCGCCGCTCCAAGCAATTGCATCTTCCGTCCTCCGAGCCGCACCACCCTGGCCTACAACGCGCGGAAAGTCGCCCCGACCTCCATCTCGCCGCTGATGGCAACAGTGCAACTGCGTCCATCTTCAAGGGGTTGGCAGCCGACCCAGTCGACCGTCCAATCCCGCCCGAAGGTGCCCGCCTGCTGTGCGGTCAGAATGATCGGCGTATTGCGGCGGCCGCGTAGCCAGCATTGCCGATAGGGGCCGGGTGTCGTGTCAAAGCGCCGGTCGCCGCAATTCATGGCCGGGTCGGCGCTGACAACCAGATCGGAGGCAGAGTCTGTCCCAGCCAGATTCACCCTCAGCCGATAGTCAAAATAAGAGCCGACCACGATGACATCGGCCACGCGCGTCGGCGCAACCGGGTCCTCAATCTGGGCCATCAAGGCGGCCGAGAGGGCAAGAGCAAGCATTTGGATTCGTCCGACTGTTTGTACGGCTCACATTGCGCGTGCCAGCTGTGCCGCGTAAACAGCGCCGGCCCTTTATGAGGAAGAATTCATGTCCCAAACGGCTTCGGGCCTGGAATCCACGACACTCGCAAGGGTCAAGCCGTCTCCAACGCTGGCCGTGACGGCGCGTGCGCGCGAACTCAAGCGCGAAGGGCGTGACATCATCGGCCTGGGGGCCGGAGAGCCTGACTTCGACACGCCCGAAAACGTCAAGGAGGCCGCCATTGCGGCCATCCGGCGGGGCGAAACCAAATATACCGATGTCGACGGAATACCTGAACTTAAACAGGCCATTGCCGGTAAGTTCAAACGCGAAAACGAGCTCGACTACACGAGCAACCAGATCCATGTGGCCCCGGGCGGAAAGTCCGTCATTTACAATGCCTTCCTGGCCACCCTGTCTGCAGGGGATCAGGTCATCATCCCGGCTCCCTATTGGGTCAGCTATCCCGATATGGTCCTGCTCGCCGGTGGCGAACCGGTCGTGGTCACGTGCCCCGAGGCCGATGGATTTCGCCTCACGGCGGCAGCGCTAGAAGCCGCCATCACGCCGCGCACGCGGTGGCTCTTGATCAATTCTCCGTCCAATCCGACAGGAGCCGCCTATTCGGCCGCCGAACTCGAGGCCCTGGCTCAGGTACTGCGACGTTACCCTGACGTCTGGGTGCTCACCGACGACATATATGAGCACCTGACCTACGGCGACTATCGCTTCGTCACCATCGGCCAGGTTGCTCCAGACCTCATGGACCGGATTCTGACCGTGAACGGCGTCTCCAAGGCCTACGCCATGACCGGATGGCGCATCGGCTATGCAGGTGGACCGAAACCCCTGATCGACCTCATGCGCAAGGTCGCCGGCCAGACCACGACCAATCCGGCCTCCATCAGCCAGTGGGCTGCCGTCGAAGCCCTCAACGGGCCACAGGATTTTCTGACCGAACGCGCCGCCGCCTTCGAGCGTCGACGCGACCTTGTCGTCTCCATGCTCAATCAGGCCACGGGCCTGCGCTGTGCGCGCCCGGATGGGGCCTTCTATGTCTATCCGTCGATTGAGGGTCTCATCGGCAAACGGACACCGGCCGGCCGCGAAATCACCTCCGATGGCGTGTTTGCCGCCGAGTTGCTGGATGCCGAGGGCGTCGCCGTGGTTCAGGGCGAGGCGTTTGGCCTGTCTCCCTATTTCCGCATCAGCTATGCGACGTCGGACGACCTTCTCGAAGATGCTTGCGGGCGCATCCAACGCTTCTGCGCCAGCCTGGATTGATCCCCAATGATCTGGGCAGTTCTGGCCACCGTCCTCCTGACCGGCATCACCACCGTCATCCTGTCAAAGGTTGGGCCGGTCGATCACCCGCGTGATCGGGGCCTCAGCATCTGGTCAACGGCCACGGCGGGCGGGCTGGCGGTCATCGGGGCGGTGATGGCCGGCGTCATGTTGTATGTGGCCATCGACCTGCCACCGCCTGGGCCGGGTCTGACGGTATGGCTCCTGCTTGGGGCCTGCATTGTCGGGTTCCTCGGGGCGATTGACGACGTCCTTGATGTACCGGCCCTGCCCAAGCTGATCGTTCAGATCGTCGTCGCCGTCGCCTTTTCCATTCTGGTCGCGCGCGTCGAGGTGTTGCCGCTCGCGCCTGGCCTCGAAGTCGATTTGGGCCCGATCCTGGGCGTTATCGGCACGGCGCTCTGGCTCGTGGTGGTGATGAACGCCTACAACTTCATGGATGGGTCAGACGGCCTGGCCGTCGGCGTTCAATCCATCGGTCTGTTTACGCTGGCGCTGGTCAATCCCGACCGGCCGATCCTGGCATTTGCCCTGCTGGCGGCCTCAATCTCGAACCTGGCCTTCCTCCCTTACAATCATCCCGGCAAGCGCATTTTTCAGGGGGATTGCGGAGCCCTCTTCTCCAGCTTTCTGATTGCCGGGGCTTCAGTTCTTCTGGCCACTGGTCCAAATCCGCGCGCGACCATGTATCTCGGAGCCTTCGTCGCCGCCCCCCTGTTGGTCGATGTGCTTCTGACCTTGCTGCGCCGGGCGCTGGCCAGGCGCCCGCTGTTCAAGGCCCATACCGAGCACCTCTATCAACGCTGGCTGATTGCCAGTGATCGTCCTCCCGGTGCCCTCGCCTGGAGGGTCTGGGTGCTGACAGCGGCGTGCGCGGGCCTCGGCTATGCTGTGAACAGTCTCGCTGCGGACTGGAGCCTCGCAGCGCTGATCGGCTTGATCCTGCTTCTGAGCCTGGGCTGGTACCGCCTCGGGGCCAGGCTGGACAATCCTGACGTCAGGTAGACCGGCTGACGGCGAAGTCCGCCAACTCCAGCAGAGCCGTCTTCCACGGGCCGTCTTCGAAACGGTCCAGTGCAGCCTTGGCCGTGTCGGCGTAGGCCCCCGCCAGGTCCAGGGTTGAACCCAGGGCCCCGGTCCCGATGACCAGTTCCCTGGCACGCCGGAAATCATCGTCCGTCTGGTCGCGCTTGCCGACTGTGCGCGCCCAGAACGCCTCTTCGCGTCCGCGTGTCCGCTGGACCGCGAGCAAGAGCGGCAACGTCGCCTTGCCTTCCCGGAAATCGTCACCTGCGTCCTTGCCGAGGGCGTCGCTGGCACCGCCATAGTCGAGCGCATCGTCCGAAAGCTGGAACGCCAGGCCCAGGTTCTCTCCGTAAACCCGCATGGCCTCGACCTGCTCTGCGGTCCCGCCGGAGGCCAGCGCCCCGGATTCAGCGGCGGCCGAGAACAAGGCCGCCGTCTTGGCCGCGATGATCTGGATGTACACCTCTTGCGGCAGGTTGAGGTCATGCGCTCGCGTCAGCTGCAGGACCTCCCCTTCGGCAATCACCGCAGAGGCATTGGCGAGCAGTCTCAGGGCCGGCATTGATCCCGCATCGACCATCAGGTCGAAGGCCCGCGTGAACAGGAAGTCGCCGACCAGGACGCTTTGGGCCGACCCCCAGATCAGATGCGCCGCAGCCTTGCCCCGGCGGGTCCTGGATCCATCGACGATGTCATCGTGCAGAAGCGTGGCCGTGTGAATGAACTCGACAGCCGCTGCCAGCTTCTGGTGTGCGTCGCCGTCAGCCCCAACCAGCCGGGCCGCCGCCACGGCCACCAGCGGGCGCAACCGCTTGCCCCCGGCCGCGATCAGG
The DNA here is from genome assembly GCA_964647275.1 of uncultured Brevundimonas sp. Lineage (GTDB taxonomy): Bacteria > Pseudomonadota > Alphaproteobacteria > Caulobacterales > Caulobacteraceae > Brevundimonas. Next base: position 67,036 of record CAZYFY010000005.1, read on the forward strand.
TGCTCTGCCAGGGCTGGAATGACCTCGACGTCGCTCTGCATCCGCTCGCGAATTAGCCCATCGATGACCGCCATATCGGCCGCGCCCAATGCGACCAGCGCATCGACGCTCCCCGAGGCTCTTGCGGCGCGGGCCGTGACAGGGTCCAAACGTAAGCTCCACATATGCCGTTGATTGGAGTGAATCCCTTCCCGGCGCTTGCAGCAGGGTCTAGCCGAATGGACCAAGAGGTTAAAGAGGATCGACTTCTGGATGGTCGCGTGCGTGTCCAACAGCCCACGCGCGGCTATCGCGCCGGCATGGACGCCGCCCTCCTTGCTGCGGCCTGCCCGGCCGGCCCGTCTGACCGCGTGATCGAGGCCGGCAGCGGGGTCGGCGCGGTGTTGCTCCAGGTCGCCGCCCGTCGCCCCGGTGCGTCCCTCGTCGGCATCGAACGCGCTGAGGCGGCGGTCGCTCTCGCCCGGACAAACATCCTGACAAACCAGATGTCCAAACGAATCGAGGTTCGCCACGGCGATATCGCCAATGGGTTTCGCCCTCTTGATCTGCCGGTCTTTGACTGGGCGATCAGCAATCCGCCCTTCTTTGACGACGCGAATCGACTGCGGGGCCCCGCGCCCGAACGCCGGGGTGCCTGGATTGCGGATGACGGCCTGGCGGCATGGACGACCTTTCTCGGCAAGGCCGTACGGGAGAGCGGGACGATTGTGATGATCCATCGCGCCGACGCGCTTGCAGAGATCCTTGCCCAACTGGCTCCCAAGGCGGGCTCGTTCCAGATCCTGCCCGTCCACCCCTTCGCCGATCAACCTGCCAAGCGTGTGATCGTTCGGGCCACAAAGTCGGGAAAGGCCCCGCTCCAGGTCCTGCCCGGTCTGGTGTTGCACGACCATTCTGGGGCCAAACACACGCCTCAGGCTGAAGCCCTCCTGCGAGGGCAGGCCGAGATCAGCTGGCGCTAGGCCGCCCGAAACAGGCCGCTATTTCGGCAGTTCATCCAGCTTGCCACGCAGCATCTGCAGGATGGCCGAGAAATCCCGCCCGCCGTAGCCGAGGCCATTGAACATCTGAAACAGGGCCTCAGTCTGGGCACCCAGTGGCGTCGATGCCCCCGACTTGGCCGCCGCATCCTGGGCCAGCTTGAGGTCTTTCAGCATCATGGCGGCTGCAAACCCGCCGTCATAGTTCCGGTTCGACGGCGCGGTCGGCACCGGACCGGGCCACGGATAGTAGGTCGTCACCGACCAGCTCTGGCCGGATGACTTGGCCATGATGTCGAACAGCCGGGCCGGATCAAGGTCCAGCTTCTCCGCCAGAGCGATGCCCTCGCACGTCGCCAGCATGGTGATGCCCAGGACCATGTTGTTGCAGATCTTGGCCGCCTGCCCCGCCCCGTGGTCACCGGCGCGGAACGTCGCGCGGCTCATCGGATCCAGCGCCGCCTCGATCCGTCCGAACTCAGCTTCACCACACCCGACCATGAAGGCCAGAGTTCCGGCATCTGCCGCCATCGTCCCGCCCGACACAGGCGCATCCGCGAAGACATAGCCTGCGTCCCCGGCCAGCCCCGCGACCTTGCGCGCCGTGTCGACGTCGATGGTCGAGCAGTCCAGGAGCAACGCCGTCGCCGGCGCCTTGCCGAACACCTCATCGGAATAGACCTTCAGCACATGCGGTCCGGCAGGCAGCATGGTGATGACCACATCGGCCCCCTCCACAGCCTCGGCCACCGAGCCAACGGGCGTACAGCCGTTTTCCCTGGCCCGCTCCAGCGCCGCCTGGCTCAGGTCAAAGGCGCGCACCTCGTGGCCGGCCTTGGCCTGATTGGCCGCCATGCCGCCGCCCATATTGCCCAGGCCGATGAAGGCGATCTTGCTCATGTGTCACTCCCGGATTCGATGGTGCGGGGAGTAGCACCCCCCCAACCGGTTCGTCACCCTTGAGCTCGCCGCGTCGGCCGAACCTGGTGGTGATCAGCCAAGCAGGTGCAACTAGGCCGGACAGGCCGCGCCCGGCTTCTGGAAGATCAGGATGAACTGGCTGGTGTGACCCCGGATGGCCGGATCAAAGACATTGGCGGTCAATGGATCGTCCGCATTTTCCAGCAGGTTGCTGGCCTGGATCAGATTGAAACCCGCCGCCTGAACCTCTGTGACGACCGCCGCCTCGTCAGCGCGATGCAGCGAATGGGACAGCTCAAATCCGGTCCCGGCAGCGGCATGGTGGTCGACCACGAAATACCGGCCACAGGGCCGCAGGGCCCTGAAAATCTCGTCATTCACCGAGCCGGCCGTCGAGGCCGGGAATGGGGCCAGATGGAAGTCGTGATAGTTCTGGGCGGTGAAAACCAGGTCCAGCGCCCCTTCGGGCAGATCCAGCTCGGCAAACCGGCTGATCTGGCCTGAGACGTTGTCATAGGCGGCATCGACGGCTTCAAGCTGAGCGCCGTACTCTGCATTGAAAGCCACGAACTCACCCGGCTGCCAGGCGTAGACATGTCCTGACGGCCCGACCAGATCAGCGAACAGTCGGGTGAAATAGCCGCCGCCGACGATCAGGTCCGCGACCTGATCGCCAGGCTGGACGGCGGCCAGTTCCAGCGTCTCTGCGGTGTGCCGGTCCACATCGCGGGCCCGGTCTTCTTCGGGGCGGCGCTCATCTGCGAGCGCATCGAGGATCGGAGCCTCCGGCTTTCTGAACAGATAGACGAACTGATCGGTTCGGCCCCGGATGCTGTCGTCAAAGACGCTGATGTCCAGGGGGTCGTCCCGGTTGGCCAGGACGCGGGTTTCCACCTCGAAGATGAAGCCGGCCTGCTCCACCTCGCGCCGCAGCGAAGCGCCTTCGATCCGATGCAGGGTCGCGACTTCGGAGTGTCCCGTCCCGGGCCGGCCCGAGTGATCCAGAACCACATAACGCCCACCCGGGCGCAGCGCGGCGAAGACCCGCCGGTTCATTTCGGCCACGTCGACATTGAACCGTTCAATGTGGAAGTCGTGGTACTCCTGCCCCATGAAGACGACATCCAGGGGCGCGTCAAAGCTCATCTGGTCCAGCAAACCGATCACCGGCGTGACGTTGCCGTACTCGGCCTGAAGGCCCTCGGCGAAAGCCTGCTCGCGCGACGCAGTCAGGGTTGGCACAAAGGCATAGACCTGCCCTCCCGGGCCGACGACCGGGGCAAACAGGCGAGTGAAATAGCCTTCTTCCGGGCGGATATCCGCGATCCGCTGCCCAGGCCCCAAACCGATGAAGGTCAGCATTTCGAACGGATGGCGCTGAGGGTCGCGCGCCACTTCAGCTTCGGGACGCCGCGGATCAGATATGGCCGCCTGATAGGTGCCCGCCAAGGACGACCCGTCACTGGCCATGGCGGCAATGGCCTGGGGTGCCGCCTCGGCTGCAACCTCGGCGCTCTGGTAGTCAGGCTGAGGAACCGCCGCTGCACAGCCGCAAAGCGACAGGGCCGTCACAAGAATCCAGCGTTTCATGTCTCATCCCCCGAGCGCGCAGGCACCTTGGCCCCTAACGCTGGCAGGATGCAATCGTTCCTGACCTCTGGCGGTACGGCGTCAGGCGTCGTGCGGGTCGTGATAGTCGTCTGGCGCGCGGCGGGTCACCTGCTTGACCTCTTCCTGCAGCCGGTGTGACAGCTTGCGCCGCTTCCACGGACGCCAGGCATTCGCCGGATCAGACGGATCGCCGATCTGATAGCGCGCCGTCAGCCGCCCCAACCACCCCGGCCTCTGGCTGCTGATGGGGGCCATGCGCCCTTTGGTGTTGAGCGCAGCGATGGCCCCTGCGACCGACCCGGCCGCCGCTTCGGCCTCGGCATATTTCTCGTCGGGAACGCCCAGGAAATGCGCCAGCAAATGGTGCCGAACTCCCCGGATGGCCGGGTCCGGCGCACCGCGCTCGATGGTCGCGTCGCACTCGGTGTCATAGCCGCAGGAGCGGTTGTTGAGATTGCTCGACCCAACGCGAAGCAAACGGTCGTCGATGACCGTCACCTTGGAATGGACGATGATGTTGTCGCCGCCCACAGTCTTCGGATGCCAGGCGGTCATGCGCCCATGAACATCAGCTTCCAGCAGCGTATGCAGAACCTCGGCGCGAGCCCCGTCCATGGTCGCATGGTCGAACCAGCTCGGGCTTTCACCGGTCGAAACCAGCACCACTTCCGGGCCTTCCGGCTCGCCCAGACGACGGGCGATCGCCGTGGCGATGACCGGTGAGGTGAAATACTGGTTCTCAAGGAAGATCAGATCCCTGGCCTGAGCGATCATGTCGAGGAACAGAGATTCGACATCCCGCGTCTTGACCGTATGGGACGCCCCGGACACCGTCAGGCTGATGCCCACGGTCGCGTCCGTCAGGGTCGGCTTGATCGAGGCGGGCCAAGGATCGTAATCGACCTCGGCTGGCGTGACCGTCTCGTCGGTCACCCATTGCCAGTCATCCCGCACCAGTTGACCCAAGGCGTGCGCGGCCTCCCCGTCGACCATCATCACCACTTCGTGGCGGGGCTTGCGCGCCTCGCCGGACGGAAGAACCCGGTGGATGTCCAGGTCCAGATGCTGGCTGGTATCCCAACGGTCCACCGATATGTCGCCGCCGGAAACAAAGGCCAGTCGATTGTCGATGACCAGAATTTTCTGGTGGTGGGCGGCCCCCAATGACAGCGGCTTGACCAGGCGCAGATCGACCGGATTGGAGTTGAACCAGCGAACAGCGCGTTGCGGGAACATCCCCTGCGAGGCCGCGATCGGCAGCGGTGAATTCCACACCAGCAGCCGGATTTTCAAATCCGGTTTGGTTCGCGCCAGCCGCCGCATCTGATGGCCGACCTGGCCGGCGGCTCCGTGCGGCGGATTGATGGGGTCAAGCTGCGTGCGAGGATCGAACTGCCAGCCGATCAGCAGGACCGACTTCTCAGCCCTCTCAAGCACCTCCTCAACCACCGAGAAATAGGTGTCATTCTCGACCAGGATGGCGACCCGGTCGGCGTGGGCGATGTGCGAGCAGTTTCGACCGACTTCCAGCATTGTCCCTCGCGGCAGCCATCCGACCGATCTCGGTAGCGGCTTTCCCGATCAGTGCTTGGCCACGCACTCAAGGTCAATGTGCGCGCGTTGAAAAGGCGTGCCTAATCCAAGGGCGTCCACGCCTCGGCTGCTGGCAAGGGGGCGAAGAAGGCATCGAGCATGGCGTCGGTCACGCCCGCCAGCGTCTCTGGCTTCCAGTGCGGGGCGTTATCCTTGTCGACGATGACCGAACGCACGCCCTCCTGGAAATCATGGGTCTGCACGACGCGCCCACCCAGCGCATATTCCATGGCCATCACCTCTCCGAAGGTGGCCATCTTTGCGCCCGCTCGCATCTGGCGTAGCGACACCTTCAGCGACTGGGGAGACTTGGTTTTGAGCATTCCGAGCTGCTGATCGGCCCACTCTGCGCCTTCGGCCTCAAGGGCAGAGAAGATCGCCTCCACCGTATCGAGGGCGAAACAGCGATCCATCGTGTCCCGCTGTGGGGCCAGCGGTGCAGGACCGGGATCGCCCGCGAAGCGCGACACCACCTCAGCCGGGTGGCCGCCGCCTTCAATCAGCGCCAGCTTGAAAGCCTCGATCTGGTCTACTGGAATGAAGTGCGTTCCGACTTCCAGCGGCAGGCAATCCGCCGCTTTGATCCGTGCACCGGTCAGGGCCAGCCAGATACCCGTCTCGCCCGGCATGCGCGGCAGGAACCAGCCGCCGCCGACATCGGGAAACAGGCCGATACCCGTCTCGGGCATGGCGTAGAGCGTCCGCTCCGTCACGATACGGAACGGGGCCGGGTCCGATATGCCGACGCCGCCGCCCATGACGATCCCATCCATCACCGCCACGATAGGCTTGGGATAGCGGACCATCAGATCGTTCAGCCGGTATTCGACCAGAAAAAAGGCCTTGGCCTCAACCGCATCGCCCGCCCCGCTCTCGGCGATCATGCGAATGTCACCGCCGGCGCAAAAGCCGCGCTCGCCAGCATGGTCGATCAATATTGAACGAACCTGGTTGTCGTCACGCCAGGCCAGCAGGGCCTCGGTCATGATCTCGCACATACCCCGGTTCAGGGCATTCAGGGCACGCGGCCGATTCAGGGTCAGGCGACCCACTCCGTTTTGGACTGAGACTAGGACTTCGGCTTCACTCATGGGCGCGGCTCTAGGGCGATGCGGCTCTATCGTCCAGTGCGTTCGAACCAGGCCTATTCCACATTCAGATCGATTGTTCTGTTCAATACAAAAATATCCGTCATGGCCGGGCGTGTCCCGGCCATCCATCACCACCATCATCCGTCAGCCGACGGCGACTGTTTCCACATCAAAACCACTGGATACTCAAAGAGGTGATGGATTCCCGGCACAAGGCCGGGAATGACGATTTTTGAATGTCGATTGAACCTAGCGAAATCGCTCAACACCCACCCAGCCCTCTGCCTCAAGCTCCGGTCTGAGTGTTCCTACCACTAGGCCGATCCAACCCGACCTCGCATCGCCAAAAGCACTAGCGAGCCTTTCGCTGTGCTCTAAGGCCTGCCACAGGACCAAGTCCCCCGCCCGCAGCCGAGGCCCGACTGGTCCCACCGTTTCACTTAGAGTGGTAAAGCCGTCATTATCACCGGCTACCCTTAACTGGACGATCTGGTTGCCGTCGATTTCCTGGCGAAGATTCTCAGTATCCGTACCCAACACTACCGCCGGCAATGCCACGCCGGGTCTTAACTTGCAGACCATAAACGCTGACGAGTAGTCCACGGCAGCGTGTGCATCCTTGAAGATTAGTGGATACGGAATCCCAAATGGTGATTTCTTAGGTTTGCCCCATCCGAACATAGCGTCTCCCTCGATTATTACTGCCGTCCCAGCTCTCGGGCCGTAATCATGCGCATGATCTCATTGGTGCCTTCCAGAATGCGGTGCACCCTCAGATCGCGCACGATCCGCTCCAGTGGATAGTCCTTCAGGTACCCGTAGCCGCCATGCAGTTGCAGCGCATCATCGGCGATCTGGTGGCAGGCGTCGGTCGTCAGCCGCTTGGCCATGGCGCACCATTTGGTCTTCTCGGGATGCGCAGTGTCGATCGCCCAGGCTCCACGCAGCACCATCAGACGCGCCGCCTCCAGCTGGGTCGCCATGTCCGCAATCTTGAACTGGGTGTTTTGGAAGTCGCCGATGGCTTTTCCGAATTGCTTGCGCGTCTTGACGTAGTCCTGGGCCGTCTCCAGTGCCAACCGCGCGCCGCCGAGGCTGCAGGCCGCGATGTTCAGCCGCCCGCCATCGAGGCCGGCCATCGCATAGCGAAAGCCCTCTCCCTCGCCACCGACCCGGTTCGCCACCGGCACCCGGCAATCATCGAAACTGACCACGGCGGTCGGCTGGCTGGACCAGCCCATCTTCTTCTCATTGGCCCCGAAGCTCAGGCCCGGCGTTCCCTTTTCGACGACCAGACACGAGATGCCTTTTGGCCCATCCTCGCCCGTACGAACCATCACGACATAGACGTCTGACACGCCTGCGCCTGAGATGAAGGCTTTCGAGCCGTTCAGCACATAGTGGTCACCATCACGAACAGCCGAGGTCCGCAGGGCCGCCGCGTCCGACCCCGATCCCGGTTCGGTCAGACAATAGCTGGCGATCTTCTCCATCGTCACAAGCGACGGCACCAGACGTGCACGCAGCTCATCAGACCCGAAGCTGTCGATCATCCAGGTCGCCATGTTGTGAATCGAAATGAACGCTGCCGTCGACACGTCGCCCCGGCTCAGTTCCTCGAAGATCAGCGCCGCCTCGACCCGCCCCAGGGCCATGCCGCCGTGCTCTTCGCCGGTATAGATGCCGCAAAAGCCCATCTCGGCAGCCATGCGCATGACATCGACCGGAAAGTGCTTCGTCTCGTCCCACTCGGCGGAATGCGGTGACAGTTCGGCTTCAGCAAACTGGCGTGCAGCATCCTGGATGGCGCGTTGGTCGTCGGTCAGGGCGAAATCCATAGGTCCTCGTTTCCCTTGCGGGTAGTTTGCCTGGGCGGCGCTTTCGGCTAAGCCCGCGCCATTCAGGCCTTGACCGGCCGGTTGCGGAGTCGCCTTGATGTCGGACATGGGTTCTAGTGGAGCGACCGCTCGCACGCAAAGCGATGATCGCGCCCTGGCCTTCGTGGTCTATGCCATGCACTTCCTGTCGCCATTCGTGTTCGGCCTGACGGCCCTGATCGGCGTGGCCATCGCCTATGTCCGCAAGCCGGAGGCAGAGCCGCTGCTGTGCTCGCACTATCGCTTCCAGATTCGGGTTTTCTGGGTGGGGTTCGCCCTGTCGGTCATTGCCGCCTTCGCGGTCATGATTGGTCTGGGATTGATGTTCTGGGAGCTCGGCAACGCCTTCCTGTCCAACATGCCGGCAGACGCTGTGGACGCGGTGTCGCGTGACCTGGACGTCAATCTGCCGGTGGCCGCATTTGTCTCGCTGATCGTGGCGGCCTGTGCCTGGGTGGCCACCGCCTTCTGGATGATCATTGCCTCGGTCGCAGGTGCCCTGCGGCTTTCAGCCGGCCGCCCGATTGGTCGCAGCGGAGGACCGGCATGACCGTAGCGCCTGCTCCCTTTCCCCTGGCTCGGCCCCGGCGTCTGCGCGCCAGTCCATGGATTCGGCGGCTGGTAGCGGAAACGCGGGTGATGCCGGCAGATCTGGTCTGGCCGTTGATCATCCATGATGGAGACGACGCTCGGGTGCCGGTGCCGTCCATGCCGGGCGTTGATCGCCTCTCCCCCGCCGAAGCCGTCAAGGCGGCCCGTGAGGCGCTTGAGCTGGGAATCCCCGCCGTCGCCCTGTTTCCGAACATCAGCGCGACGGCAAAGGACGCCATCGGCTCCGGTGCCACAGACCCGGACGGCCTGGTCCCCGAGACGGTCCGCGCCATCAAGAACGCAGTCCCCGAGATCGGCGTGATGACGGATGTGGCCCTCGATTGCTACACCGATCACGGCCATGACGGCGTGCTGGAAGACGGTCGTATCCTCAATGACGCCAGCCTCGAGCGCCTGGCCGAACAGGCCTTCATCCACGCCCATGCCGGTGCCGATATCGTCGCCCCGTCCGACATGATGGATGGTCGCGTCCAGGCCATCCGCGAGGCGCTGGAGGCCAATGGCTTCTCCGACACCCTGATCCTCAGCTACGCGGCCAAATACGCCTCGGCCTTCTACGGCCCCTATCGCGATGCCGTCGGCAGCGCCAAGGCCCTGACCGGCGACAAGAAGACCTATCAGATGGACCCCGCCAACACCGATGAGGCAATCAAGGAGGTTGCCCTGGATCTGGCCGAAGGGGCCGACATGGTCATGGTCAAGCCAGGGATGCTTTATCTCGATATTATTCAGCGGGTTGCCGAGACTTTCAAAGTTCCGACCTTTGCCTATCAGGTGTCCGGCGAATACGCGATGATGCGCGCCGCCATCGCGAACGGCTGGCTGGAAGAAGACCGCGCCATTCTCGAAAGCCTGATGGCCTTCAAGCGCGCCGGATGCAGCGGCGTCCTGACCTATTTCGCCCCGCAGGCAGCCCGACTATTGAACACCTGACGTCGCCCACGAAAGGGACCCACCATGTCAAACGCCGACGACAATCCCTGCGATACTGACGGCGTTGCGCACGCCTTTGACCTGGTCCTCGAGCGTACCATCGACGCGACACCCGATGTCGTCTTTCGCGCCTATACGGACCCCGCCCTGCTCAGTCAGTGGTTCGCCCCGCACCCCTGGCGCATCACCGATGCGATCATCGAGCCGCGCCCGGGTGGCCGCATGAGCTTCGTCATGCACGGCCCCAACGGCGAGCGTTTCCCCAACACAGGCGTCTACCTCGACGTCGTCCCCGATCGCCGTCTGGTCAGCACGGACGCCTTTACGCCCGACTGGAAGCCCGCCGGCCAGCCGTTCATGGTCGCCCATGTCGAATTGGAGCCGACCGACGAGGGCAAGACGCGTCTGCGCGCCATCGCCCGCCACTGGAACCGTGAAACGATGGAACAACACCTCGCCATGGGTTTCCATGAAGGTTGGGGCCAGGTCGCCGACCAACTCAATGTGCTTGTGAAAACTCTCTAGCCATCCGTGGCCCCAGGAGCCTGCCATGAAGATTATTCCCAGCCTCAGCTTCAACGGCCAATGCCGCGAGGCCTTTGAGTTCTACGCCCGTATTCTCGGCGGCGAGATCATCTCGGCCTTTCCGTATGGCGAGGGTCCGCCGGACATGCCGGTCGGGCCCCAGTACAAGGACTGGTTGATGCACGCCTGGCTCCAGATCGGCGACCAGGCGATCATGGGGGCGGACATGGACAAGGACTGGGCTCCCAACATCGACAAGCCCAAGAACGGTTTCGACGTCGCGGTTCACACCGACGATGTCGATCAGGCCCGCGCGTGGTTTGAGGGCCTTTCCGAAGGCGGTCGGGTCATCATGCCCTTCCAGGCGACGTTCTGGTCACCCGGCTACGGCTCCTTCACCGACAAGTTCGGCATCCCCTGGATGGTGAATACCAACGGCCAACCGCCGGCCTGATGGCCCAACACCCCCATTCACAGGCGGCATCCTGCGGTTGATTGACAGGAATTGAACTCCGTTCGACAAGCTGGGAATTCACCTGGGAGGGGAATATGGGCTGGTTGTTCGGCACTCGTCGCAAGCGCGAACGCGCGACCTATTCACAGCTGGTTTCTGAGCCTGCACCTGCGGCCAGGCCTTCAGCGACCGTGCGATCGCAACCGACCCCGCGCCAGGCGCTGGATGCCCTGCGAGCAGGCAATGACGCCTTCCTGCGCGGCGAGAACAATCTGGGGCACGTCAAGGCGGACGACCTGGATGAACTCCAGGGCGGTCAGTACCCAATTGCCACCATTGTCGGCTGTGCCGACAGCCGCACGCCACCGACGATCCTGTTCAACCAGGGCTTCGGTCGCCTGTTCAGCATTCGCGTGGCCGGCAACACCGTTGATCGTCGCGGACTGGCCTCAATCGTCTATGCCGTAAAGCACCTCCATTGCCCATTGGTGGTGGTCATGGGCCACACCGGATGCGGTGCGGTCGCGGCAGCGGAAGCGATTGTCGACGGTCGCGCTGAGATGGACCCGTCGCTCGAAGCCATGATCGAGCCGATCATTCCGGCGGTCCTGGCGGCGCGGCGTTCGCGCCCGGCAAATCCGGCTGAAGCCGCCGTTGAAGAGAATGCGCGCATCGTCGCCGCCAAGCTGGCGACAGCCGACACCGCTCTGGCTGAGGCGTTGGCCGCCGGCACCTTGATGATCGTCGGGGCCGTCAAGGACATGAGCTCGGGCCGGGTCCGTTTCCTTGAGATCATCGGCAGCGGTAGTCCGACGCCGGCCAATCAGCGGACCGCCGTCCCCGCCTGAGGCTCGGATCGTTCGAGCAGCGCCACCAGTTCGTCACGCCAGAACCGGGCCCAGGTGTGCGTCCCGTGCCCGCGTGTCTCCGGGCTGGCCGGGATCAGGACATAGCGGCCTTGCGCAATGCGCGGCGCATACTGCTCGGCCAGTCCCAGTTCCGGCGGATTGATGAAGTCGTCGGCGGAATTGATCCAGGTCACCGGCACCGTGATCGCCTCCAGACCCGCCGAAGGATCATAGTCGCGCGACGCATTGACCTGATACCAGAGGTCGTTGGCATCCAGTCCCGCAATGCGCTGAGGCAACTGCTCGGCCAGCCAGCTGTCCGTCGTGTCCCGGTCAGGCAGGTCGGCCTGCATGGCCATGGGGGCCGCCCCAACCAGCATCAGCAAGTCCGCCGCCGTTCTCAGCCCCTCAACCGGCTGGCGCTCATAGTCTCCGTTCATCCAGGCCGGATCTGACCGGATCGCGTCCATCAGCATGGCGCGCCACAAGCGGTTCCGGCCCGCAATCTCGGTCGGCTGACAAGCCAGGGGCATCAAGGCCTGGACGAAATCGGGGTGGCGTTCTCCCCAGACGAAGGCATGCATACACCCCATCGACGTGCCCATGAGGAGACGAAGGCGATCAACCCCGAGGCCCTCGACCAGCAGACGCCGCTGGGCCTCGACCATGTCGTCATAGGTGTACTCGGGAAACCGGGCGCGCAGGCCATCCGAGGGTTTCGACGAGCCGCCGTGGCCGATGTTGTCGGGCAGGATGATGTAGTAGCGGCGGATATCGAGCGGCTGGCCCGGACCGAACAATTCGTCAGAAAACTGAGGCCGCAGGAACTGGGCACCGGTGCCACCGGTGCCGTGCAGAACCATCACCGCATTGGTCACGCGCCCCTGGGCGTCGCGTTGGGGCTGACCCAGGGTCCGGTAATGGAGCCGAAGCTCCGGCAGCGCCTGGCCGTCCTCGAAGCGGAAATCGGCGATGACATGATCGCCTTCCGTAACGGTCCAGGGTTGGCCCATGGCGGGGCCGGCCACCAGGAAGGCCATCGTCAATCCGACCAGCCACCGCATCATCGCCGCTCTCCTGTTTCGGCTGCAGCCTATTGCTGGAGCCCCGTCGGGAAGGTCTGGCCCGTCGCCTCGGCCATGGCCTGCTGGACGATGAGAAAGACCGTATCCCGCTGATGATAGTTGTTGGTCAGAACAACCACCGTGACATCTTCATCGGGCAAATAGCTGATCAGATTGCGGAAACCTGCCCAGCTACCCGTGTGATAAATCTGCGGCGCGTGGAACGCAGGAACGGCCCCCGATCCCAGATCACTGGTGAACAGGCCAAAGCCCCACCCGCGCGGACGCGCGCCTTCGGGGAGCCCCTGATCGGCGGGCGCATGATCGGCAATCATCTGCGCATAGCCCTCCGGCGACAGGACGTGGCCACCGTGCAGGGCGCGCTGCCAGGTCAGCATATCGTCCAGGGTCGAATAGAGAGCCCCCGCCCCGGCGATGATCGACACATTGGCCACCGGTCCGGGGACCTGGCCGGCCCCGCCCGAGTTGTGCCCGCGCACGATCCCATGCCCGCCGGCATCAACATCTGACCCGGTGTCGGCCATCCCCAAAGGCGTGAAGAAGGTTGTCTGCAGATAGTCTTCGTAGGTCAGGCCCGAGGCTCGTTCCACAATCTCCGCCAGCAGATTGTAGCCGGCATTGTTATAGTCGGCGCGCGTGCCCGGCTCGAACCGCGGCCGGAATTGTTCGGTGTCACGCGTCAGCTCTGCCAGGGTCGCCGGCGTCACCCGACGTTCGCCCCATCCAGGCCGCCCCATCAAATCCGGCAAGCCGGAGGTGTGGCTCAGCAAATGGGTCAGGCGAAGGCTTGCCCACCCGTCAGGACAGGGAGAAATCCAGCGACAGACCGGATCGTCGATCGACAACCGCCCCTCATCCTGCAATCGCAGAATGGCCGCTGCCGTGAACTGCTTGCTGACGGAGGCCAGACGGAACCGGGCATCGGGGTCGAGCCGCTGGCCTGTCTCCACATCCGCCACACCATAGGCCTGGCGCAATAACAGGTGATCGCCCTGCGCGACCAGAACCGCCCCGTTGAACTGACCCTGGGCGGCCAGGGCCTCCAATCGCGCCCGCAACTGCGGCAGGCTGTTGGCCTGAACAATAGGGGCGGGTTCCGGTGCAATGATCGGGGCCGGTTCCGCCACGGCGACGGCTGACGGCTGCGCCAGTGTCGGCGCGCATCCAACGGCCGCCAGACTGGTCAGCGCCCCGACGCCCAGACCCGCGACGACACCGGCGATACTGGTGCGGCTCATCGACCCGACCGATCCTGCAGGCGCGCCGCCAGGCTGGAGGTGTCCCAACGCGCCCCGCCCATGGCCTGAACCTCGGAATAGAACTGATCGACCAGGGCCGTCAGGGCGAGGTGACTGTGATTGGCGCGGGCCTCATCCAGAACCAGGCCCAGGTCCTTTCGCATCCAGTCCACGGCAAAACCGAAATCGAACGCTCCACGCGCCATGCTCGCCCAGCGATTGTCCATCTGCCAGGACTGCGCCGCCCCCTTCGAGATCGCCTCATAGACGGCATCGGTATTCAGCCCGGCCTGTTGGGCAAAATGGACCGCCTCGGCCAGGCCCTGAACGACCCCGGCGATACAGATCTGATTGACCATCTTGGTCAGCTGCCCGGACCCGACCGGGCCCATGTGCTGGATGGCCTTGGAATAGGCTTCCAGAGCCGGCCGAGCCCGATCCAGAGCGGCGGCATCTCCCCCTGCCATGACACTGAGCTGGCCATTTTCGGCACCGGCCTGTCCGCCTGAAACCGGCGCATCGACAAACGCACAGCCGCGCGCTTCGGCCCATTCGCCCATGTCACGGGCCAACCGAGCCGAGGTTGTGGTGTGATCGACAAAAACGCAGCCGGTCGGCACCGTCTCAAGGGCGGCGTGCACGACCTGGCGGACATCCTCATCATTGCCGACGCACAGGATGAAGAGCTCTGCCCCCTCACCCGCCATTTGCGGCGTTTCGGCCACCGTCCCGCCGGTCGCCTCGGCCCAGGCCACAGCCTTGGCCAGCGTCCGATTGTACCCGACAACCTGATGACCGGCCTGGATCAGATGCCGGGCCATCGGGCCGCCCATCACCCCCAAACCGGCGAACGCGATCCTCATCGTTCACCCCGCGAGATCGGCCCGTAGCTGCCTCTAAAAAAGGCCAATCCCGTTCCGTCACGCGCCTCGAATCGCTCAACGCCCCCAAAAATCAGCAGATGATCGCCCGCATCCTCGCGACGACAGACGTGGCATTCGAATCGAGAAATCCAGCCGTCAATGAGCGGCACGCCGCCGATCCCCGGCTCGAATTCATCCGGCTCGAGGATCGGGTTGCCGAAGGCGAAACGCTGACACAGCTCGGCCCCGTCCGAATTCAGGACATGAACAGCGAAATGGTCCGCCTGCGAAAAGGTCGGCCAGCGGTCGGATTTCTTGCCCAGACTCCACAGAACCGTGGGCGGCTCCAGAGACACCGATGTGAAGGAGTTCACCGTGATCCCCATGGCCCCACGCGCACCCATGGCGGTGACCACACACACACCGGTCGCGAAGCCTCCGAGCGCATGACGCAGCGGGCGAGTATCGGTCATCGGCGGGTTCTTGCTATCCACGCCTCTCGACCTAGAGCGCGTCGCTCCCCTTAGCAACTGCAACGGCCTCTTAACCTTGAGCCGCCATCAAGAGACAGAGAACTGCTGAGGCACAGCCACCATGTCGATGAGCGAACGGCCCATCCTCATCAAGAAGATCAAAAAAGGCGGCGACCACGGCCACCACGGCGGCGCGTGGAAGGTCGCCTATGCCGACTTCGTCACCGCGATGATGGCCTTCTTCCTGCTCATGTGGCTGATTAACACGACCGACCCGGAGCAAAAACGCGGCATCGCCGAATATTTCGCACCCGCCAGCGTGGCCCCGACCACGTCTGGCTCAGGCGGCATTCTCGGAGGCACATCGCTGGGCGAAGACGGGGTCAAGAGCGACGGCTCCAGCGCCGTGGTCAATCAGCTCTCTCCCGAAGCCGCCCAACAGGCCGAACAGCAGGAAGGCCGCAGCTCTGACCTGTCGGCCGCCAGCGAGGACGAACTGCGTGAAGAGATCGCCCGGCGTGAGGCCGCCGATTTCGCATCGGCCGCAGCCTCGCTTCGCCAGGCCATGCAGGACATGCCTGAACTGGCAGAACTGTCGCGACATCTGATTATCGACCAGACCCCTGAGGGACTGCGCATCCAACTTGTCGACCAGGAAGGCCGGTCGATGTTCGAGCAGAATTCGGCACGGCCGAACGAGCGCGCCCGGATCCTGTTGCGCGCCGTCAGCCGGGTCATCAACCAGCTCCCCAACCGCATCACGATTTCCGGGCACACCTCGGCAACCGGGACGCGCGCCTCCCAGCCCGGCGACTGGGCGCTGTCGTCTGGCCGGGCCGATGCCTCGCGCCAGATTCTCGAAGCCGCCGGCGTTGATGCCGACCGCATCTACCAGGTGTCGGGCAAGGCGGGGTCCGATCCGCTCTATCCAGATGATCCGACGCTGGCCGGCAATCGCCGCATTGCGATCGTGCTGTTGCGCGAGGCCCCTGTCCTTCCGGCCGATACCAGCCTCTGATCGAGGGTTGCGTCCCGCCGGGATTTGCCTTCAACATCGTCGTCAACGGGGAGCCTGCGACACGATTTGACCCAGTATGTACCGACCCGACAGCTTCGGTTCTTTCTGACGGGCCCTTCGCCCTGCCCCTATCTGCCCGGGCGCGAGGAACGGAAGGTTTTCACCCACCTGCCCATGTCGGACGGCGCAGCGGTCAATGATTCCCTCACCCAGGTCGGCTTTCGGCGCAGTCAGAACATCGCCTATCGACCGGCCTGCGAGGCTTGCAGCGCCTGTGTCTCTGTGCGGATCCCCGCTGCGGCCTTCGAGCCCGGACGTGGCCACCGGCGTATCCTCAGACGGAATTCGGATCTGGTTCGGACCCTGGTCGAGCCCGAAGCCACCCCCGAACAATACAACCTGCTCCAACGGTATCTGAACGCCCGTCACCCCGGCGGCGGCATGACCGACATGGGCTGGCTCGACTTCGTGGCGATGATCGAGGACACCGCCGTTCGGACCCATCTGATCGAATATCGGCTGCCGGATGGACGCATCGTGGCCGCGGCCCTGACGGACCTGCTCTCGGATGGGCTGTCCCTGGTCTACAGCTTCTTTGACCCCGAGGAGTCGCGGCGCAGCCTGGGCCAGTATGTCGTGCTGGACCACATCCGACAGGCCACTGCCGTCGGGCTGGATCATGTCTACCTTGGCTACTGGATCGAGGGCTCAGCCAAGATGAGCTACAAGGCCGACTTCCGCCCGCTCCAGACGCTCGAAGGCGACAACTGGGTGGCCAAGACGGCTATCAGTCCGACCGAGCTTCCCTGACCATGGCCCCGAAAAGATTGACGTAATCGTCCGTCCAGGCGGGCGTGTTCGTCGGCACATTCAACTGCCAGCGCGGATCGACCGCAAACGGGGCCAGGCCCTCGGCTGTGGGGGACAGGACGACCGCCTCCGTCGAGGCCTCACTCATCTGGGGCGCGTCCGGGTTCTCTCCGTAGAGCTTGTGCAGATACGGAACGCCAATCTCCTGAGCCGCCGCCAGGGTCGGAGTCGTGATCTCCAGATTCCGGTTCGACAGGTGAAGCACCAACAGGCCATCCGGCTTCAGCAGGCGCAGATATTCCCGGATCGCCTCCACCGTCAGCATGTGGGTCGGCACAGCGTCTGACGAGAAGGCGTCAACCAACAGCAGGTCATAGGTTCCAGCCGGCTCGTTGCGGAGCGTCAGACGGGCATCTCCGATAACCGTGCGAACCGGCCCGTCGGCGCATTCCGAGATGTAGCTAAACCGGGCTGGATCACGCGCCCAACGGTCAACCATCGGGTCGATCTCAAAGAAGCTGAGCTGATCGCCGGCGCGCTTGTAGGCTGCCATGGATCCGGCTCCCTGGCCGACGACACCGATCACGGCATGGTCTGTCCGGTTCTGGGTGACGATGACCGACTCCCCGATCGGGGTGGTGGGCGCGTAGTAGAGCGACGGGCGGCAACGCCACTCCGCGCCCTGGATCTGGGCCCCATGCAGGGTCGTTCCATGCATCAGGATGCGGACATCGCCGACCTCACGGAAATCGACATCGGCCCGGCGAAGCACGCCGAAGAAGCTGCGGTCGCTCTCGGTCCAGTCGTAACGAACCGCGACCTGGGACGCCGAGAGCGAGATCAGGCACAGGGCGACGAAAAACAGCCGAGCCCGCTGGCGAACCATGAAGGCACAGATCGCCGCTGCTCCCAGCGGAAGCAGCACCACCATGCGCGCCGTTTCCCAGTCCAGTCCCATCTGATGAGGACGCCCATCAACGCTGAGCCACCAGAAAAGGATCGGAGGGATGAGGCAGAGAACCGCAATCGCCGCCGCCCAGGTCCACTCGTCACGCGACAGCCGCGTCCGCGTCCAGGGCCGAGCCAGGGCCGCCAGACACAGGGCCAGGGGGTATTCCACCACCGTATTGAAGATGACCGGCGCGATCATCGCATTGAAGGCACCGCCCAGAACGCCGCCAACGGCCAGCCAGAGGAAGAACTCGGTCAGACGATCCGGCGGGGGCCGCAGCGACGCCAGCCGCTGGTGACACATCAGGGCCGTGAAGAAGAAGGTCGTCAGATGCAGGGTCAGCAGGACGAACCAATTGCCGTTGGTCATCTGCATCAGAGCGGCACAGACCGCCGCTGCCGCGGCCTGTACGATCAGGGTCGTGGTCAGCGAAATGGCGGGACGGCGCGAAAAGGCGATCACGAACGTCAGAAGATAGAGCGCCAGCGGGATCACCCACAGGAACGGGGCCGATGCCACATCCACTGACAGGTGGGTCGTGACGCCCAGCATCAGGCTGGTCGGCAAGGCCGCCATGCCGATCCAGGTCAGTCGCCGAGCCCATGAAATCGGGGCCGACGACTCCAGCGCCGGCGCGTCCAGCACGCCCTTGTCGCCGCGCCAGACAACCGCTCCCAGGCCCAGGATCACAAGGATGAACAGCCCGTAGCCGATCGACCAGCCGAGGGTCTGCTGACTCAATCCGGCCAGCGGCTCCACCAGGGCCGGATAGGCGATCAGGGCCACGAAGCTGCCGATATTGGAGGCCGCGTACAGAACGTAGGGATTTTCCCCCTCCGCCGTGCCCCGGCGCACGCGCGCGAACCACGCCTGCAACAACGGCGCGGTCGCTGACAGCACGGCAAACGGCGCGCCGACCGACAGGGCCAGACTGCCCAGCAACCAGGGGATCGGGTGGCGCGTATCCGGCACGCCGACCATGTCGCTGACGCCGAGCGGCCAGAAGCTGATCAAGGCCAGAACCAGCAGGGCCAGGTGAATTGCCACCTGCCATTTCAGCGGCCCGACGCGCTGCAACAGGTGGGCATAGGCATATCCGACCAGAAGGGCGGTCTGGAAGAACACCATCGAGGTGTTCCAGACCGAGGGCGATCCCCCCAGCAACGGCAGCAACAGCCGCCCCATCAGGGGTTGGACCGAGAACACCAGAACCGCCGAGGTGAAGATGGCCAGGGCGAACAGCAGGGCTGTCGGAGACGATCTTTGCCCTTGCGGTACAGCCGTTGCGTCAGTCATTTGATCTCGCTCTGATCCCGTGCCCGGTGCGCTGTCGCTGAACGACTCACGCCTGCATCCATTTGAGGCTGACATGTTTCCAAATGATATCGAAGACGCCGCGCGGCGGATTATTCAGACGGCGTCGGCCCGGCAATTGTGGATCACGACCGCCGAAAGCTGCACCGGCGGACTGGTCGGAGCCGCGCTGACGGCTATTGCGGGGTCTTCGGCCGTCTACGACCGTGGCTTCATTACCTATTCCAACGCCGCCAAGACGGACTTGCTTGACGTCCCTGCCGATCTGATTGCGAACCACGGGGCTGTTTCAGAGGCGGTGGCCCGCGCCATGGCGCAGGGAGCCCTGCACGCCGCCGGGGCACAGCTCGCCGTTGCCGTTACCGGGATCGCGGGTCCCGGCGGCGGGTCGGACGACAAGCCTGTCGGCCTGGTCCATTTCGGGCTGGCAACGGCCGGTGGCGATGTCGTCCATCGCCAGGCTCAGTTCGGCAATCTTGGCCGCCAGGCCGTGCGGATGAGCGCCCTGAAAATGGCGCTGAACCTGATCGAACAGGGCCTCGATCAGCCTGGCTGAACTCTCCAGCCGACGAGATGGACTGCCGCCCCCCGGACACCGCACCTCCCAATTGGCCTGTCGCCGGAACAACCGACCATAGCGCGCGTTGATGTTCCGAACACGCCAGTATCTGGAATTGCGCCGTGTGACGTGAGACGATGCACTCGCAGGACGAATGGGGGGATCAGCCATGGCTGAACGGGATTTCGTGGCCGCGACAAAGCGACTGT
Organism: uncultured Brevundimonas sp.; assembly: GCA_964647275.1. GTDB lineage: Bacteria > Pseudomonadota > Alphaproteobacteria > Caulobacterales > Caulobacteraceae > Brevundimonas. The sequence goes on from CAZYFY010000005.1 coordinate 87,002, forward strand.
TTTCCAAGATTGGCGACGGGCTGGCAGCGGAAGGCAGAGCCCTTCGCGAGACGCGAACCACCAACATCTGGCTGAAGATCTTCGGCGGACTGCTCGTCCTGATTGGGCTGCCGCTCCTGATCGGGGGCGTCTATCTGATGAGCCTCGGCGGGTCCTGGTATTATGTATTCGCTGGTTTCGGCCTGTGCTTGTCAGGGGTCTACCTCTTCCGCGGCCTGATGACCGGGGTGTGGATCTACCTGGTGGTCCTCCTTGTGACCCTGCTGTGGGCTTTTGCCGAGGTGGGTCTGGCATTCTGGGCCCTGGTGCCTCGTCTGGTCGCGCCCCTTTTCCTGGGCGGAGTGGCCCTGCTCCTGGTGCCGCTGATTCAGCCGTCCGCCCGCCGCCCCGGCAAGACCCTTCCGTTCACAATGGCCGGAGCCGCCCTGCTGGCGGGCTTTGTCGCCTACATGGCCATGATGTTCAGCCCGCACGGCGTCGTCAGCAACCCCGTCCAGATCGCGGCCGGTCAGACCAGCCCGACAACGGTCGCGGCCGGTAATGACTGGTATTCCTATGGTCGAACCGGCGAAGGCACCCGCTACGCGCCCTTCGATCAGATCAATCGCGACAATGTCGCCAACCTTGAAGTCGCCTGGACAGCGCGAACCGGCTTCATCGCCGACCAGTCACAGCACCTGCAGGATCAGAACACCCCCCTGTATGTCGACGGCACCCTTTATCAGTGTGCCTCAGGCAGCCAGGTTACGGCACTGGATGGAACGACCGGCCAGATCCGTTGGCAGTTTGACCCCGAGGCGACCCAGAACTCCCCCTACTGGAAGCGTTGCCGGACGCTAGGATATTACGATCCGGGTCCACAGGATGCCTGTGGCCCGCGCGTTGTTCTGACGACAGTGGACAGCCGCCTGATTTCGCTACGGGCATCGGACGGTCGCGTCTGTGAGAGCTTCGGCACGAACGGCACGGTGAACCTCAGCGTCGGTATGGATCAGTGGGTTCCGGGTGATCCGCTCAACAGGAACCAGACCATCGCTCCGTTGCCCGGATATGTGGTGCAGACGACCGGGCCGTTCGTGGCCGGGAACCGTATCGTCCTCGGCGGCTGGGTGGCCGACAACGTCAGCCTGGGCGAGCCGTCCGGCGTCGTGCGTGCCTTCGATGCCCTGACCGGGCAGCAGGTCTGGGCCTGGGACCTGGGCAACCCGGCGATCACCAACCTTCCGCCCGAAGGTCAGAGCTATACGCAAGGCACGCCCAACGTCTGGTCGGCCATGGCCTTCGATCTTGACCTGAACATGATCTACCTGCCGCTCGGCAACGCCACGCCGGACTATTACGGCGGGATGCGACGCGACTTCGACGATGAATACAATTCTTCGATCGTGGCTCTGAACCTGGATACAGGCCGCGAGGTCTGGCACTTCAATACCGTGCACCACGACATCTGGGACTACGATGTGCCGTCTCAGCCTGCGCTGGCAGAGGTCCCGGACGGAGCCGGTGGCACAATTCCGGCGGTGATCCAAACCACCAAGCGCGGACAGATCTTCGTGCTGGATCGCCGGACCGGTGAGCCGGTCCGTACCGTTGTCGAGCGACCGGTCCCCGCCGGCGACGGCACGGCGAGCGGTGAATACTATTCACCGACACAGCCCTATTCGACGGGCATGGCCGCGATCAGCGCCGACCCGCTCAGCGAAACCCAGATGTGGGGGGCTACACCGCTGGACCAGATGCTGTGCCGTATCCTGTTCCGCCAGCATCTCTACACCGGCGACTTCACCCCCCAGTCAGTACGGGGCTCAATCATCTATCCCGGCAATAATGGCGGCGGAAACTGGGGCAGCGCCTCTGTGGACCAGGGACGCAATATCGTCGTCACGGCCGATATGCGAATGCCGGTCATTTCTCGGCTGATACCGCGTGACCAGTTCCGTCGCGAGAATCCTGGTTTCGCCGGCGATCCCCACGGCGAACTGTCGCCACAGTTCGGCCTGCCGTTTGCAAACTCGGTGGTCAACTTCATGTCACCGATCGGCATTCCCTGCCTGGAGCCGCCCTGGGGCAGCGTCACGGCTGTCGACCTGAACAGCGGTCAGATGGTGTGGCAGCAACCCGCCGGGACGTCGCTGGACGTAACCTTCCCGGGCCTCGGCCTGCAGTCTCCGATCGCCTTCTATGTCGGCATGCCGGCTCTGGGCGGGCCGATCACCACCGGTGGCGGGGTCACCTTCCACGGCGGCACCCAGGACTACTTCCTGCGCGCCTACGATACTGAAACCGGAAGGCTGTTGTGGCGGGGACGTCTGCCTTCGGGTGCCCAGTCGACACCGATGACCTACATCGGCCCGGACGGCCGGCAGTACATCGTCATCACCGCGGGCGGTGCCCGCTACAACCCGAACGACTGGGGTGACTACATCGTCGCCTTTGCCCTGCCGCGGCAGAACGAGGGATAGGACCGGGCCCTGTGCCGCTCAGCCTGGCGACAGGCCATACAGCTGAGCGGCACGCTGTTCGAAACAGCCGATCAGCCGGTTCGCGGCGCGATCAAAATTCGCCTGCAGAACCTTGTCGAGGATCTTCGACCGGAACTCGAAATCGATGAAGAACTCGACCCGCGTTCCCGCGTCATCGGGAACGAAAGACCATTCGTTTCTGAGATGCCTGAACGGCCCTCGGATCAGCCTGACCTCTATCAGCCGCCGATTGCTGTCCCGCTTCACCGAGGTCGCAAACCGCTCCTTGATCATGGCGAATCCGACCTGGGCCTCCGCGTCCAGCTCGGTCACGCCCGGTGCCGTCTCGCGCTCGTTCCACACCCGGATCGACGAGATCCACGGCACGAACTCGGGATAGGCGCGTACACCCCCGACGAGAGCAAACAGCTCGTCAGGGCGATAGGGCAAAATGCGGGTGACGCGGTGGACAGCCAAGAGAAGGTTCCAGGGACTAGGTTTTAGGGGTTAGGGAAACTGTTGTGGCGGTTGGCGGTGAGTTCCCTAGAACCTAGTCCCTAGAACCTAGTCCCTCCCTGGCCGCCTTGAGCCGCGCAAAATCATCGCCCGCGTGGTGCGACGACCGCGTCAGCGGACTGGCCGACACCATCAGAAAGCCCTTGGCGCGCGCGATGGCCTCATAGGCCTTGAACTCGTCCGGCTCGACGAAGCGATCCACCGGCGCGTGCTTGCGGGTCGGGGCCAGATACTGGCCGATGGTGATGAAATCGACATTGGCCGCACGCATGTCGTCCATGACCTGCATCACCTCTTCCTTCGTCTCGCCCAGACCGACCATCAGGCCGGACTTGGTGAACTGGTTCGGATCGCGCTCCTTGACCATCTGCAACAGACGCAAGGAATGGAAGTAGCGCGCGCCGGGCCGGATCTTCAGATACAGCCGCGGCACCGTCTCCAGATTGTGATTGAAGACGTCAGGCTTGGCATCGATCATCACCTCAGCCGCCCCATCCTTCCTCAGGAAATCGGGCGTCAGGATTTCGATGGTCGTATTCGGTGCCTGCAGGCGGATCTGGCGCACCACCTCGGCGAAATGCGCGGCCCCGCCGTCGGCAACATCATCCCGGTCGACGCTGGTGATGACGACGTGCTTCAGATCCATCTGCTGCACGGCCAGGCCGACCTTGCCCGGCTCTTCCGGGTCCAGCGGTTGCGGCAGGCCGGTCTTGACGTTGCAGAAGGCGCAGGCCCGCGTGCAGGTGTCGCCCATGATCATCAGGGTCGCGTGCTTCTGGCTCCAGCACTCCCCGATGTTCGGACACGCCGCCTCTTCACAAACGGTGTGCAGGCCCTTTTCTTTCACAATGGCGCGCGTGGCGTTGTACTGACCCGAACCGGGGGCCTTGACCCGCAGCCAGTCGGGCTTGCGCAGGACCGGCGCTTCGGGCCGGTTCTGTTTTTCCGGGTGGCGCAGCGGCTGGCGCGGCGACAGATTGTCGATCAGGGTGACCATCGGGCGCTATGTCGTCTTTCGCGCGCTGGAAGGCAAGGCGTGACATCTCAGGAACCAGCCCATGATCGATCCGATGATTTCGACCGACGAACTGTCCCGACGCCTGGGCGAGCCGGACCTGAGGATCGTCGACGCGACCTGGAACCTCGACGGCTCCGATGCCCTTGCCCCGTTCGAGGCGGCGCACATTCCCGGTGCCGTGTTCTTCGACATTGATGCCGTGTCCGATCCCGACACCGACCTGCCCCATATGTTACCGACACCTGACGCCTTCGCCCAGGTCGTGTCCCGGCTTGGCATTGGCAGTCATAGCGAGGTCGTCGTCTATGACCAGATCGGCATCCGTTCGGCACCGCGCCTGTGGTGGACCTTTCGCACCTTCGGCCATGATCGCGTCCGGGTTCTCGATGGGGGTTTGCCGGCCTGGCTGGCCGCAGATCGCCCGGTTGAAGCCGGTCCCGCCGCGCCCGCACCGCCGGCGGATTTCAGGGCGACCTACCGCCCGGCCCTGGTTCGCGCCGTCGACCAGATCCTTCCTGAGCTCAAGGCGGGACGGCAGCTGCTCGATGCCCGGCCCGCCGCCCGTTTTCGAGGCGAGGCCCCTGAGCCCCGCCCCGGTCTGCGTGGTGGCCGCATTCCGGGGTCGCGCAATATCCCCTTTCTCAACGTCCTGACCCCGGAAGGCTTGCTGCGCCCGACAGAAGATCTGCGCGACCTGTTCGAGGCTGCGGGCATCGACCCAATGGGCGACCTCACCACGACCTGCGGCTCCGGCATGACCGCCGCCATCCTCGCCCTGGCCGCCGCACGTGCGGGAAACTGGAACGTGGCGGTCTATGACGGGTCATGGGCGGAATGGGGTGCCAACGCCTCGCTCCCGCTCGCAACAGGGCCAGCCTGACCGGTAAGGTGCGCTTCCACTGTCTACCAATCCTCGTCCACTTTGAGCGTGTAATCTCGCCCTTCTGATACCCGGTCGGCGCGATCAGACCCGCCCTTCATGCCCGCCCATGTCCGCCGGGTTAGGATATCTGACAGTCCCGGCTGATGTCTTGCCTAGGGCCTGCGGTCTTTGACATTCCGACCTCTCGCGGTCCGCACGCCAGCGGCTCGCAAAATATCCGCTGACCTGGCCTGAATGCCCGTATCCCAGGACGTGGACGCTGCGGTTTTTGGTCCACTGTGGAAACTCACTCCAACCGGGGCCTAGGTGCCGCCCCAGCCCAGCCGGTCCAGGGCCCCTTGCAGGATGAACGCCGCCGCATTCCGGTCCACCACCTCGGACCGGCGTTTGCGAGACAGATCCAGGTCTTCGACCAGAAACCGCTCGACCGCCGCCGTCGACAGACGCTCGTCCTGAAAGGTCACCAGCACAGGCCGGATCCGCTCCAGATTGCGTGCAAAGGCTCGGCACGATTGGGCGCGTGGCCCTTCGGTGCCGTCCATGTTGAGCGGCAGCCCGATCACCAGCCCGGTCGCTCCCCGCTGATCCATCAGCTTGAACAGCCGGTTGGCATCATCGGTGAACTTGGTCTTGCGGATCACCTCGAGCGGACTGGCGATCATCCGCGTCGCATCCGAAGCAGCGACACCGATGGTCTTTTCGCCGAGGTCCAGCCCGAACCACGGCGTTCCCGCCGCGGTTTGCTCGTTCAGGGTCTCAAGGGTCAAAACGGCCACGGCTCGCCCTAGGGCTAGCGTTCAGCCTTGTCAAAGCGCATGGTGAAGCTGTGAAGGATCGGAGCCCGCCATGAAGCCAGTTCTGTTCGCAACTGCCCTGCTTCTGCTTGCCGGATGCGACGTTGGCGCTGCTCAACGCAGTCGGTCGGTTCAGGCGGCTGACCAGCAGGCCTCAAACGTCGAGCGCACACCGGTCCTGACCGCTGCCGGAGACGCGGCATCGATTGAGCCGGACAGCGATTCCTACCTCCAGTGGTCCGCTTCGGTCGTCCGCGTCGATTACCTCGAAAATCAGGGGCTTCAGCCGACCGTCAAACTGTTCGGGACGGCGGGCGGCGACCCGGCCATGAACGGCCTCTACACCCATCTGGCGGTCTTCGCCGGGGTGGCAGACGGGTGGCGCGTTTTCCGCATCGGGGACTTCCTTGGATACCGGGTTCTGGCCGACGCCCCCGGTCGCGTGGATCTCGAAGTCCAGGAGAGCATCCTCAATCCCGCCAATGACGAGATCACCAGCCGCACGCGCCGCCTGATCGTCACCTGGACGCCTGCCGGCCCGGATGGGGCCCCGGACGCCATTTCGGTCACGCCGGCACGTTGAGCGCCTTGTGATTCCATCACAGCGCCGCTAATCCCGCCGCTTCACCTTTTCGACGCTGGAGGGCCGCATGGCCATCGACGCTGCGACGGTGCGCAAGGTCGCGCATCTCGCCCGGATCAAGACCCCCGAGGATCGCCTGGAGCCCCTGGCCCAGGAACTGTCGGGCATCCTGAAATGGATCGAACAACTCGACGAGGTCGACATCCAGGGCGTTGAGCCGATGACCTCCAACGTCTCCCAGCCGCTGCGCCTGCGTGACGACGTGGTCACCGACGGCGACAAGGTCGCGGCCGTCCTGTCCAATGCCCCAAAGTCCGCCGACGGCTTCTTCGTTGTGCCCAAGGTCGTCGAGTAAACCCATGACCGACCTGACGAAACTGACGCTCAAGGCTGCGCTCGACGGCCTCAAGGCTCGCGACTTCTCCTCCGAAGAAATCACCCGTGCCTTCATCGCCAACATTGACGCGGCCAACCCGAAACTGAACGCCTATGTCGTTCAGACGTCCGACAAGGCACTGGACATGGCCCGCGCCTCTGACGCCCGCCTGGCCAAGGGTGAAGGGGGCGCACTCGAAGGCGCGCCGCTGGGCATCAAGGATCTGTTCTGCACTGACGGCGTCCAGACCACGGCCGGGTCGAACATGCTGCGCGGCTTCGTTCCGCCCTATGAATCCACTGTGACGGCCAACCTCTGGGCTGACGGTGCCGTCATGCTCGGCAAGCTGAACATGGACGAGTTCGCCATGGGCTCGTCCAATGAGACGTCAGCCTTCGGCCCCGTCACCAATCCCTGGAAGTCCAAGTCTTCCAACGCCGACCTCACTCCGGGGGGCAGCTCGGGTGGCTCGGCATCGGCGGTTGCGGGCGACCTGTGCCTGGCCGCTACGGCGTCCGACACCGGCGGCTCCATCCGTCAGCCCGCCGCCTTCACCGGCACCGTTGGCATCAAGCCCACCTATGGCCGCGCCAGCCGCTTTGGCATGGTCGCCTTCGCCTCGTCGCTCGATCAGGCCGGGCCGATCACCAAGACCGTCGAGGACGCCGCCATCCTGCTGCGCTCCATGTGCTCGTTCGATCCGAAGGATTCGACCAGCCTGGACATCGAGACGCCCGACTGGACCCAATCGCTGGGCAAGGGCGTCAAGGGTCTGCGCATCGGCGTGCCCAAGGAATATGTCGTCGACGGCATGCCCGCCGAGATCCAGGCCCTCTGGGACCAGGGAGTCGCCTGGCTGAAAGCCGCCGGGGCCGAGATCGTCGAGATCAGCCTGCCGCACACCAAATACGCGCTGCCGACCTACTACATCGTCGCGCCGGCTGAGGCCTCGTCGAACCTCGCCCGTTATGACGGGATGCGCTACGGCCACCGCGCCACCGAATTCACCAGCCTGAACGACCTCTATGAGGAAAGCCGGGCCGAGGGCTTCGGCAAGGAGGTTCAGCGCCGCCTGACCATCGGGGCCTACGTCCTTTCTGCCGGCTTCTACGACGCCTATTACGTCAAGGCGCTCAAGGTTCGCCGCCGTATCGCCCAGGACTTCGACAACGTCTGGAACAAGGTGGACGCCATCCTCACCCCGTCGACCCCTTCCGCCGCCTTCGCGCTCGGTGACAAGCAGATCGACCCGGTGACGATGTATTTGAATGACGTTTTCACGGTGACAGCAAACCTCGCCGGCCTTCCCGGTATCTCGGTCCCCTCCGGCCTCGACAGCGGCGGCCTGCCCCTCGGCCTGCAAGTCATCGGCAAGGCGCTGGACGAAGCCACAGTCTTCCAGGTGGCCGATGCCCTCGAACAGGCAGCGGGCTTCACCGCTCGCCCCGACAAATGGTGGTAGCCATGCGCGCCCTCACCCTCCTCGCCCTTCCTCTCCTCCTCGCCGCCTGTCAGGGCGAGAGCCGCACGACGGCCTCCCGCGAAACCATGGTCGATGGACAGACCGTGGCGGAGGTTCAGGTCACCGATCCCTGGTGTCGACCGACCCCGAACGGCATGACCATGACGGCCTGCTACGTCACCCTGACCTCCTCGACCGGTGACCGGCTGACGTCGATCATTTCGCCGCGCGCGGCTCAGTCGATGGCCCATGCCGTCTCCACCGAAGGCGGCGTCATGTCGATGTCCGAGATGGCCGACGGCCTCGCCCTGCCCGCCGGTCAGACCGTTTCGCTGGCCCCGGGTGGCGACCACATCATGCTGACGGGTGTGACGGTGCCGCTGGCCGAAGGCGATCTGGTGCCCCTGGCCCTGACGTTTGAATCCGGCGCGCAGATCGCCCTGGAAGCGCCTGTCCTCGCCTCTGCGCCCGGCGATGAATCGACCCACACAGGACACTAAGGCACGGATTTTGTATCGGTAAATTTTCCGCTTGACGCAGCGCAGCATAATCCGCCACCGTTAGCTCACTCATCAAGACCGGCTGAGGGATAGGCCCTTTGAAGCCGGGGCAACCTTCCAGAACTTCCCAGTTCTGGAGATGGTGCCAACTCCTGCGGCGGCTGTTTCAGTCGGCGAGAGATGAGTGAAGGGACAGCGCGTCAAGCGCGCTGAACGCTTCACGGGTCTTCTCATCCGCTCGGGTCTTCGATGAGCGGAGATCGAGCGGCCCGTGACCAACCCGATTACCCCCTGCACGCCAAAGAGCCGCGACATTACCGTTGCGGTTCCCGATGGCTTCACGCTCGCCTCGGGCCAGCCGTTCGCCGGCGAGGTCCGCGCCCGCCTCGTCGGCCCTGAACACGGCCCGCTGGTGGTCGTGGGCGGCGGCATCTCGGCGGGCCATGCAGCAGCCGACACGGCGGAGACTCCCGGCTGGTGGGGCTGGGCCATCGGTGACGGTGCCCCCATCGATACCAGCCGCGTCCGCCTCCTCGCGCTGGACTGGGCTCCCGAGACGACACGCGACGAGATCGTCACCATCACCACCGCCGATCAGGCCCGCCTGCTCGTCCTCGTCCTCGATCGCCTGAACGAGCCGAGCATCGACGCCTACATCGGGGCCTCCTACGGCGGCTGCGTCGGTCTGGCCTTCGCGGAAGCCTATCCCGAGCGCATCGAGCGCCTGATCGTCATTTCCGCAGGCCATCGCGCCCATCCCGCCGCCACGGCCTGGCGCGGCGTCCAGCGCCGTCTTCTGGCCCTCGGTCTGGACGTCGGTCGCGAGGCCGACGCCGTCGCCCTGGCCCGCCAACTGGCCATGACGACCTATCGTTCGGGCGAAGAGTTCGATGCCCGTTTCGGCGACGGTCCCTCGCCCGCCGAGGCCGGCAGCCCCTATGGCGTCTGCGACTATCTGATCGCGCGCGGTGACGCCTATCGCGACCACACCACGGCCCGCCGGTGGATCAGTCTTTCGGACTCGCTGGATCGCCATCGGGTGAATGCAGAGCGCATCCAGGCCCGGCTCACCCTCGTTGGCTTCACCTCCGACCAGCTCGTGCCACTCGCCGACATCCGCGAGCTCGCGGGACGCGTGCCCAACCTCGACCGGCTGATCGAGGCCCCGTCGCTCTATGGCCATGACGCCTTCCTGACCGAGCGAGCCGTCGTCTCCGACATCCTCCGCTCCGCCCTCAGCTCCCTCCCCGCCCCCTGTTCGCAAGAGATCGCCGCATGACCCGCAACAGCATCAATTCCTCCACCCAGGTCTGTCGCTCCGGCGTCAACATCGACCCGACCCACGGCGCGGTGATTCCGCCGCTCTATCTGTCTTCGAACTTCAGCTTCGACGGCCTCGAAGGGAAGCGGAAGTACGACTATACCCGCTCCGGCAACCCAACCCGTGATCTCCTGGCCGACGCTCTCGCCGAGCTGGAAGGCGGCTGCGGCGCGGTCGTCACCTCCACCGGCATGGCCGCGGTCGATCTGGCCCTGTCGGTGCTCGAGCCCGGCGATCTGCTGGTCGCCCCGCATGACTGCTACGGCGGCACCCATCGCCTGCTCACCGCCCGCGCCCGTCGCGGACATTTCTCGGTCACCTTTGTGGATCAGGGCGATGATGCCGCCGTCGAAGCCGCGCTCAAGCTTAAGCCGCGCCTTCTGCTGATCGAGACGCCGTCCAATCCGCTGCTGCGCGTCGTCGATGTGGCCGCCCTGTGTCGCCGCGCCCAGGCTGTGGGCGCGCTGGTGGCGGTGGACAACACCTTCCTGTCGCCGGCGCTCCAGACCCCCATCGCCCTGGGCGCGGACATCGTCATCCATTCGACGACCAAGTACATCAACGGCCATTCGGATGTGGTCGGCGGAGCCGTGGTGGCGGCCGACCCGAAGGTGCTGGAACAACTGGCCTGGTGGGCCAACTGTCTGGGAACGACGGGTTCGCCGTTCGATTCCTGGCTGACCCTGCGCGGCGTCCGCACCCTGTTCGCCCGCATCGAGCGCCAGCAGGCAACCGCCGGCAAGATCGCTGAATGGCTGGAGGCCCATCCCCAGGTCGCCCGCGTCAACTATCCCGGCCTGAAATCCCACCCCAATCACGACCTCGCGGCCCGTCAACAGAAAGGCTTCGGTGCCATGCTTTCGGTCGAGCTGCATGGCGGCATCGATGCGGTGCGCGTCTTCGCCGAGAGCCTGGACATCTTCACGCTCGCGGAGTCCCTCGGCGGCGTCGAAAGTCTGATCGCCCATCCCGCCCTGATGACCCATGCCGCCATGGACCCCGACGCCCGCCGTGCCGCCGGTATCGGCGACGGTCTGGTCCGTCTGTCCATCGGGCTGGAACACGAAGACGACCTGCTCGCTGACCTCTCTCAGGCCCTCGCGGCCGTTCCCGCCAACGCCAAAGCTGCCTGAGGCCCGCCATGACCGCACAGTTCGCTCTGAATCCCCTCGCCGGTCGTCGGACGCCTGCTTCCGATCCCGTCGCCCTGATCCATGTGGCCCTCAACGACGAGCGCAGCATTCGCAACGCCGCCAGCGATCTCTATCGCCAGGCCAGACAAGGTCGCCGGGCCGTCGCCGTCGTTTCCGGGCACGTCGAAGCCCTGGCCAGTCAGTGCGACCTGATCGGTCTGGGGGCCGTGACGGCCGCTCCCCACGCCCCGGCCCTCGTCCATGAGCCGGTTGTCCTGGTCCAGGGCACGGGATCGGTCCGCACGCCGGAGGTCGCCCCCCCCCGTCGCCTGCGCATTGCGATCGCCGGATGCGGTGTCGTCGGTGGCGGCCTCTATTTCCGGCTGGTTGACGACCCTCGCTTTGACGTCGTCGGCGTTCTTGTCCGCACCGCCAACCGCCTTCGGTCGCCTCAGCCTGACCCCGCCCGGGTCTTCACCCAGGCGAGCGACCTGCTCGCCGCCGGGCCCGACATTGTCATCGATTGCCTGTCGGAGGCCAAGGCCGGCCTCGATCTCACCCGTGGGGCCCTCGAACGCGGGATTTCCGTCATCAGCGCCAACAAGCAGGCCATCGGGGATCACATCGAAGCCCTCACCGCCCTGGCTACGGCCCGCAACACAGCCTTTGCCTGCTCAGCTGCCGTCGGCGGGGGGGCCCCGGTCATAGAAACCCTCCTGCGAGCGAAGGCCCATGGTCCGGTGGCGCGCATCGAGGGCGTGCTCAACGGCACGGTCAACTTCCTGCTCAACCAGCTCTGTCAGGGCTGTGCCTTTGGGGAAGCCCTGGCGGATGCCCGCTTGCGCGGCTTTGCCGAGGAGGATCCCTCGTCTGATCTCGAGGGCCATGATGCCGCTGCCAAGATCACGATTCTGTCCAGCCTGGCGTGGGGCAGCGCCCCGCCCATCCTGGCCACCGAAACCCTGAGCGCCCGGACCCAGCTCCCGCCAGGACCGGTTCGTCAGATCGCCCGCGCGGACGCCGGCACTGCCACCATCAGCCTTGAATCCGTGACAGACGACACCTTGTTCGCCGACCTCCCGGACGAGTGGAATGCGTTGCGTGTCATCTGTGAGGACGGCACCGTCTTCACCTGTAGCGGGCGCGGTGCCGGTCGCTGGCCAACCGCAGAAAGCGTCTGGGCCGATTTGCTCGATCTGCTGGATCAGCGCGCGGGCTAGGCTCGAGGGCCTGTCCTTCTGTCTTTTTGTCATCCCGGCCAAGCCGCCTCGCGGCGCAGAGCCGGGACAACGGTCCAGCTCGCTGCGCCCTTTGGGCGTGAATAGCGGTGCCGGACGCTGACCATCCCGACAGTCGAACCCTTGTCCCGGATAAGCACTTCGCGCTTTCCGGGATGACAAGAATTCAGCCCGAATGATCGAAGGGGCCTGACCGTCAGGTCTCGACAATGGCCTCGCTTGGGCGAAGATGGCCTCCTCCACACAGGAGGAAATCGTCATGCGCCTCGCCCTCGCCGCCGCCCTGACCCTGTTCGCCACCCCCGCCCTCGTGCAGGCGCAGACCCGCTTCAATCTCGACTGCCGCGAGTTCGAGGATCGCGACACACTTGGAACCCATATCGACCATCAGTTCTCGGTCGATCTCGACGCCATGAGCGTGTGCCGGCGCGGCAATCCGCGTTGCGCCGAGGTCGTGCGGCAGGGCCGCTTCCTTGAGTTCAGCTACCGCTTTCAGGACGGCGACCATGCGATGGAGGTTTTCCGTCTCTATGATCCCGAGACCGGCTGGCTGACCCAGATCATGCGCCGCGTCGGTGAGCCGGGCCGTTCCTACGGCGACGCCGTGTGCGAAGTTCGCCCCTTCACGGCCGTCACGGACTGACATCGGCGCGCGAACCGGCTATAGGCGCGCCTCCTTATCCAATCCCGCTAGAGCGCCATGGCCCTGAAAGTCGCGATCGTCGGCCTGCCGAATGTCGGCAAGTCCACCCTGTTCAACGCCCTCACCAAGACGGCGGCGGCCCAGGCCGCCAACTATCCGTTCTGCACCATCGAGCCGAACACCGGCGACGTCGCCGTGCCCGAGCCGCGCCTGGACGTGCTCGCCAAGATCGCCGGCTCGAAAGAGATCATCCCCTCGCGCATCACCTTCGTCGATGTCGCCGGTCTGGTGCGCGGTGCCTCCAAGGGCGAGGGCCTGGGCAATCAGTTCCTGGCCAATATCCGTGACTGTGACGCCATCGCCTTCGTCGCTCGCTGCTTCGTCGATGACGACATCACCCACGTCGAGGACCGCATCGATCCGATCGGCGATCTGGAGATCATCGAGACCGAGCTGATGCTGGCCGACCTCGAAAGCCTCGAACGCCGCGTCGTCCAGACCGAGAAACGCGCCAAGGGCGGCGACAAGGAATCGCAAGGCCAGCTCAAGCTGATGAACCTCGCGCTGGACCAACTGCGCGAGGGCAAGCCGGCCCGCCTGGCCGAGATCTCAAAGGAAGACCGCAAGGGCTGGGACATGCTCCAGCTCCTGACCGCCCTGCCCGCCCTCTATGTCGCCAACGTCGATGAGGCTTCCGCCGCCGGCGGCAATGACCTGTCGGCCAAGGTCGCCGAACGCGCCCGCGCCGACAATGCCGAGACCGTCATCATCTCCGCCCAGATCGAGTCCGAGATCGCCACGCTCGACGACGCCGAACAGGCCGAGTTCCTCGAAACCCTCGACCTGACCGAGCCGGGCCTGAACCGCCTGATCCGTTCGGCCTATGACCTCTTGGGCCTGCAGACCTATTTCACCGTCGGCCCGAAAGAGGCCCGCGCCTGGACCATCCACATCGGCGACACCGCCCCCCAGGCCGCAGGCGTCATCCACACCGACTTCGAAAAAGGCTTCATCCGCGCCGAAACCGTCGCCTACGACGACTTCGTCGCCCTGGGCGGTGAATCCAAAGCCCGCGAGGCTGGCAAACTCCGCGCCGAAGGCAAGAGCTACGTCGTCAAGGACGGCGACGTGATGCACTTCCTGTTTAATAACTGACGCCCCGGGACACGAACGCTTTTCACCGAAAAGCGTACGTGTCCCGATCCAGTGCGCCCCAACGACGTGCGCGGCCGCCCCCTCGCCGGCTCCGTCAATCGCCGCCCAAACCTCGCCTCCAACGCCTTGACCCAGTCCCCTGCCCCCAGGGGCCGCCCGGTCGTGGCAGCACGCTGCAGCTTGCGCTGTGCGTCCGCCGAGACGTCACACGCAAACAGCTGATCCAACTCCGGCCCGAACCGCTCGACCACCGGCTCCGGCGTCAACAACGGATCGGCCTGCCCGCTCAGATGCGCCTTCACGCTCGACCACGGCCAGTCGACCGCCGTCTGCGTCAAACCGGCGCGCACTGAGTTCAGGCCGACATAGCGAACACAGGCCCGCAGATAGTCCTCATCCATCGGAAATGAGGCGAACCGCCCCTGCCACAGATACCCGCGCCACCTCTCGCGACAGTTGATATGGCGCGTGTAGCGCAGATGCGTCGTCCCCACTGCCTTCGCCAGCCCCTCGGTCGTCTTCGGCGTGGCGATCAGATGCACATGGTTCGGCATCAGACAGTAGGCCCAGACCTCGACCCCGGCCTCAGCAAGTGCCTCCGCCGCGATCTGCAGATAGGTCAGATAATCGGCGTCACGAAAGAACGTCTGCTGACGCCGATTGCCCCGCTGGGTGACATGATGCGGGCATCCCGGAACAACAACGCGCGCCATACGCGGCATGACCAGACCTCCGTTCGCCCACCCTTGTTCACTCTTCGTTCCCAGATTTCAAGCGCCGCTGCACCGGGACATGCTCGCATTTCGCCCGCAAAATAGCATGCGTGTCCCGCGACCAGGAGGTACGCTGGCGGTTAAAGAGTGTGTGTCCCTGTTTCCTCGGCACCCTGCGCGGCGCAGCGGGCAGCGCCCTCACCCAGGGCGTGGCCGTCGCCACCGGTCTGCAGGATCAGTTCAACTGGGCCGACGTCGCCGTCCAGGCCCTCGGCGGTGGCGTCGGAGCCAGGGTCCAGGCCTGGCCCGGCGCGGACCGGTTCGGGGTCGTCTCCGGGATAGCCGGTGGCTTCGCCGGCGCCGGTGCCCGCTCCCTCGTCGAAGGCACGAGCTTCGGCGACAACCTGATGAGCGCCCTGCCGGGGATCATCGGCAATACGATTGGGAATGCCGTGGCGAGCGGGATCACGGCCAGAGGGGCGGCGAGACCGGGGCAGGGTTTGACCAAGGCCATGCGGTCCACACCCGGCTACGCCACCGACGATGTGCTCAACTTCGACCTGCTGCACGCCAGGATGGGGGATGGGCTTTGGTTGGCCTCCGATCCGGGCGGCGGCTACCTGACATTGGGAGCCGAAGGGGTCGCCTTCCAGGCCGAACTTGAAGCCATGCGTGGCGAAGGGGCTCGTAACATTGACCGTCGGATGCAGATTAACGGCCAGACTGTTCGCGCCTCTGGGGTCAGCTTGCCCCAGTATCTTGGACAACGTGCCGACGGGCTGCACTACTATTCGGTGATGCCGGTCCATTCTCAGGTGCACGTTGATGGAGTGCTGCGCGCGACGGAGCTGACCTCGCGACCGGCGATTTTCACCAGCGCCGAACGACGCGCCTTTGAGGTTGAATTCTACCTCGACGGAGAAGGTACCGATCAGGCCGTCTACTGGGCCGTGCGGGATAGGCACAATAGCGACATCGCCAGTCAAGCGATCCGGGCCGAGACGGGGGTCTATAACCTGACCGGCGTAGACATGACCCTGACGATTTCGGATCCCTATTACGGCCTTTGGGGTGACGAAGGGTTTGCCTTCCGCACGGGCCTGGAAAACCACGTGCTGGGTAATCTCATGGCGGGTCAGGCCATTGTGGCCGATCCGGTCGGGGCGGTGAAGGCGGTCGGCACACAGGTGCTCTATACCATTGATCCCGGCAACTGGGGCGAGATCGTTCAGAACTCGTGGGATGGCGTAGTCGGCTACGTCGGCGGGCTAAGGCTGGCCGCTGAACACGGACGCCTCTCAGAAGCCCTGGCGGAAGACGCAGGCGGCGGTTCGCTGGCGGCGCTAGGCACGGTGGTTGCACCATTTTCTAGTTCCACCAGGCGAGCCGTTATCGACACCATAGATCTCGATCCAGCGGACGTGGCGTCGCATATCAACCGGATCAGAGATGGTGGTGGTCATGCATTCCAGCGGCACGGCGCTCATATTGACGACCCGGCAGTCTTGCGAAGAGCGATTACAGGTGAAGCTCCCGACGGTACCTTTAGTAGGGTAAGTGGAGTCGTCCACCGCGAATCGTCCACGATTTTCGACAGCGACGACCTGATGGTCAGGGCCGATCTGCTTTTGCGGCGTGATCGCCTGGGGCCGGAGGTAGCTCGGTTATCTCGAAACGGCCCGATTGCCGACGGCCACCGCCTATCGATTGAAGATGTCGATGCGGGCCGGATAGTTGGCCATGGCTTCAGACCCGCCGGACGATCTCTAGATGTTTACGGACCACCGGCTCCCATACTGCCAACCGCGATCACGGGGAGGTTCATCTTTGACGCATCTTCAGGCCAGTGGTTAACTCACACCCTTTTCCCAACGGTTCCAAAATGACAGCTACGCTAAACGAGGGTGAGCGCGCCGCGCTTGATGTCGTTCTCATGCAGATAGATCCACGGTTTGAAGATAATCAAGAGGCTGCGTACCAAATAGCCTTCAATATTCTTTCTCTTCGTCCCGACATAAGATCTTGCTATAGATCAGCAATCAGAAAGACAATGTCCGATTTGAATTTCGATTTTAGCGATATTATCGAGAAGTATGAGCTAAATTACGGATCTGAGCACGAGACGGCTCGCGAAACCGTACTCCGAATGCTGGTAGAGCCGTTCGAGAAGGTAGGCCTGTTATGACGCAATTGCCTGATTGGGACGCCCGTCCCCTGCACCCTTCGAAAACCCTCTCCTCGCCCTCACCGCCGCCAATATCGGCGATGCAAGCCGGTCAGGTCCGACCCTGGATGCGCCCACATCCATTCCACCGTCTACCAATCCTCGTACACTTTCGGGGTGTAATCTCGCCCGTCTCGATACGGGTTTGCGGCCTCGGGCCTGATCCTTATCCCCGTGGCCTTTCGGTCGATTAGGATGGACAACAGGTCGGGCTGAGCCTTCGGCCGCCCTTATGGTCTTTGGCATCGTCGTTGTTTGCAGGCCGCGCCTCTAGCGGTTCGCCATGGCCCCGTTGTCGCGGTCCTATCCCCATATCCGCATCCGTAGACCTCGGACTTTTCCGTCCACCGTGGAAACTGACACCTTCGCCCGACCGAGACCCGGCACTATTACGACGTCAATGGCCGTCTGACCTTTGCCGACATTCACGATGGGCGTCATCGCACGGTCAGCTTCGTGACCGATGGGGCCGGTCAGGTGCTGAGCCGCCAGGAGTTCTCCAGCGCGACGACCAATCCTAAATCCGTGGCCTATTATTTTGATGGGCTGAAGGTGGCGGATATCACCAATGATGGGGCCCAGATCACCGACTATGCGTCGGTGGTGGGGCGTCGGGTGCGCACGGGTCCGGGGACGGGGACCGGTCCGTTCCAGGGGGGCGGCTGGGGCGCGATCCAGGAGGCGGACTTCTCCCAGGCCTATGATCCGATCCATCCCAATGCCCTGCCCGCCACGGCCCGCTCGGTGGTGGTTCAGGGCGGCGACACGCTGTCGTCGGTGGCGCGGGCCTTTGCAATGCGGGACACGCACGCATTTCGGGGAAAAGCGAGCATGTCCCGGGGGCCGTTTTGTTCTTGCTTTGTTCGCTCCGCCTACTATCTTTCCCCGATGCCCACCAAGAGCGAGAACAAGGGACGCGGCGCGCGGTCGAATGCGACCAGCCGCTATATCGCCGACAAGCGCGAGGCCTTCGATGACGGCTGGGATGAGGCCGAGGATGCGCCCCCTCGCCTCGATACCGTCCTCATGCCCGAGCGGACGCGCAAGATCATCTCGACGAACGATAGCCCGGACATCGGCTTTGACCGCTCGATCAATCCCTACAAGGGCTGCGAGCACGGTTGCATCTATTGCTACGCCCGGCCCAACCATGCGTACCTGGGCCTCTCTCCCGGTCAGGATTTCGAGACGAAGATCTTCTTCAAGCCCGATGGCGCCCGTCTGCTTGAGGCCGAACTGTCCCGCCCGAAATACCGGCCCAAGCTGATCCACATCGGCGGCGACACCGACCCCTATCAGCCCGCCGAGCGCAAGCTGGAGATCACCCGCCAGATTCTTGAGGTCATGGACCGGTTCAACCACCCGGTCTCGATCATCACCAAGTCGAACCTGATCACCCGCGACATCGACGTGCTGGCCCGCCTGGCCGAGCGCAATCTGGCCGCCGCCTGCATCTCGATCACCACACTGGACCGCAGCCTCGCCCGCGACATGGAGCCGCGCGCCGCCACGCCGATGCGCCGCCTCGACGCCATCCGCCGTCTGTCCGACGCCGGGGTGCCGGTCATGGTCGGCTTTGCCCCCGTCATCCCCGGCCTGAACGACCACGAGATGGAGGCGGTGCTCGAGGCCGCCGCCGAAGCCGGTGCCGATCGGGCCATGTTCGTCACTCTCAGGCTGCCTCTCGAGATCAAGGCCCTGTTCCGGGAATGGCTGGACGACGCGCGGCCCGATCGCGCCAAGCGCGTCATCTCCCTGATCCGTCAGGCGCGCGGCGGTCGTGACTATGATCCCGAATGGGGTTCGCGCATGAGGGGGACCGGACCCCTCGCCGATCTCCTGTCCCAGCGGCTCGCCAAGGCCTGCGCCCGCCTGAAGCTGAATGTCTCACGCCGCCAGCTCGACACCACCGCCTTCAAGGTTCCGCCGCGCCCCGGCGACCAGCTCGGCCTGTTCGACGCTGCCTGAAGATCAGGCCGCGTTCGCAGCTCCAACCAGAATGTCCTCGGCGGGGCCATAGTCCAGCTTGTCCAGCAGGTAGGCCGTGTCTTCGCGCCCGGCGTGCGGGCGCTGCGTCAGGAAGCGTTCCAGCATGCGTTGCTGGAAATGATCCCGATCAAGATCGGCATCCTCGGTGACCATGTCTCGCCAGGTATCCACCCCGGCGCGGAAGGCCGGGAACAGGCGCGGCGGCAGGCCGGCGCGATCATAGATGGCCTTGAGGCCCAGCGGGCCGGCATCGTGAATCATCAACCAGGCACGGGAATGGGCCACACCCGACAGCTCCGAGATGCCGTATTCAAACAGCGGCATGACCCCCCGCGCCAGCGCCCTCAGCAGAAGCGAGGCCGTCAGCACCTTGCGCGCATTCAGCTGGGCCACGAAATCGGCCAGATCCTGGGTGGCCGACGCCTGATCGATCAGATCGACGGTGGCCCGCTCGCGGGCGCCTGTGGCCAGACGAATGGCGGTGTCTGCCGACAGGGCATGACGCGAAACCAGATGCTCACGAACCGCCTCCGAGGCCAGATTGATCAAACGCTCAGTGACCGCGACCGGCAGGACCTTGCGATAGGCCAGCGCCGTCACAACGTCTCCTTGCGGAAAACGATCAATCGAAGTCGACATGGCGCGCTCGGACAGGTCGGCATTGTCATTGGCCGCCAGCGTTCGCACCGCGTCCTCAACGCCTTCGATCGCAATGATCTCTCCCAGATCGCGCGACACGAAGGGGCGACCGGCCACAGCCGTCTGACGGGTCACGTCCCCGACTCGCAGCACCTCGATCAAATCCTCGTCCGTGAACGCCGGCGAGAAGCCGATAATCGGCAGGGCAATGGTGTCCACATCCCGCGCCAGCTTCTGAGCCACATCGCGCGGCAACAGGTCGGACGATTTCAGGGTCACCGCCAGGGCCCGACGCACAAGTTCGGCTGCATCGGCCGCCAGCACCCGCATGATCTTCTGGGCCGCTTCGCGCTCGATCGGATCCAGCTCGTTGCGGTCCATGGCCCGGCAGAGCTTGTGGGCCGCGGCCGCGCGCTCCTCATCATCCTCCGCCTTGACCAGTCGGCGGACGTCGGCATCGGTGAGGCGGGCACGCGGCGATATCATGGGACGAATCCAGCTTGAACGCCCCCATCATCGACCCATCAACCCTAACGATTCTTTACCCTTTTGGGGGGCGCACGAGTAACGTGACAGCAACGGCTTGTGCGCATGATCCCGCCATGGCCGACACGCGTGCAAATTCCAGGATTGTGGTCCCCGAACGCAGCTCTCCCGATTGGGACCGTGCTGTCGGGCTGATGGGGCTCGAGGCACAGGTGCAGTTGCTGCCCTACGCCTTCGGCTTCTTTGGCATTTGCCTTCCCGTCGTGCTGATCGTCGCGAGCCATGCAACGAACGCAGCGTGGTTTGCGTCTTCACTGGCCATGTACGCCTTCAACTGGGCGGCCTTCTATGCGGTGCTGCGGTGGCGCAAAGCCAACCCGCCGACGCTGGAAAACAGCCGCCTTCATACCGGCGTTCACGTCGCCGCCGGTCTGTTGTGGGCGATAGCGTTGCTCCAGACCTCTCTCTTCGCCCAGGCCGCCGGACCGGTCGCCGAAACGCTCCTGGTGCTGTGCGCCGGTGGTGCGGTTGGCGTGATCTTCTTTTCAGCCCCAAGCCTGCCGAGTCTCTTGATCGTCGGACCCGCCGTTGGCGTTGGCCCCATCCTCGCGCTCAAGGCCCATCCGATGACCGCCACGACCGGCATTTTCGTGTTGTGCGCCCTGGCTCTGGCCATGGCCCTGGCCCTGATCCTCAACGCTCACCTCCGCAGCCACTTTGCCCTGGCCATCGAGCGCGAAGGCCTCCTGATTGAGCGCGAGGGGGCACTGGAGACGACGCGTCGACTGGCCAAATCCAAATCAGACATCCTGGCCACCCTGTCGCATGAGATCCGCAATGGCCTGGCCGGCATTGCCCATGTACTGGCGGCGGCCATGGGCGGCAGCCCCCGAAACCAGCCCTCGCGCGATCAACTTCAGGCCGCCCTGTCGGCCGCCCGCGACCTGGTTGAAGTCCTGGACGCGACGCTTGACTCGGAAGTGGCGGAATCCGGTCGCCTCACCGTTCAGAAGGCCCCCGTCGATGCAACGTCCATGGCCAGGGACATCGCCCTGCTCCACCGTGGATCGGCCAACTCCAAGGGAATCGAGCTGGCCATCGAGATTGATCCGGCCCTGGCGGGCCTGTCTGGCGCTCCGGTGGGCGATACGGTTCGGGTTCGGCAGGTTCTCAGCAATCTGGTCGGCAATGCCGTCAAATATACTCAGCGCGGTCGGATCGAAATTCGAGTCTTCCGGCCTGACGACCATCATCTTCGCGTGGAGGTCGCCGACACCGGCCCCGGACTGTCGCCCGACGAACTGACCCTCGCCTTCCAGCCTTTCGAACGCGTCGAACGGACGGGCGGCGGCGTGGCCGGAGCCGGTATTGGCCTGACCCTGTCGCGGCGCCTCGCCGAATTGATGGACGGCAGGCTCGGGGCGGAAAGCACCCCAGGCCTGGGCAGTCGCTTCTGGCTTGACCTCCTCTGGGATGCAACGGCGACCCTTCCGGCAGAGCAACGTGAGACTGTTTCGCCAGCTCCCACCTCACTCCGCATCCTCGTGGCCGAGGATGACCCCCTGAATGCCGCCATGCTGCGCACCATGCTGGAGCAGATGGGGCACAAGGTTCTGGCGGTTACCGATGGCCGCCGTGGACTTGATCTCCTGCGGATGGGACAGCTCGACCTGATCATGGCCGATGGACGCATGCCCGGCATGGACGGGCCCGACATGATCCGCACCCTGCGCGCCCAACCCGGCACACAGGCCAGCCTGCCGGTCATTGCCGTGACGGGGGGCGATGCCGAAGAGGTTCAGGCCATGCTGGATGCCGGTGCCGATGTCGCCCTGCGCAAACCCATCACCGTGAGCGCCCTCGCCAGGGCCCTCGCCGACGCCGGCCAGGCGCGATCTTCGCGAAATCCACGGCGGGATGTCGCCTGACCTGCCCGGACCGCCTAAATAGGGGCCATGCCCACAGTTCGTCTTGATGATCGCGCCCTCATGTCCGTGCAGGGGTCAGACGCGCGGTCCTTTCTGCAAGGACTGCTGACGCAGGACGTCGATAGCCTGGAGGCGGGCGAACTCCGCTACGGAGCCCTTCTCGGCCCGCAAGGACGTCTGCTGGCTGATCTCTTTCTTCTTGGCGAGCCAGAAGGCGTTCTTTTGGATTGCCAAGCGGAACAGCGCGACGCTCTGCTGCAACGATTGAGCCTGTATCGCCTCCGCGCGGATGTCCGCCTTGCCGCCGATGACCGCTCTGTCTGCGCCGCCTGGGGCACTGACATGCCCGACTGGCCTGCCGATCCCCGCCTGCCGAATCTGGGGCGACGATCCTATGGGGCGGTCGTCCCGAGCCAGGCGGCAGATGATTGGCGCAAGCGACAACTGGAACACGGCGTGCCGTCTTCCGAGGATTTCCGTCTCGACGTCGACTATCCCATCGAGTGCAACCTGGATCTCCTGAACGGGATCGCCTTCCACAAGGGCTGTTTCGTCGGCCAGGAGGTGACGTCGCGCATGAAGCGGCGTGGCAAGGTCAAGTCGCGGCTTCTTCCCGTCTCATTTGATGGGGCCGCCCCGTCCTTCGGCCAGGAGGTCCTGCGCGGTGACCTGCGTTGCGGCGAAATTCGAGGCACCTGTGAAGGGTGGGCCATGGCTCTGCTGCGTTTTGACCGTCTCGACGGCCCGCTCACCGTCGAGGGGCAACCCGTGCAGGTTCATATCCCGGACTGGCTAGACCTGGCTGGCTAGGTGATGCAGGGCGATGGCCGCTGCCGTCCCCACGTTCAGCGAATCGAATCCAGATGTCATCGGAATCGAAAGGCGGCGACTCTTGGCCAGTATCGATGGCGACAAGCCCGGTCCTTCGGCACCGACGATGATGGCGATCGGCCCCTCCGCTCGCGCCCGCGACAAAGCCTCCTCGCCAGAAGGCGTCAGGGACCACGGCGCATAGCCATGCCGCGACAGCAGCTCGACCAAGTCTTGCCCCTGCCCCAACCGGACCCAGGGCGTGATCAAGCTCGCCCCGACCGACACACGGATCGCCTTGCGATAGAGCGGATCACACGCGGTCGAATCCAGCACGACGGCCCGGGCTCCGAATCCGGCGGCGGCCCTGAACAGGCCTCCCATGTTGTCGTGATTGCCCACCCCGACGACGACCAGAATACGGTCCGTCGAGCCGGGATTCGCCAACACCTCATCCACGGTCGCCGGCGCGCCGATTCGGCCAATACCGAGGATGCCCCGGTGAATCGGAAATCCGACCACCGAATCCATCACCGCCGGACTTGCGACGTAGACCGGCACCGGGGTTGTCTCGAATAGGTCCGCCAGCGCCGCCACACGGTTTTCGGCAATCAACACCGACTCGGCTTCGTACCGGCTACCGGCCTCCAACAGGTGGCGCAGCACCACCTCCCCCTCGGCCACGAAGCGGCCCTGCCGCCCCACCAGATCGCGTTCCCGCACAAGGGTGTAGGCCTCAATGCGGGCGTCTTGCGGGTCATTGACGGCAATCAGGGGCATTAATCACGCCTTAACCAAATCAGTGAGATTTGGGTAACGTCTTCTTCTCTCTTGGAGACACCCCATCACCAGACTTCATAAAGCCCGGCCCGTGCCGGGCTCTTTTTTTGGGGGTGCTTGCGCGGGCCGTTTCATCGCTGCTATAGGCCCGCCTCCGATGACTTCTGTTCCGCGGTAGCTCAGTGGTAGAGCAGCCGACTGTTAATCGGCTGGTCGTAGGTTCGAATCCTACCCGCGGAGCCATCGGCCTGATCGCCCCTGACGGCGCTCGCAAAAACCCACAACAAAACAAGCCCCTAAATCAGGCCAGACCGCCCTTGACCATTAAGGGTCACGCCTATAGGTTCCGCGCCGATTTCAGACCCCCTCCGGCGTTCGCGTCGGGGCGCTGTGCAGCAACCTAATGTCCAAGTCACCTGAATCGCGCGAAGAGGCGATCAAACGCCTTAACGAGCAGGCTGACGCTTTGGAGCGGCGGACCGAAAACCGCCTCGCTCAGGAACTCGCGGGACAAAAGGCGGCCGGCCAGGCTTGGAAGATCATCGCCGATCTGTTCGGCGGCGTGCTTCTGGGGATCGCAATTGGATTTGGTGTCGATCACTTCGCGCACACCTCGCCGGTTGGAATCATCAGCGGTGTCCTTCTGGGCTTCGCTCTGTCGGTTTGGATGGCTTGGCGGACCGCCAGACGCATTCAGGCCGAAGCCGAACAAGCCGGGGTGGTTCCGCAGGACCTCCCCATTGAAGACGACGAAGAAGAAGACGCTTAGACCCGATGGCCGATCCGCTTCACCAGTTCCAGATTCAGAAGATCGTTGATCTTCCCGATGTGACCCTGCCCGGTATCGGGCCGGTCGATCTGGCCATTACCAATTCGCACATCGCCATGACGATTGCCTTTGTCGTGGTCGTCGCCTTCCTGGCCATCGTCACAGGCGGTGCCAAGGTGGTGCCGGGTCGCCTTCAGTCGGTCGGGGAAACCCTCTTCGGCATGATCGACAACATGACCGACTCGATCATCGGCCATGACGGCCGCAAGTACTTCCCGTTCGTCTTTTCCATCTTCATGTTCATCCTGGCGATGAACGTGCTGGGCATGTTCCTGTCCTTCACCGTCACCTCGCAGTTGGCCGTAACGGCGACCTTCGCCCTGCTGACCTTCGGCCTCGTCCTGGTCGTCGGCTTCGCGAAGAACGGCCTTGGCTTCTTCAAGCTGTTCTGGCCGACCGGCGCGCCCCTGCTGATGCGCCCGGTCGTTGGCCTGATCGAGTTCTTCTCCTTCATGCTGCGCCCGATCACCCTCATGCTTCGTCT
>CAZYFY010000006.1:0-108343 GCA_964647275.1 uncultured Brevundimonas sp.
CCGGCTGATAGGAATAGCGCCCGAAATGCAGGATCTGCATGGCGATCTTGCCGCCTTCGGCATGGACGGCATTGGTGACGATGCGGTGGTGATCCGCCTCTTCCTCTGTCGCCAGCACCGCCCCGACCGGGGCCGGGCGTCCCTTGAGATTTGGCGCGATGCCACCGGTAACGATCAGCCCGACCTCGCCGCGCGCCCGCTCGGCGTAGAAGGCCGCCATGCGGTCGAAGCCGCCGGGAACCTCTTCCAGTCCGAGGTGCATGGACCCCATCAGGACCCGGTTTCTCAGCGTGGTGAAGCCCAGGTCGAGTGGCTGGGTCAGCAGCGGATAGGCGGTCATCGTCTCAATCCTCCAGCGGCCAGGCGTGATTCAGCGGTCCATGCCCCTGGCCATAGCCGGGGGCCCGGCGGATTGCCTCGGCGACATAGGCCCATGCCCTTGCGACTGCGGCCTCCAGCGGCAGGCCTTGCGCGATCCCGGTCGCACAGGCGCTGGCCAGGGTGCAGCCCGTGCCGTGGGTCGAGGTCGTCTCGATGCGCGGTCCTTCCAGCAGCGTCTCTCCCGAAGGCGTCAGCAGCACATCGATCAGCGTCTCGCCCTCGACATGGCCCCCCTTCACCAAAGCCGCCCCGGCACCCATCGTCAGCAGGGCCTCCGCCGCCCGGCGTTGCCCATCCAGATCGGTGACCTCGATCCCGGTCAGGGCCTCGGCCTCCGGCGCATTGGGCGTGATCAGGGCCGCGCGCGGAACCATCAGGGTCTTCACCGCCTCGACCGCCTGACGCGGCAACAGAGAATGCCCGCCCTTGGCCACCATCACCGGATCGACCACCGCAGGCGCTCCGGCCTCATCCAGCAGCCCGGCCACGGCCTCGACCACCGAGACGGTTCCCAGCATGCCGGTCTTGACGGCATCGGTGCCGATGTCGCTCAGCACCGCCCGCGCCTGGGCCTGGATAATATCGATCGGCGCGGCATGAACGCCGGTGACGCCGAGCGTATTCTGTACCGTCAGGGCGGTGATCGCCGTGGTGGCGAAACCATCCAGCATCGTCACGGTCTTGATGTCGGCCTGGATACCAGCCCCGCCGCCGGAGTCCGACCCGGCAATGATCAGGACGCGACCGTTCATGCGGCGCTTCTCGGTGTTGAGAATGTCATCGAGCAAATATGTCGCCAGGAGAGGGACCCCACAAGCACGACCGATGACGAAATGTTCCCGTCGGGCGATCCCGACCGCCGGCAAAATTGCAACGACAAATTGGACCTGCGAATATCATCGTTTTATGAACCTTGCAGCTTATTCGTGTGGAGATTCACAATGGCCAGTATTCCGCCCGAGCTTGTCGCGTTCCTTGACCCTGCGGATGATGTCACCGCCACCTTTGAAGAATTTGAACATGAAGGCGAACGACGGATTCGCCTGACCCAGACCAGCGAATTCGAAAGCGACGTGGTTGATCTGCGATGGATCGACGACCGCTTGGAGATGGTTCCTCCGACAGACTTGATCGTGGAGAAGGGAGTCCCGTTCAGCGGACCTGCCACTCCGGCCGAACACGCAACGATGTACGAGCATCAAAAGAGCCAGGTGAACGTCTTCTCCAGCGCGACCGGGCCAGACGGCGGAAACCTTGCCTGTGTCTGGGCGGTTCGCCATCTCGCAAAGGCGGCCTTGGGGCGCTGGATAACGCGCGTTGATTTGACAACCACCTTCGAGCAGGAGCTTCGCGCCGCCCTCGGGGCGCCCGGTCCGGAAACTCAAGTGGTCGCAGGAGGCCTCGTCATTTCCCCGACCCAGTACGTCGGAAGCACCCGCCAAATCGGACACGTCGGCTACCTCGGTACCGGATCGGGGCCTGGTCGTCTCATCTATTCCAACTCAAGTGGCCGAGCCCGTTGGGAACAGAATTTCACGCTCGCGAGCTGGGAAAACCGATACAGGAACAGGAAAGGCCTACCCGTCTATTTCTACGCGCTACCTGGCTAAGCTGGAACCGACAGACCGCAAAAACCACACCCGCGCCGCGCCCCAGGTGCGCTCGTCGAGCAGATCATAGCCCGGGTGTTGCAGGTCCAGGTCATCCGCCGCCCGCTCGAACACGACGACCGCGCCCGGGGCCAGCCAGTCGCCTTCGATCAGGCGCGCCAGCGTCTGTTCGCCCAGTCCCTTGCCGTAGGGCGGGTCGAGAAAGGCCAGGGTAAACGCCTCGCCGGCCGAGCCGGGTCGCACGCCCAGATCGGTCGCACTGCGCCGATGCACGCGGGTCTTGCCGAACAGGCCCAGCGCCTCTGCATTCTCGCGGATGGCTCCGCGCGCACCGTCGTCGGTTTCGACAAACAGGCAGAAGCCCCCGCCCCGGCTGATGGCCTCAAAGCCCAGCGCACCCGACCCGGCGAACAGGTCGATCACTCGCGCCCCGTTCAGATCGGGAGCCCAGCTCGCATGGGCCAGAACGTTGAACACGGCCTCGCGCGCCCGGTCCGAGGTGGGTCGCGTGCCCTGCCCCTCAGGTGCCACCAGCGCCCGACCGCGAAACTGTCCGCCAACGATCCTCATGGATGAAGCCTCTGGACCGAAAGCGGTGTCAGATGCAACGGTTCAGACATGGCGAACCTTCTGTCACCGACCCACTGGGCCCAAGCCGCGCGTGAGGCGCGCGACGGCCCCTATGTCGACGGAGCCCGCGCACGGCAGCCCTGGCTGAAACTGTTGCTGTTTGTCCTCCTGGCCGCTGCCTTCCTCGTCGTTGTGGCGGCGGGGTCCAGCGTTGTGGCCGCCGTCGGCTATGAACGTGGCTGGCTTGATATCGGCATGTTCGAGGACGGCTTTCGGGCCTCCAGCCTGGCCGAAGAATCGACCTTCCTGGCCATTCTGGCCGGGTTCCTGTTTGCCCTGGCTATGGCGGTCCTGCTGGCTGCCATGATCGTTTATCAGCGCCGGATCGGGGCCTTTCTCTGGCCCGCGCCGGGAGGAAGTCTGGCGCTGTTCCTGAGCGGCTTCGCGGTCATGTTCCTGATCGCCCTGGTCCTCTGGCCGATCGCCAACTGGATGGAGCCGGGAGGGCCAGGGCCACTGCTGGACCCAGCTGAACCGCTTGATGCCCGCCTTACCTATGCCGGGGC
This sequence comes from uncultured Brevundimonas sp., assembly GCA_964647275.1. Classification (GTDB taxonomy): domain Bacteria; phylum Pseudomonadota; class Alphaproteobacteria; order Caulobacterales; family Caulobacteraceae; genus Brevundimonas. The sequence goes on from CAZYFY010000006.1 coordinate 3,128, forward strand.
GGCCGCAGCGGGCCTTCTGATCGCCGCCGCCGCAGAAGAGATCGCCTTCCGGGGCGTGCTGTTGCGCGTGACCGGCAGCCTGACCCGCAGCCTGATTGTCATCTTGCTGGCCAATGGCGTGCTGTTTTCCGCCATCCACCTGGACCCCGACCCGGTCGCCTTCACCGCACGCGCGGCCTCCGGCATGGTCTGGGCCTGGGCGGCGCTCAGGCTGGGCAACCTGGCCTTCGCCATCGGAGCTCACCTGGCCAACAACCTGTTTATCGCCCTGTTGCAGGCCCCGATTTCAGAGGCGGCGATACCTGGGCAGAATATCCCGCTGGAAGCCCTCGGCCTCCAGGCGGTCAGCCTGATCGTCGTCCTGCTGGCCGTTGAGGTTCTGGCGCAGCGACGCGCCCGCCTGTCCTAGCTTTTGGGCTTGCGAGGGCCCGACGGACGCCCGCCGCCCGGCTTGCCACCACCGGGACGAGGCCCCGAACGCTGCCCGGAGCGCGGACCACCGGGGCCACGCGGCTTGAAGTCCCGCTGGGGCCGATCTCCACTGCCCGCGCCCTCACGAGGCTTGAAGTCCCGTTTCGGACGATCTCCACCCCCGGCACCATCGCGAGGTTTAAAATCACCCCTTGGGCGATCTCCGCCGCCCGCACCGTCGCGGGGCTTGAAATCACGCTTCGGGCGATCTCCGGTCCGTTCGCCGTCTCGGGGCTTGAAGGCGCGCTTGGGACGGTCCCCGGCCCCCTCGCCGTCGCGCGGCCGATAGGATCGTTGGGGCCGGTCGCCGCCGCCCTCGCCGTCACGCGGGCGATAGGGGCGTTTGGGGCGATCCCCGAAGCCTTCGCCGTCGCGCGGTTTGAAATCCCGGCGCGGGCGGTCGCCATCGCGACCCTTGAAATCCCGACGCGGCTGGTCGCCTTCTTCCTGGCGACGCTGGCGGCGCTCAGCGTTCTCGGCCATCCCGGCGGCCAGGGCCGCTTGCCTGGCCGCATGGGCGCGAACCTTGGAAGGCTTCATCGACGGATCGGCCATGCCTTCGCGGCGCTTGCCCTTCGTCGGGGCCAGCGGCTCGACGTCATCCCCCATCGGCAGGCTTTCGGGGTGGATCATGCTGCCGAGCTGCTCGCGGATCACGCGCGGACCGATCTCGGCCACCTCGCCCTCAGCCAGGGTGCCCAGCTGGAACGGACCATAGGACAGGCGGATCAGACGATTGACGGTCACGCCCAGATGCTCGAGCACCTTGCGGACCTCCCGGTTCTTGCCCTCGGTCAGCGACACCGAAATCCACAGATTGGCCGGAGCCTTGCCGTCCGCTGATTTCTCCTTGGCCTTGTCCAGGGTCGCCTCGATGGGGCCGTAGCGGACGCCTTCGATGACGATGCCGGTCTTCAGTGTATCCAGCTTGTCCTGGGTGACCTTGCCGCGCGCGCGGGCCCGGTAACGACGCACCCAGCCGGTCGATGGCAGCTCTAGCGCGCGGGCCAGCTCGCCGTCGTTGGTCAGCAGCAGCAGGCCCTCGGAGTTGATATCCAGGCGGCCAACCTTGACCACGCGCGGCATGCCCTCAGGCAGGGCATCGAAAACGGTGGGACGACCGGCGGGGTCCTTCGCCGCCGTGATCAGACCTACCGGCTTGTGGAAACGCCAGACCCGCGTGGCCTCGGGCCGCTCGACCGGGCGGCCGTCGACGGTGACGATGTCCTGGCTGCTGACCAGCACAGCGGGGGTATCCAGCACCCGGCCATTGACGGCAATTCGGCCCAGGCCAATCAGCCGTTCGACCTCGCGGCGCGAGGCCACGCCGGCGCGCGCCAGGCGCTTGGCAATGCGCTCCTTGCGAACGGGGGCGGCAGGGGCTGTCTCTTTCGGCTTGCCGGCTCTGGGCGGCTTGCCTTGGCCGAAGGTCTTGGCGGGCGGCTTTGTCATGGGCGCGCCATACACGAGCCGAGGCCGGGCGCGAAGGCCTGACGCGCGCACGTGGGCTGGCATTCGGTGCGAAAGCCGGACAGAAACGGCAAATGACCCCCGAAGCCGACCTGATCTTCATGCGCCGTGCGCTCGACCTGGCGCAACAGGCCGGCGCGGCCGGAGAGGTGCCGGTGGGGGCCGTCATCGTCGATCCGGCTTCGGGTGAAATCCTCGCTGAGGGCGCCAACCAGCCCGTCGGCAGCCATGATCCCACGGCCCATGCCGAAATCGTCGTCCTGCGTCGGGCGGCAGAGAAGCAGGCGAACTACCGCCTGACCGGCCTGACCCTCTATGTGACGCTGGAACCTTGCGCCATGTGTGCCGGAGCGATCAGTCAGGCCCGGATTGGCCGGGTCGTCTGGGGCGCGGACGATGCCAAGGGCGGCGGCGTGATCCACGGCGCGCGGGTGTTCGATCAACCGACCTGTCACTGGCGTCCCGAGGTGCAGGGCGGCGTGCTGGCCCAGGAGGCCGCCGATCAACTCAAATCCTTTTTTCGGGCCCGACGTAGCAAGGGAACGCCCAACCCCACCGGGCGTTGATCGCAGATGAAAACAGTCCCGCTTGTCCTGTCGCTTCTCGTCCCGTTCGCCTTGATGGCCTGTGGAGGAGCTGCACGCGACGAAATGCCGGAGACGGGAGCCGAAGCCCGCGAGCGCGCAGTTGAGGCCAATGTCGCGCGCCAACGCACCGGGGCCGAAATCCAGGACCGTATCTCCAACCGGATCGTGCGGGCGGAATACACCTGTATCAACGGAGAGCGCCTGTCGGTGGTCTTCGACAATCCGCGCGAAATGGCGACCGTGCGTATGCTCGACGGGACAGCGGTGGATCTGCGCCAGACGCGGGCCGCGGACGGCATCTGGTACCGGTCCAGCCAATATGACCTGAGGGGGGTCGGACGGGAGGCAACCTGGACCGCCCCCGAGCGCGATCCGACGACCTGCACCGCCCTCAGCTAGGCCCCGCGAAGGACCGCCCGGATATCCGCCGCGGGTACGTCGCGCACGACCTCGGCATGACCGATGCCTTGCGGGAGGATCAGGACGGGCACACCGCCCTCCGCCTTCTTGTCCCCGCCCATGCGTGCGATCAGGGCATCGGCTTCGAACAGGCCCAGGGATTCGATCTCGGTCGGCAGACCCGCCACGCCCGTCAGGCGTTCGACACGTCGGACATCCTTGGAGCTGACGCGGCCCAGGCGCTCAGCCAGGCGATAGGCGAGCACACAGCCCAAGGCGACGGCCTCACCGTGCAGGACACTGTCGTCCTCGAATCCGGCCTCGACCTCGATGGCATGGGCGAAGGTGTGACCCAGGTTCAGCAGCGCGCGCCGCCCCTGTTCCGTCGGATCCTCGGCGACAATCGCAGCCTTGATCGACACAGCCCGGGCAATGGCCTCCTCGAGCGCCGCCGCGTCATGGCCGAGCACGGCCTCAACATGGCCTTCCAGCCAGGCAAGGAAATCGGCATCGGCCAGCATCGCCGCCTTGAGGATTTCGGCGGCCCCCGCCCGCATCTGGCGGTCCGGCAGGGTCGCCAGCACATCCAGGTCCGCCAGCACGCGACGCGGATGATGGAAGACGCCGATCAGATTCTTGCCGCGCGGGGCGTCGACGGCAGTCTTCCCGCCCACCGAGGAATCGACCTGGGCCAGCAAGGTCGTCGGGGCCTGGATGACCGCAATGCCGCGCATGAACAGGGCAGACGCCAGACCCGCCAGATCGCCGATCACGCCCCCGCCCAAGGCCAGGACAGTCGAGCGACGATCCAGCCCCAGCTCGAGCAGACGATCCAGAAGTTCGGTCAGCATCGCCATGGACTTGGACGCTTCGCCGGCCGGAACGGTCAGGAGGTCGGCGCGAATGCCCGCCTCGGCCAACGAACGCAGGACGCCGTCGCCCTGGAGCTCGGCGACCGTCGTATCGGACACCACCGCCACGCGTGGTGCCGCCAGATAGGGCGTGATCTGGGACGAGGCCTGTTGTAGCAGCCCCCGCCCGATGACGACCTCATAGGGGGTGACGCCGGGCCCGCTGATGGAAAGCGCCTTCATGCGGCCGTCCTGACGTAGTGATCCTGAACGGCGGCAATGACGGCCTTGACGGCGTCACGGTGCAGCCCATCGCCTGTCATCACGTGGATGTCTGCCAGGGCGTAGACCGGGTAGCGGACCTCGGCCAGGCCGGCCAGAACCTCCATGGGATCCTTGCCGCGCAGAAGTGGGCGGGTATCGCGTCGGGTCGCCCGCTCGGCCAGCACATCCAGTTCGGCCTGGAGCCAGACGGTCACCGTCCTGGACTTGAGCAGCTTGCGTGTCCCGTCGTGCATGAAGGCCCCGCCGCCCGTCGCCAGGATCACAGGATCGCCTTCGACGATCCGCTTGATGACGCGGTGCTCGCCGGCCCGAAACTCTGTTTCGCCCATGTCGGCAAAGATATCCGTCACCGACCGACCCGCCGCCGCCTCGATCTCGACATCGGCATCGACGAACGGCATCCTCAGGGCCGTCGCCAGACGGCGGCCGACCGAGGATTTGCCCACTCCCATCAGCCCAACGAGGGCGATGGTGCGGCGCGTAATGTCAGGTGCGTCGACCATGCGTTCGATCAGCTATAGACGCCGTCAGGGCCGCTTCGCCAGCGGAGGATCAACATGAGCGCCCAGATCGAGGCTTTTCTCGAAATGATGGCCGTCGAGCGCGATGCCTCCCACAACACCCTGTCGGCCTATCGTCGTGATCTGGAGGATGCCGACCAGGCGATGGCGGACGGTCTGATCCGGGCCCAGGAGGCCGACATTGAGGGCTGGTATGCCGGCTTGTCGCGCCGCGGCCTGTCGCCCGCGACCACCGCACGCCGGCGCTCGGCGGTGCGGCAGTTCTTCCGCTTTGCCCTCCAGGAAGGCTGGCGCGCCGATGATCCCTCGCGCCGGCTCGAAGCGCCACAGCGGGGACGCCCCCTGCCCAAGGTTCTGGATCGCGAACAGCTCGAGGCCCTGCTGGCGGCGGCGGCTCATGGCGATCCCGGCGGGGCCGCACGCCTGATCTGTCTGATCGAACTGACCTATGCGTCAGGCCTGCGGGTATCGGAGGTTCTGGGCCTCAAGGCGGACGATGTCGCGCGCGACCCGGCCTATCTGATCGTGCGCGGCAAGGGCGGCAAGGAACGGCTGGCCCCGTTGAACGAGGCGGCGCGCGGCGCGGTTCGTCACTGGCTGGAAGGTCGGATGCCCAAGGATTCAGTCTGGTTGTTTCCGTCGCGTGGCAAGGCCGGGCACCTGACACCGCGACGTTTCGATCAACTGCTCAAGGCGGTGGCCCTGCGGGCTGGACTGGACCCGGCCGGCATCAGCCCGCACGTCCTGCGCCATGCCTTTGCGACACACCTGCTGGAAGGCGGTGCTGACCTGCGCGTTCTGCAGACCCTGCTCGGCCATGCCGACATCGCCACGACCCAGATCTACACCCACGTCGCCAGCGAGCGACTGGCGGAGGTGGTTCAGACCCACCACCCCCTGTCGCGACGTCGGCGCGGCTCGAGCTAGTTCGCAGTCTGGCGGATTCGGTCGACGGCCCGAACCAGGGCATTGGCGACCTGGGGCCGCAGGGTGCGTCCCTCGCGGATCGATTCGGCAAAGGTCGCCGCCCTCAGCAACTCGGCTGCCTTTTTGGCCCCCACAGCGTCGCTCGCGTAGTCGAGGGCCGCATCAATGGATGTGGTTGGATTGCTGGACATCGTCGCTCCCCTGTCGGGGCGCGCGTCAGCCCCGCAGCACGGTCAAGAATACCCCCTGGATGGCCTCGATCGTGTTGGCCAGGAGGTAGGCGGCGACCACAACCGTCAGCAGGATCACGGTCAGCCCCATGGCCACCCGCGCCAGCCTTGGGTCCGCCAGAAACGCCGAAAAGTCCCGGTATGTCTGGGCCGACCCCGTCGGAGGACCGCCGTCCTCGTTTGCACCAGGCGAAATCCAGGAGCCGGCTTCAATCCCCCCTGGGGGGGGACCCCCCAATTCTGGGGGGGCACCGGCGGCTTCTTCGCGCAACAGCATGGCTGCGGCCTGGGCGCGCGTGTCCGCGCCCAGCCGTTGGCAAACATCCTTCAGGCGGCTGTCGATGGTGTAGGGTGAACGATCCAGGGCCCGCGCGATCTCTTTCGAAGTCAGGCCGTCCGCCACCAGCCGCAGAATCTGGCGGTCAATCTCCGCCAGACCGGCAACCGGCGAGCGGTTCGAAAGGTCAAATACAGCCGCCACGTCGCTTCATCCCTGCGTGGGACTCTGGCGCGGCACAACCCCGTCGAGCTACGCCCTCAGGGTTGAATTCCGGCTTTGCAGCAACCTAGTTCGACAGACTTGCCGTCGTCAGGGCCACATCTTCCTCAAGAACCTCGGCCGCCTCTTCATTGAGGGCCTGACCCTCGCGGCGCGGCCTGACAATCGGTTCGGGCCGCGGCGTCGCCAGATTGCCGCGCATCAGGTGCCGGCCCGCCGCGATGTCACCCCCGGCAGCCTGCAGATCGAAACGCTCCTCATCCCGACGCCGGACATCGGCGATCGTCTCGCTGGCCTCTTCATGGGTGAGGCCCAGATCGATCAGGACCTGGTGGCTGAAGGTCAGGGCGCTCTCCAGCGTATCGCGAAGCTGATACTCCACCCCGGCCTTGACCAGTCGCAAGGCATGGCCACGATCAAAGGCCCGCACGAACAACTTGGTCAGCGGGAATTCGGACTTCACCAGTTCGACGATCTTGTCAGCCGCTTCCGGCTTGTCGATGGCCACGATGATCGTCTCTGCCTCGGCGGCACCCGAGGCTCTCAGCACGTCCAGGCGGGAGCCATCGCCGTAGTAGACCTTGAAGCCAAAGTTGCCGGCGGCCTGAACCATCTCGACATCCAGATCGATGATCGAAATGTCGACATCGCGCGCCAGGAGCGGCTGGGACACCACCTGACCGAAGCGCCCGAAGCCGATAATCAGAACCCGCTCACGCAGATTGGCGGCGCGTTCGACCCCATCAGTGGTGTCGGGATCAATCTGGTGCTGCGGAAGGAACCGCCGTGCGGCCAGGGTCGTCAGCGGGGTCAGGGCCATCGACAGGATGACGATTGCCGTCGCCGCCGAGGAAATCTCACCGTCAAAGACGCCCGCTGCCAGCGCCGCTGCATACAGGACGAACGCGAACTCCCCGCCCTGGGCGAAGAGAACGGCCCGCTCAATCGCCTCATGCTCGCTGGACCGGAAAATCCGGGCGACGGCATAGATGGCGACCGACTTCACCGCCATGAAGGCGATGACGCCGCCCACGATCCGAACCCAGTCCGCCGCCACGACATTCAGGTCCAGCGCCATGCCGACACTGAGGAAGAACAGACCCAGCAGGATCGCCCGGAACGGTTCGACATCGGCTTCGAGCTGGTGCCGGAAGCTCGATTCCGACAGCAGCACCCCCGCCAGGAAGGCCCCCATCGCCATGGACAGGCCACCGGTGTCCATCAGCCAGGCCGCCCCGACAACAACCAGAAGCGCCGCCGCCGTCATCACCTCGCGGCCCCCGAAACGCGCCAGGAACCCGAAGACGGGGTTCATCAGATAGCGGCCTGCCACGAACACAACCGCCAGCGCCCCGACCGCCAGACCGATCGTTTGCCACAGGGGCGGCGCAGCCTCGCTGGCCGTTCCGGTCGCCGCAGCGATGACGGCAACGACAGCCAGCAAGGGCACGATGGCCAGGTCTTCCAGCAACAGAATTGACACGGCGCGCTGGCCGGCCGGCGTATTGATCTCGTTTCGCTCGTCCAGCATCTGCATGATCACGGCGGTCGAGGACAGGACGAAGCCCATCGCCACAATGAAGGCGACCTCGGCCCGCAGACCGGCAGCCATGCCGGTGACGGTCAGCAACAGACCCGCCGCCATGACCTGGGCGGCCCCCAGGCCGAAGATGTCGCGCCGCATGGCCCACAGACGCCGTGGCCGCATCTCCAGCCCGATGATGAACAGGAAGATCACGACCCCGAACTCGGCGACGTGAAGGATCGTTTCCGGCTCCTGGAACAGGCCCAGTCCAAATGGGCCAATGGCCAGCCCGGCCGCCAGGTAACCAAGCACCGAGCCGAGTTGCATCTTGCGAAACACCGGCACGGCGACAACGCCCGCCGCCAAGAGGGCCGCCATGTGCCCCAGTCCCAATTCCGCCGTCGCCCCGTCCGCCATTGTCGTCCCCTGAATCTTGCGGTCACGACCATATAGGAAGGAATCAGGCACCGTCATCGGGGTTGGCGGAGCGGAGTTGTGTCTCTAGCTTGGTCGCCGACTGGGAGGATCATCTGACATGCGTAAAATCGCCCTACTGGCCGCGACGGCCCTGCTCGCTGCAACGACCAACATCACGCCCGCCCAGGCTCAGACCTCGCCAGCGGCGGAACAATCCCAGGCGTCGGCGAGCCTGGCCTCGATCATTGCCGATTATGAAACCTGGGCCGCAGGCCAGGACCCGTTTACGGCCAGCGCCGAGGGTGACCGTAGCGCGTTGAGCCGTCTGCCTGATGCCAGCCGCGAAGGCGAACTGGCGCGCCGCGAACCCCTGACGCGCTTCCGCGACCGGCTGGCCGCCATCAATCCCGGAAGCCTGAACCCGGATGAGCGGCTCAATCACACCCTGCTAAGCCGTTCGGTTGCCCTGGATCTTGAGCGGATCGATCTGGACCAGAACCGATTTGCCTTCAACTCGGAAGGAGGGCCGGAAGCCAATGCCGGCTATCTGGCAGGATCGACCCGGATCACCACCGTCGCAGATGCCGAGGCCTGGCTGGAACGACTGGGGGGCCTGGCCCTCTATTATGATGCCGCCCTGGACAATGCCCGCCGGGGCATCGAAACCGGCATGGTTCAGCCCCGGATCATTGTCGACCGCGTCGTCACCTCGACCACGGCCGCCGCTGCCTTCACGCTTGAAAACGACCCGCTGATGCGGCCGATGGCGACGCGCCCACCGAGCATATCGGAAGCGGCCTGGGCTGATCTCACCGGCCGTGCGCGAGGCATCATTGTCGAACAGATCGTGCCGGCCCGGCACCGCTGGGCGACCTTTATGACCGACGAGTATCTGCCGGCCTCGCCGGTGGAACCCGAGGCCATCGGCCTGGGCCAGCGCCCCGGCGGGCGCGAGGCCTACGCCTTCCTCGCGCGCTGGTACACCACCACCGAGATGACCCCGGACGAAATCCATGCCCTGGGTCTGTCGGAGGTGGCGCGCATCCGGGCCCAGATGCAGGAGGAAATGGCCGCCGCAGGGTGGACCGGGTCTTTCGCCGACTTCCTGACCTTCCTGCGCACCGATCCCCAGTTCTATGTCACGACGCGCGATGAACTGATGATGCACGCCCGCGACATCGCCAAGCGGGCCGACGATCAGCTTCCGGCCCTGTTCAACACCCTGCCGCGCCTGCCCTATGGGGTGCGCCCGGTGCCCGAGGAGATCGAGGCCAACTACACCACCGGTCGCTACAATCCCGGAAGCGCCGTCAACGGCATCGCCGGGGCCTATATGGTCAACACCTCGGCCCTGGATCAACGCGGGCTGTACGAGCTTCCGGCCCTGACCCTGCATGAGGCGGTGCCGGGCCACCATCTTCAGATCGCCCTGCAACAGGAGCTGGGGGACCTGCCCTGGTTCCGTCGCAATGGCGACGCCACAGCCTTCGTCGAGGGTTGGGGTCTGTACTCAGAGTTCCTCGGCTATGAGATGGGCATCTACCGCACGCCCTATGAGCGGTTTGGCCGGCTGTCCTATGAGATGTGGCGCGCCTGTCGTCTGGTGGCCGATACCGGCATCCACTGGATGGGCTGGGACATTGAACAGGCCCGCGCCTGTTTCCGCGACAACTCCGCCCTGTCGGAGCTGAACATCCAGACCGAGCTGGAACGTTACATTTCCTGGCCGGGGCAGGCCCTGGCCTACAAGATCGGTGAGCTGACCATCCTGCGAGCGCGGCGTCGGGCCGAGGAAGCCCTGGGCGATGACTTCAATGTCCGCCGCTTCCACGATGCGGTTCTTCTCGGCGGACCCGTGCCGATGGAGGTCCTGGAACAGCGGATCGACACCTGGATCGCCGCCGAGCGCGAACGGGCCGACTAGACCCGGAGCCATTTGGCCCAAAGTGTGTTAACCCTCGCGACAGGGGGACGTTCAGAAGGAGGCCGCACCATGCGCTGGCTCGTTCCCACCCTGGCTGCCGCTCTGACGGTCGTGGCTGCGCCTGCGGCCGCCCAATCCTACGGCTATGGCTATGGCCAATCCGGCTACGGCAATGGCTATGGGTCTGATTTCGACTACCGGCGCTGTTACAGCCGCGAGCGCGAGCAGGACTGTCGCGAGCGACTGCGCCGCGAAGCGGAGCGTTACGAGCGCTCCCAGTACGGTGGCAACTACGGTCGATATGACGACTACAACCGCTATGGCTACGGCTCCAGCGGCTATGGCCAGTCCGGCTATGACTATGGCCGCTATGGGCGTCAGCCCTATTACGATCCGCGGACCTACGGCTCCAACGGCGGCTATTACGGCAACGGCTACGGCTATAACCGGGGCTATTACGGCAACGGCTACGGAAACGGCTACGGCTACAGCGACGGATCGGCTCTGGCGCTGACGGTGCTCGGCATTGCCCTGGGCGTTCAGATCCTCGGAGCCCTGGATGACCGCGACTACTATGATCGCCATCGCCACGATGACGGGTATCGCGACTGGTGCCGGCGCAACTATTCCAGCTTCGACTGGGGCTCAGGCACCTATCTGCACCAGGACGGCTATCGCCGGTATTGCCGCCGCAACTAGAGCCTCAGTGGAAGTCGCGTGAGCCCGGCAGGATGCGCACATCGCGCGGATGCCGGGCTGATGCCCTGGAGCCATAGGCGAACGCATCTGCGTCCGGGGGCCGGAGCGTTGGATCATGGTCCTCGGACAGACGACGCAGTTCGGCTGAACGATCAAACACCTGCCGCGTCATCACATGGACAACGCCTTCCTTGGAGCGTTCGATGACGCCTTCGATCTCCATCAGGCGAGCTCCCATGACCTCGCGGCGATAGCGTTCGAACTGGTCGGCCCACATGACGATATTGGCCACGCCCGTCTCATCCTCGATCGTGACGAAGATGGCCTTGCCGTTGCCCGGCCTCTGACGAATCAGCACCACCCCCGCGACCCGCACACGCCGATCCCTGGGCAGGGCGACGGCCTGGGCACAGCTCAGCACGCCTTCGGCCTCAAACACTGAGCGGATGATCGACATCGGGTGCGCCTTCAGGCTGAGGCGCGTCGTTTGATAGTCCGTCGCCACATGTTCGCCCAGCGGCATGACCGGCAGCCGGGCGTCGACCTCCTCCCCCAGCTCGCGCGCCGCCGCAGCCTGGAACAGCGGCAAGGGGTCATCATCAGGAAGTCGCCGGACCGCCCACAGGGCCTCGCGCCGGTCCAGCCCCATCGAGCGAAAGGCGTCCGCATCGGCCAGCTTCCTCAAGGCCGGAACCGTCAGCCCACCCCGCCGCATCAGCTCTTCGATGGAGCGATAGGGCCGGACCCGTCCCGCCGCCAAAGCCGCCGCCCAATCCGCGCGAAACCCATCGATCTGACGAAGCCCGAGGCGCAGGGCCAGGCTCCCCGCCGGACCTTCCAACGTATTGTCCCAGACACTGTGATTGACATCGATGGGGCGGGCCTCGACGCCGTGCTCGACCGCATCGCGCACGATCTGGGCCGGGGCGTAGAAGCCCATCGGCTGGCTGTTCAGCAGAGCCGCCGCGAACACCGCCGGGTGGTAGTGTTTGATATAGCTGGAAATATAGACCAGTCGCGCAAAGCTGGCGGCGTGGCTCTCGGGAAAGCCATAGGATCCGAAGCCCTTGATCTGATCAAAGCAACGGGCGGCAAAGGCCGGATCGTAACCCCGTGCAACCATCCGCCCGACGAACCGGTCTTCATAGGTGTGCAGCGTGCCGTCACCGCGAAAGGTGCCCATGGCCTTTCGCAGGCCATTGGCTTCCTTGTCGGAAAACTCGGCGGCGACCATGGCGACCTTCATCGCCTGTTCCTGGAACAGCGGCACGCCCAGCGTCTTTTTCAGCACCTGTTCCAGCTCATCAGCCGGGCCGTGCTCGGGGGCCGGTGACTGGTACTCGACGCGCTCAATGCCGTCGCGCCGCCTGAGATAGGGGTGCACCATGTCGCCCTGGATCGGGCCGGGTCGGACAATGGCCACCTGGATCACGAGATCATAGAAGGTCCGGGGCCGCAGACGCGGCAGCATATTGATCTGGGCCCGGCTCTCGACCTGGAACACACCCAGGGAATCGCCCCTGCAGAGCATGTCGTAGACCGCCGGATCCTCGCTCGGCACACCGGCCAGATCCAGATCGACCCCCGCCTCATGTGTCCGCATCAGGTCGAACGCCTTGCGGATACAGGTCAGCATTCCCAGCGCCAGCACATCGACCTTCATCAGGCCGAGCGCATCAATGTCGTCGCGATCCCATTCGATGAAGGTGCGATCGGCCATGGCCGCATTGCCGATGGGAACCAGTTCGTCCAGCCGTCCGCGCGTCAGGATGAAACCGCCGACGTGCTGGGACAGATGCCGGGGGGTCCCCAGGGTGCGCTGCGCCAGCTCGACTGTCCGACGCACCATCGGATTGGTCGGGTCCAGCCCTGCCTGCAGCACGTCGCGGTCCGGGATATCGGAGCCCCAGCTCCCCCACTGGCTGACCGCCAGGCGTGCGGTCACGTCCTCGGTCAGACCCAGCGCCTTGCCGACCTCTCGGACGGCGCTGCGCGGACGATAGTGGATCACGGTGGCGGCGATGCCGGCTCGATCCCGACCATATCGCTCATAGATGTGCTGGATGATCTCCTCGCGGCGCTCGTGTTCGAAATCAACGTCGATGTCCGGCGGCTCATTGCGGTCCGCCGACATGAAACGCTCGAACAGCACATCATTGTGCGCCGGATCGACCGAGGTGATGCCCAGCACGAAACAGATGGCCGAATTGGCCGCAGAGCCACGCCCCTGACACAGGATGCCGCGGTTCTCGGCCTCGCGCACAATGTCGTGGATCGTCAGGAAGTAGGGAGCCAGGTCCCGTGCGCCGACATAGGCCAGTTCTTTCTCCAGGGTGGCGCGCACCTTGTCCGGCACGCCATCGGGATAGCGAAGGTCGGCCCGCCGCCAGGTCAGGTTCGTCAGCCAGGCTTGCGGCGTCCAGCCCGGCGGGGTCGGCTCTTCGGGATACTCATATCTCAGATCACCCAGATCAAAGCCGATCCGGGCCATCAGTTCGCCCCCCTGCGTCAAGGCCTGGGGCACGGCCCGGAACAGCCGAGCCATTTCCTCTGGTGTCTTGATATGGCGCTCGGCGTTGGCCTGAAGCCGGCGTCCGGCCTGGTCGATCCGCACGCCTTCCCGGATACAGGTCAGCACGTCCTGAAGGTCGCGTTCGCCCGGCGAGTGATAGAGCACATCGTTCGTCGCCAGCAGCGGCACACCGACGGACCGGGCCAACCGTTCAAATCGCATCAGCCGGCGCTGATCATCCCCGCCGAACAGACAGCTTGCCCCCAGCCAGACAGACCCCGGAGCTGCTGCGGCCACCCGCTCCAGCGTCACCTCCAGACCGTCGATGCGGCGCGGCGGCATGACAACCAGCAACAGGCCTTCGGTATCCGCCTCCAGGTCCGCCAGTTGCAGCAGACACTCGCCCTTGCCGCCCCGCAGATTGCCCCTGGTCAGGAGCCGGCACAGTCGTCCCCAGCCGATGCGCGTCTCGGGATAGGCGACAATGTCCGGTGTCCCATCCTGAAAGACCAGCCGCGTGCCGGTGGCCACCTTGAAGCCTTGTGCCCGTCGCTGGATTTCAGCGCGGACCTGCGGGTCGTCGAGCGGATTGGGCGTATGGGTCACCTCCCCCGGACCGCCGCCCCAGCGCACCCGATCCGGCGGCGACAGACCGTCCTCGCGCAAGGATTTCAGCGTCACCCAGGCCCGCGCCGTGCCCGCCACGGTGTTGCGATCGGCGATCCCCAGGCCTGACAGTCCCAACGCCACCGCGCTGAGCACCAGATCGCGCGGTCGCGACGCCCCTCTCAGGAACGAGAAGTGGCTGGCGCTGACCATCTCGGCATAGGCCATCATGCGAACAGGCCGTGGATGAACCAGCGCGGCGCGGCCTCGTCGCCATAGAGCCCCTGACGGAACACCCAGAATCTATGACCGGCGGCATCTTCGACCCGATAATAGTCGCGGGTCGGCTCAGGACGACGCCACCATTCTCCCGCGATCCGTTCGGGCCCCTCGGCCAGGACCACCTCATGCTGAACCCGCCGCCAGCGAAACCGCCGGGGTGGACTGTCCGGCAAACCCGCCAGAGCCTCAACCGGCTGGGGCGGATCGAACAGGTGCAACGGACGAGACGGTGCCTCTGTCTCCTCCCCGTCGCAAGGCGATGGGGAGGGGGACCCCGAAGGGGTGGAGGGGCCGGCGACCGCAGGGAGCCGGTGCGGCGGAGAGTGTCCCCTCCGTCTCTCCGCTTTGCGTCGAGCCACCTCCCCATCGCCTGCGCGATCGGGAGGAGACTGATGCGCCCCCACCAGCCGCACCGCCCGCTCGGGAATATGGGTGTCACGCGCCTCGAACCTCAGCACCGCCTCCGCTCCCAGACGTGCGCTCAGCCGGTCGATCAGGCCGTCGAAATCCGCCTCGCGATCCGGTCGCCGGTTCAGGTCAACCTGCATGACCCTGAGGGGTTCGGTGCGCACGACCGACAGGCGCACCTGATCGAACCCGAAGCCCGGATCCAGCGGTGTCGTCAGCGCCGTCAGCTTCTCCCTGAACAGCCGCAGAACCGTGGCCGGCTCTCGCGTGGCCCGACCGGTCTGAACATCGACGCGCCGCACCCCGCCATCAACCCGATAGAAGTCGGCCTGAAAGACGCGCCCGCCCTGTCCATTCCGCTCCAGCCACACCACCGCCTCGGCCAGCATATCCGCCAGCACGCGCAACACGTCCTCGTCGGTCGAGATCGGCTCCATCAACACCCGGTCGACCACGCAAGGATCAGCGGGCCGAAATGGCGTAATGCGAATGTCCTCCAGCCCTAGAACCCGATCCACCTTCCAGGCTGCGGCCTTGCCGAACCGGGCCGCCAGGGCCGCGCGGGGTCGGTCATCGACGGTGGCCACTGTCTTCAGCCCCGCGCGCTGCAGGGCCTGAATATCCGCCTCAGCCAGCTCCAGCGCCTCGACCGGCAAATGCCGCACCGCGTCTCGGTCCCTCCCCGGCGGCACGATCCCGCCACGGCCAAACCGGACCAGAGCCCGGGTCGCCTGTGGCGTTGTCGCCAGGGCCGCACGTGCCTGCAATCCCCAGACCTGCGCCCGGGCCAGGGCGCACGCGATCATCTCCGCCTCACCGCCGAACAGATGGGCGCAACCGGTTACATCCAGGATCAGACCGTCCGGCCCGTCCGCCGCGGCCATCGGCGTGAACCGTCCGAAATCGACCAACACCCGCCGGAGCAGGGCCGCATCCGCCTCCGGTTCGGCCTCCAGCGTACCGATGTCGGGAACCCGCGCCCGCGCATCCGCCAGCATCATCCCCGCCGTCAGCCCCAGCCCCGCCGCCTCCGGCGACACCGCCGCCAGCCTCAACGCATTGGCCCGCGTCTCGACGATGACGAAGGGCGGCGCACAAACAACCCCCTTCCCCCTCGAGGGGGGAAGGGCCGGGGTTGGGGGTGGTGGCAGGTTGCGCCCGGGCCTGACGCGGGAGGCGTCGTTTGACATTCGCGCCTCATGCGTTTGCTCTTTCAACGGTGCGCCACCACCTCCTCCCAACCCTCCCCCCTCGAGGGGGAGGGCTTGAGCAGACGGAGACACCTCACGCCGCCGTCGGTCGCTCGGCAGCCAGGGGAACCAGATCGCCAGATACCGACGCGGGCTCGCAGAAACGCCGCCCATCACTCAACCACTCCATCAACCACTGGCCGGGTTTGGCCCCGGTCCTGCTTTTCTCCAGCCGCACCGTCAGGACCGGACGTCCCGGTGCCCCGGCCAGAAGCGCCTGCGACGGGGCCGACGAAACCGCCCAGCGGCTTTCCGCCGGCCCGGCCTGATCCGCGAGGCGGCTGCGCACCAGGATTGCCGGCGTCCCGCCCTCACGCGCCGCCAACGCGAGGCGCCGCTGCGCCGTCAGGCTCAGCGCCTTCGGCTCGGCCCAGATGCTGAGCACCACCGCCCCCAGTGCCGCAGACCTCAGACAGTCTTCCCCCGACGCCAGCAGGCTCGCCGCATCGCGTGTGCGCACAAACAGCATCCGGGATGGGTCCAGCCCCCAGTCGGCCAGCCCCTCGCCGTAGGGCAGGCCCACCTCGGTCGTGGCCATGGTCTGAACTACCCAGACGATGAAGCCCTTCTCCGCCGCCCGCGCCGCCAGCCCCAAGGCAAACCCGTCCGCAGACGCCAGATCCGCCCCCGATCCGGCCTGCACCTCATGCAACGCGCCCCGGTTCAGCCCACCCAGACAGGCATCGGCAGCCTCGTACCCGAGGTCGAAACGGTCCGCGTTCGCCGCCGCCCGTCCCTCCATCCGGGCCAGACTTCGCCGTAACGCCTCCAGCCGGATAGGGGATGCGCGCATTAATGTTCTCTATTTGTTCTTATAGGGACTCCGCCGCGTCCGAGAGTCAAGCGGCGCGAATCAGGACGCGTCCGAAACCGGCGGACCTATCCCCAGGGGCGGAAGTGTTTCGACAATTTCAGGCCCTGGCGCTGATAGTGGGAGCCACCCTCGCCGTAGAGGCGCTCGGGCCGTTCGGTCATCGGCTCATAGACCAGTCGCGCGACGGTCTGACCGTCTTCCAGCAGGAACGGGGCTTCGTGCGAGCGCACCTCCAGCACCGACTTGGCGCCCTTGCCGTGGGCCTCATCGACGCCGAAGCCGGGATCAAAGAAACCGGCATAGTGCACGCGGAACTCACCCACAGCCGGGTCGATCGGCAGCATTTCGGCGGCTTGATCGACGGGGATCTCGGTCGGCTGCTTTGACACCAGAATGTAGAACTCGCCGGGATCCAGCAGGATCTCACCGTGGCGGGCGTAGAGCGGTTCCCAGAAGTCGCGCGGGTCGTGGCCGTCGACGTGATCCAGATCGACCACCCCGGCGTGGCGACGCCCCCGGAAGCCGGCGATCTCACCGGTCAGATCGACCCCGACGTCGCGTGTCTCCAGACGCGGCGGCTCGCCCACCTTGAGACGCAGCTGGTTGAGCCGCGTGCCGGGACGTACCAGAATCGAAAAGGTCTGGGGCACGACCTCCATATAGAGCGGGCCTTCATAGCCGTCGGCCACATCGTCAAACACCGGCCCCCGATCCGTCAGCAGGCGAACAAAGACGTCCACCCGCCCGGTCGAGCTCTTGGGATTGGCCCGCGCCTGCACGCCGCGCGGCAGCTTCAACCGCTCCTGCAGCTCGACGATATAGACGCAGCCCTTCTCCAGCACGACGCCCGACGACGTCAGCTCGATGGGATGCATCAGCACATCGTCGATCCGCTCACGCACCGTGCGGGCGCCGGGCAGGAACGAGGCGCGCACCCGCCACGCCCGCGCGCCCAGTCTGAGATCCAGACTGGCGGGCTGGACCTGATCGTCATCAAACGGGGTGGCTGAGGTGATCGCGCCATTGGCGATCAGGGTGTCGATAGCCTGGCACGGCAGGATGCCGGCGGCGGAAAGGTCGAGGGTCATGGAGCCTGAATAGCGGGAGAAGTGAGTAGTGAGTAGGGCTTAGTGAGTAGAGAAGGAGCGTGCCAACCTGGCCCGGTCTCGCCAAACTGGCGGACGGCGAACGAACCCGCCCACCTACTGCCTACTGCCTACTGCCTAAGCCCTCCTACGAGACGCCCTGCTCGGCCAGCCACTCGACGATCTTGGTCTTGGGCATGGCCCCGGCCTTCATGGCGACGATCTCGCCGCCTTTGAACAGCATCAGCGTCGGCACCCCGCGCACGCCCATCTTGGTGGGGGTCATCGGGCTGTCGTCAATGTCGACCTTGGCCACCGTCAGGGAGCCCGAAAGCTCGTCGGAGATCTGTTCCAGGGCCGGGCCGATCTGTTTGCAGGGCCCGCACCAGGTGGCCCAGAAATCGACCAGGACCGGCTTGTCGGACTTCAGGACGTCGGCTTCGAAGGTGGCGTCGGTTACAGCGACGGTAGCCATGGGGAGGTCTCCGTGGAGATGATTCTGTCAGAGGATGAATGTGGGTGTCGCCGGGCGCGGCCTCAACCCCCTGCGAGGTCGGTCAGGGCGTTCTCGATCATCTCGTCGGGAATGACGTCCAGTCGGGGGCCATCCGTCCACAGCAGGGCCGCCCGGACGATCCGGTCCGGCCACAGGCCGCGCAGGACCGCCACATAGGCCGCCAGCTGGGCGACATAGGCGGGGTCACTGTCCTCGACGCGCGCCGGTGCCGGGCGGTTGGTCTTGAAGTCGCAGACCAGAACCTGATCATCCGTCACCACCAGCCGGTCGAGCCGCCCCGCGATCTTCATGCCCTCCGGCAGACCGGGCCCCCAGCCGGCCACAGACGCCTCCGCCCGAGATCCCGGACCAAAGAGGGTGGCAAAGGCGGGATCGTCCAGCACCGCCACCACGGCCTTGGCAATCTCGGCGCGCTGGGCCTCATCCAGATCCGGCTGGCGCGCCAGATAGGCCCGGGTCGCCTCGGCCCGGACTTCCGGTGCGAGATCCGGCAACAGCTCGAACAGCTTGTGGATCAACTCCCCGCGCCGGAACCGGCCCAGCCCTGCCTCACGCGCCAGCGGCGACGCCGCCGCAAGCCGAGGCCGGCCCGCCAGAGCTGATGGCGAGGCCCAGCCGCGTCGGGCTTCCGGCGACGGGGTCAGACCCAACCAGGCCGGTGTCGGCACCGTTGCCTCGACCCTGGCTGCGACCGCCTTCATCGGAGCCGGGGCCTGGCCATATCGCAGGCGACCTCCCTCCAGATGGTCCAGCCGATCCTTGATCTTGGGGGCCTCAAAGGCGTCGCGCACAGCCCCGTACCAGCCCTTCACATTTTCCAGCTTTGAACGGGAATCGATCCGCCCGCACACGATCAGCCGGTCGCGGGCCCGCGTCAGGGCCACATAGAGGAGCCGAAGCGCCTCATCCTCCTCGCGCGCCTCGCGCAGGGCCCTCGCCGCCGCCGAGGCGTCACAGTCCTGCGACTTGGACCCGGCCCACAGGAAGCCCCTGTCCCCGGTTTCCAGCAACGGCGTGCCACGCGCGCTGCGGTTGGTGGTTTCGGGCAGGAACAGTACCGGCGCTTCCAGCCCCTTGGCCCCATGCACGGTCATCACCCGCACCTCGCCCTTGGGGGCGTCCATCTCGCGCTTGATGACAATGTCAGAGCGGCTGAGCAGATCGATCACGCTTTGCAGGTCACCGCCGCCGCGTCCCTCGGCCGCCAGCACCTCGGCCAGGAAGGCATCGATCACATCCGATGCCTCGCCGCCCAGCCGCGTCGCCGCCCGCGCCCGCATCGACCGCCCCTGGGCATCCGTCGTCGCCAGGAAACGGGCGAACACCTCATAGGGGGCGAACCTCGCAGCGTCGGCCCTGAGCGTCTCCAGCCGGTCGACGGCGGCGCGCCAGGCCGGGCGCTCATCGGCCCGCGACCTCAGCCGGGTCCACAGGCTGCGATGCTTGCGATCATGCGCCAGGTCGAAAATGTCGTCGTCGCCCAGATCGAAGAAGGGCGACTTCAGCAACGCCGCCAGCATCAGGTCCTCTTCCGGGAAAATCAGAACCCGGGCGATGGCCATCAGATCGTCGAACAGGATGTGCTCGCTGAGGCTCAAGCGGTCGGCCCCCGCTACCGGTAGACCGGCGCGCTTGAGGGCGCGCAGAATGTCCTCGAACAGCGCCTTGCGTCGACGGACCAGGATAAGGAAATCGCCGGCCTGCGCCGGTCGCCACACCCGCTCATCCTTGTCGTAGACAGCCTCGCCACGCGCGATCATGCCCTTGATCTCGTCGGCAATCTCGGTGGCCAGGACGCGGTTGGCGGAGCTTTCTGTCTCTTCGTCCACCGGGGCGTCCCAGGCCCGGCCCGTCTCGGACCCCGGGTCCCGGATCAGCGGCCACAGCTCCACCGTGCCGGAGTCCGCCGGGCGGATGGGATGGTGGGTGACAACGTCCTGCCCTTCGGGCGCCGGCACGCCGCGTCGCGCCTCGGGCGAGGCAAACACCACATCGACAAAGCTCAGAACCTCGGGGGCCGAGCGCCAGGAGTGCTCCAGGGCCGGTGACCTGAACTGAAGGCCGGCGTCCTCCGCCTTCTGGCGATAGCGCCGGTTCTCTTGCAGAACCCGACCGGCATCGGCCCCCTGGAACGAATAGATCGACTGTTTGACATCGCCGACCACGAACAGGCTGCGGGCCAGCGACAGGTCGCGCGCCTCCGCCGCCCCGGCCCCGGCAAAGAACGGTTCGGTCAGCCGTTCAACCAGCGTCCACTGTTCAGGCGCGGTGTCCTGGGCCTCGTCGACCAGCACGTGGTCGATGCCGCCGTCCAGCTTGTAGAGCACCCAGGCCGCATCGGGCTTTTCCGCCACCAGCTTCAGCGCCAGGTCGATCAGATCGGCGAAATCGAGCGCCGAACGGACCGCCTTGCGGTGGGCGTAGGCCCCCACATAGGCCTGGGCCAGATGCATGACCGCCAGGGTGTCGCGCGCCACCACCTCAGCCCGCAGTCGCTCGCGCCAGCGTTCCAGCCGCGTCTGTTCCTCCAGCATGAAGTCATGGATCGCGGGCTGCGACTTGAAGGCCGTGCCCTTGACGACCCAGTCCGCCGGCGTGCCCTCACCGCCCGCCGTGAACAGCACCCTGCAAAGCGCCGGCACCGGTGGCGGTCCATTCAGGCTCAGGGCCTCGGCGATGAGGCCGGAATTCTTGATGTCGGTCTTGCCGCCCGCCGCCAGCAGATCCTTCGCGGCCCGCCACCGTTCAGGGTCAAAGCCCTTCGCCGCCTCAGCCTCGATCGCATCGGCGGTCGTCTCGCCGTCAAAGCCACAGGCGGCCCACACCGCCCCGCCCAGATCGTGCCCGACCCGCTCGACGTAGTCGGCCAGGGCGAACCGCCGGCTCTCGATCTCGTCGAGCATCTTTTCGAAGTCCTGGTGCGACAGGGCGATCGACAGCCGCGCATAGGCGTCCTGAACCTCGGGGCTCTGTCCGCTCAGCGCCAGTCGCGCCACATCGGCGCGGGCGTCGGCCACGATCAGCGACGCCTCGACATCGTCCATCACCTGAAAGCGGGGCGACACACCGGCCTCGACCGGGAACCGTCGCAGCAATTGCTCGCAGAAGGCGTGAATGGTCTGGATCTTCAGCCCACCGGGTGTCTCCAGCGCCTGGGCGAAGAGGCGTCGGGCGCGCGACAGGTCGATACCGTCGGGGGCGGTGCCAACCAGCTCTGTCAGGGTCTCGGCCAGCTTGGCGTCGCGGGCCACCGACCAGGCCCCCAGCACCTTGAACAGTCGGCGTTGCATCTCGGCGGCGGCGGCCTTGGTGTAGGTGATGCAAAGGATCTGCGCCGGTGCCGCACCGGCGAGCAGCAGCCGCGCCACCCGGTCGATCAGGGTCTTGGTCTTGCCCGACCCGGCATTGGCCGTGACGAAGACATTCAGCTTCGGATCTGCGGCGATGCGCTGAGCATCCTGGGCCTCGATCATTCCCCGCCCCCGTCATCCGCCGAGTTCCATTCGAAGACCCGAGCCAGATGGTCATACTCGCTGGCGTATTTGATGAACTTGGGCGCCAGTCGCGAGCGATAGGGCTCGGTATCGTTCTCATAGGCGCTGAGCAGCTCAATCACCCCCGCCCAGGCGGCCTCCGAGGCGTCCGCCGGTCCCATCTCCCTGGTCGCCTCGTGCACCTCGATCGGCGGCTCGCGGCCCGAGACGCGAACATAGGTCAGCCCGTGCGGCTCCAATGGCCGACCCTCGAAAGCCCCACGCGCGGCCAGGGCCCCGGTCAGGGTCAACTGAGGGGCAAAGCCCGCCTCGACCTCCTTGGCCGTCGGCGGAGCGCCGGTCTTGAAATCGAGGATGTGGATGCCGCCGTCGTGGATTTCCACGCGGTCAGCGCGGGCCGAAATCATATGTCGGCGGGCCCCGATCTGGAGCGGGTGTTCGGCGCGCTGCTCGACTTCGACGCGGCGACCGTCCTGACGACGTTCGGCCTCAAAGGAGATGACATCCGCCGCCGTCTGGCGCGCCAGGGCGGCTTCACGCGCCAGACCCGCCTCGTCCATGCCCCCGGCGCTCAGGGCGTCCAGATAGAGCCGCTCGAAGGTTGCGGCATCCGCCGTCTCGCCGCGATTGAGCTTTTCGGAAAAGTCCTCGAACGCCGCATGGATGGCCGATCCGCGCAGGCGCGCATCCACCGCCTCGTTCGGCGGAGACAGCACATCCAGCCGCGCGACCTTGCGCGCCCAGATGACATAGGGATCGCGCGTCAGCCGCTCGATATCCGTCACCGGCCAATAGAGCGGACGGCTGGCCAGCGGCGGCGACGGCATCGGACGCGCCGCCGGGCTGAAGGGACCGGCCTCATCCAGCGCCCGCGCCCAGGTCAGAACCTCGGGGCGGGTCGGCAGGCCTGCGGGAATCTCGGCCCCCTTTACAAGCGTCTCAAGCCGCCAGAGCCAGCGCGACGGCACCGCCGGCTGGCCATCGCGCCGTTCGGACTGGATCAGATAGACCTCCGGTGCCGACGCCGCCTGGGCGAAGTCATGCGCCGCCAGCCCCAGCCGCTGCTCCGGCGAGGCCAGACCCAGCTTCTGGCGCATCGGCCGCGACAGGAACGGGTCTGCCGAAGCCCCGCGTGGCCAGACGCCCTCCTCCAGACCCGCGAGGATCATGCGATCCGCCCGCACCAGTCGCGCCTCGATGGCCCCCAGAATGCGCAGGCGCGGATGTGATGCCCGGTCCACCCGCACGGTCTGATCCTGGGCCAAGGCCTCGATCATATCTGCAAAGGCCGCGGCGCTCAGCTCCGGCAGGGCGCTTCCATGTTCGATCAGCCCGGCCATCAGCCGCGCCGCCGCCTCGCCCTCCGGCCCGGCCCAGGCGCGCGCACCGGCCAGCGCCTCGATGCGTTCGACCAGATCTGTCGCCAGCACATCCGCCCCGCCGTCGCCCACTTCGTCGGGGAAGACACCCGCCAGCTGCGTGGCCAGATCCTCTGCTGCATCCAGCCGGGCCAACCGCCAGGGAGGCCGGGTCTTGCCGCGATCATCTCGCCCCCGCGCCGCCAGAATGCGGGCCTGCACCTCAGCCCACGAACGTGGAGCCGGTCCGCGAAAGGCCGCATCCTCCAGCCCGCGAACGGCGCGCGGATGCGCCCGCACATCCGCATGTTTGATCAGGGCGAGGATCAGAATCGGGTTCAGCGGCTCAGCCATGAGGCGCGCGACAAGGCCGAGCAGGCGCCCCTGATGGCTACGCGAAAGGGGAGCTCCGGCAGAGTCATCAACGGCCAGACCCCAGCGTGCCAGACGCGCCTCGACCCGTCGCGCCAGCGCCTGATCCGGCGTCACCAGGGCACAGGTCCTGTCGGGCGTCTCCAGCGCCTCGCGCATCAGGACAGCACAGACGGCGGCGGCCTCTTCTTCATGCGCGGCATTAACCACGGTAAGGCCTTTCAGACCTTCCCGGACCGGGTCGGTCGCCTGCCCCATTCGCAGGTGGTCCAGCACATTGAGCCAGTCCGAGGTCGCCTCGGCGGGCCGGAGGGATTCATTGACCACCCGACGCCGCGCCCGACCCCGCGCCGCGCCCTCGCCGCCCGCCGACACCGGCCAGGTCCGAACCTCTTTTCGATCCAGCCCATTTGTTTTCAGCAGCGCCTTGATGGCCCCTTGCGGATGGGCTTCGCCGACCTCGGCCCAGGCGCTGTCGGCCAGGCCTTCGTCGAGGCCGGGCAGGACCACGCAGCCTTTCGGCGCGCGCGCGATCACCCCGAGAAGACGCGCCACCGGCCCGTCCGCTTCATTCGATCCGGCGGCGATGACCGGATGAGCCGGCGGCCGGGCCTCCCACTGATCGGTCAAGCGGTCGAGGATTTCGGTGCGACGGACGGCGGCGTCCAGGAGCCCCAACGCCTCCAGCCGACGCGGCCATTCAATCAGGGTGTGTTTCAGCAAGCCCGCAGCTTCGGCCCAGTGCAGGGCCTGGTCCGCCGGAACCAGCCCGTCCAGTTCGTCGGGCCGCACCTCTGAGCGTGTGGCCAGCCCGTCCAGAAACCCGGCCAGGGCATCGGCCATGTCCAGCGCCCCGCGCGCGTCCAGAGGCTCATGGCGCGCTTCGGCGTGAGCAGCGGCAATCCGGGCCAGCTCGAAGCGTCGCCGCATCGGATCGACGGCGGGCGGCAGGCTGACGGCGATGTCGGCGGCCTCAAAAGGCGGCTCACCGGTTTCCAGATCGCCCAGCGCCAGAATGCGCGGCAGCAGCACAGCCGAGCGCCCCCCAGCCATCTTCAGAAAGGCTTCGGCCAGATCGCGGGCGCCGCGCCGGTTCGGCAGCAGGATCACGGCCTCGGCCAGCCCGTCCGGGTCCGCGCCATAGTCGGCGATCAGGCCCGCCGCCAGGTCTTCCAGAAACGGCCGATGCGCCGGAATGGAATACCAGCCGTGCATGGCCTAGCCCCTCAGTCGGGCTTCGGACGCCTTGACCGCTTCGGGGTCGCCGACGTGCATCCAGTCGCCGTCCATGACCGTCGCGAACAGCCGTCCCTCGTCCGCCAGGCGCCGCCAGATCGGCGACAGCGAAAACGGCCCGTCCGGCCCGTCATCGACGATCTGAGGCCTGGTGATGTGCACGCCCATATAGGCCAGGGGTGCCGTGGGCGCGTCCCCCCGAAACCGGAACCGGCCAGCGTCATCAACGAAGCCGTCGCCCTTGCCCGGCCAACCGATGGCCCCCTCGGGCTGGGCCAACAGCAGGGCCACGTCCATGGTTTCCGGATTCCACTGCCGCGCCAAATCCCCCAACGCATCGCCCCGGTCGATCCAGACACTGTCGATGTTGGCCACCCAGACCGGATCGTCCCCGAGCAGGGCGCGCGCCTTCTTCAAGCCCCCGCCGGTTTCCAGCAGTTCGGCCCGTTCATCCGAGATCACGATCTCCAGATCATCGCGCGCGGCCAGATGGCGCTCCAGCCGGTCGGCGAACCAGTGGACATTGACCACCGCCCGCGTCACCCCCGCCTCGACCAGACGGTCCAGCACATGGTCGATCAGGGCCCGGCCACCGACCTCGACCAGGGCCTTGGGGCGGTCATCGGTCAGGGGACGCATCCGGGTGCCCAGCCCTGCGGCCAGCACCATGGCAGTGGTGGGTCTAGCGGTCACGTTCGGCTCTCGGTCGGGACATGGCGGTCGAACCAAGCGGCCACATCCGCCAGTTCCGGACGTTTCAGGTTTTGTTCCAGGTGTCGCCACATGCGCGGCATGAAGGCCCGGTATCTCGGCTTGCCGTCCCGCGCGATCAGTCGCGCAAAGATGCCCAGGATGCGCGCCTCATTCAGTGCCGCCAGCGCCGCATAGTCGACCATGAAGGCCTCGCGGTCGACGCCGGGTCGCAGCTCGAAATAGCGGTTCAACGCCTGCGCCTCGATCTCGGCGGGCACGTCGCGGCGCGCGTCCTGCAACAGCGAATGAAGGTCCCAGCTCGGGTGGGCCCGCACGGCGTCCTGGAAATCGATCATGCCGACCCGCGCGGCACCGGTTCGCTCCGGCAGCCAGATCAGGTTCTCGGCGTGATAGTCCCGGTGTGCCAGCACGCTCGCCCCTGCCGCGCCGCGCGCCACATGCGGGGCCCAGACCGCTGCCCAGTCGGCCCGCGTCGCCTCATCGAAGGTCAGGCCCGGAACCAGTTTCGGCATCCAGTCGATGAACAGGTCTGCCCCGCCCTGAAGCGCGGTCGCATCATAGTCGAGTAGAGGCCAGCTCAGCCCGTGCCCGTCCAGCGAGGCGGGGGGCGTTTCTTCGTGCAGCCGCGCCAGCGCCTCGATCGCCCCCAGATAGAGCGGCGCTTCGTCCTGCCCGGCCTCGATCACGCGCGCGAACAGGCCGTCGCCGAAATCCTCCAGCACCGCCAGGCCGCGGGGGGCATCGAGCGCCACAATGTCCGGCGCGGACAGACCCAGGCTTCGAAGATAGGCAGCAACCCCCGCAAAGGCTTCGATCCGGCCCGCCGACAGGCGCGCCGTGGCGTTCCAACCGGCCGCCAGTCGTTGTTCGGGCGTCATGCCCGGCTGACAGATCACACTTTCGGCGGTCGGGGCCTGATCCATCAGCATCAACGACACCCCGCCGGGTGTCATCAGTCGCTCATAGCGCCGCGTCGAGGCGTCGCCGGGCAGGGGATGGCGCGCGGCGTCGGCCAGGCCGGCGCGTTGCAGAAACTCAAGCCGTTGGGCCTCACGATCAGAACTCAAGCGCGCGTCCTTTCCAGGCACCATGGGGCGTCAGACGGGCGATACGGCCTTCGCCCGCGTGGGACAACTCCACCTCGAGCCGACCCGGGGCCAGCCGCGCCCATTCAGGACCGCTGATCCGCACCGGCCATTCGACCAGGGCGGCACCATGATCCAGCGCCTCTTCCAGCCCGATCTCCAAGGCCTCGCCCTGACCCTCCAGCCGATAGAGGTCAAAGTGGGCGATCGCCGGCTGCGTCTCGTAAAACTGGACCAGGGTGAAGGTCGGTGACGGAACCTCTTCCTCCGGTCCGGCCAGCGCCTGAATCAGACCGCGCGCCAGGACGGATTTTCCGGCCCCCAACGGCCCGCTCAGCAGGAGGGCTTCGCCCGGTTCGATCATGGCTGACAGCGCCGCCCCGAGGGCCGCCGTCATCCCCGCGTCTGCCAGATCGATCTCAACCGTCCCGTCCAGCCTCACGCGAAGATCGCATCCGGCTGGTTGGCCAGAATGCGCTCGACATAGGCCTTGAGCGCATAGGTGGCGCGGGTGGCATCGATGTCGAGCCGCTCTGGCGAAATGGTCGGCCCGACGGTCAACTGGAACTTGCGGCCCCGCTTGTTCAGCATCTCATGGAACAGGGTGACGTCCCTCAGTTCCTCCGAGAACCGGTCAAAGGTGTGGAACATGGTCGACTGCGGCCCCGACACATGGATCGGCACCACCGGAGCCTCATATTTGCGCGCCAGAGAGGCCGCCGTCGCCGCCCAGGGCGGATCAGTCAGTTGGCCGTTCTGATGACGGGCCAGCCGTCCGGCCGGGAACATGACGACGCACCGTTCGGCCTCGAAGGCATCGCGCGCCGCCTGGAGGGTCGCCCGCGTCTTCTCGCGGGTCCGCTTGGTTTCGACCCACTCGACCGGGATCACCACCTCGTCCAGTCGTGGCGACACCCTCAAGGCGTCAGCATTGGCAAAATAGATGGCGTCATCCCGCACCCGCTTGATGGCATCGTGCACGGCCAGGCCGTCGGCAATGCCGGTGGGATGATTGCAGACGACCACACACCGCCCGGTCTTGGGGATCCGGTCCAGAAAGAAGGCCGCGACCTGCAGATCGAGCAGCCCGGACACATGGTCCAGCGCCTCCGCCCCTGACATCGGCCCGATGGCGTCGGCCATCCGCCGGGCCTTGGCATAGTCCAGCATGGCATAGAGCGCCGGCCGCACGACCGGCCAGACAAACGATCCCGTCAGCCGGGGAGCCCGTTCTGCAATCAGGACATCGACAATGTGCGGCGCGGGGGCGGGGACAGTCATGCAACGGGGATGATCGTCCGCGTCGGCTTTTGGAGCAAGCGGGGATGCAACCTGATCGTCACGGTGCTAGCAAACGCGCCTCAGTCATTTGCGGGAGCCACCCGATGAACCGTCTCGCCCGTCCGATCGTCTCGCTGATCGCCCTGTCGACCGCCCTCGCCGCCATGCCGGCCCTGGCCCAGGAGGCCGAAGGGGAAGGGCGCGCCTTCACCGTCGACGATCTGGCCCGCCTCGACCGCGTTTCTGACCCTCAGGTGTCGCCGGACGGTCAGACCGTCACCTACAATCTTCGCCAGACGGATTGGGACAACAACCGCGGCGTCACCAGTCTGTGGGCGGTCGAAACCGATGGCGAAAATGCCCACCGCCTGCCGATCTCGGATGCCGGGGCCAATACCGGTCGCTGGTCCAGCGATGGCCGCCTGTTCTTCATGCGCGGTGGCCAGGTCTGGGTCAGTGCCGACCAGGGAGCCACGGCCACTCAGGTCACCAACCTGCCGCTGGACGTCGGGTCTTTCCGCATCGCCCCGGACGGCCAGCGCCTGGTCGTGTCGATGGAGGTCTATCCGGCCTGTGAAGGCGATCTGGCCTGTACGGTCAGCGAGGTCGAGCATCGCACCAACCGCACCGAAACCGGTCAGGTCTATGACCGTCTGTTCGTGCGTCACTGGGACACCTGGGAAGACGGTCGCCGCAACCACCTGTTTGCCGTCGATATCGGGGACGCGCCGGCGACCACGGCCACCGGCCTGATGATCGGTTTCGACGGCGACACGCCGTCCGTGCCGTTCGGCGATGAAGGCGAATACGCCATCTCGCCCGACAGCCAGAGCGTGATCTTTTCGGCCCGCGAGGCCGGCACGACCGAGGCCTGGAGCACCAATTTCGACCTCTATCGCGTGCCGATGACCGGGGGTGCCGCAACCGACAATCTGACGGACGCCAACGACGCCTGGGACACCGGCCCGGTCTTTTCACCCGATGGCCGCACCCTGGCCTATCGCGCCATGAGCCGTCCCGGCTTCGAGGCCGATCGCTGGCGCATCATGCTGCGCGATGTCGCCACCGGAGCCACGCGCGAGATCGCCGCCGACTGGGACCGGTCTGCCGATTCCCTGATGTGGTCGCCGGACGGTGGAACCCTCTATCTGACGGCCCAGGACACCGGCACGACCCGCCTGTTCGCCGTCAGCGCCACCCAGCCGGGAGCGACGCCCATCCCCCTGACCACGGGCGGCCACGTTGCCGGCGTCAATCTGGCCGAAGGCGGCTTCGTCTACGCCCGCGACGGCATGGACGGCCCGGTCCAGCTCTACTACCGCTCAGCCGTCGGCGAGCCGCAGCAGATCACCAACCACAATGCCGATGTGATGAACCAGATCGCCCTGGGCGAGTACGAACAGTTCTCCTTCCCCGGCTGGAACAACGAAACCGTCCACGGCTATGTCGTGCGCCCGCATGGCTATGAGGAAGGTCAGGAATATCCCGTCGCCTTCCTCATCCACGGCGGCCCGCAAGGCTCGTTCGGCGACGGCTGGTCCTATCGCTGGAACCCCCAGTTCTACGCCGGCCTCGGCTATGCGGTGGTGATGATCGACTTCCACGGCTCGACCGGATACGGCCAGGCCTTTACCGACGCGATTTCCCAGCACTGGGGCGACCGCCCGCTGGAAGACCTGCAGAAGGGTTGGGACTATGTCCTGGCCAACTATGACTTCATCGATGAAGATCGGGCCTGCGCGCTTGGGGCCTCCTACGGCGGCTATATGGTCAACTGGATCGCCGGGAACTGGAACGAGCCGTGGAGCTGCCTGGTCAATCACGACGGCGTCTTCGACACCTTCGCCATGGGCCACGAAACCGAAGAGCTGTGGTTCACCGAATGGGAAAATGGCGGCACGCCCTGGGAGAACCCCGAGGGCTATCAGGAATTCAACCCGGCCAACCATGTCCAGAACTGGCGGGTGCCGATGCTGGTGGTCCAGGGCGACCTGGATTTCCGCATCCCGACCGCCCAGGGTCTGGCCACCTTCAACGCCCTGCAACGCCGGGGCATCCCCAGCCGCCTGTTGTACTTCCCCAACGAGAACCACTGGGTGCTGCGCGCCCACAACTCCGTCCAGTGGCACAATACGGTGGCGGATTGGCTCGGGCGCTATGCGCCGGTCGGGGCCGAGCCGATCGACTAGGCACACCTCGCGATGGACGACGACGCGCGCTGGCGCGACCTGCCTGACCAGACGTTCGACGTCGTCCTCGCGGACCCGCCCTGGGGCTATTACGGCCAGCAGGACAAATGGGGTGCGGCGGCCAAGTTCTACGAAACCTCGCCGGATGAGGCCCTGCTCGCCTTTCCGATGAAGCAGCTGATGGCCAGGCGGTCGGTCCTGTTTCTTTGGGCGACCTCGCCGCGACTGGACCTGGCGATCCGCTGTATCGAGGCCTGGGGCCTGCACTATCGCGGAGTGGCCTTTGTCTGGGTGAAAACCCGCAAGGACGGCCAGCCCATCGGGGCACAGGGCGTGCGGCCCTCCATCGTCAAGCCGACCGTTGAATATGTGCTGGCTGCCAGCCCCCAGCGGACCGGTCGCCCCTTGCCCCTCGCCGATGAGGGCGTCCCGAACGTCGTCATGGCCCCGCGCGGCCTGCATTCCGAAAAGCCCGCCGACATCGCTGAGCGGATCGAGCGTCTCTATCCGAACGCCGGCCGCCTCGAACTGTTTTGCCGCAATCCCCGCCCCGGCTGGTCCGCCTGGGGGGATCAGGTCGAGGTCGGCCCGCAACCGGCATCGGTGAAGAAACCGCGCATCGGCAAGCCGCGCACATAGACCCCGCTGGCCACGCCCGCTTCAAGGGGCTAAACCGCCCCGCGACTCCCGCCCTTGCGGCAAGTTTTCAGGACTGATCCTCCCATGCGTGACATCGACCATTTCATCGACGGCTCTACCTATGTCGGCACTTCGGGCCGGTTCAGCGATGTCATGGACCCGAACACCGGTGAGGTTCAGGCCCGTGTCCAGCTGGCCACCGAGGGTGAGGTCGACAAGGCGGTTCAGGCCGCCCAGGCCGCCTTTGAGGAATGGTCCGCCACCAACCCCCAGCGCCGCGCCCGCGTCCTGTTCGAGTTCAAGCGCCTGGTCGAGGCCAATATGGACGAGCTGGCGCATCTCTTGTCGTCCGAGCACGGCAAGGTCATCGCCGACGCCAAGGGCGACATCCAGCGCGGGCTTGAGGTCATCGAGTTCGCCTGTGGTATCCCGCACGCGCTGAAGGGCGAATACACCTGGGGCGCCGGGCCGGGCATCGACGTCTACTCCCTGCGCCAGCCGCTGGGCGTGGTCGCTGGCATCACGCCGTTCAACTTCCCAGCCATGATCCCGATGTGGATGTTCGGGGTGGCCATTGCGGTCGGCAACACCTTTGTCCTCAAGCCGTCCGAGCGTGACCCGTCCGTGCCGGTCCGTCTGGCCGAACTGATGCTCCAGGCCGGCGCGCCCAAGGGCGTGCTGAACGTGGTCCACGGCGACAAGACCGCCGTCGACGCCATCCTGACCCACCCGCAGGTCCATGCCGTCAGCTTCGTCGGCAGCTCTGACATCGCCCACTACGTCTACCGGATGGGCGCTGAGCACGGAAAGCGCGTCCAGGCCATGGGCGGCGCCAAGAACCACGGCATCGTCCTGCCCGACGCGGACATGGATCAGGTGATCAAGGACCTGTCCGGCGCGGCCTTCGGATCGGCCGGCGAACGCTGCATGGCCCTGCCGGTCGTCGTGCCCGTGGGCCAGAAGACCGCAGACGAACTGCGTGAGCGCATGGTCGCCGAAATGGAGACGCTGAAGGTCGGCGTCTCGACCGACGCCGGGGCCCACTATGGTCCGGTCGTCAACGCCGCCCACAAGGCCCGCGTCGAGGGATGGATCGCCAAGGGCGAGGCCGAGGGTGCCGAATTGGTCGTCGACGGTCGCGGCTTCTCCCTGCAAGGCCACGAGAACGGCTATTTCATCGGCCCGTCGCTGTTCGACCACGTCAAGCCGACGATGGAGTCCTATAAGGAAGAGATCTTCGGCCCGGTGCTTCAGATCGTCCGCGCCGACAGCTTTGAGGAAGCCCTGGCCCTGCCCAGCCGCCACCAGTACGGCAACGGCGTCGCCATCTTCACCCAGAACGGCCGCGCCGCCCGTGATTTCGCGGCCCGCGTCAATGTCGGCATGGTCGGTATCAATGTGCCGATCCCGGTGCCGGTGGCCTATCACACCTTCGGCGGCTGGAAGCGTTCGGCGTTCGGCGACATCAACCAGCACGGCATGGAAGGCGTCCGCTTCTGGACCAAGACCAAGACCGTCACCGCCCGCTGGCCCGATAGCGACCTGGAGCATTCGGATTCCAGCTTCGTCATTCCGACGATGGCCTGACCATGGGCCGGGTCCGCTCAGTTCGGCGTCCGCGCCGTCCGGCCCTGTTCTGGACGATCTTCGGCCTGGTTGCCGTGATCGCCGCCTCAAGCGTGACTTTTCTGGCGGTGTACAGCTAGATTGGGCTCATACGGCTTCGCTTGTCAGTTGTCCGCGGACGGCTGACGGCGTTGGCCGTGCTAGGGTTACCGGCTCAAGTTGTTCGAGGTTCCTCGCCGATGCGTAAGATTCTGGTCTGGAGTGCGCTGGCCATCGTCATCGCCCTGGCAGTCGCAGCGGGGGGCTATTGGGCGTACTGGTCGATGTACGCGCGTTTCCAACCCACCGTGATTTCCCGCAATCAGGCTGAAATCCAGGAGCTTCTGGATTCGGCCAGTTGGGTGTCCGAAGGCGGCGGGGGCACGCCGCTCTATGTTGTCGGCTGGCGCGATTGCGGGGCCTGCCGCGACTATGAAACCGAAGAATTTCCCTTGTTGCGGGCGGCCGGCGTCGACCCCCGCGTTGTCATCATCGCCCGCCCGGATCGTGAGGGCATGGCCCAGTCCACCGCCGCCGAACGGGCGACGGTCGCCGAAATCTGGCTGACGCGCGACTGGACGCTTTATCAACGCTGGACGGCGACGCCGTCGCGCAACTGGACGGCGGCCGGCATCCCGCCCGCAGACGGCAACATGGCCCGCTCGGCTGTGGTTGAGGCCGGACGCGATTTCCAGCAACGGCTGGAGAGCCTGCTGCGTGCCTCGGGCATGCGCGGCATGACCTATCCGCTGGTCCTGTGGCGGGACCGCGATGGCTTCCTCAAGGCCTGCGCCTGTTCGGATGCGCGCTCCTACGCCTTTATCCGTGACGACCTGGGGGCCGATGACTCCCTGCCGCAGCGGGCGCCGACAGGACCGGTCGGGCCGGATTCGACGACGCCGCCTCTGCCCTATCCCGACGTCAATGGTGACCGGCCCGAAGACCTGCCGTCGATCCCGCCGGTTCCCGAACGCCAGGCCGCACCGGCCGGCAATGGTGCTGCGACGCCGGCCCGACCGGCTGGACCGCCGGCCCCGCGTGATCCCCCGGCTCCCAGCCAGGCCGAAGACACGGTCTTCTACCGCTAGCCCTTGAAATCGTCCTTGGCCGCCCGCAGGGCTGCAAAGGCCTGAACCGGGTCGAGGTCCGGCCGAAGCAGCGGCGCACGAAGAAACGGATTGGTGGCCTGTTCCAGGCCGATCGTCGTCGGCACAGTCGCCAGCCCTTGCGCCCGCTGGGCAAAGATCACCTCGGCGCGCTCGGCCACGGCCCGCGCTGGATCAACGCTGAGCGCAAACCGCGCATTGGCTTCTGAGTATTCATGGGCGCAGTACGCCGTCGTTTCAGGCGGCAGGGCAGCAAGCCGCTCAAGGCTGGCCCAGAACTGGTCCGGCGTGCCTTCAAACATGCGGCCACACCCCATGGCGAACAAGCAGTCTCCGACAAAGACCACCTCGGCCCGGCGCGACCACCACGCCACATGGCCCAGGGTGTGTCCGCCCGCATCAAGAATATAGAAGGACGTCTCGCCCAGCGGGACCTGATCACCGTCGGCGACCGGCTGGTCCAGCGGGGCGATGCGGCGAACCTCTTCGGGGCCGATGATGAAACAGCCCGTCTCCGCCTTCAGGCGCTCGTTGCCGCCGGCGTGATCCGGGTGCCAGTGGGTGTTGAAGATGAAATCCAGCCGACCCCAGCCGCTGGCGTTCAGCTCGGCCAGAATCGCCTCGGCATCAGGAGAATCGACACTGGCCACCTGGCCGGTGGCTTCGTCGCGGATGAGGAAACCGTAGTTGTCGCTCAGACAGGGGAATTGACGGATCGCAAGGGTCATCGGCCTATATAGGCCATATGCGTCGCGACGTGACCGAGATTCGCAGCTTCTACGCCAACCCCCTGGGGCAGACGGCGGCGCGCCTGATCGGGGCGCGGCTCAGCGACGCCTGGGGGCCGCTGACCGGCCAGGATGTGCTGGGTCTGGGTTACGCTGCGCCCTGGCTGGAAGACATGCGCGAGGCCCGCCGGGCCGTCTGTGCCATGCCGCACGGACAGGGAGCCGAAGCCTGGCCGCGCGCAGCCCGATGCCGGACCACCCTGGTCGAGGATGAGACCCTGCCGTTCGGCACCGGGGTCTTTGACCGCATCGTCGCGGTTCACGCTATCGAGGAGGCGACCGACCCGCTGGCGCTCGTGCGTGAGCTGGGCCGCGTGCTCAAGCCTTCGGGGCGGTTGGTGCTGGTTGTGGCCGGGCGCGGCGGTCTTTGGGCGCGCAGTGAAAACACCCCTTTCGGGGACGGTCGTCCCTACAGCCGCAGCCAGCTGGAACGGCTGGTGCGTGATGCCGAACTGGAGCCTTTCGCCTGGTCGCAGGCGCTGTTCGGCCCGCCCTGGGAGCGACTATCGGGGGCGGCGGATCTGATGGAATCCTGGGGCAGTCGCCTGGTTCCCGGTGCCGCGGGCGTGGTCTTGCTTGAGGCGGTCAAGGTTCAGCTGGCCCTTCGGTCACGTCCGGTGGCGGCTCCGGCTCGGGCCCGTCGTTCCAAGGTGCTGACGCCCCAGCCGGCCGGGCTGACACCGACACCGCGCTCGGACATGGAAATCCCGGACGAACGCGACTAAGCCCGGTCCATGCGCCAACTGATCCTGATGCGACACGCCGAGGCCCAGCCATCCAGCGAGGCGGGCGATATCGGACGCGGCCTGACCCCGCGCGGCCAGGCCGACGCCGAGGCGATGGGTCGGGCGCTGGCAGATCGCGGGGCCCGTCCCGACCATGCGCTGGTGTCGTCGGCGCGACGCGCGCAGGAAACCTGGGACGCCGTGCGCGGGGCCTTCGGCGATGTGGTCACCGAGATCGAACGGGAGCTCTATGAGGCCGATTCTGCGGCCTTGCGGCACCGGATTGAGGACGCCGAGGACGATTGCAGCAGCCTCATTCTGGTCGCCCACAATCCGGCCATTCACCGATTGGCCGTCGACCTGTTGATCGAACAGGCCGCCTCGCCGTCAACGCTGGAGCGCCTGAGCGGCGGCTTTCCGCCGGGGTCTGCGGTTGTCTTCACCGCCGACAGCTCGGGCCGCCTGGCCTATGATGGCTTTCTCCGTCCGAGTGACCTGACATGAGGCCCATCTACAAGATCGTCAGTCGCGCAGCCTGGCAGGCGGCGGTTCAGGAGGGTCAGTTCCTCGGGTCCGCCGTCGATCTGGCCGACGGCTACATTCATTTTTCCGAGGCGGATCAACTCCGCGAAACGGCGCGCAAACACTTCGCCGGCCAGGCCGATCTGGTCCTGGTGACGATTGATGCCGACCAGCTGGATCCGGCCCCGGTCTGGGAGCCGTCTCGCGGCGGGGCCTTGTTTCCGCACCTGTACGGACCGCTGCCGGTCGGGGCGGCGGTCGCCGTCCGCGGCCTGACGGTTGACGCCGATGCCAGTGACCTGGCCGAGTTCGGCGCATGAGCCTTCAGGACACTGCCACCGGCCTGTTGCGGGTCCTGGACCCTGAGACGGCGCACGGGCTGGCGTTGCAAGGGCTGGCCATGGGCCTGGGCCCGAAGGACCGAACCCCACACAACCCCGCGCTCGAGATCGAGGTGGCCGGGCTCAAACTTCCCAATCCGGTCGGACTGGCGGCCGGCTTCGACAAGGACGCGCGCGTCCCCGATGCCCTGCTCGACTGGGGGTTCGGCATGATCGAACTGGGGGGAGTCACCCCGCGTCCGCAGCCGGGCAATCCGCGTCCGCGCCTGTTTCGCCTGAGCGAAGATGGGGCCGTGATCAACCGCATGGGCTTCAACAATCAGGGGCTGGATGCCTTTGCCCACAATCTTCTGCGGCGTCGGCGGTCTGGCATGGTCGGGGTCAATCTGGGGGCCAACAAGGACAGCGAGGATCGTACCGAGGACTATGTCACGGGCCTCAAGCGTCTCTGGGGGTTGGCGGACTATTTCGCGGTCAATGTCTCATCGCCCAATACGCCGGGCCTTCGCAGCCTCCAGTCCGAGGCGGCACTGACCGACCTGCTCGGTCGGCTGTCCGAAGCGCGACAGGCCCTGCCGCAGCCGCGCGCGCCGGTGTTCTTGAAGGTCGCCCCGGACCTGACCGAGGACAATGTCCTGCCGATTGTCGAGGCGTGTCTGACGTTCGGCATGGACGGATTGATCGTGTCCAACACGACCCTGGCCCGGCCCGGCAGCCTGACCTCGCCCCTGGCCGGTGAGACGGGGGGGCTGTCGGGGGCACCCCTGATGGCCGCTTCGACGCAGGTGCTGGGCTGGTTCCACCAGGTCGCCGCAGGACGCCTGCCCCTGATCGGCGTCGGCGGGATCCGCTCCGGCGCAGATGCCTATGCCAAGATCCGCGCCGGGGCGTCTGCGGTTCAGCTCTATTCGGCCCTGGTGTTTGAGGGGCCCAGCCTGATCGGGCGGATCAGGACCGATCTTGCCGATCGCCTGAAGGCCGATGGCTTCACCCAGGTGCGGGAGGCCATCGGTGCGGCGTGAAACCTTGATCCAGCCGCTGCGTTGAGCCGGGATGGAACGAACTGACCAGATATTGCTGATCGTCGCGGCCGGAGGGGCGCTGGCCGCCGTCGGGCTGGGCGTCCTGGCCGGTCAGGGCTTTCGGGTGCCGTTCACGCCGGATCCGGCGGACCGACAGGTCATTGTCGGCACCGAGACTGTCTTTGAAGGCGGTGCGCCGGCCTATCCGACCTGGGCCCCGGAGCCCCTCTATCCCGAGGCGGAACGTGACCCGCTGGATGAGTTTTCGGATGCCTGGGACACGGCCATGGCCGATCGCGCCGCGCCCCCGGTCGTCCTGGGGCCACCGCCAGATTTGCCACCGCCCTACGAGGTTCGGGTCGAGGGCGAACCGCCCTTGCGGGCCGAGCCGTCCGCGCGCCAGCCTCAGCCCGCCCCCGAGGGCGAGCGTCGCTATACCTATCGGGGCCTTGAACCGCGGCCTCAGTCGGCGGCACAGGACGACAAGCCCAAGGCCTGATCCCGTCAGGGCTCCAGCTCGATGTCCCAATACAGATAGTCGAGCCAGCTCTCGTGCAGATAGTGGGGCGGGAAGCGCCGCCCCTGGGCCTGAAGCCGCCAGGCGGTCGGCTGTTCCGGGCGTGACATCGGCGGCATCCCAGCCTGGGCCGGCGTGCGTCCGCCCTTCCTGAGATTGCAGGGCGCACAGGCGGTGACGATGTTGTCCCAAGTCGTCCGTCCACCCTGTGAGCGCGGAACGACGTGGTCGAAGGTCATGTCGCGACCGCTGGTCCCGCAGTACTGGCAGGTGAACTCATCGCGCAGGAACAGGTTGAAGCGCGTGAAGGCCGGCGTGCGATCCTGGGCTATGAAGTCCTTGAGGGCGATCACACTGGGCAGACGGTATTCCAGCGACGGTGAGCGCACGACCCGGTCATAGGTCTGAACGACCTCGACCCGGTCCTGCCAGACCGCCTTGATCACATCCTGCCAGCACCACAGGGACAGCGGGTAATAGGACAGCGGTCGGAAATCGGCGTTGAGAACAAGCGCCGGCCAACCCGAAGGCGGCTGGGTCAGGACCTGCATCGGCCCCGCTCCGGACTGATCACGCCATACGAACTGAAGACACGCCCCCGTCGCACACGATCCCCTGCGGGACACGCCGGCCCCGCGCGAATCAGAGTGTATGCCGAGAACCCTGACGTGCCTATGACGGCTGTGTCGGCCCCTCCGGCTGACCCGTCGAAAACGCCGGCAGGCTCCAGCCCCAGGCCAGAGCCCCGGCTCTCAGTCCGAAACCGGCGGAAAAGGCGATCGCCGAGGCAAACATGGTCGGCACATCGACAAGGCGAAGGGCCACGAAGGTACTGGCCCCCAGCAGCGCCGCCGTGACGGTGATTTCGCGGTGCAGAAGGATGGACGGCTGACCCGCCAGAAGATCGCGGACAACCCCGCCGAAACAGGCCGTCAGCGCCCCCATGACAATGCAGATCAGCGGCGGCACCCCATAGGCCATGGCCTTGGCCGCCCCGATCACCCCATAGGCCGCCAGCCCCACGGCATCGAGCCAGAGCAGGGCCGTCAGGCGCCAGCCTCTGCCCCCGACAAACCAGACCACGATGGCGGTGGCGGTCGCGACCGCCACATAGCGCCAGTCATGCACCCAGAAGACGGGCGCCCCGATCAACAGGTCGCGGAGCGTGCCACCGCCCACGCCGGTAACCGCAGCAAAGAAGGCGATGGTGACCAGGTCCTGGCGCAGACGCGCGCCGGCCAGGGCTCCGGTCGCGGCGAACACCGCCATGCCGGCAAAATCCAGAAAGACCAGGCTCGGCCCAATCAGGGGCGTCGGATCCGGGATTATCATTCGGCCCTCATGGGATGGGGAATCGCTCCACGTCGCACCGCGCCATACCACGCCCACAGCAGATGTGCCGCCGTCGAGCGGTGCGGACCCCAGGCCGCGGCGCGCGCCTCGGTCCTGGCGGCATCGGGTCGGGCCGGCGCCTGATCAACCCAGCGCACGGCCTCCTGCAGGGCGACATCTCCGGAGGGGAAGATGTCGCGCCGTCCGTCGCAGAACATCAGATAGACCTCGGCGGTCCAGCGCCCGATGCCTTTGAGCGCCGTCAGCGCCTCCAGCGCCTCGGCATCGTCCAGTCCAGTCAGCGCCGACCCATCGAAGCCGGCTTGCGCCAGACCGACCGCATAGCGTGCCTTGGGCAGGCTGAGCCCCAGCGACCTCATGCCTTCGACATCCCTGGCCAGGACGCTGGCCGGGGTCACCTGACCCAGCCCCTGCTGGACGCGGGCCCAGATGGCCGCCGCTGAGGCCGTCGACACCTGCTGGCCGACGATCATCCACAGCAACCCCTCAAAGCCACCCGGTCGCACCCGCCACGACAGGGCCGGGGCCTCAGCATGGGCGCGCGCCAGCGACGGGTCTGCGACGACCAGGGCCGCCCGGATTTCGGCCAGGGTGGTGTCTGTGGGGGGCGTGCTCACGCCCCGTGCCTTAGCCCTCAACCGCGCCATGCCCAAGACCGGTTTGCCCACCCCTGGGATAATATCTATTATTAGGCCGTGTCGGAGAGATCGCCATGACCATGACCGTTGAACTGGGTGCCCTGGAGGCCGTCGTTGAACGCCTCGTCAAGGAAGGCCGCTACGGCTCGAAAAGCGAAGTCTTGCGCACCGGTGTTCGCATGGTTGAAGAGCGCGAAGCCAAGCTGGCCGAGTTGCATGCCATGCTTCAGGAAGGTCTTGACGATCTCGAGGCGGGGCGGTCGGCTCCTCTGGAAGAGGTCGAAGCGGACCTGATGAAACGAAGGCAGGCGCGCGGCCTGACATGAAGGTCTTCGTTTCCCGCACGGCGCATCGCGACCTTGCGGAAATCCAGGACCTGATCGCCGATGATAACCCGCAAGCCGCCATCAGGACGGCGGACCGGCTGTTGAAGGCCATCAGAGGGCTTGAAAGAATGCCGCGGCGGTTTCCCACCGTCCCGGGAACGAGCCTTCGCCGCCGCGCCGTCGGTGCCTATCTGATTTTCTATACT
The DNA here is from genome assembly GCA_964647275.1 of uncultured Brevundimonas sp. GTDB lineage: Bacteria > Pseudomonadota > Alphaproteobacteria > Caulobacterales > Caulobacteraceae > Brevundimonas. Next base: position 42,924 of record CAZYFY010000006.1, read on the forward strand.
GTCGCGGACAAGGTCGAGGTCGTCCGTGTCGTCCACGGGGCTCGCGACTGGCTGACCCTCCTGGATGGACAATCCTGACCATGTTCGCCACCCGATTTGCCCCGTCGCCGACCGGCCCCTTGCACAAGGGTCACGCCTATTCGGCGGTGGTCGCCTGGCGGGCCGCCCGGACAGCGGGCGGGCGCTTCATTCTGAGGATCGAAGACACCGACTTCACCCGCTGCCGCCCCGAACATGAAGCCACCATCTATGAGGATCTGGCCTGGCTTGGGCTCGGCTGGGAGGTGCCGGTTCTGCGTCAGTCGGACCACCGGGCCGACTATGAGGCGGCGATCGAGCAACTGCGGGCGCGCGGTCTGCTCTACCGCTGTTTTCGAACCCGCAAGGAACAGGCGGCGCTGATCGGGGACGCCGAGGACAAATCCGCATTTCGGGGCGGGCCTCATCCGCCGGACGAGGAGGCCGCATTTCTGGCCGAGGGGCGGCCCTTCGCCTGGCGACTGTCCCTCGACGCCGCGCGCGAACATCTGGGTGATCTGAGCCGCCTGACCTGGATCGAGGAAGGTCTGGAGCCCGGCTTGAAGACCGCCGCACCCGAGCGACTGGGCGACATGGTCATCGGCCGCAAGGACATCGGCGCGGGCTATGTCATCGCCTCGGTCATCGACGACGCTCGCCAGGGCATCAGCCACGTCGTTCGCGGGGTCGACCTGGCGGACATGACGTCGATCCAGCGGGTGCTGCAAGCCCTGCTGGACCTGCCCACGCCGATCTATCGGCACCATCCGCTGGTGCTGGACGAAGCCGGTCAGCGGCTGGCCAAACGCAAGGGATCACCCAGCCTCAAGTCCCTGCGCGAAGGCGGGATGAGTGCGGTGGACCTGCTGGCGGACCTCGGACTCTAGCCGCGCAGCTTGCGGGTCAGGGCCTCGACGTCGCGGGCGATCTGTTCGTCCTCGAGGATCAGGGCTTCGATCCGGCGCACCCCGTGCAGCACGGTGGTGTGGTCACGCCCACCCATGCGACGGCCAATGTCGGGATAGGAGCGCGTGGTCAGCTGCTTGCACAGATACATGGCCACCTGGCGCGGGCGCGCGACCTGACGGGTGCGACGCGCCGACAGCAGGTCCGCCTGCTTGAGGCCGTAATAGTCCGCCGTGACCTTCTGGATTTCATCGACCGTGATGCGACGCTCGGTCGGACGATAGCCGGCGGACAGATAGGCCTGCGCCTCTTCCACCGTCAGGTTCGACATCCGCTGGCCTGCCGCGGCAGCCAGGGTGTTCAGTCCGCCTTCAAGCTCGCGGATCGAGCCGGGGGTCCGGTCAACCAGATGGCTCAGCAGTTCGGGCCGGGCGGGACCGGCGACCAGATTCATGCCCTCCAGCGCCGCCAGCTTCTTTTCGACAACAGCCAGGCGCAAGGCGCGATCTGCCGGCTCAACCGGACAGGTCAGGCCCGCCGCCAGATGACTACGCAGACGCGGCTCAAAATCGGTCAGGGCCGAGGGCGGACGATCTCCCGCCAGCACGACCCGGCGGCCGTCCTCGATGAGGGCCGTCAGGGTGTGGAACAGCTCTTCCTGGGTCGACTGTTTGCCGGCGAAGAAATGCACATCATCCAGCAGCAGCAGATCGGCACTGCGCAGCTCGTCCTTGAAGGCGACGATCGACTTGTCCTTGAGCGCCCGCAGGAAGGCCGACAGGAACCGCTCGGCGGTCAGATAGACAACCCGCGCGTCGGGCCGCAGGCGCTGGGCTTCCCAGGCGATGGCGTTCAGCAGGTGCGTCTTGCCATAGCCGTAGGGGCCACAGAAGAAGACCGGATTGAACGGGCCCTCGCTCCACGACGCCACCTGGCGCGCGATGGTCAGGGCGAACTCATTGCCCTTGCCCGAGACGAAGGTGTCGAAGGTCAGACGCTCCTGCAGGCCGGCGGCGCGCACCGCGCGAGGGCCGTCTGCGGCCACCACCGCCACCGTCGGCTGGGCCACCAGCGGCGTGGTGCCGGTCTCGATGGCATTGGGATTTTCGGCTTCGTACTCGGCGCGGGCGCGGGCCTTGAGACTGCGGCGCTCTTCGTCCAGCGCCAGCCAGAGCTCATTGATCCGGCGCAGGGCATTGCGGTCGACCCAGTCACGCGCATAGGCCGTCGGCGTCACCAGAAACAGGTCACCGCTCTCACCGACGCGCACGCGCGCCTGCTCGAGATAGGAGCTGAACGGGCCTTCTCCGATCTCAAGGCGCAGAGCCTTGACGACCTGACCCCAGACATCCTGCGGCGACATGTTCGGCATCGACTGAAAGCTCCCCAAGACCCACGCCCGAAGGCACCTGATTTTCGGCACAAGTTTCCTCTTGCCCGCGGAAGCCCCTTCCACGGTCCGATCACCTTGCGCTCATTTGGATCTTCACCAGAACCCGGGGGAGCCCCCCGTTCCCACACCCCATCCACAGCGGCTGGGGGGCGAAGACGAGTTTCAAACTAGTCCCCAGAAGGCGAGCGTCAACGCTGATTCGTTCGCCTGTCGAACGATTCTTTTGTTGACTCCGCTAACCCTCTTTAAGGCTTGCGAAAACGCCGTCACAAAAGCTCAAAAAAAAGTGTCCCATTTCGGGTCAAGGTTAGGCGGGCATAGCAAAACGCCGCGCGAAGCGAGCCTCGCACGGCGTTGAATAGCTTAGGTATTTAACCGGTCTGGTCGGCTTAGGCCGCGGCCATCTTCTTCAGACGGGCCGCCAGGCGCGACACTTTGCGCGAGCCGGTATTCTTGTGGATCACGCCCTTGGAAACCGCGCGCATAACTTCCGATTGCGCATCATTGAACGCCACCTTCGCGGCAGTCTGATCGCCACCGGTGACGGCCTCTTCGAACTTGCGCAGGAAGGTGCGCACGCGCGAACGGCGGTTGCGGTTGACCTCGGTGCGGGCTTCGATCTTGCGGATCGCTTTCTTGGCGCCGGGATTGTTGGCCATGTGTCTATCGGACCTTTGAACGAAGACGCCGCCGGCGATCCGGCGGCGCGGAGAAATCTGAAGAGCGCGGGCCTATAGCGGATAGGGACGCAGGTGGCAAGGCGAGTCCAACTACCGGTGCTTGAACGCCGGCTTCCGCTTTTCGACGAAGGCGCCCATCCCTTCCTTCTGATCCTCAAATGCGAAGAGCGAATGGAACAGGCGGCGTTCGAACTGGACGCCCTGGGTCAGGGTGGTTTCAAGGGCGGCGTTGACCATCTCCTTGTTGGCCATCAGGGCCAAAAGGGACTGGGACGCCATCTTCGAGGCCATGGCCCGGCATTCATCCATCAGCGTCTCGGCTGGGTAGACCCGCGCGGCGAGGTTGGAGGCCAGGGCTTCCTGGGCGTCCATCATCCGACCGGTCAGGATCAGGTCCATGGCCTTGGACTTGCCGACCAGACGGGTCAGGCGCTGGGAGCCGCCGATGCCGGGCGCGACGCCCAGATTGATCTCCGGCTGGCCGAACTTCGCCTTTTCGGACGCGATGATGATGTCGCACAGCATGGCCAGCTCACAGCCGCCACCGAGCGCAAAGCCGTTGACCGCCGCGATGACCGGCTTCCTGAACCGCTGGAGCCGGTCGGCACCCTCGGAGAAGAAGTTTGACCGGTACATCTCGGCATAGGTCTGGTCCGCCATCTCCTTGATGTCAGCGCCCGCCGCAAACGCCTTCTCGCCCGAGCCGGTGAGGATAAGACAGCGCACGCTGTCATCGGTCTCGACCGTATCCAGAAACGCCGCCAGTTCGCCCAGCAGGGTCGAGTTCAGCGCATTCAGGCTCTCGGGACGGTTCAGGGTCACCACCGCATAGCCGTCGGCGTGGCGTTCGATCAGGAGCGTGGAATAGGTGTCGGTCATGGTGCGGGCTTGGTGAGTAGGGTGTGGGGCGTGGGGTCGAAGCAACCAGATCAGGGTCTAGCACACCCGCACCAGCGGCCTCTAGAATCTATTCCCGACACCCCACACCCGACACCCCACTCCCTAGCCCCTCCCCACCGCATGCAGCCCCGCCCCGTGCGCTCGCAGCCAGGCGCGATACGGCCTGTGGTCGCCGATCAGGCGTTCGACCACGCTCCAGAAGGCGGGCGAATGGTCGGCCTGGACCAGATGGGCCACCTCATGGGCGGCGACGTAGTCGAGGATCTCGGGCGGTGCCAGGATCAGGCGCCAGGAATAGCGGATCGACCCGCGCCCCGGCGTGCACGAGCCCCAGCGGCTCTTCGGGTCACCAATGCCGACTGTCGGGGCCTTCAGGCCGAGAGCACGGGCATGAACCCCGGTATGATGGGCCAGCCGCTCACGGGCCATGCGCTTGAGCAGGTTCTCGATCCGGCGGCCGAAGGCCTCGCCCTCCCCGCCTGAGCGGATCGCCAGACCACCCGGCGTATCGACCAGCCGCGCCGCCGAGGCCCCCGCCACCTGTTCCAGACGCACGGGTACGCCTTCCAGCGGGACCGTCCCGCCGGGCGTATAGCCGGCCCCGGCTGGGCGCGCCGCCAGGCGTTCGGCCAGCCATCGGTGCTTGGTTCGCGCAAACGCCACCGCATCCACCAGCCGCCGCTCCGAGGGCGCCACCGCCACGGCCTGGCCCTTGGCGTCGATACGGATCGACACGCGGCGCGCGCGCTTGTTCACCGTCAGGCGAAGAGGAATGCCCTCAAGATCGAATGTCTGGCCGTGCCTCACTGATCCTTCCTCACGAGCAAAGCGAGAGGGGAGAGGATCATGGAGCCGTCAGCTGCGCTCATTCCGCCGGATGAATTCGCGGACCTTGGGATAGATCTCGTCGCGGAACCGTCGGCCATTGAAGACGCCATAATGGCCGACCTTCGGCTGAACCAGGGTTTCGTGTTTCTCAGCCGGCAGATTGGGCGTCAGGCCGTGGGCCGCCTGGGTCTGGCCGACGCCGGAGATGTCGTCCTCCTCGCCCTCGACCGTCATCAGGCCGATGTCGGTGATCTTGCCCGGATCAACCTTGCGGCCGCGATGGTCCAGCTCGCCCCGGGGCAAGAGATGCTGCTGGAAGACGATGTCGATGGTCTGGAGATAGAACTCCTCCGTCAGGTCCAGGACCGACAGATACTCATCATAGAAGGCCTCGTGCTTCTCGGCGGCGTCGCCGTCGCCCTCGACCAGATGATCGAAATAGCGACGGTGGGCGTCGATGTGCTGCTCCTCGTTCATCGACATGAAGCTGTAGAGCTGGACGAAGCCCGGATAGACCCTGCGGCCCATCCCCGGATAGGGCGGCGGCACGGTGTGCACCATCGTCGACTTGAACCAGGCGAAGGGCTTTTCCTCGGCCAGCTGGTTGGTCACCGTCGGCGACAGGCGCGCATCGATCGGCGAGCCCATGAAGGTCATGGTGGCCGGGCGGTTCGGGTCCTTGTCCTCGGCCATCAGGCTGGCGGCGGCCAGCACCGGCGGCCCCGGCTGGCACACGGCGACGACGTGGACGTCCGGCCCCAGCGCCGTCAGCATCTCGCGGATGTGGTCGATATAGTCGTGGAAGTCGAACCGGCCCTCCAGCATCGGCACCTGCCGGGCGTTGGCCCAGTCGGTGACATAGACCTCGTGGTCCTGAAGGAAGGCCCGCACCGTGCCGCGCAGCAGGGTCGCATAGTGCCCCGACAAAGGCGCCACGATCAGGACAGCGGGCTCAGCGCCCTTGCGGCCGGCCTTGCGCATATCCGCCGGGTGGCGGGCAAAGTGCAGCAGGCGACACCAGGGCGACGACCAGACCAGATCCTCGACGACGCGCACGTCGCGGCCTTCGATCTCGACCGAATCGATATTCCAGGCCGGCTTGCCGTATCGCCGCGTCAGGCCGGCGACCAGTTCGGACGAGGCGTACAAGGTGCGCCCGACCGCTGTGTCACCCAGCGGATTGGCCGGATTGTTCCAGAAATCCCGGGCCATCTGGGCCCCGAGGCGCCAAGGCAGCGCCGAATGATACGCGTACTCGTGAAGCGAATAGAGCATGGATCCCTTTGAGGCCGCCCATTGCCGAATTTATGCATCGCAGCATGAATTCCAATGCACTGCAAAAAGATTAGCGCGACCGATGATTTTTGTCGGGGGTTACAGCTCGCTGACCCCGGCCCCGCCGTCCTCGTCGCCCCAGGCGAGCCGGGTGCCGTCCGCCGAGAGCGCCAGGGCGGTGATGCCGGCCCCTTTGTCGGCCTTGATCCAGCGGTGCGGGCCGGTCCGAACATCGGTGACCCAGACCCGGCCATCGGCCAGGCCCGCCGCCAGACGCTGTCCTGCGGGGGTCGCGGCCACGCGCACCACCACCGAGGCCTCGTCGTGGCCGATCTCTGACGCCTCCTTGCCCATGGGGCCGCCGGCCCCGACAAAGGGCCAGACAACCGCCCCTTGCGCGCCCGATGTCGCCAGCAGCCGCCCCTGATCGAAAAAGACCAGGTCGCGGATCTTGGCCGGATAGCCCCCCATCCTCAGATCCTTGGAATCCTTCAGCCGCCAGCCGTGCAGCTGGTTCTCCTGCATGGCCGACATCAGAAAAGCCCCGTCCGGCGCGTACAGCACCCGCGTGTGCGATCCCGCCCATTTCAGAAAGGTCGGCTTCTGGGTTTCGATCCGCGCGAACCAGGTGGCGACCCCGCCATAGGTGGCACAGGCCAGCTTGCGGCCCTTGGGTTCGAAGGCGATGTCGGCCACCGACCGCTCATGGACGAATTCGCGCCGGTAGTGCGGATCGGCAGGGTCCAGCACCGTCACCGTCTTGCCCGACGAAAAGGCGATCAGACCCGATGCAGACGAGGTCGCGACGGCGTCGATCCAGCGCCCCTGCATATCGGCCAGCTCCTGGGCCTGATCGGGCGTTGACCAGACCACGCGCCCGTCGTCTCCGCCCGTCACCACGCCCTGACCCGACGGATGCACGCAGGCCGACAGAATGGCTCCGTCATGGACCTCGGCCACCGATCCGTCCTCGAACCGGACGGTTCCGTCGCCCAGGGCAAAGGCGGGCTGTCCCGAGGCATCAAACAGGGCTGCGGTAACGGGCGCGTCAAAAGCGTGGGAGGTCATCTGGAAATCGTCATCCCGGCCGGAGCCGCGTCGGCGGCAAAGAGCCGGGACCTAAACGCTGTCAGGGCCGCAGAGTCTAGGCCCCGGATCGTCGCTGACGCGCCGTCCGGGGTGTTGGCGATCACCAGGCCCGCTCGACCCCGCGCCAGCTGATGAAACGATGCTCGCCCGACCCGGCGCGCTCGCCAATCTGCGCCACGATGCCCGCGGCTGACTGCGCCACAGTGATCGAGGCCCCCGGCCCGCCCATGGCCGTCTGGACCCAGCCGGGATCGATGCTCAGCACGGTGATCCCGCGCGCCCTGGCCTCGCCGACCCAGAGGGTGCGGGCAAACATATTCTGCGCCGCCTTGGAGGCCCGATAGATCTCGTAGCCCGGCGAGGAGGTCTCGCCGATCGACCCCATGCCCGAGGATGTGAAGGCCACCACCCCGGTCCCGTCACGCACCTTGTCGATCAGGGCAAAGGCCAGCTTCGCCGGCCCCAGGGCATTGACCCGGTGGACCCGCTCCGCCTCATCCAGCGAGGCAGTTGTGATGTTCTGCGGCCCGATCACTCCGGCGTTCAGAACGACCACGTCGAGCGGTCCCTCGATCTTTGCCGCCAGCGCCTTGATGTGCGACTCAACGCCGATATCGCAGCGCTCAACAGTCAGACCCTCGGATCCCGGCAACCGCTTCAGAGCAGCCTCGCCAGCATCATCGCGCACAGTGGCGATCACCCGCCAGCCGGCGTCGAGCCAGGCCTGGGCCAACCCCAGACCGATCCCGGATGAAGCGCCGACGATGAGGGCGGTCTTGTCGGTCATGCCTGGGCTCCAGCCAGACGGGCGGAGACTCCAAGGGCGGCCAGGCGGCGCACAGCGTCCTGGTCGAACGTCACCAGTGTTTCAGCACCCAAGCGAGTGCCCTCCAGCGCTATGACGGCGTCGGCGAAGTCACCTCCAGATCTGAGCATGATCAGCCCAGCCTCTACGGCGTCAGCATCGTACTCGACGTTTTCAACCCCGAGCAGGTGCTCGAGCGCCAAGGCGATCTCAGCTTTTGTGTAGCGATAGAGGCGGCTCAAGACCCACACCGTCTCACACAGGGCCACCGTAGGGATGAACAGGCGCTCCGCCTGGCTGATCTCTTGCAGAACGATTTGATGCTGGGCCGAGTCATCGGCGACGATCAGCCGGATCAACACATTTGCGTCAAGTGCGACTCTCACGTGTCGTCGAGGCCGCGTGCGCCTGCTTCGACCCAGGCTTCCTCAGTCGCACGTTTGATGTCCTCGATACTGACCGCCTGTGCACCCTCGGGCCGCTTCAGAATGCCGGCGACATCCGCCCAGGTCTTCGTCCTGGGCCGTTGGCGCGTCATCACCAAGCCGACGCCCTTGCGAATATCGACGTTCAGCTTGTCGCCCGGCTTGGCGCCGATGGCTTCAAGCAAGGCCTTCTTAATCGTGATCTGGCCCTTGGCGGTGATGGTGACGGTGGTCATGCCGATAAAGTAAGGCAAAAATGCCTTACTTTCAAGTCAAGCCTCACCGTGCGCGGTACCCAGGAACCGACCATCCGTCCGGTCAAACTACCGAAATAGCGAGCGAAACCATAGAAATTCCAATAGCGGCGATGGACAACCATATGCCGAGCGTGAATCTCCAACGTTCTGCGCGCATTTCAGAAAGCACAGACGCCAGCATTGGAAAGTGGATTGCTCGCGTATCGCTGCCGACTTGGAGGGCAAAAAAAGGTGTACTTGATCCATCAGAATTCTGAAGGCCGAAGCGCCGCTCCAAACTGTAGTACAGTCGACCGAAGACAATGTCTGGATCGACGCCAAATTTCTCCGCTATTTCAGCGCAATCGATAGGGACGTAAATTTTATTATCACGGCTGATATCGCCTTTTTGGAACTTCTCGAACTCAGGATAGTAGCGTCGGTAAATCGCCTCCAAAAGATCCAGATCCGTTGGGGGCCAAACAAACCGCCGACTCATGCCGCGCAGGCCTCAAACCCCGCCCTCAGCGCAGTCTCATCCAGATTGCGCCCGATGAACACCGCCCGGCTCCAGCGCCGCTCGTTCGGCCCCCATTCGCGTTGCAGATCGCCCTCGAGGATCATGTGCACGGCCTGAAAGACCAGCCGTCGGTCTTCGCCGGCCACCTCGATGATGCCCTTGGCGCGCAGGATGTCCGGCCCCTGTTCGGCCAGCAGCTTGTCCAGCCAGCGGGTGAAGGCCGGACCGTCGATGGGCCGGTCCAGCGACAGGCTGATGCCGCGAATGTCGTCCTGATGCGCATGGCCGCGCGGGCCGTGGCCATGGCGGTCGTGATCGTGGCCATGATCATGGTCGTGATGGTCGTGGCCATGGCCGCAATGTTCGTCGTGAACGTGGCCGTCCTCACCATGGGCCGGATTGGTGAACTCGGGCCGGATGTCGGTGATCCGCTCCAGATCGAAGCGGTTCTGATCCAGAATTTGATCCAGCGCGATCCTGGCCCGCTCGGTCCGCCGGATCGGGGCCAGGGGATTGAGACCGCGCAGCCGCACCTCGACGACCTCCAGATCGGCCTCTGACACCAGATCGGTCTTGTTCAACAGAATTTGGTCGGCGAAGGCCACCTGTTCGCGCGCCTCCTTCGAATCGTCCAGCCGCTGCATGACGTGCTTGGCGTCGACCAGCGTCGTCACCGAATCCAGCCGCGTCCGCGCCTGAACGTCCTCGTCCATGAAGAACGTCTGGGCCACCGGTCCCGGATCGGCCAGCCCGGTCGTCTCGACGATGATGGCGTCGAAGCCCCCTTTTCGCTTCATCAGGCCCGACAGTACCCGGATCAGGTCGCCGCGCACCGTGCAGCAGACGCAGCCGTTGTTCATTTCGAACACTTCTTCGTCGGCCCCGACCACCAGATCGTTGTCGATGCCGATCTCGCCGAACTCATTGACGATGACAGCGTATGTCTTGCCGTGGTCCTCCGTGAGGATGCGGTTCAGCAGTGTGGTCTTGCCGGCGCCGAGATAGCCGGTGAGGACGGTGACGGGGATCTTGTCGGTCATGGACGGGGATTTAGGGGCCCCGCTGGTCGGATGCTAGCGGTAACGCATCTTCGCCAGGGTTTCCGCAGCCGCTTTGAAGGGCGCGTGCGGGTCCAGACCGGCTTTCCACTTCTCGAACGCCATGACGTTTTCGATCCGCGCAGCAACGAAGGCCTCAGCGGCCTCGCGTCCGTCGAACAACCGCATGGTGATGGCCGGCACCAGAATCCCCGACAGGATCGCCCGCTTGGAATAGTGGTTCTCGTCCGTCGCCGTATCGCCCGCCCAGCGCCAGATCTGGTCGGCGCTGTCCCAGGTCAGCCGTCCGGCCAGCGAGAGATGCTGGGGCAGCGTCAGGAAGCCGACCGCCCGCTTGGACGCCTCCAGATCAACGGCGGCGGCCTCCAGCCGGGCCGACACCCCTTGGGCAATCTTCTCGCGAATCTTGAGGCCGGCGGCATCCAGCCCGGCCAGGGTCGCCATCGCCCGCGCATCGTGGCGACGCGACAACAGGGCCACCAGATCGGCCGGGCCATTCGGCAGCAAAAGGCCGACATCGCCGCCGGTGAGGTCACAGGCCTCTCCCGCCGCCGTCAGCAGCGCAGGTGAAAACCCGAGGTCAGGGACCCGGGGAATCGCCGCATCCAGCAGGCGCTGTTCGGTGCGGTCGGCCCAGTCCGGCTTGGTCGCTGAGGCGGTCATTCCCCTATGATACAGGCCGAATTCCGCGTTTGCCATGCTGGACTCACGCGTGAGGCTGGTGTATCAGCGCGCCCTTGTCGCCCGGAGGTCCACTTCCGGGCGTTGATTTTCATGTCCTGCCTGCCCCGCCCTTCAATGGCTGGATGGGCGCGGCGGACAAGGCAATGGAGAGACGACCCTGGTTCAGATTTTCGTTCGTGACAATAACGTCGATCAGGCGCTGAAGGCCCTGAAGAAGAAGATGCAGCGCGAAGGCAACTTCCGCGAAATGAAGCGTCACGTTCACTACGAAAAGCCCTCGGAAAAGCGCGCCCGCCAGCAGGCGGAAGCCGTGCGCCGCGCCCGCAAGCTGGCCCGCAAGCGCGCCCAGCGTGAAGGCCTGCTGCCGGCCCCGAAGCCGCGCGGCCGCTAAGCCGACCGACAGGCTGAAAGATCAAGGGCCGCTCCGGTGGAGCGGCCCTTTTCTTTTGTCTCCTCCCCATTCGCCGTGCTCATGGGGAGGAACCTTGTCGGCTAGCGTCCGCCGCCCCGAACCAAGCCGACGATCCCCTTCCAGTCGAACTTGCCGGTCGACAGCGCCCCGGCGCGGAAGGCCTTGGCCGCCAGCCAGACGATCAGGACCGTAAAGGCCACCATAACCGCCAGCGTCCCGGCCATCTCATAGAGCGGCGGCCCTGACGGCGCGCGTGCGCTCATCAGAAACGGTGTGAAGAACGGAACCCACGACAGGGTGCGTACAATCGCCAGATCCGGGTCGCGCATGGCGAACTGGAGCACAAAGACGGGGATGATCAGCACCATCATAATCGGCCCGATCAGGGTCTGGGCCTCGCGCGGCGTCTCGCAGAACGAGCCGATGGCGGCGAAGACCGCTGCGTACATCAGATAACCACCGACGAAATAGGCTACCAGCCACATCCACAGACCATCGCGCGCCAGACCGGCCAGTGCTCCCGACAGGGCCGGCGCGAAGTCGCCGCCCTGCTGAGCCGCAAAGCTGAGCGCCGCCACCCCGAACCCGCCCCAGACCAGAAGCACCGTCAACGTCACCAGGGCCACGCCCAAAATCTTTCCGGCGAGAAGCTCGGTCGCCGATGCGGACGACAACAGAACCTCCAGCACCCGGTTGGCCTTCTCCTCCATGACGCTGTTCAACAGGATCGAGGCACCGGTCAGGATCAGCGACCACAGCATCATCGCCACGATGAAGCCGATCAGGCCCGGCAACCGGTCCTGAAGGCTGACCTCGCCGCCCGAGGCCGAGGCCGGGGACAGCATGGTCACGGCGGGTTCGGCCTGATCGATCCGATCAATCGCGGCCGGGTCGACCCCGAGCGCCACCAGGGCCTGGGTCCGGTTCAGCTCGGACAGGGCGTTGGAGACGGCCTGCTCGCCGTCCTGATCCGAGGCTCGCGCCGCCCAATAGCGCGCCGCCACCACGCCCTCACCCGGAGTCAGAATGACGACAGCATCCAGCGGCCCATCTTCGCCGACCAGGCCGCGGGCCACGGTGTCGGCTCCGTCAATGTCGGGTGCCCCGGCCAGCTCGGGCGGTGGCGCGACCACGTCGATCTCCCCGGGATCATCCAGGCTGCGGACAAAGGCCGGGCCGACCGCCTGACCCGTCAGGTCCAGCACCGCCATCTCTCGGGCCTCGCCGGAGTTCTCCATCATGGCGACGAAGAAGCCCGATCCCACCGCCACCAGCGGCAGGGCGATCAACGATAGCCAGAAGCCGACGGTGCGGACATAGGCCAGATATTCGCGTCGCGCGATCAACAGGAGGCGTCTCATTGGTCGTCTCCGGTCAGAACGATAAAGGCATCGTGCAGGCTGGGCTCCGGGGCCTCGAACCGCGACACGTCCAGCCCGCGCTCGAAGGCCGCCTTGAGGGTCGCCTGCGGCTGGGCTCCGGCGGCGAGCCGCGCCCGGAAGCCGTCGCCGGCAGCTTCGACGTCCGTGACACCCGGCAGGGCCTGGACCGCCGCCTGGTCCAGCGCGCCTTCCAGCACCAGAAACCGGGGCGCGGCTGCGCGGGCTTCGGCCACGGGGCCTTCGAACACCTTCTGGCCACGCGCCATCAGCACCACCTTCTGACACAGCCGCTCCGCGTGCTGCATGACATGGGTGGAGAACAGCACCGTCGAGCCCTGGTCAGCCAGGTCGCGGATCATCCGCTCCAGCCCCTGCTGATTGACCGGGTCCAGGCCCGAAAACGGTTCATCCAGAATGACCAGCTCGGGCCGGTGAGCGATGGCGGATACCAGCTGGACCTTCTGGGCCATGCCCTTGGACAGGGCCTTCATCGGCCGCTTCAGGGCGTCGCCCAACCCTTGAGCTTCCAGCAGTTCACGCGCGCGGCGCCGGCCTTCTGACATCGGCACGCCCTTCAGCGCCGCCATATAGGCCACGGCATCGACCGGGTTCATCTTGCGATACAGGCCGCGCTCTTCAGGCAGAAAGCCGATCCGGTCGCGGACCTTGCGGCCATCGTCGGCACCCAGAACCTCGATCCGCCCCGAGGTCGGGGCCGCCAGGCCCAGGATCATGCGGATGGTCGAGGTCTTGCCCGCGCCGTTCGGGCCCAGGAATCCGACGATCGACCCCCGGCCAACCGAAAAGCTCAGATCCTTCACGGCCTCGAAGCTGCCGTAGCGTTTGGTGACGTCGGTGAGAGACAGAATGTCGGCCATATGCCTCCCTAGCGGGTGTCGGGCCTGACCGGAAGCGCGGTTGACCAATCCGGCCCATGCCTTCAAGGAGATAGCTGGGATTGGGAACTTGGCAAACATGCGGTCGATCGGGGTCGGCGTTCTTGTAGGCGGCTTGGTTTGTCTGGCCTCGATGGTGCTGCTGGGAGCCGTCCACCGCTACGTCTATGGACCGGCCCTGGCCCAGTTCGGCGAGCCGCGCTTCTTCACCGACATGACCTCCGGCGGCATTTTCTGGCTGGTCGTGATGCGGGTGTTCTCAGCCTGGCTGGGATCGTCGATCGCAGTGCGCCTGTCGGACGAGCCTCACACCACCTGGGTTGGCCCGGCCATTGTGGCGATCTGTGCCCTGACCACCGTGACCATCATGGGCATGCCTCAACCGATCTGGAGCCTGGTGCTCAGCCTGCTGGTGACCCTGGCAGTGGGGTATGTTGTCGGGCGCGCCCATGTCGGGGCGGCCCTGATCCCGGGCATGGATGAGTTTCGGGCCCGGATGGGTGGCGAAGACTAACCGCCGGCCCGTTCCAGATCGATGCCGGCCAGGCGCAGGGCCGTGCCCTCGACCTCCAGATCAATCAGAACCCGCCCGCCGGTCGGACAGCAGTTGGCGTCACTGTCGCGCCAGAGCGACGACATGGCCGTCATGTCAGGCCAGGCATAGTCCACGCCCTTCCACACGCCGAGATCATCCGGCAGGGCATCGTCCAGAGCGATCTTCCAGCTCTCGACCTCGATTTCGGTCCAGCGTTGACCGTCCAGCCGCAGCAGGATGTCGGCGTTGCCCGAGCCCGTCCCGGCGGTGAACCCCTTGGCGGCGACGAACAGACCTTCCGGGCGTGAGAACAGGATCGGAGCGTCAAACTGGGCCGCCTCAAAGCTCCACCCTACCGGTCGCATCAGATCCCCATCGATGGCGAACAGGACCAGGCCCTCACTGACGCCGGCAAAATCGGTGGAGCCGCGCTGAATCTGCCAGGCCAGACGCTGGCCCTCAGGCCCGGTCACCACGCCGTTGGACGGAACGGTGCATCCATTCAGGGCCGTGCCGATGCACCCGCCCGCCAAGGATGCCACCGGGCTGGTCGCCGGCAGCGATTCCGCCAGACGAAGCTCTTCGCTCAGTTCGTCAAAATAGCCCTGCTGATATTCGCGGAGTTCTTCGGCTGTTCGGGCGCGGCGGTCATCGGTCTCCCATTCCCGCTCTCCAGCCTCTCGTTCGGCCAGCCAGGCCGCATGACGACGACGCAGCGTGTTGGGCCGACCGGTCACCGTTTCAACCCGCGACCACAGCTCAGCGATCTGACGGTCCATCGCCCGGAGGTCTGCATCGGCACAGATCAGACGGCTCGCTTCGGACAGTTGACCGGTACAGTCGATCGCCGCACCGGCGGTCAGCACCGCCTCCTCCTCCAGGGCGCGCTCGCGCTCGGCCTTGTCAGGCTGGCAGCCCAACAGACCTAGAAGCGCAATGAGCGGTGCCCAGCGACGCATCCCATGCTCCCTGTCCAAGCATCAAGACTACGCTCTCGGGTTGAGCCGCATACTGACGAAACCCGACAACGACCCAGCTCAGGGTTCGCTGACAGCCGTTCTGCGACGGCCGCCGACCGCGGCGGTGCCTTGGCTTCAGACAGTTGCCATCTCGGCGATGATGGCACGGGCGGCCCCAGCGGGATCAGGGGCGGCAATGACCGGCCGGGCGACGACAAGATGGCTGGCCCCCGCCTTCAGAGCATCCGCAGGGGTGGCTATGCGTTGCTGATCCCCCTTGTCCGAGCCGACGGGGCGCACACCCGGCGTCACCACCAGAAACTCGGGCCGCCCGGCTTCGGCAGCCAACGCTCGCGCCCGCGCCGCTTCATGCGGGCTGGAGACGACGCCATCAACGCCGCAGGCCAGCGCCTGGCGCACCCGCCGCTCAACCAGCATCGCCGCCGTTTCCGAATAGCCGATGTCGATCAGATCGGCGTCCGACAGACTGGTAAGGACCGTCACCGCCAGGATTTTCGTATCAGCAGTGCCGCGTCCCTGGACCGCCGCGCGCATGACCTGGGGTTCGGCATGGACAGTCAGCAGATCACAGCCGCCCGCCGCGACCGACCGCGCCGCGCCTTCGACCTGAGCCCCGATGTCATGCAGCTTCCAGTCCTGGAACACCTGCTTGCCCGACCGTCGCAGCTCCTGCGCGAAGGCTACACCGCCCGGTGTCGCCAGAAGCGTCAGCCCGATCTTGTAGAAGCTGACGGTGCCATCCAGCTGCTCGACCATCGCCCGGGCCTGTTCGACGCTGGGCAGATCAAGCCCGACAATCAGGCGGGGGTCAGCGGTGGTGGACATCGGGCGTATCTCCGGGTTACGGCCAGCCACGGGCGCGCTCGCGATCAGCGGCGCGTCGGGCAGGTCAGGTTTTACGGCTAAGGGGGCGACATGAACGCGATCGAGTTCGGGGTCAATGTTTTCGTGGCCCTGTTCGCCCTGCTGGACCCGATCGGCAACATCCCGATCTTCGCCGCCGCGACCGCCGGCGCGACCTTCAGCCAGCGGCTGTCGGTCAATGCCATGCTGTGCGCCTTTGTGGCGGCCTTCCTGGCCTTCTTCTATTTTTCGGGCCTGGCCCTGCTGGACTTCTTCGGGATCTCGCTGGCGGCGTTCCGCATCGGCGGCGGCATCCTGTTGTTCCTGCTCGGCCTGCAGATGGTCAACGAGGACTTCCTGGCCAGCTTCAAGGACCCCCACGCGCTCAGCGACGCCAATGATGTGCGCGGCTATGCCCGGCGCCGGTTCCAGCGACTGGTCGTGCCGTTCGCCATGCCGTTGATCATCGGGCCGGGCGCGATTTCGACCATCATCATTCAGGCGGCCCGGGCCGAGAATATCGGGCCGGCAGGCACGGTCGCGGGCCTGGTCGCCATTGCCGCGGCCGGTCTGGCCACCTTCCTGTGTTTCGCCCTGGCCGGACCGATCAACCGCATCCTCGGCGAAGTGGGTATGTCGATTATCGTGCGGGTCCTGGGTCTGATCCTGGTGGCGCTGGGCATCCAGTTCGTGCTCGGCGGTCTGGGAGAGGCCCTGCCCGGCATGTTCTCACAGGCGGTCGTGGCCCCGACCGGACACTAGATCCGCCCCAGACGCTCCCCGTGGCGCGCGGCCAGGGCCAGGGTCCAGTCATCCGGCAGGATCTTGAGCAGCGCCGAAGCGACCTTGTTCGGAGCCCCCGGCACGCAGATCGCGCGATTGGCCTCTGACGCCTCATAGCCGGCGCGCGCCACCTCATCGGCCCCCATCC
Source organism: uncultured Brevundimonas sp. (assembly GCA_964647275.1). Lineage (GTDB taxonomy): Bacteria > Pseudomonadota > Alphaproteobacteria > Caulobacterales > Caulobacteraceae > Brevundimonas. The sequence goes on from CAZYFY010000006.1 coordinate 59,720, forward strand.
ACATCCATTCCGGTGTGGCGTGGGCGACGGCCTGTCGCTGGCCGTTGACGTCGTGGAACTCGCTCCAGGTGTAGCCGGGGCACAGGGCGGTCACATGGACGTCCTTGTCACGCAGCTCCAGATGAAGCCCCGCCGATGCCTTGATCATAAAGCTCTTGATCGGGCCGTAGAGGGTGTCGCCCCCCGTCGCCGGCGAATAGCCCGCCAGGGACGCGACATTCAGAATTCGACCAAAGTGCCGATCCGCCATGCCGGGGCTGAGCCGGTGGGCCAGCTCAACGGGAGCCATCAACATCACCTGGAGCATGGCCTGGTGCTGCTCCCACGGCACGGCCTGAAAGCCCTCGGTGCGAGAAAACCCGGCGTTGTTGATCAGGGCATCAACCGTCCGGCCACGGGCATCGATCGCCTCGACCAGCCGCGCGGGTGCCGCCGGGTCAGCCAGATCCTCGGGGATCACAATCGTTTCGATCCCGGCGCGCAGCTTCAGCTCGTCGGCCAGGGCCTCCAGCCGATCCGTCCGGCGCGCCGTCAGCACCAGATCCCACCCATGTTCGGCATAGACCCGGGCCAGGGCCTGACCGATGCCGGCCGAAGCGCCTGTGATCAGGGCGAGCCGGCGATCTGCGGGGTCATTCAAGCTCATGATCGTTTTCGACCACGACGCGCCGCGTCGTTCAAGCGTCGTCCGCCAGAAGGTCGGCGATGGTGATCTCGGCCAGACGCTTCGCCGCCGCCGCATCGGCCGCCACCAGCGCCTTGGCTACCTGGCGCGGAATCTTCTCACCGACCGGACAGCCCCGCACGCCGGGCGGAGGTTTGCCCAGGTGCGCACAGCCGTCGACCGCCCGCAAAACCTCATCAAGCCGAATCTGGTTCGGCGCTTTCAACAGCCAGGCCCCGCCGCCGACTCCTGGACGTGTTGCAATCAGACCGGCGCGCGCCAGTTGCGCCGTCACCCGACGCACGACCACCGGATTGGTCGGCATTGAGGCCGCAAGCGTGGCGCTGGGCACCGCGCGCCCGGGCGCATCTGCACCCAGATGGGCCAGATAGGCCAGCGCATGGGCTGCCACCGGAAACTGTTGGCTGTCAGACATTCCGTCTCATAAGTAGGCGCGACAGACCCGCGTTACAAATGGTGCCCCACTGCGGGGCGCGCTCAATAAATTGTGCGATGCAATATATTGAATACGGCACGAAATGGGCGTATGCCGCGCGGCTTCGTTCGCATGGGCCATGCCATTCCGGCGGCCCGGAGAAATTGAATGGCTGGGGACACCCCGGACTCCAAGGCTCCCCAACCGGAGCCAGAGACCCAAGCGGCACCGTCGTGCGACGCTCCGTCAGATCATACGCCCAGGGACGACGTTCACCCCGCCATTGAAGATGGCGACGGGCACAAGAAGGCTGGCATTTTCGCCCTGGCCATCGGAGCCGTGGGCGTCGTCTTTGGCGATATTGGCACCAGCCCCCTCTACGCCATGCGCGAGGCCCTGCATCACTCGCGTTCGGGTGGGACGGCGGAATTGGCTGTGCTGGGGGTGGTGTCCCTGGTCTTCTGGGCGCTGATCCTGGTTGTGACCCTCAAATATGTCGTCTTCCTGATGCGGGCGGACAACAAGGGTGAAGGCGGGACCCTGGCACTGGCCGCCCTGGCCCAGCGCGCTGTCGGCAAGCCCTCGGCGGTCATTTTCTTCCTGGGCGTCTGTGGTGCGGCGCTCTTCTACGGCGATGGCATCATCACACCCGCCGTGTCGGTGCTTTCGGCCGTCGAAGGTTTGCGCGATGCGCCCGGTCTGAATGGTCGGCTCGATCCTTGGGTGCTGCCGATCGCGGCCGGCATCCTCATCGGCCTGTTCATGATCCAGTCGCGCGGCACCGCCAGCGTGGCCAAGTGGTTCGGGCCGATTACAGCGGTCTGGTTCCTGACCCTGGCGGGTCTGGGCATCTATCACATCTTTGATGACCTCTCGATCCTGCGCGCCCTGTCGCCGCACTACGGGGTGCTGTTCCTCATTGACAACGGCTTCCTGGGTTTTGTCATTCTGGGCAGCGTCTTCCTGGCCGTGACCGGTGCCGAGGCCCTCTATGCGGACATGGGCCACTTCGGAAAGGCACCGATTCAGGCGGGCTGGCTGGTCTTCGTCTTGCCTTGCCTGACCCTGAACTATCTGGGGCAGGGCGCACTGGTGCTGGCCCACCGAGAAGCGCGTGAGAACCCGTTCTTCGCCATGATCCCTGATGTGGCCTACTGGCCGGTTCTGATCCTCGCCACCGTCGCCACGGTGATCGCCAGCCAGGCCGTGATTACCGGGGCCTTCTCCCTGACCCAGCAGGCGGTCCAACTGGGAATGCTGCCGCGCATTACCATCCGCCGGACCTCCGAAACCCAAGCCGGACAAATCTTTGTGCCCTCAGTCAACTCGATGTTGCTGGTGGGTGTGCTGATCCTGCTGGTCTTCTTCCAGACCTCGTCCGCCCTGGCCGCCGCCTACGGCATCGCGGTCACCGGGGCGATGTTTGTCGATACGCTCCTGGCCTGGTTCATCGTTCGCAAGCTGTGGAAATGGAGTTGGGGGCTTTCGCTCCTCGTCCTCGTGCCCCTGGCGGCGCTGGACCTGGTCTTCCTGTCATCCAACGCGCTGAAGATCCCTCAGGGAGCCTGGATGCCGATCGTTCTGGGCGCAGCCCTTGTGGTGATCATGTGGACCTGGACACGCGGCACACGGATTTTGACTGAGAAGAGCCGCAAGGACTCGCTGCCGCTTGGCGATCTGATCGCCATGCTTCAGACCCGCCCGCCGCATCGCGCGCCGGGTACGGCTATCTTCCTGACCTCCGACCCGACCGTTGCGCCTGTCGCGCTCATGCACAACCTCAAGCACAACAAGGTGCTGCATGAGAAGAACGTGATCCTGACGGTCCAGACCGCCGACCGGCCACGGGTGCCCGAGAACAAGCGGGTCGAGATCGAGGTCATCAGCCCCGACTTCAAGCGCGTCACGGTGCACTACGGCTTCATGGAGAGCCCGAACATCCCGCGCGCGCTCAGCATCTGCCGCAAGTTGGGTCTGAAGTTCGACATCATGTCGACCAGCTTCTTCCTGGGCCGTCGCTCGGTCGTGCCATCGGCTCAGCACGGCATGCCCCTGTGGCAGGACAAGCTGTACATCTTCCTGATGCGCAACGCGGCCAATCCGACAGACTTCTTCCACATCCCGCCCGGCCGCGTGGTCGAGATGGGCACCCAGGTCTCGGTCTAGCCGAGGATCTGCATCCCCAGCCATTCGGCGATCAGGGCCGGCTTGTCCTGGCCCTCGATCTCGACGGTGACCTCATTCTTGATCAGCCAGCGCCCGGTGCCCTTCTCCTCGGCTGACACCAGCTTGAAGCGCCCGCGCACCCGCGATCCGGCCCGCACCGGCTGCAGGAACCGCAGCTTGTCGAAGCCGTAGTTGACCCCCATCACCACCCCGTTCAGCACCGGCGCGGCCTGATAGCTCATCTGTGACATCAGGCTCAGCGTCAGAAACCCGTGCGCGATGGTTACCCCGAACGGTGTCTTGGCCGCAGCCTCAGGATCGACGTGGATGAACTGATGGTCCTCGGTACAGTCGGCAAAGGCATTGATGCGCGCCTGATCGATCTCGATCCAGTCCGAAACCCCGACCTCCTGACCCATCGAGGCGAGAAGCTCATCCGTCGAAATCGCCTTGGCCGTATTCATGGAAATCGTCCTTCGATGATCTGTGAAAACAAGGCCGGGTCGACATTGCCGCCCGACAGCAGAATGGCGGTGGTCTTGCCCGCCGTCTCGACCTTGCCGGCCAGAAGGGCGGCCAGCGACACCGCCCCGCCCGGCTCGACCACGAGCTTCAGCGTCTTGAACGCATAGGCCACCGCCGCCGCCGCCTCTTCGTCGGTCACGCTGATCGCGCCGGCCAGCCGTCGCTGATTGATCGGAAAGGTCAGCTCTCCGGGGATCGGTGTCATCAAGGCATCACAGATGCTCTTACCCGTCGCCGCCACCCCGACACGTTCGCCCGCCGCCAGCGACCGGGCGGTGTCGTCATAGACCTGCGGCTCCACGCCATAGACCACCGTGCCGGGGCTCTTCGCCTCAAACGCCAGGTTCAGCCCCGCGATCAGGCCGCCGCCCGAACAGCCGCTCAGCAGCTGATCAATCGGCCCGTCCGCCTGTTCCAGGATTTCCAGCCCCGCCGTCCCCTGTCCGGCGATGACGTAGGGGTCGTCAAACGGCGGGACCAGCACCGATCCACGGTCCCGCGCAATCTCTTCGCCGATGGCCTCACGGCTTTCGGAATAGCGGTCATACATCCTGACCTCGCCGCCGTTGGCCCGCACCCCGGCGACCTTGATGGCCGGGCTGTCCGCCGGCATGACGATGATGGCGGCCGTCCCGACCCGCCGCGCCGCCGCTGCCACGGCCTGGGCGTGGTTGCCCGACGAATAGGCCACGACGCCGCGCCGCTTTTCGTCATCAGTCAGGCGCGCGATGCGATTATAGGCTCCGCGAAACTTGAAGGCCCCCATAACCTGCAGGTTCTCGGCCTTCATTAGCACCCGCCCGCCCAGCTGCTCATTCAAGGCCGGGCTTTCGATCAGGGGGGTTCGCACCGCCACCCCGTCGATCACGCGCGCCGCGTCGATCACATCATCAAAGGTCGGGAGCTTGGTCATCTGTCACTTCTAGCCGAAACTCGCCCCCGCGAAAGGGAGCCGCATGGCCGATCTGATCCTCGCCCTCGACCAGGGCACGACCTCGACCCGCGCCATCGTCTTTGACCCGGACGGCTGGCGTCCACGCGCCACCGCCCAGATTCCGCTGGAGCAGCACTTCCCCCACCCCGGCTGGGTCGAGCACGACGCCGACGAGATCTGGCGCGCCGCCCTTCAGGTCTGTCGCGAGGCGATGCAGGAGGCCGGCGGCCCGGACCGTATCGCCGCCATCGGCATCACCAATCAGCGCGAAACCACCGTCCTGTGGGACCGGGTGTCGGGACGACCGCTGCACCGCGCCATCGTCTGGCAGGACCGCCGCACCGCCCCCGTCACCGACGCCCTGAAGGCCGCCGGCCATGAACCCGCCGTCCAGGCCGAAACCGGCCTCGTCCTCGACCCCTATTTTTCCGCCTCCAAGATCGCCTGGCTGCTGGATCATGTGGACGGTGCCCGCGCCCGCGCCGAGGCCGGACAGCTATGCGCCGGCACCATCGACGCCTGGCTGATGTGGAATCTGACCGGTGGTGCCTCCTTCGTCACCGATGTCACCAATGCGTCCCGCACCAGCCTGTTCGGCCTGTCTGACCTGTCCTGGCGTGACGACCTGCTCGACCTCTTCAACGTCCCGCGCCCCGTCCTGCCCGAGGCCCGCCCCAGCGCCGGCTTCTTCGGCGAAACCACGCCCGATCTGTTCGGTCGCCCCATCCCCATCACCGGCTGCGCAGGCGATCAGCAGGCCGCGCTGGTCGGCCACGGCGCCCTGAAGCCCGGCGCCGTCAAGATCACCTACGGGACCGGCGCCTTTCTGGTGGCCCACACGGGCGACACGCCCGCCACCTCGACCCACCGGCTGCTCTCCACCGTCGCCTATCAGGCCGATGGCCAGACGGCCTATGCGCTGGAAGGCTCCATCTTTTCCGCCGGCTCGACCGTCCAGTGGCTGCGCGACACCATGGGCGCGGTCGGCCACAGCCGCGAAACCGAGGCCATCGCCCAGGCCCTGCCGGACAACGGTGGCGTCTATCTGGTCCCGGCCTTCACCGGCCTGGGCGCGCCACACTGGAACGCCGATGCCCGCGGCGCCGTCTTCGGCCTGACCCGCGACGCCGGCCCCGCCCACATCGTGCGCGCTGGTCTGGAGGCCATGGCCTATCAGACCCACGACCTGCTCCAAGCCCTCAAGGCCGACGGTGCGCCCGCGCCGCGCCGTCTCAAGGTCGACGGCGGCGTCACCGCCAACGGCTGGCTGATGCAGTTCCTGGCCGACATCACCGCCTGCGAGGTCGAACGCCCCGCCTGGCAGGAAATGACCGCGCTCGGTGCCGCCCGTCTCGCCGCCCTGGGCACCGGCCTCATCCCCGCCCTCGACCAGCCCCCCTCCGGCGACCCGGCTGTCTGGACGCCCAGCATGGATGACGCCGAGCGCCAAAGACTGTTGGCAGGTTGGGATGCAGCGGTGGCTGGGTGCCTGGCGCAGGCGCGGGCTGGACGCGACGGCGCGAACCGCTAGCTTGGCCGCCATGACCGACCCCGCCGCCGCCGCCTTCTCCGGTTCCAAGCCAGTCGACGAGCGCCTGCGCTTCGATGAGGCGGCGCTCAAACGCTGGATGGCCCAGACCATCCCCGACTTCGCCGGGCCGATGACCGTGCTGCAGTTCAAGGGCGGACAGTCCAACCCGACCTATCTGATCACCACGCCGGGCCGCGATTACGTCCTGCGCCGCAAGCCGCCGGGCGTGCTGCTCCCCTCCGCCCACGCGGTGGATCGTGAGTTCAAGGTCATCTCGGCCCTGCACAGCGCCGGCTATCCGGTCGCCCGGCCCTGGGGCCTGTGCGAAGACCCGGACGTCATCGGCACCGCCTTCTACGTCATGGACCGGGTCGAGGGCCGCATCCTGTGGAACCTCGGCCTGCCGGATCAGACACCGGACGAACGCCGCGCCATCTACCACGCCCAGGTCGATGCGCTGGCTGCCCTGCACAAGCTCGATCCCGACGCCATCGGCCTGTCCGACTACGGCAAGGCCGGCAACTATTTCGCCCGTCAGGTCGGTCGCTGGACCAAACAGTATCGGGCCTCAGAAACCGAGAGCATCCCGGCCATGGACCGGCTGATCGACTGGCTGCCGCAGGGCCTGCCCGAAGACGGCCCGGCCCGCATCGTCCATGGCGACTTCCGCCTCGACAATCTGATCCTCGCGCCCGACCGCGCCGAGGTGAAGGCCGTGCTGGACTGGGAGCTGTCGACGCTCGGCGATCCGCTCGCCGACATCAGCTATTTCCTCATCGCCTGGGTTATCCCCTCCAGCGAGCGTAACGGCCTCGCCGGCCTCGACCTTGAGGCGCTGGGCATCCCCTCGATGGACGACATCATCACGCGCTACTGCCAGCGCACCGGCCGCGACGCCCTGCCCCAGCTCGACTGGCTGCTCAGCTACAACCTCTTCCGCCTGGCCGCCATCTGTCAGGGCATCGGAGGCCGTGTGAGAGATGGCACCGCCGCCAGCCCCCACGCCGCCGCCATGGCCGCGCGGGTCAAGCCGCTGTCCGCGGGAGCGTGGCATTTTGCGGAGAGGGCGGGGGCATGAGGCTCGACCGGCGCGCCTTCGGCCTTGGGGCGCTGGCCGCGGGTCTAGTGACGGCCCTGCCCGGACGCACCCAGACTCCGCTCAACGGCTGGCAGCGTTGGTTCAACGAAGGGCGCTATCTTCCCTACTATCTAGAACTCAAGGCCCAAGCAGATGCCGGCGACGCCGGCGTCCGTGGTATGCTGGTCCAGTTCGCCGCCTTCCTCGGCGACGAGGCGACCGCCATCGGCCTGATGGAGATCCCGCCCGACCCCGCCACGCCCCGGCCAGACCTCGCCGCCGCGAACAGCCAGGACGCGCTCGCCGCCATCGTCGAACGCGCACGTGGGACCCGCGTGGTCATCCTCAATGAGGCGCACAACATCTCCGGCCAGCGGGGTTTCGCCACCCAGGTCATGCGGGAGCTACGCGAAGAAGGCTTCAACTGGCTGGCGGCGGAGACCTTCGGCAATCACGCCTTTGAAGACGCGCCATCGATTCGGGATTATCGCCCCGGCCTGCCGTTCAGCCTCGTCTTCGGTCACTACACCGCAGACCCCGTCTATGCCGAACTGGTGCGCGAAGCTGCCCAGCGTGGCTATCGCTTCGCCGCCTATGAACAGCGCGACGATCAGTCGGCCCCGGAAGATGCGGACCGGCTTCAACAGATCGCGGCCCGCGAACAGGCCCAGGCCGAGAACCTCGCCGCCGTTCTCGCCGCCGACCCCGAGGCGCGCATTCTGGTCCTAGTCGGCTATTCGCACGCCATGGAAGTCCAAGGAAACGGCGGAACCTGGTTCGCGGCCCGCTTGAAAGCCCTGACCGGCATTGACCCCCTGACCATCGAACAGTCGCAGAACTGGCCGGCGATTGATCCGGCCAATGACGCCCCGCACGTCGCCGCTGTGCTGGAGCGGTTTCAGCCGTCCGCCCCCGTCGCTGTCTGGAACGGCGGTCGAACGGTGGCTACCCCAGCCTATGAGGGCCGTATGGACGTGTCGGCCTTCCATCCGCGATATGCCCCCGTGAACGGTCGCCCCGGCTGGTTGGCGGCGGACCCGGAGCGCCGCGCGGTGACAGTCGAGGTTCCCACCTTTGATGGCCCGGCCCTGATTCAAGCCATGCGCGCCGCCGAAGGCCCCGGTGGCGTGCCCGCCGATCAGTTTCTATTGACGCCGGGGCAACGCGAGGCGACGCTGTTGCTGCGCCCGCACGGCTATTTCCTCCGCCTGGAAACCCCCGACGGTTTCGAGCCAGCCTGGACGACGCTGGACGTGGAAAGCTAAGCCCCATGGTGTCCTTCGTGATCCCATTATGATCGTCGTGATGAACCTCCGGCAGTAGCGCCTCACGGTCGCCCGCTGGTTCATCACAAAGGACACGAAGAAAACACCGCGCTCACGACGGCGGCCCTACTCCTCCACCCGCCACACCCGCTCGATCACCACCCGCGGCTCCAGCATCTGGCCCAGCATCACGCCCTCGCCCTCGGTCGCCGACACCGGCGCCGCCAGGATGGTGCGAACCACGTCCATCCCCTGCACCACACGGCCGAACACCGCATAGCCCAGGTTGTCGCCGGGCTGGTCCGGGCGGGCGTCCAGATAGGTCATGTTGCCGACCATGACGGTGAAATCGCCCGCCGCCGTGCCGGGCTCGAACCGCGGCATCGACAGGGCACCCTCGGTATGGCTCAGGCCGGTTTGCGTCGTCGGCTCGTGCGGGATCGCCGGCAAGGTCCGCTGGCGATCCTGATTGGTCCCGCCCTGGATCAGGCCCGAGCCATTATAGCCCTGCATGGCGCGGTAAAAGGTCATGCCCTCAAACCGCCCCTCGTCGACGTAGCGCAGGAAATTGGCCCCCGTGATCGGCGCAGCGCTCGTATCGATCTCAACCGTAAAGGTGCCCAGCGAGGTCTGGATCGCCACGCGAGGCAGGCCCTCCGACGCGGCGTCTTGAGCCAATGCCAAGGCCGGTGTCGCCAGCAATAGACAGGTTACAAAGGCAAGGAAATGACGGCGAAACATGGCATGGCCCTAATCAGCGAGGGCTCACCCTAACCTGACTTTGGTAGCCTTGTGGAGGCTCACCGCTTTTCGAACTTGCGGCCGCACCAGTACTGAAAGCCCCGATCCCGGGTGCAGCGCCAGCCGCGCCTGGTCAGCTCCATGCCGACCATGCCGTTGAAGAACCCATGCGCCAGCACCAGCACATCGTCCCCTTCCGCCGCGCGGGCTTCCAGCATATCCGCGGCCTGCCGAGCCCGGTTCTTGGCCTGGTCGCGACTTTCTTCGCCCTCGCCATGATGATCAAAGGCCCACCACCAGAAACGCGAGATCACCCCCCAGGCACGCGGGCCGACCCGGAACCAGTCCGGGAAATTCGGGGGCGGTAGCGGCGCTTCGATGAAGATGGGGTCCTCGATCAGCGGGCGCCCCCTGGCCACGGCTCTGGCCGTCTCGACGGCGCGGGGCCGTGTCGAATGATAGATGACCGAATGGTCGGCCTGTTCGACCAGGCAATCCGGCGGAGTCTGGCCTTCCAGCAGGCCCCCGACCTCGTACCGGCCCCACCAGTCGCGATAGCCGTCCGACGTCAGCTTGATCTTGCGCGACAGCGCCGGCTCACCGTGACGCGCCAGCACAATCGCGCCGGATCGAACCGGGGCGACGGACAAGGATTCGGCACGGGTCGGAGCCGTCTCGGTCATACTGGGGGCCCGGCCCCTACTCCTCCGCTAGCGCCTGAACATGGGCGACCGCAGATCGCCCCAGCCCCTCAAGGTCGTAGCCGCCTTCCAGCGACGATACAACTCGCCCTTGCGCGTGTCGTCTTGCGACGGCCAGAACCGCCCGCGTGGCCCAGGCGAAATCCTCGGCCTCCAGCGACTGATGGGCCAGCGGATCGCGCCTGTGGGCGTCAAAGCCTGCCGAGATCAACACCAGGTCGGGCCTGAACCGGTCGAGCCCGGCCATCAGCCGCCCCTCGAACGCCGAACGCCAGGCCCGGGGATCTGTGTGCGGTGGGACCGGCGCATTGACGACATTGCCCACACCGGTCTCCGAGGCGTCCCCGGTTCCGGGATAGAGCGGCGACTGATGGATCGAGCCGAAGAACAGGCTGTCATCCGCCTCAAAGGCCGCCTGGGTGCCGTTGCCGTGGTGGACATCGAAGTCGATCACCGCCACCCGCTTCAGGCCCAATCCTTGCGCCGCCCGCGCCGCCACGGCCAGGTTGGAAAACAGACAGAACCCCATGGCCCGGTCCGGCTCGGCATGGTGCCCCGGCGGCCTGACCGCGCAGAAGGCCCGGGTCCGCTCGCCAGCCGCGACTGAGCGCACGGCGTCCAGCACCGCCCCCGCCGCCAGCTTCGCCGCCCGTACACTGCCGGGCGACAGGGCGGTATCGGCATCGAGGTAGGCCAGGCCCTCGCGCGGCCCCGCCTCCAGAATGCGGACCACATAGTTCGCCGGATGGATCCGCTCCAGATCGGCGACCCCGGCCTCGGTCGCGGTGATCGTCTCGCCGTCCAGTCCGGCATCGGCCAGCGCATCCAGAACGGCTTTCAGCCGCCCCGGATGTTCGGGATGCCCCTCACCGGGGTCATGGCCCAACATATCGGGATGGGTGTACAGGGCGACCATGAGCGACACCTACCAGCCCACGATCCGCGCCGCCACGCCCGCCGACGCCGACGAATTGGCGGCGCTTGCCGAGCGCACCTTCATGGAAACCTTCATCGAGGGATTCGCCATTCCCTATCCGCCCGCCGACCTGGCCGATTTCCGGTCTAAGGTGTTCTCGCCCGAGGCCACGCGGGATCGCCTCGCCAACCCTGATCACTGGTGGGAGGTCGCCCTCCACCAAGGCCGCATCGTCGGCTTCACCGAAGTCGGCCCGGCCTCCATGCCCCACCCGGACCTCCGGCCTGAACACGCCGAGCTGAAACGCCTCTACATCGCCCGCGAGGCGCAGGGTCTGGGTGTGGGCCGTGCCCTGCTCGAACGCGCGCTGGCCAGAATGGACCAAAGCCCCGGCCCCCAGTGGCTCAGCGTCTGGTCCGAAAACCACAAGGCCCAGCGCCTCTACGACCACTACGGTTTCGCCAAGGCCGGTGAGTACGGTTTCGCGGTCGGAAGCTGGCGCGACCACGAGTTCATCTTCCGCAGAGGCTGATCGGGCGCGCCTTGCTGGGCATCACCTAAACTAGCCAAAGGTATGACTATCGGTTTGTAGAAATGCCCTCGCCAATCCCGTCGCTACTCAGGGTCCTTTGGACTCCATACGTAGGCGTCATCAGGGATTTCGAAGCCGATTGCCGGATGATAGTCGACTGTCACATCGCATCGACTGCCTGCCATCGGCCAAAACGGCGGGGGGGGCGTCTCCAACGATCTCACTCATCATCTGGACCTGATTTGTTTTTCCCAACATTGCGGGACCTAGCAGCGTGCCCGTCACCGCGAACCGCAGTTCCTCCTCCGCAAGCTGCAAGGCGTCGCGGAAGGATAGCCACCACTTTTGATCCAAGCTCCGATTGGCCTTTTGGGCATGAAGGTACTGGTTGAGTGTCTCGGCAGCTTTCCGCCCTTCCGAGCGAACCGGAGTGTAGAGAAATCGCACGCGGGACTCTCCAGCGGAGAATGTGAGGTCAGCGACGTGCGCGTGGTTATGAAAGGCCTTTCGAGCGGCCTGGTCCAGATCTCCGATCTTCCAAGACCTCTTGGCCCTGTTTGGCACGTGGTCCCACTCACCTAGGTGCTCCGATATACGTCGCTCCAGTCCGGCCCTAAGTTCAAAGGCTGCGTAGAATTTGTTTGCTTCGCCGCCTTGCGCGAGCAGCGAGCGAGCGCGGTTGAGGTAGCCGCGAGCCGACACGTCATATTCAATTCGATTCATACCGCGTATTCTACCAAGAATGCTCCTCCCCCTTTTCACCGAACTGCGTCAGGCGCGGGTGCCGGTCTCTCTGAAGGAGTGGCTGCATCTGATGGAGGCCATGGACGCCGGTGTGACCGAGCGCCGGGTCGAGGATTTCTATCACCTGTCCCGCGCTGTTCTGGTCAAGGACGAGAAGCACTACGACCGCTTCGATCAGGTCTTCGGCAAGGTGTTCAAGGGGCTGGAGACGGTCGGCCCGGACGAGCTGGCCCCCGCCGACATCCCTGAGGACTGGCTGCGGTCGCTGACCGAGCGGCACTTCACGCCTGAGGAACTGGCCCAGATTCAGGCGCTCGGCGGCTTTGACACACTGATGGATGAGCTTCGCAAGCGGCTCGAGGAACAGAAGGAGCGCCATCAGGGTGGCTCCAAATGGATCGGTACCGGCGGCACCAGCCCCTTCGGCCACGGCGGCTATAACCCCGAAGGCGTTCGCATCGGCGGCCCCGGTCGTCAGGGCCGCGCGGTCAAGGTCTGGGAGAAGCGCGAGTACAAGAACCTCGATGACTCGGTCGAACTGGGCGTGCGCAACATCAAGGTGGCCCTGCGCCGCCTGCGCCGCTTCGCCCGACAGGGCGCGGAAGAAGAGCTGGACCTCGACGGCACCATCGACGCCACCGCCCGGCACGGCTACCTCGACGTCCAGCTCCGGCCCGAGCGGCGAAATACGGTCAAGGTGCTGCTGTTGCTCGACATCGGCGGCTCGATGGACGGCCATATCAAGGTGGCCGAAGAGCTGTTCTCAGCGGCCCGGTCAGAGTTCAAGCATCTGGAACACTTCTATTTCCACAACTGCCTCTACGAGGGCGTGTGGAAGGACAACCGCCGCCGGCATACGGAAAAGACCCCGACCTGGGATCTGCTGCATCGCTTCGGGCCGGACTGGCGGGTGGTCTTTGTCGGCGATGCGACCATGAGCCCCTATGAGGTCACCATGCCCGGCGGCTCCGTCGAACACTGGAACGAGGAGGCCGGCGCCGTCTGGCTGAAACGCGTCACCGAGACCTGGGATCGCATCGCCTGGATTAATCCGACGCCGGAGAAATACTGGGGCTACACCCCGTCCATCGGCCTGATCAACGAGGTCATCGGCCACCGCATGCACCCCATGACGCTGCAAGGCCTCGAAGCCGCCATGCGCGACCTGGCGCGGTAGTCAGAAGTCGTCGGTTGAGTGAGGGGCCGTCGAAAGTAGATTGGGCCAGGCTCGCTGGGGCGTAATTTCATGTTCTCTATCCTGTTCCTGGCCGCCGCCTTGATCAGCCAGCCACCGGCTGAGGAGGAAGGCGCACCGTCCTGCTGGTTCGGCGACGCCTATGCTGCGAGCGACGGCGAGCTTTGCCCGGATGACCGCCAGGCCGCCTCTGATGGACCGGATGAAGACGCGCCCGATACACCCCCCGCTCGCTGGCGTAGCCGGGTTCAGGGCGGTGCCCTTTCCGGCGCTGACGTTCCCGCCGGGACGACGACCGGCGAACATCAGGAAAGTGACGGGGTCATCCGGCTAGGGCAGCCCGGTGGATCTACTGTGATCTACATGGCCAGCCCTGCCGATCCTGACACGGACGGCGCGGGGGCCACCCCGGACCGCGTGCGTCAGGGCGTGACCGGCCCCTGACGCACGCCATGGGCCGTCAGGTGCCGTGGGTTGATCCCCAGCCGGTCACGGCTAGGGTGAGAACATTGATCTCCGGGGGAAACACACATGTGGGCCATCTTCGCAACCGTCCTGGCGGTGGCCACTCATCAGCCCCAGACCGCCGCCACCGGGACGACGGATCGGACCGAGGCCCAGGCCCAGATCGACGTCTGCCTCTACACGCCGCCCGGCAACCGCGATCCGGCGTGTGAGCCCCTGCTTAGGTCCGAAGCCGCCCTTGTGCCTGATGACGCCTTTGGTCCTGGCGTTTCCGATTCCCTGGCCTGGAGCAATCGGGCCTGCACAGATGGGGGAATGCGCACCGGTCCAGACGCCGTCGCCTGCCGTCGCGAGCAGGGTCGACTCTATCGCCGGGCCGAACGTGCGCGCCAGGCCCTGGGGGCCGGGACCGCCGACGGCCTCTATGCCGAAAGCCAGAACTATACGACCGGTCCCGCCACCTCTGCCGCGAGCGATGTCCAGGGCAACGCCTTCGGCGAGAACCGCCGCCGCGTCGGCGAGAATTGCGAACAGGAAAGCCGGGCCAGCCGCGACGAAGACACGGGCTCGTCCTCATCCAGCTTTGCCTTCAGCTGTACCTACGGCAACAACGACGAGGCCACGCGGGACTCGCTGAACGCGGTGCGTGATCGCCTCTTCGGGGACTAAACGCCCGCCCGCGCGCAAAAGAAAGGGCAGCCCGTTTCCGAACTGCCCCTTCCAGCTTTTCGTAGCAATTGAGCTCGGTCTAGCCCTTGTTCTCAACCTTGTCGTTGACGGGCTTGGCGTTGCCGTCCCCCATTGGCTTCATACCCGCAGGCGTCGGACTGCCCGACTTGCCGCCGGCATCCTGCTTGCCACCACCGGGCTTGCCGCCCTGACCTGACTTGCCCTTGTCCATGATGAAGTTCCTCTACACGGGATCGACCGCCCAGCGCGGCCCGACCATCTCATCCGAGATAACTCCGTCAGGCAAGCCCGGTTTCCTGTGATCGCAGCCAAAGGGTAATGGCCCAGGCGTGCGCCTCGTGACGAACACTGGAAAGCGCGGCCAGCGGCACCAGCCAGACCAGTTCGTGGTCAGCCTCGATCTTGCCCGTGGGCGAATGGCCGAGAACCTCTGCGGTCCACACCCCTGACAGATTGCGCAACGGCTCTCCCGTCGAGCGGCGGAACACCTGGGCCGTCCGCCCGATGCATGCGGTCCCGCGCACCACAAGGCCGGTTTCTTCCATGAACTCGCGCGCCAGGGCTTCGGCTTCGGTTTCCACGCCGTCGACCGCGCCGCCGGGCAGGTCGAAATAGGAGCGGTCGCCTCGGTCGACGCGGACGCAGGCGATCTTTCCTTGCTGAACGGCAATGCCGAACGCACACGGCCTGTCCCGATAGACGACCCCGGGTTCAGGCTGGCCGAAGGCCAGAACGGTCCCGTCCATCAATCCGCGCCGAACAGGGAATCCCACGGATCGGCGATGGTGCCGTCCTCGACCTCCGCCACCCGGATCGCGGGCCAGCCAATGCGGGCGGAGGCAGAATCACGCCAGGCGGCGGTGATCAGATCGCGCAACTCCGAAGCCCCGGCTGCCAGACGCGTCACCATGAACTGGTGCGACGCCGCGTCCGCCGCCGCAATCGAGCCGGACTGCTCCAGCCGATACAGGGCGTCCACCTGGGCCAGACCCGTCAGGATGTAGGCGGGCACCCGTTCCCGGATCGCGCAGGGGCTGGCGCAATCCGACGGCGCAGACATGGCGGCCGAGAGCTCCGCCATATCGATCCGGCCATAGGGCCAGCTATCGACCTGGCCGTGGAACTGCCGCGACGTGGTGAAGCCTTCCGGGTTCGGATAATCGCCCCAGCCATTGTAGTGGATCGTCAGGTGCAGCGGCTGGGCCCCGTCGCCGACATAGTGGGACAACACGCCAATGTCGCGCAGCAGCAAGGCCTCCCGGCGCTCACGATCCTCGCGATACCAGGCCCGGCGGCCCGGATCGGTTTCGCGCGCCTCGATGGCGTTGAGGACACGCCAATAGCCGAAGTCGCGCACCAGCTGCTGATAGCCGTCGATCAGGGCATAGGGCAGATAGCCGGCGTCATCGACATCCAGGCCCGCCTCGGTCAGGGCCCGCTCATATTCCGAGCGCAACTCCGGCAGGGACGAAATATGCGGCCCCGCCGCCGTCATGGCGTGGCCTTCCTCATTCAGGTCGATGAAGTGGGCCGTGTCGCGATCCCGATCGTGGGTGCGCCCGCCGCCCTTCCAGCGATCAGGTTCACGCGACAGTTCGCCAACCTCAGTCGCCGCCGCAGTCGTTCGCAGAAAGGCCGGAAGCTCGTCCGGCAGGGCCTGCATCGCCGCCACACCCACCATGCGATGGCCCGAGTTTCCCCAGGCGCCGGCGGACGCGACCGGCAGGGTCAGGGCCGCCAGGGCGGACAGGGTCAGGGCCAGGCGCTTCATGCGGTCATCTCCTACTTTGAGGCAGGCTTAGCCGAAGTCACCCGGCCTCGCCAACGGGCGTGACGAACGGCCCGACGCACAATAGACTCGCGCCATGACCCAGCCAGCCCACAAGCCCAATCCGATCCCCAACATGCTGACCGCCTTCCGGCTGGTCGCCGGAATGATCATGTTCCTGTTGCTGGCCGGGGCCATCATGTCCGCCTATCTGGACCCCCAGGATCAGTTCAATCTCTACAAGGCCGCTTTCGTCTGTTTCGTCCTGGCGGCCGTCACCGACTATTTCGACGGCTATCTGGCCCGACGCTGGCACGCCGAAAGCCGGTGGGGCGCGATCCTCGATCCGATCGCCGACAAGATCCTGATTGCCGGGGCGATCGCCGGGCTGCTGGCGTCAGGCACCACGGGCAACCTGGTCATTCCATTCGGCCTGATCCTGTTCCGGGAATTCGCCGTGTCGGCCCTGCGCGAAACAACGGCGGGTCGGATCGAGCTCAAGGTCACGGTGCTGGCCAAGTGGAAAACCCTGCTCCAGATGCTGGCCATCGGCTCCCAGCTTCTGATCCTGGCCTTCGGGGAAACCTTCGTCGAAGCGCCGTGGATGCCGACCTACGCCTGGGCGGCCGACACCCTGGTCTGGATTGCCGCCCTGATCACCATCTGGACGGGCTGGGAATATTTCGCCAAGGCCCGCGAGGGCCTGAGGGAATAGGCAACAGCCAGGCTTTGGCAGTAGAGAGACGTCATGGCTGAAGACGCATCTGCCCCCTCGACCACCCGGAACCTGCCGTTCGGCCAGGGTCTGTTGAAGGATTGCTGGTGGTTTGCCGCCCTGTCGTCCGAGGTCGCCGTCGGCTCGCTCAAGCGGTACGAGATGCTGGGCGAGCCGGTCCTTATTGGTCGGACGCGTAACGGCGAGGTCTTTGGCCTGCGCGACATCTGCCCGCACCGGGCCGCCCCCTTGTCAGCCGGGCGGCTGGCTGACGAGGCCGGCGAAGGCCCCACCATCGAATGCCCGTATCACGGCTGGCGCTTCAAGCCGGACGGAGCCTGTGCGGCGATCCCCTCCCTGACGGCCGATCAGGATTTCGACGTCGAGCGCATCCGGGTCAGGTCCTATCCCGTGCGCGAGAGCCAGGGTCTGGTCTTTGTCTGGATCGCGTCGGACCCGCGCCACGCCACCGAGCCCGACCACGAGCCCCCCGTCTTTCCCGGTGTCGTCGGGGGCAAGCCCAAGCTGGTCGAGCGGATGGATTTCGACGCCCACATGGATCATGCGGTGGTCGGGCTGATGGATCCGGCACACGGGCCTTATGTCCACAAACAGTGGTGGTGGCGGACCGAGCATTCGATGCACGAAAAGGCCAAGGCCTTTGAGCCGCGCGAGTTCGGCTGGGCGATGGCCCGCCATGCGCCGTCCTCAAACAGCCGGGCCTACAAGATCCTGGGCGGGGCACCGGCGACCGAGATCACCTTCCGCCTGCCCGGCTATCGCTGGGAGCACATCCAGGTCGGTGAGAAACAGGTCCTGGCCCTGACCTGCCTGACGCCGATCACCGAAAAGACGACCCGCATCACCCAGATCTTCTGGTCCGATCACTGGGTATTCGGACTGGTCAAACCGTTCCTGCGCGCCGGCTCCAAGGCCTTCCTCAAACAGGACGGCGATATGGTGAACCTCCAGAACGAGGGGCTGCGTTATGATCCGGCCCTGATCTGGATCGACGACGCCGACCGTCAGGCCAAATGGTACCAGCAGCTCAAGCGCGAATGGATCCGCAGTCGCGCCGAGGGTCGCCCCTTCATCAATCCGATCAAGCCGGAGACGCTGCGCTGGCGGAGCTGACAAGCGCCCGATTGAGGCTCTTGAGCACCTGAAGCGCCGTATGCAGATCAGCTTCGCTGATGTCGGTCGCCAGGGTTTCCGCCCACGGCTGGCGGCGGCCCGACGCCTCCAGATAGGCCGCTTCTCCCCTTGGGGTCAGCTGAACATGACGCGCCCGCGCATGGGCCGGATTGTTGACGAGCGAGACGAGGCCGAGATCCGCCAGGTCATTGATGACCCGCTGGACGCTTTGCCGGGCCAGCCCCATCCGGCGAGCCAGGTCCGACGCTGTACTGGCTCCCGTGGCGGTGGCGATGACGCCCATGACCTGCCAGCGGGCGCTGGTCAGGCCCAGGTCTGCGACCAGGGCGTCGCCGGCGGCATCCATCCGGTCGTTCAGGCGGGCCGCCTCGATCAGCAGGCGTGTCGGATCAGGTGCGGACATGGCCCACCAAGCCCTGATTCGACAGGACACTGTCAATGACGACAAAAGAAAAGGCGGCCACCGGCCGCCTGATCTTCCATTCGGGTCGTTTGAATCCTTAGGCCTTGAGGCCGTTCAGCAGCATGGCGACCTGATCGTCGATACGCGCCGACAGCTGGTCCAGCGTGCCGTTGTCGAACAGGGCATGGCGGTAGTTGCGGGTATAGGCGCTTTGCAGCATCTCCGCCGCCAGGCGGGCGTCGATGTCAGCCTTGATTTCACCGGCCTTGACGCCATCACGCAGGACTTCGGCGATCAGATTGGCCAGGCCGCGATCCTGAACGCGCATACGGCCTTCGGCATCGTCGCCCTGGAGCCAGGACCGGACCACAACGGCCCGCACCATCGGCAGGTTGTTGAACGACTGACCGTAGCCCGCCGAGAACAGGGCCGAAAGGCGCTTGGACACGCTGGCGGTGACGTCGGCACCGACAGCGTCACGCATGACATCCATCATGGTTTCGGCGTCTTCAGTGTAGATGGCTTCAAACAGGTCGGTCTTGTCGGTGAAGTTGGCAAAGACCGCGCCGGTCGACATTCCCGCCCGCTTGGCGATGTCACGGATGGTCGCACCATCATAGCCGAGCTCACCAAACAGCTCGCGAGCGGCCTGCATGACCTTGACCCGGGTACGGGCCTTGGCTTGCTGGCGACGGTTCAGAGGACGGGGGGCAACTTCCACAGCCTCAAACGGGCCGCGAACTTCAGAGTGGTTCATGCTATCAAGTCCCGGACAAATCGGGCCTTCTCATTGGTCGTGTTTTCAGGGGTCGCTAAAAACCGGTCGAAACCGGCATAGCGTTGTGTTGCGAGATCACAATGAGAAATGAGAATTTCGCGGCGTCAATGGGGCGAGACCGAGGCGAAGCTTCACAGTAGGGTGTTTCAATGGGCGACATCGTCAATACGCTTACTCTCGTCGCGATCGCGGCGGTCACGATCACCCTGGGCTTTGGCTTGTTCGCCCTGTTCAAGGGCGGGTCGTTTGGTCGGTCGTGGTCGAACCGCCTGATGCGCCTTCGTGTGGCCCTTCAGGCGACCGCCCTGGCTCTGCTGGCTCTGGGAGCCTTCATCGCCTCCCGGACTGGATAAATGGTGGTTCTGAACAGAATCTATACGCGCACCGGCGATCGGGGGCAGACGCGGCTGGCGACCGGCGCGCCGGTTCCAAAATTCGACCTGCGCGTGCAAGCCTTTGGAGATGTTGACGAAACCAATGCGTGCATCGGGCTCTGCCGGTTGCATACCGGCGACGATCCGACGCTGGATGCCATGTTGGCGCGCATTCAGAACGAGCTGTTCGATCTGGGTGCAGACCTGGCCACGCCGCCCGAGCCCAAGCCGGAATGGGAGGTTTTGAAGGTCACTTCCGAACAGGTCGCACGACTGGAATCGGAGATCGACGATATGAATTCCGCGCTCTCGCCGTTGACGTCTTTCGTGCTTCCGGGCGGCACATCCCTGGCGGCGCACCTGCATCTGGCGCGCACGGTTTGCCGCCGCGCCGAGCGGGGCGTTGCCGAATTGTCCAGTGACCCGGATCGGGGCACTTCACCCGAGAGTCTGCGATATTTGAACCGGCTTTCGGACCTTTTGTTCGTCGCATCGCGGCGCGCGAACGACTCAGCCGGGGGCGATGTCCTGTGGAAACCGGGTGCGACGCGTGGCGAATGAGGCCGGTTTGACGGCCGCTGACCTCAGGATCGTACCCTTTCGCGACGACCTGGCGCGGGCCTTTCACGACATCAACGTCGAATGGATCCAGACCATGTTCAGGCTGGAGCCGACCGATCGCGACGTTCTCGAAAATCCGCGCCCGCGAATCCTCGACCCCGGTGGCGACATTCTATTTGTCGAAAGCGCCGAACGCGGCCTGATCGGAACCTGCGCCCTGCAGAAGACCGGACCGGGTCAATTTGAACTGACCAAGATGGGCGTCCTGGAAACCAGCCGGGGGCTCGGGGCCGGTCGGTTTCTGTTGAGCGCGATGATCGCACGGGCCACCGAGCTGGGCGCTGAACGGCTCTATCTTCTGACGAGCAGCAAATGCGCGCCCGCCATTCGCCTCTATGAAGAGGCAGGCTTTCGCCACGACGCGGGGATCATGCAGGAATTCGGCGCCCGCTATGCCCGGTGTGACGTTGCGATGCTCTATTCGCCGCCGGCGGGGGCCTGAGCCGGAATGGCTTCCTGGGGCACGCCGCGGGCCTGACGTTCTTCGGCGGCGTGTTCGGCGGCGGCTCGCATGGAGGCCTCCTCGCGGCTTTCGCCCGGCTGTCGGCCGGTGATGTCAGGAATATAGATCGGCTGGGCGCAGGTCCGCGTCGCGCCATCCCACCAGCGGCCCGCCGCTTCGCAGCGTTGGCCGGGCCAGACCCACATCAGATGATAGACCCATACGGCCAAGCAACCGACCGCGAACAGGCCCAGGAAAATCCATTTGAGGCGATTGATCGTCAGGTTCATGCCCTGCCCTTTGGCGCCGTCCGGGCCGCTTCGCAAGCGTCGGCTGACCTCACGTCACGTTGACACGCGAGACGCTGCACGCCATGCGTCACCCGACATATCTCCCAACACGCGAGCACAGGCATGAAGGTTCTCGTCCCGGTCAAGCGGGCTATCGATTCCAACGTCAAGGCACGGGTCAAGGCCGACGGCTCCGGCGTCGATCTGGCCAACGTCAAGATGAGCATGAACCCCTTCGACGAAATCGCCGTCGAAGAAGCCGTCCGCATGAAGGAAGGCAAGGGCTATGGTGCCAATACAGCGTCGGAAATCGTGGTCGTCTCCATCGGCCCGGCCCACGCCCAGGAAACGCTCCGCACGGCGCTGGCCATCGGAGCGGACCGCGGCATTCTGGTTCAGTCCGACACCGACCTTGAGCCGCTGGCCGTGGCCAAGACGCTGAAGGCCGTGGTCGATGAGGAAAAGCCGGACCTGGTGCTGATGGGCAAACAGTCCATCGACGGTGACAACAATGCGGTCGGCCAGATGCTGGCCGCCCTGCTCGACTGGCCCCAGGCCACCTTCGCCGGCAAGATCGAGATCGGCGGCGGCAAGGCCACCGTGTCGCGCGAAGTCGATGGCGGTTTGCAGACGGTCGCGACCGAGCTGCCCGCCGTGGTCACTGTGGACCTGCGCCTGAACACGCCGCGCTATGCGTCCCTGCCCAACATCATGAAGGCCAAGAAGAAGGAGATCGCCACCAAGACGGTCGCCGACTACGGCGTGGACGCCGCGCCGCGCCTGAAGGTGATCAAGGTGGCCGAGCCACCCAAGCGCTCCGCCGGTGAAAAGGTCGCCGACGCCGCCGAACTGGTTGCCAAGCTTAAGTCCAAGGGGGTCCTGTAATGGCCGTTCTCGTCATCGCCGATCACGACGGAAACTCGGTTCGTGAGGCCACCAACAAGACCGTGACCGCCGCCGCCAAGATCGGCGGGGATATCGACATCCTGGTCGTCGGCCAGGGAGCCAAGTCCGCTGCCGACGCCGCCGCCAAGATCAAGGGCGTGCGCAAGGTGCTGCTGGCCGAGAGCGCCGAGCTGGGCAAGACCCTGGCCGAAGCGGTGGAAGCCACCGTCCTGCCGATCGCGGGGGGCTATGACGCCATCCTGTCGCCGGCCAATACGGACGGGAAGAACTATTCCCCGCGCATCGCCGCCAAGCTGGACGTGGCGCCGATCTCCGACATCATCGAGGTGGTCAGCCCGGATACCTTCGTGCGCCCGATCTATGCCGGCAACGCCCTGGAGACGATCCAGTCGGGCGACGCCAAAAAGGTGATCACCGTGCGCCCGACGGCCTTTGATGCGGCGGGCGAGGGCGGCTCGGCCTCGGTCGAGACGATCAAGGGGGCCGATGCGCCCAAGACCGACTTCGTGTCCGAGGAAATGGTCAAGTCCGACCGGCCCGAGCTGGCTGCGGCCAAGATCGTCGTCTCCGGCGGTCGCGCCCTGGGCTCAGCCGAAGAGTTCACCGCCGTCATGGACCCGCTGGCCGACAAGCTGGGTGCCGCTGTCGGCGCCTCGCGCGCGGCGGTCGACGCCGGCTATGCGCCGAACGACTATCAGGTCGGGCAAACAGGTAAGGTTGTGGCCCCGGAACTCTACATCGCCATCGGCATCTCGGGCGCCATCCAGCACCTGGCCGGGATGAAGGATTCCAAGGTCATCGTCGCCATCAACAAGGACCCGGAAGCGCCCATCTTCCAGATCGCCGACTATGGCATTGTGGGTGACTACAAGACCGTGGTGCCGGACCTGATGAAGGCGCTGGGCTGAGGCGCAATCAAGAGACGAGGCTAGCGTGAGCCGCCAACAAGTCTGGAAATATGCGAAGATTGGGGCGGGCTTGGCTCTTTGCCTCGTCGTCGTCTCCCGCCTGGCAGGGGCGCTGACAGGCTTTCACGCACTTTTCTTGATCTTTGCCGTTGGCCTGGCGTTGGTTGTCGCGCGGCTGCTCACCCGCAGATAGGCCACCTCGCGACGCACTTTACCGGAACGGCGGCTCGTCGAAGGCCCTGAGTTTTCTGGAGTGCAGGCCCGCGCCCTCGGCCCGCAGCAGATCGACCGCCGCAATCCCGATGGTCAGATGCTCTGAAATCGCGCCTTCGTAGAAGCGGTTGGCCTGACCCGGCATCTTGATCTCACCGTGCAGCGGCTTGTCCGAGACGCACAGCAGCGTCCCGTAGGGAACCCGGAACCGATAGCCTTGCGCGGCGATGGTGGCGCTTTCCATATCGACGGCGACCGCCCGGCTCTGGTTGAAGCGCAGGGCCGACTTCGAATACCGCAGCTCCCAGTTCCGGTCGTCGGTGGTAGCCACCGTGCCGGTCCGCAGTCGCATCTTCACCTCATCCCCCGGCATGCCCGAGATGGTCTTGGTGGCGTCGTAAAGCGCCCGCTGAACCTCGGCGATGGAGGGGATCGGAATGTCCGGCGGCAGCACCGGGTCCATCACATGGTCATCGCGCAAGTAAGCGTGGGCGAGGACGTAGTCGCCCATCTTCTGACTGTCGCGCAGTCCCCCACAGTGGCCGATCATCAGCCAGGCGTGCGGACGCAGAACTGCCAGGTGGTCACAGATCGTCTTGGCGTTGGACGGGCCGACCCCGATGTTGACCAGGGTGACCCCATTATTTCCCGGTGCCGTCAGGTGATAGGCGGGCATCTGGTGGCGGCGCCAGGCGCTGTCGGCGATGGCCAGTTCGGGGTCGGGGTTGGCGCGCGTGATGGTCACGCCGCCGGCACACACCAGCGTCTCATAGGCGGTGTTCGGATCGGCCAGCTGGGCGCACGCCCAACGCACGAACTCATCGACGTAGCGATGGTAGTTGGTGAACAGGATCCACGACTGGCACGATTCCACCGGCGTGCCGGTGTAGTGGCGCAGACGGGCCAGCGAATAGTCGGTGCGTAGCCCATCAAACAGGCTGAGCGGTCGGTCCGGCATCTGGCCCAGCGAGAAGCCATCCGCCGTCTCGTCGCCGATAGAGGCCAGTTCGGTGATCGGAAAATGCCGGGCCAGGGCCGCGGCCACCGACGGATCGGGAGCCTGGTCCAGACCATCCAGCACATAGGGATAGGGGATTTCCTGACGCGAGACGGCGACCTCGAAGTCCGCGCCGTAGTCGTCCTTCAGATAGGTCAGCTGTTCCAGCAGATAGTCCCGGAACATCGCCGGGCGCGTGATGGTGGTTGCATAGCCGCCGGGCTGGGAAATCCGCCCAAAGGCCCGTTTGGTCGAGGACGGACGCGTTTCGCCGCTCCAGGTAATCCTCAGCTCGGGATAGGCGTAGCGCCCGTCAGAACGCGCAGCCGGGTCGGGGCGCGTTCCGTCCATGATAAAGACCGCAAGGTCAGATTTCAGGGCTGCGATGGATTGATCGTACAGGGTGATGAGGCGCTCGATGGCCTCGGTCGGGGTCATGTTCTCTTTTTTCATCCGCCCTAGTGTAGTGCGCCTTGGCGGCGCTTTCGAGACAGAGACACATCGTTTTCGGTTTCAGACGGTTTCCGTTCCCTTTTTCCGGGAAGCCGCTATAGAAGAAGCCTAACGCGCCCGGCCGAAAGGCCGGGCGCCGCCGTTTCCGGCCCGTGCCATCGGGCCCCAACAGATCAGGATCCCTGTCGATGACCGACATCCTCTATCCCAAGGCCACCGCTGTCTGGCTGGTCGACAACACCGGCCTCACCTTTGAACAGATCGCCGCCTTCTGTGGGCTGCACCCGCTGGAAGTGAAAGGCATCGCGGACGGCGAGGTCGCACGCGATATCCGCGGCGCCGACCCGATCGGCAACGGCCAGCTGACCCGCGAGGAACTGGCCAGGGCCGAGGCGGATTCGACCTATCGCCTCAAGGCCGAGATCAGCCGTCATGCCGAACTGCTCAAGACCACCAAGAAGGCTCCGCGTTATACGCCGGTGTCGCGTCGTCAGGATCGTCCCGACGCCATCGCCTGGTTCGTGCGCAATCACCCCGAGGTAACCGACGCCCAGATCTCCAAGCTCTTGGGCACGACCAAGGCCACCATTGAGAGCGTGCGTAACCGCAGCCACTGGAACACGGCCAACATCAAGCCGGTTGATCCGGTGACCCTGGGCCTGGTCGGCCAGCTCGAACTGGATGCCGTGGTCAAGAAGGCCGCGGACAAGAAGTCCAGGGAATTGGCCAAGAACGGCGGAGCCACGCTCCAGCCGGCCGGTGAGGCTGAGGCTTCGGTCGAGGTCGAAGACAACGCCTGGCAGGCGGACGAGTCTGACGAGGGCCGTCGCGCCGAGCCGACGGTCGAGGACGTCTTCGGCCGGTCAGACGACTGACCGGAAGGGCCAGGAACGGGATCTAGGCCTGGGCTTCCAGGACCTGGATCTCTTCCTTGATGCGAAGTTTGCGACGCTTGAGGTCCTTGACCTTCAGGGTATCCGTGGCCGGGTGCCTCAGCTCCTCCTGAATCAGATGATCCAGATCACGGTGCCGGTTACCGAGTTCGCGGATGCGAGCGTCAATCGCCATGGCTTGCGCCTCCTCTGTGAAGGGACCATCAATTCCACACCCTTCGGCCCGATAAGTGGAATCACGAAATCGAGAGCAGGGCGCGTCAGGAGGTCTCATGCGCGGAACCACCGCACCTGAAAGGCTTGTCATCGGCATCTCCGGGGCCTCGGGGGCGGCCTATGGCGTGCGTGCGCTGGATGCCCTCAAGGATCTGGGTGTCGAATCGCACCTGGTCATCAGCCGGGCTGCGGCCCTGACGCTGGCCTCGGAACTGGGCCTGACGCCGGCGGACCTGGCCGAGCGCGCCACCGTCACCTATCGCGTACAGGATGTCGGCGCGGCCATCGCTTCGGGGTCGTTCAAGACCATGGGCATGCTGATTGCCCCCTGTTCGGTGCGAACCATGAGCGAGATCGCCACCGGCGTGACCTCCAGCCTGCTGACCCGGGCTGCGGATGTGACCCTCAAGGAGCGCCGTCCGCTGGTGCTGATGGTGCGGGAGACGCCGCTACATCTGGGCCATCTGAGAACCATGACCGCCCTGGCCGAGATGGGCGCGACCGTCGCCCCGCCCCTGCCGGCCTTCTATGCCGGGCCGCAGACGATCGAGGACATGATCGACCAGTCGGTCGGGCGAGCCTTGGACGGCTTCGGTCTGGACTGGCATCACACGCGCCGATGGTCCGGCCTGAAGCTGACGGCGGACGAACCGGAATGAGCCTTTGGGACTGGGCCGTTCGGGCCTACACACGCGACGGCGTTCAGGACATCTGCCTGTCGCTTCAGGACGACGACGGCCAGTCGGTGTGTCTGTTGCTGTGGGCCGCCTGGCGCGGTGGCGTCGACGCCGATGATACCGAGGCCGCGGCGGACGTCGCGCGCAGCTGGCATCGCACAGCCATTGACCCGGTTCGGGCCGTTCGCCGGACCCTGAAAAAGCCCGTGCCTGATATGGACGATGCCCGGAGGCTGGCCCTGCGCGAGGAGATCAAGCGCGTGGAGCTGAATGCCGAACGGGGTCTTCTGGATGAGCTGGAAGGCGTGGCCGGAGCGCCTGACGGACGGGCGTTCGACGTGACTTCGGCTTTGGCAGCGGCCAGCCGGGCCTGGTCGGATCGGGTTCCACGCGAGGCGCTCAAGACCCTGGCGGGACGACTACCGCAGCCGGGTGATGCCGATGTATGATGTGTTTCGATTCTGACACGGGGTGGCGATGCCGGACTCCAGCGGCCCAATCAACGACGACGACATCGACCAGTCCGACGCGCGGCTGAAGAAACAGGTCGCCCATCTGCGTCAGGAGCACGCCGACCTGTCGGCCTCCATCGACGCCCTGATCGTTTCGCCCCAGCCCGATCAGCTTCTGATCGCCCGGCTCAAGCGCAAGAAGCTGGCCCTGAAGGATGAGATCCTGAAGATCGAGGCGATGATCCTGCCGGACATTATTGCCTGAAGGGCTATCGCCCCTTCTTCCTCACCCACATGGCCGCGTCGGCTTCGGCAAGCCAGTCTTCCGGATCGGTCTGGCCGGTGAAGGCGCGCACGCCGAAGGAACCGCTGAGCGGATGCGCCTGACCCTGCCAGGCGAAGCCGTCCTTCGACAAGGTCTCGGTCAGGGATTGCGCCTTGTGCTTGGCCCCCTTGGCATCGGTCCCCAACAGCAGCACGGCAAACTCGTCGCCGCCCAGGCGTCCCACCGCATCGGATTCCCGAAGGTTGCGGTTGAGGATTTCGGCACAGGCGATCAGGGCGGCATCGCCCGCCTGATGCCCGAGCTGGTCGTTGATCGCCTTGAAGCCGTCGAGGTCGAGATACAGCAACGCCGCCTCGGTCCTGTGACGGCGGCAAAACGCCATGGCGCGGCTCAACTCGCGCACAAAGCCACGCCGGTTCAGCACCGGGGTCAGGACATCGCGCTCCGCCAGGGATTCCGCCGCTTCAGCCCGGGCGCGCCAGTGCGCTGCCTCGGCCTTCAGGCGCTCGATCTCACCGTTGAGGTCGTCGGCAGCGGTCACTTGGGCTCCTGGCACGGAATCAGCCGGGCTGAATTCGATGAATGCTGCCCGCACTCGGTTGCGGGCGCAACGCGCCATCCCTATTGTCCCGGCCTTTCCCGGATCGGAACTCTCGCATGACGTCTCAGACGCCACCGGTGGCGATCATCATGGGCAGCCGCTCGGACTGGCCAACCCTCAAGGGCGCCGCCGATATGCTGGACGCCCTCGGCGTGGCCTATGAGGCCAAGGTTGTGTCGGCCCACCGCACGCCCGAGCGCCTGTTCGACTTCGCCCGGCGCGCGCGCGACGAGGGCTTCAAGGTGATTATCGCCGGTGCCGGAGGCGCGGCTCACCTACCGGGTATGACGGCTTCGATGACGACCTTGCCGGTGCTCGGCGTGCCGGTGGAATCCAAGCTCCAGAACGGGCTGGATTCCCTGCTGTCGATCGTTCAGATGCCGGGCGGCATTCCTGTCGGCACGCTGGCGGTCGGTGCCGCCGGAGCAAAGAATGCCGGTATTCTGGCCGCTCAGATCCTCGCCCTGTCGGATGCCGCGCTCGCCGCGCGGCTGGTTGACTGGCGCGCAGACCTGACCGCCTCGATCCCTGAGACCGTTGAGGACTGAGTGACCCGCCCCCTCGCGCCCGGCGACACCCTCGGCATTATCGGCGGCGGTCAGCTCGGCCGGATGCTCAGCCAGGCCGCGAGCCGTCTGGGCTTCAATGTCGTCATTCTCGATCCAGAGGAAAACAGCCCGGCCTGTCGCGTTTCCCAGGGACAGATCGTCGCCGCCTATGACAATCCGACCGCCCTCAAGGTGATGGCCGGGGCCTGTCAGGCCGTGACCTTTGAATTCGAAAATGTCCCGGCCCGTTCGATCGAAGTCCTGACTGACGCCGGAACAGTCGTTGCTCCCGGCCCGCGTGCCCTGGCCGTGGCCCAGGACCGCGTCGACGAAAAGATATTCCTGAACAGCCTCGGCGTGCCGACCACGGCGTTTGCCGCCATCGACGATCTGTCGGCCCTGCGCGCCGCTGTCGCTTCGCTGGGGGCCCCCGCCCTGCTCAAGACCCGCCGTCAGGGCTATGACGGCAAGGGCCAGGTCTGGATCAAGGACGCCGCCGGCGCGGCGCGGGCGTGGGCCGCGATCGGCAGCCAACCCGCCATTCTGGAAGCCAAGGCCGAGTTTGTGCGCGAGCTGTCGGTGATTTGTGCACGCGGACGTGACGGCTCGATCGCCATCTATCCCCTGGGCGAGAACACCCACGCCGGGGGCGTGCTCAAGACCACCGTGGCCCCGGCCAAGGTCACCTCCCAGACCAAGTCACAGGCAACGCGCATCGCCCGCAAGATCCTGGAAGGCCTGGACTATGTCGGGGTCATGGGGGTGGAACTGTTCGAGATGCCGGGCGGGCGGTTGCTGGTCAATGAGATCGCCCCGCGCGTCCACAATTCAGGTCACTGGACCCAGGACGGCTGTGTCTGCGATCAGTTCGAGCAGCATGTTCGCGCCGTGGCCGGCTGGCCTCTGGGGCCGACCGCGGCCCATGCCCAGGTCGAGATGACCAATCTGCTCGGCCATGAAATCAAGGGGTGGAAGGCCCTGGCCGCGGATCCTGCCGTGCGGATACACTTCTATGGCAAGCGCGAAGCCAAGCCGGGCCGCAAGATGGCCCACGTCAATCGGGTGAAGCCGCTTCGGCGGGCGCCGGGGCGCAAAAGCTGAAAAAGCGAGTGATCGCCTCGCGCGCGGGTCCCGGGTGCGCGGCCAGATCGCGGGCCTGACCTGCAACCCCCAGATTGATCCAGCCGTTCTCCTTGAACGCCTGCAAGGTCGGGTCGTTCAGGGCTATCGGCACGGTGAGAAACTCACCGCCGCTCAGATCCGACGGCGTGCGCGTAGACACCCGATACATCCCGGCGACCTCACCGGATCTCAGGATGATTGCACCGACGCCCATGACGGTGGAATCGGTCTGAGCCTCGACCTGCCCCGATCCCCGCTGACAGGTCAGGAACAGTGGAACATCGTCGGTGGCGGGCACTGCGTACATCAGCGACGCCTGATCCGGCGAAGCGGAGACGGGGTCATGCATGGCCCAGTCATAGCCCTCAGCCGGGGCAGGACCGGTCGGACCGGCGGGCTCCTCAGCCGCCGGCGCTGCGGGAGCCGCCGCCTCGGCAGCCTCGGCGGCATGTTCGTCCTCGCCGCCCCCGCACGCCACCAGCAGGCCGGCTGCCATCAGGACAAGAGCCGACCGGATCAATGCGCCGAATGTCCCGAACAGGCGGCCCGAAAGCGCGACATCAGCCGGGCCGGCACCGGATAGGCAGAGGCAACCTCGTCTCCGGCCGTCAGGGTCAGGGCCTGACCCTCGCCGAAGGCCTGAAGCACCGGGTGGTCCATCCGCATGCGCACCGCCAGGCCGTCGCTATCGACGCGCTCGGCATCCGCCGAGACGTCACCGGCTGACACATTGATGAAATCGGGGCGCTGGCGCGGCCCATAGAGGGTCAGGCGCACCAGACCCGATCCGGGCTCACAGTCCAGAACGGCACTGAGGCGAGTGGTGTCCGGGATTTCACGCGCTAGGACCGCCGAGCCGTCGCCGTCGTAGTAGCTCCACACCCAGCCGTCTCCGGCCTGTGCAAACAGGGCAAGCGACAGGGTCGTGATCAGGCCCGCAATCATGCAGCCCTCCCGCGTGGCTGAAGGTCGCTAGATGCTACGCTGATCGCAGTGATCAAAGAAGGCCCGGATCTGCGGCATCTCCGCACGAACCGCATGGGCCGGCACCGACGAAGCCTGATCTGGTGTCAGGGCCAGCCGCCCGCTCTCGCGAAAACCCTTCAGGGCATCGGCGTTGGACGGCAAATTCGTATGCATGATCGTGCCGCCTGTCAGGGGATCGGCCTGCGGTACAACGGTCGTCGTCGTGCTCAGGGCCGCCGACGAAAGACGTACGGCCCGCGTCTCGGGCGTGATCTGGCCAAAGACCTCGACCTGATCGCTCCCCGCCGCGCAGCGGAGCATCACGAGAACCTGATCGGTCCCGGCGATTCCGTAGGCCAGCTTGGCATCATCGCCTTCACGCACGAGATGCCAACCGGCGGCGGCATGCTCAAGCACCTCGACATAGGCCGTCCGGGATGTCGGCTGGGGCTCAGCCGCCGCCACATCGGCCTGCGCGGTCAACACAGCCGTAGCCAGCGCCGTGCCGGCGATCATGGTGGCGAAAAAGGCGGCTCTATTGAGCATCAGGCTCTCCCTTCGTGGGGGAAAACGCGACAGGTGCCATCGGGTTCACCACGACCCTTTCCATGCGGTCTGGCGTAACCGTGGAGCCACAGCGATCAGAAGGGGCTGAACCGCTCAACCACCGACTGACCCGCCGGCGGGCTCTGAACGCGGCTGACGTCGCCGCGTCCCCCATACGAAATCCGGGCTTCGGCGATCTGGGTGTGGTCGATGGTGTTTTCCGACGAAATGTCGTTCGGGCGGACGATGCCCGAGACCAGCAGTTCGCGCAGTTCGCGATTGGTGCGGACCTCCTGGCGACCCTGGATGACGAGATTTCCGTTCGGCAGAACCGCCGTGACGACGGCCGCGATGGTCAGGCTGACCCGCTCGGCCCGATTGATCGTCCCCGAACCGGCCGAGGACGAGCCGCTCTGCATCTCAACCATGTTGTCCGGGTCGAAGCCGTCCGGGAACAGCACGCCCAGGGCATTCTCCAGCCCGAAGAACGAGCCGACGCCGGCGTTCGTCTCGCTGGACCGATCGCGCTGGGTCGAGTTCTGCAGCGAGGCACGGTCGTCGATGTTGATGTTGACCGTCAGAATGTCGCCGACATTGCGCGCCCGCTGATCGCGGAAGAAGCTGCGCGAACCGGCCCGCCACAGCGACCCGGCCGAGGCCGGCTGGGGCGGCGGGGCCATCTGCTGTTCCAGCGGCACCAGGGCCGCCGGGTAGCCCATGTTCGACAGATCCGGCCCGCGAACAGCCTCTTCGACCGTCGAACAGGCTCCGAGCAGAAGGAGGGGGATCAGGGCAAACGACCGGGACATCAACGACTTCCTCTAACGGGTACGGGCGGCCTGGGCCGCAGGGCCGGCAAGCGCGCGGCCGGGTTCAGTGGCAACCACCTCGATGGTCCGGCCGGATTCAACATTCTGCACCCGGAAGGCCTCGCCCACCGTCGCTGCTTCGAGCGCACGGCCTCTGAGCGTCAGGCGGATGCCGCCGGATTCATAGGTGATGTCGACCATGTCGCCACGGGCGATCACCTGGGGCCGGGTCAGGTCGGTGGCCCGCACAGGGGCCCCCGCTCGCAGCGGACGACGCGCCGACAGACCGATCACGGCCTCGGCGTCATCAGCCCCGTCGGACGGAGCCTGGTGCGACTGAACGGTGGTCCAGACGATGTCCTCCGGCTGGATCGTCTCGCCGGTGGCGACGCTGCGGGCATAGGTCAGCACCTCGACGGTTGCGGCCCCACGGGTCGCCGTCGTCGGGGTTCGCGCCGGCGTGCCGACACCCCCACCCCCGGAACGCACGATAATACGACGGATACCGGTCTCATTGGCCCAGACCAGTCCGTTGCGACGCGCGATGGTCTGAACCTGGGCGGCATCCAGCACGACAGTCGGCGCGGTTCGTACGGCTACCCGCACCCCGGCGGCCTGACCCGCGCCGTCGAACAGTTCGCCCAGGGTGACGACGCCGTCGTCGTCGGTCGGCTGGGGCACCAGACTGACCGGCGTGGCCAGGGCCGGCGTCGCCGCCAGCGTCAGGGCCAGACCCAGGACGAGGGCACGCATTATGATTTCACCTGATTGGCCGCCTGGAGCATCTCATCGGCGGTGGTGATGACCTTGGAGTTCATCTCATAGGCGCGCTGGGCCACGATCAGGGCGGTGATCTCGGCCACCGCATCGACGTTGGAGCTTTCGGTATAGCCTTGCAGCAGGGTGCCCAGACCCGGCTCGCCCGGCGCGGCCACAACCGCCGGACCTGAGGCGGCGGTTTCCAGCAACAGGTTGTCGCCGATCGCTTCCAGACCCGCCTCGTTGAAGAAGCTGGCCAGCTGCAGTTCGCCGACGATCTGCGGATTGGGGTCGCCATCCAGCAGGACCTGGACCTGACCGGTCGGCGAGATGATGACATCGCGCGCTTCCTGCGGGATCGAGATTTCCGGCTGGACTGCATAGCCGTCCTCGGTGACCAGCTGGCCTTCGCCATTGATCGAGAAGTTGCCGGCGCGGGTGTAGGCCGTCTCACCCGAAGGGGTCAGCACCTGAAAATAGCCGCGTCCTTCGATCGCCAGGTCGAACCGGTTGCCCGAGTGCATCGGCGTGCCCTGCTCGGTGATCCGATAGACGCTGCCGGCCCGCACGCCGACACCGATCTGGATGCCGGTCGGCACCACCGTCCCGGCCCCGGACGACTGCGCGCCCATCCGCTGGACGTTCTGGTAGAGCAGATCCTGGAACTCGGCCCGCTGTCGCTTGAAGCCGACCGTGTTCATGTTGGCGATGTTGTTCGAGATGACCTCGACGTTCAGCTGCTGGGCAGCCATGCCGGTGGCGGCGGTACGTAGGGCGCGCATCAGGCGTCTCCCTTAAGAAGCCCGGCCCAGACGCTCGACCGAGCGCCGGGACAGGTCATTGAGGTTTTCGATCATGCGCGCGGTCGATTCATAGGCGCGCTGGATCTGAATGAGGTTGGTGATCTCGACCAGGGTGTCGACGTTGGAGCCCTCGAGCATCCCCTGGCGAACCTGGGCATCGGTGGCGTCGGCGGGCTGCTCGTTGGACGTGTTGCGGTACAGGCCGTCTCCGTCCTTGGACAGGACCGACAACATGTCGAAGCGCACCACACCCAGCTGGCCGACCGTGGCTCCGCCCTGACTGATGGAGCCGTCCTGGGCAATCGTGGGTTCGCCCTGGCTCGGGTCCAGCACGATCTCGGCTCCGCCGCTGTCCAGCACCGGGCGACCGTCGCGCGTCACCAGCCGGCCTTCGCCATCAGAGGTAAAGCTGCCGTCGCGGGTGTAGCGTTCAGGCCCGCCGTTCGGGTCGCCGATGCGGAAGAAGACGCCGTCGCCCTCCAGGGCCACATCGAGCGGCCGGCCGGTCTGACGAATGGCACCCTGACCGAAATCCCGACCAATCCCCTGATCCAGAACAAAGGATGGGGCCCCATAGACGCCGAAGTTGCGGGCGTGGCTGACCACCTCTTCCTCGACGATCAACCCCTCGACCTTGAATCCGGTGGTGTTGGCGTTGGCGATGTTGTTGGCCACAATGTCCAGCTCACGCCGAAGCGTCATCTGGCGGCTCAGGGCGATGAGGGCGGCGTTCTCCACGAACGGACTCCACGGAACTTGCTGAGCCTCACCCAAGCAAGCGCCGCGCCAGTATGGTTAACGCCATGCCTGCAAGGGTTTCTCGGCAAGTCGGATGGGCGGAATTAACCATCCTGCCAGGCAGGTTTTGCCGGGGTCTTGACTGATCGTTAACCAAACTAGGTCGAAGTCGCCGGGTCAGGATCGGGTCGGTGCGCCATGTTCAAATTCGGAAAAAAGAAAAAGGACGAGGCGGCGGCGGAAACCGGCTCCGAAGTCGCGGTCGCGGCAGAAGGCGCTGAAGGTGCCGAAGGCGAGGGCGATGCGGCCCCCAAGAAAAAGAAGCTGCCGCTGTTTGTCCTGATCGGCGCGGCGGCGGTTCTGGTTCTGGGCGGCGGCGGGACGGCGGCCTTCTTCATGTTCATGAAGCCGGCCAGTGCCGAAGAGGCTCCCGCCGACCACGCGCCTGAGAAGAAAAAGGAAGACAGCGGCGGTGGCCACGGCGGCGGCGGCGGCGAGGCCGATGCGGCCGAAGTCGGCACCGTTCGCGAAGGGCCCAACGGCGTCACCTTCCTGACCCTGCCCGACATCGTCGTGAACATTCAGTCGGCCGATGGCCGCCCGACCTTCCTCAAGCTCACCCTGACGCTGGAAATGCACAGCGCCGACCTGGCGCATCACCTTCAGGCCGAGAGCCCGCGCGTCAACGACATGCTCCAGACCTTCCTGCGCGAGCTGCGCCCGGAAGATCTGGCGGGATCGGCCGGCAGCTATCAGCTGCGTCAGGAAATCCTGCGTCGCGTCAATCTGGTGGCGGCCCCTGAAGAGGTCGATGCCGTGCTGATCGAAGAGATGCTGATCCAGTGACCGACGACGCTCCTGATCTGGCTCAGGCCGGTTTGGCGGCCTCCGCGGAGAGCCACGCCGCCGCCGGCCATGGCGGCGACGATCACGGCTTCGCGCCGACGGGCGAGCGCATCCTCAATCAGGATGAGATCGACAGCCTCCTTGGCTTCGATCTGGCCGGCGACGACGAAAATGACCGCACCGGCATCCGGGCGATCATCGATTCCGCGCTCGTTTCCTACGAACGCCTGCCGATGCTCGAGATCGTCTTTGACCGGCTGGTCCGGTTGATGACGACGTCCTTGCGCAATTTTACCTCTGACAACGTCGAAGTCAGCCTCGACAACATCTCGTCGATCCGGTTCGGCGACTATCTGAACTCCATTCCCCTGCCGGCCATCCTGGCGGTGTTCCGGGCTGAGGAACTGGACAATTTCGGTCTGCTGACCGTCGATTCCAACCTCATCTATTCCATCGTCGACGTCCTGTTGGGCGGGCGGCGCGGGACCGCAGCCCTGCGCATTGAAGGCCGTCCCTACACCACCATCGAGCGGGTGCTGGTCCAGCGCATGGTCGAGGTCATTCTGAATGATGCCCGCCAGGCCTTCGAACCGCTGACGCCGGTTCACTTCAACCTGGATCGTCTGGAGACGAATCCGCGCTTTGCCGCCATCGCCCGGCCGGCCAATGCCGCCATCCTGGTCAAGCTGCGCATCGACATGGAAGATCGGGGCGGGCGGGTCGAACTGCTGTTGCCCTATGCGACGCTGGAACCGATCCGCAAGCTGCTGCTGCAGCAATTCATGGGGGAGAAGTTCGGGCGCGACAACATCTGGGAAGGCCACCTGGCCACCGAGCTGTGGAGCACCCAGGTCGAGGTCCGAGCTGTGCTGGATGAACAGTACGTCCCCTTGTCGACCGTTCTGGGCCTCGAAGTCGGCCAGACCCTGATGCTGAACTCCGCCCCCGACAGTGATGTCCATGTGCGGTGTGGCTCCATCCCCCTGACCCGGGGCCGGATGGGCCGACGCGGGGCCAATATCGCCGTCCAGGTAACGGCCCCCCTGACCCCGGCAGCCGCCCGGGCCCTGACCGGAGGAAAATCATGAGCGCCGTTGGCCTGATCATGGACGTCCTGCTGATCAGCCTGATCCTCGCGGCCATGGCCTATGGCCTGCGCCTCGAAAAGAGGCTGAGGGCCCTTCGCGAAGGACAGGATGGTTTCGTCAAGGCCGTGGGCGACCTGAACATCGCCGCCGGACGCGCCGAAGCGGCGCTGGCCGAGTTACGGGCCGCCGGCGAAGAAACGGACCTGCTGCACGAACGGATCGTGGCGGCACGCACGCTCAAGGCCGATCTTGAAAATCTGGTGTCGCGGGGACGCAGCGCGCCGGCGACACCGGTGCCGGCTCCGGTGGCGACACCGGCCCGCGAGGCGACCGTCACACCGATCCAGCCGTCGATCTCGACCGAGCGACTGCTCCAGGCCCTGGCCGAGCGCCGCGTCGAAGACATGCCCCTGACCGAAGCGGCGCGCCCTGCCCCCATCCGACGCGCCCTGCCTGAAGACGACCTGTTCGAGGCCCCGGCCCGCCGCCGCGCCTAGGAGACTGAGAGTGAGCCGAATTCCGCGTATTCTTCCCCTGGTCGCCGTCGCCCTGGTCGGCGTGGCCGCCGTGCGCCTGATCGGGGCCGGCCCGGGACTGTTTCAGGGAGCCCAGGCCTGGGCCGAGGGCGTGGCTGAAGAGGCTGCGGCCACCGAGGGCGAACAGGCAACCGAAACAACTGCGCCGCCGCCTGCGGCCTGCGCCGTCTCGGTCGACGAACTGGCGCGCCAGGCGGGCCTGTCACCCGCCGAATTGCGGATCCTGCAAAACCTTTCCGAGCGCCGCGGCGAACTCGACGCCCGCGACGTCGATTTTGAAACCCAGCTTCCCCTGTTGATCTCTGCTGAAGCCAAGGCCCAGGAACGGATCGACGAACTGACCGCCCTGCGAACCGAAATTCAGGGCCTGCTCGGCCAGGTGTCCGAGCGCGAACAGGAAGAAACCAACCGCCTGGTTCAGGTCTATCAGGCCATGCGGCCCCGTGACGCCGCGCCGGTGTTCGCCCGTCTGAGCGACGATGTGCGTTTGCCGGTCGCCGCCGCCATGCGCCCGCGTGCGCTGGCGGCGATCCTGGCCGAGATGGACCCGGAGGCCGCGCGCGTCCTGACCCAGCGGCTGGCTTCCCGGTATGGGTCAACGGATCTGGCGGCCCGCGCTGCCGAAGACAATGGTTCGGCGGCCTCAACCCCGGCTCAGCCGACCCAGACCCCGGCGCAGACCCCGGTGCAGACCGCAGCTCGCACCCCGGCCCAGCCAGCCGCCACCGGTGGTGACGCGGCGGCTCGGCCTCCGGCCCGCACACCACCACAACGCCCGCGTCAGCGCGCAACACCCCCGGCCCGACCGCCGGCGGAAACCCCGGCGCGCGCGGACCAGGCTGCAGGATCGACCGGCGCGACGTCGCAACCGACCGAGCCGCGCGTTTCCGTCCAGTAGCCCGGCCCGTTAACGCGGCCCTAACCGCGTCCATTCACCTTGCGCAGGATGGCCGGGGTCCGATCAACAACCACGCGGCGCCTTGCGCGCGCCACCGTCGCGGCAGCCGCCGCCGGCGCGGTCGTGGCTGCGCCGCTCGCCCCCATGGCCTGGGCGGCACCCGGCGATCCCATCGACATCCGCCGCGGGGCCAACGAGAGCTTTACCCGTCTGGAATTCGCCGGCCCCGTCGGGTCGCGCGCGCGCATCCGCCAGGACGGCCTGAACGTCGTCATCCGTCTGGGTTCGACTGCCGCCCCGGATGTCTCGCTGATCCGCATCAATCCGCCGCCGGGGGTTGAGGCTGTCGAGACGCGCGCGATCTCCGGCGCGACCGAGATTGTCCTGACGCTGGCCGAGGGCGTCACCGTGCGGTCCGGCCAGGCCGATGGGGCGGCCTTCCTCAACATCTATGAGCCGGGTGCCGAGGCCGCGATGCGGCCCGCCGAACGTGCCACCGTCGTCCCCGTCGCCATGACGGTCGAGGGAGACACCCTCACGCTGAACTTCAACTGGGGCCAGCCGACCCCTGCCGCAGTTTTCCGCAGAGGCGATGCCGTCTGGATCGTCTTTGACGGCTCGGCCCGGCTCGATCTTGAGCAGGCGGCGGCGGGTCTGGGTCCGGCCCGGTCCATCCGCTGGGTCCGTGGCGACGATTTCACCGCCGTGCGGGTCGAGGCCCCGTCGTCGGCCCAGCCGTCGGCCCGGTCGGAAGGTGGGCGGTGGATCGTCACCCTGGGCGGAACACCCGAGGCCCCGGACTCCAACATTACCGTCGCCCGGGACGAAGACAGCGGCCCCTCAGCCCTGGCGGCCGCGGTGCCGGGTGCCACCCGTATCCTGTGGATTCAGGACCCGACCGTCGGGGACCGCATCGGGGTCATCACCGCCGCCGGCCCGTCCAAGGGTCTGCCGCTCGAGCGCCGCCTGGTCGATATGACCCTGCTGCCGACGGCTCAGGGCCTGGCCCTGACCCCGACCGTGGACGACCTGACGGTCAATATCGCCGGCGACCTGGTCCGCATCAGCCGCCCGGCCGGTCTGACGCTGTCAGACCCGACCGACGAACTGCAACGGGTCGAGGCCCGGCCCGGCCCGCGCGCCGCCCCGATGCCGGCGATGATCCTGGCAGACTGGTCCGACACGGGTGAAGGCGGCTTCTCGGCCCGCTATCGTGAGCTCCAGGCCAGCGCCGCCCATGAGGCCGGCGAGGGCGACAACGCCCCGGTCGAGGCACGCCTGGCCCTAGCGCGCTTCCTGGTGGGTTCAGGACTGCATTACGAAGCCATCGGCGTGCTCAATGCCCTGGTCCAGTCCAACCCGGCCATGGCGGGTCAGGCTGAGGTTCGCGGTCTACGCGGGGCTGCGCGGGCCGCCATCGGTCGCCTGGCGGAAGCCCAGGCTGATTTTGCTTCGGGCCCCCTGATGAACGACGGCTCGGCGGCGATCTGGCGCGGTTATATCGCCGCCCGCCAGGCCCAATGGGACGTCGCACGCTCGGCCTTCGCCGAAGGCCGTTCGGCTGTCGACAGCTTCCCGGCCGTCTGGCGGGCCCGGTTCGCCCTGGCCCATGCCGAAGCCGCCCTGCACCAGGATGACAAGGCCGCCGCCCAGGCTCTGGTCGAATACGCGCTCAGCCAGGAAATCGGACCGCGCGAACAGCTGGCGGTTCGTCTGATTCAGGCCCGCCTGATCGAGGCCGACGGCGACACGGTTCGCGCCCACCGCATCTATCAGGCGGTCGCCCGCGCGCCCTTTGAGGATCTGGCGGTTCCCGCCAGTCTGAATGCGGCTCGCCTGGATCTGGCGGCCGGAACGATTACCCCGGCCCAGGCCATCGAGCGGATGGAGCCGTTGCGCTGGCGCTGGCGCGGCGACGCCACCGAGCTGGAAGTCATCCGCACCCTGGGCGACGTCTATCTGGGTCAGGGCCTGTACCGACAGGCGTTGGAGGTTCTGCGCGGAGCCGGCGACCGGATGCCCAACCTGCCCCAGTCGGCAGAGCTTCAGGCGGACCTGGCTAACGCCTTCCGCGCGCTGTTCCTCGAGGGGGCCGCCGATGGCCTTCAGCCTATCCAGGCGGTGGGGCTATTCGAAGATTTCCGGGAGCTGACCCCGCCGGGGGCCGAAGGCGACGAGATGGTCCGCCGGCTGTCCCGGCGTCTGGTCGATCTGGACCTGCTCGACCGGGCGGCGGCGCTTCTGGAATACCAGGTTGAGAACCGGCTGGACGGCGTGGCCGCCGCCTCTGTGGCGACCGATGCCGCCTCGATCCGTCTGATGAACCGAGAGCCCCAGCGCGCCCTTGAAGACATCTGGCAGTCACGCACGACCCTGTTGCCCACCGCCCTTCAGAACGAACGCCGGGCCCTGGAGGCGCGGGCCCTGATGATGCTGGGTCGGCTGGATCATGCCCTGGAGGTTCTCGGCAACGACACCTCGCCCGACGCCAATGCCGTGCGCGCCGACGTTTTCTGGAAGCAGCAGCGATGGGGCGATGCCGCCGGCCTCTATGAGGCAAGCCTCGGCACGCGCTGGCAGACGCCGACCACCCGCCTGTCCGCCGACGAGGAGACACGGGTGATCCGCACCGGCATCGGCTATTCCCTGGCCCAGGACAATCCGGCCCTGACGCGGTTGAGGGACCAGTATCAGCCCTTCATGGCCAATGCGCGTAACCGCGACGCAATGGAACTGGCTCTGGCCGGCCCAGGCGATCTGTCCGGCATTCGCGATACCCAGAGACTGGCCCAGACGATCGACACCTTCGCCGGCTGGGTTTCACGCGCCCGCGCCGCCTTCCGGGCCCAGCTCGAAGCAGAAAGTGCGTCACGCGCCGCCTAGTTCATCTGGCGAAACGCCGTTCCCCCGCCTATTCTGCGGCACATGACAAGCCAGGACAGATCGTCGGGACAGGAAGCCCAGCTCCACTACGGCCAGGGCGAGTTCGTCGTGCTGCGATCCGGGCGCTTCGTCACCTGTGCCGCGACGGGCCAGCGCATCCCGTTGGACACCCTCAGATACTGGTCCAGCGAGCGCCAGGAACCCTATGCCGGGGCGGCTGAGGCAGCGCGAATTCTCGGCGGGAGGGCCGCATGAACCGGCGTGGCTTCACCAGCGGGCTTCTGGCGGCCGGTGCCGCGAGTTCGGCCTGGGCCCAGGCGAGTCCGCCGACGCTTCAGCTGACCGGGCGGTTCACCCAGGGCGGTTTTATCCTGGGGCGGGCGCCTGCAGGGGCTCTGATCTTCGTCGATGACGAGGCCCTGACGGCGGCGGGATCAGGCGGGCGGTTTTTCATCGGCCTGGACCGCGATTGCGGTCCCTTGACCCGCATCGAGGCCCGTCAGGGTGACTGGCGAGCCAATGAGACGGTCGCGGTCGCGCGCGGCGATTTCCCCAGCCAGACGATCAACGGCTTGCCACCGACCACCGTCGATCCGACGGACCCTGCCCTTCTGGCTCGCATTCGTCGCGAAGGCAGCCTGAAGGCCGATGCCTACGCCAGCCGGGTCGCCTCTGAGGATTTCGCCGAGGGCTTTGACTGGCCCCTGGCCCAGTTCCGCGTCTCCAGCCGGTGGGGGTCCCAGCGCGTCCTGAACGGAACCCCGGCGCGGCCGCACTACGGCATCGACATGGCGGCACCGGCCGGCACCGACATTCACGCCCCGTCCGACGCCCTGGTCGTGCTGGCCTATCCCGACATGCATTATGAGGGCGGCATCACCTTCCTGGATCACGGCCAGGGTCTGATCACAGTCTATCTGCATCAATCGCGGCTGCTGGTGGAGAACGGCCAGCGCGTGACGCGCGGTCAGGTCATCGGTCGCGTCGGGTCCAGCGGTCGGGCAACCGGACCGCACCTGTGTTGGCGGGCTCGCTGGCGCAACCGCAACTTTGATCCGTCGACATTGGTGGGGTCACTGACGATCTGATCGCCAATCATTGATTTTTGGCAACCAGTTGGTGACGAATCACGCATAAGGCTGCTCTCATGCCACGTTTGGTTAACGGGACAATCTGAGTTCGCATGTCGGCGTTTGGGGCGCTACAAATTCTGCTGGCAGATGATAACCAGCACATGCGGGCCATCACCGCGACCATCCTCAATTCTGCGGGGTTCCGGCGTATCCGTGAGGTCCGCGACGGGGCCGAGGCCATGGACGCCCTGCGCGACTGGCCGGCGGACCTGGCCATCGTCGATTTCAACATGGCCCCGCTGGACGGTGTGGAATTCACCCGCATGATCCGCAACAGCGCCGACAGCCCCAACCCGTATCTGCCGGTCATCATGATGACCGGCCATTCGGAAAAGAGCCGCGTCGTCGAGGCGCGCGATGCGGGCGTGACCGAGTTTATCGTCAAGCCGGTGACGGCCAAGGCCGTGCTCGACCGCATTCATGCGGTCATCTACAAGCCGCGCCCCTTCGTGAAATCGGAAGACTATTTCGGGCCTTGCCGGCGGCGTCTGGTCAACAAGTCCTACGCTGGGCCCTGGCGCCGGGCGACCGACGAGAAAGCCTCCGAAAGCGCCGCCTGAGGCAGCAACCCCCGCCTACCAGGCAATGGTGATGCCGCCATCGATCACCAGGGTCTGGCCGGTCATGTAGCTGGACGCCGGTGACGCCAGATAGACCGCCGCCCCCGCAATTTCATCGGGCTGGCCGATACGCTTGAGCGGGGCCGGTTCGGTGACCTGTTTCAACAGGGCCGGATTTTCCCAAAGGTATTTGGCGAAGTCAGTCTGGACCAGGCCGGGCGCGATGCAGTTCACCCGCACATTCATTGGGCCCCATTCGACCGCCAGATTGCGGGCCAGCTGCATGTCGGCCGCCTTGGAGATGTTGTAGGCCCCGATCAGGGCATTGCCGCGCAGGCCACCGATCGACGAGACGATGATGATCGAGCCCTCTTTGCGGGCCAGCATTTGCGGCGCAACCATCTGGATCAGCCAGTGGTTCGAAATGACGTTGTTCTGAAGGATCTTCTCGAACTGGTCGTCCGAAATTCCCGCCATCGGCCCAGCATAGGGGTTGGTCGCCGCATTGCAGACCACGATGTCGATCTGACCAAAGGCGGCATTCGTCTCATCGACCAGACGTTGCAGGTCTTCGCGAGAGGCGATCGAGGCCGGCACGGCGATGGCACGGCCTTCGCCGTATCGGGCGTTGATTTCGGCAGCCGCCTCGTCGCAGGGACCGGCCTTGCGTGAAGAGATCACGACATTGGCCCCGTGCTCGGCCAGCCGCTCGGCGATGGCCCGCCCGATGCCGCGCGAGGAGCCGGTGATGATGGCCGTCTTTCCGGTCAGATCGAACAATTGCATGGCCCGGTTCCTCCTTTGAAATTCCGCCCCTAGCCGATGGCGGCGAAACGCCCGATAATCAACCGATTCCTTCGAGGCTCGCGCGCATGTCGAAACTGATCACGGGCTTTCTGATCGCGGCCTGGACCTGTCTGGCCCTGACCATCGCCACCCTGTTCTGGCGCAGTGGCATGGGTGTGGGCACGGCCATGGCGGCGCTGTTCGGCGCGCTCGGTCTTGGGGCCGGGGTTCACGCCATGATTGCCGGGGCGCTGGCTCGCCGCGAGACGAACCGTCAGCTCACCGCTGTGCGTGAGGCGCACCGTCTGTTGGCCGATGCTCTGGAAACGACCCAGGGAGCCCTCAGCGACCTAGCTGAAACCGTCCAGTCCGGGGCCCCCTCCGAACAGACCGAAGCCCTGACCGGCGAGGTGCGGATGCTGGAAATCCTCGTCCAGCGCCTGTCGGAGAACCTGGACCTCAAGCTCAGCGCCATTGATCGGGCCGCGCCGCCCATGGACGCCGCCGAGGGCCGTCGCCGGCACCAGACCGCCGCCGTCGTGTCCCACGTTCGCGAAGCCCTGACCGAGAACCGGGTGGACCTGTATCTCCAGCCGATCGTCACCCTGCCCCAGCGCAAGACCTCCTACTATGAGAGCTTTACGCGTCTGCGCGACGACACGGGCCGCGTGATGATGCCGGCCGAATATCTCTCGGTTGCCGAGGATGAGGGGCTGACCGCCGCCATCGACAATCTGCTCCTGTTCCGCTGCGCCCAGATTGTGCGGCGCCTGGCGCGTCAGGATCGCAAAGTCGGGGTCTTCTGCAACATCGCCCTGACCTCCCTGGCCGATGAAGTCTTCTTCCCGCAGTTTCTCGAGTTCCTGAACGAGAACCGCGACCTGAAGGACTCGCTGATCTTTGAGCTGGGTCAGGCGAACTTCGACGTGCG
Organism: uncultured Brevundimonas sp.; assembly: GCA_964647275.1. Taxonomy (GTDB): domain Bacteria; phylum Pseudomonadota; class Alphaproteobacteria; order Caulobacterales; family Caulobacteraceae; genus Brevundimonas. The sequence continues at coordinate 103,403 of CAZYFY010000006.1, forward strand.
CGGCGCGGTCGAGGCCCGCAACATGGCCAAGCTGGCCGACCTGGGCTTCCGCTTCTCGATCGACAAGATCCAGACGCTGGATCTGGATTTCACCGACCTGCAACGGTCCGACGTGAAGTTCGTCAAGGTGTCGGCCGAGCTCCTGCTCGAACAACTGCTTGATCTGGATGCCGCCCCGGCCAATCCGCGTCTGCGCGACATTCATCCGGGCGATTTTGCTGAGCTGGCCCGCCGTTACGGTCTGGAAGTCATCGCCGAAAAGGTCGAGGCCGAACGTCAGATCATCGACATTCTCGAGCTCGACATCGCACTGGGCCAGGGCCATCTGTTCGGCGAGCCGCGCGCCATCAAGGAGCAGGTTCTGGCCGAAGCCGAGCCGCCTTCGGAATTCGTGCGCAACACCCTGATCCAGCAGACCGGCGGACGCCGCCGCTTCGGCTAGGTTACGCGGTCGGCGGGTCCTGGGCCTGTTTCGTCGGCCCGATGTCCGCCAGAAAGCGATCCGACGCCGCCTGGGCCTCATCCCGCTCCGATCCGGTTGCAGATCCGCCTTGCAGCGACCCGGCGCGCGTGTCCGAGCCGACCCCCGATCCCGTCAGGGCGCAGGCCCCCTTCTCATCGGTATCACCTGGTTTGCGATCCGGCTGAGGCGAGGCGATTTCGGGGCCCTGTTCGCTCTCACGCTCGCGCGGTCCAACGGGTTGGTCTGTCATGGGGCACTCCTGCTCCGAAAGTAAGCGGCTCCGGCGGACGTCGGTTCCATGACGCTTGGCTTATAGAGCCTTGTCATCCCGGCCAAGCCGCGCCGCGGCGCTGAGCCGGGACAAGGGTGCCGCTCGCTGTGCTGTTTGCGGTCCTGCATGAGGATGACCTGACCCTTGTCCCGGATAGCCCTTCGGGCTTCCGGGATGACAAAGTTTGGGTAGACGCAGCGACTTTCCAGGTTGCCAAACCGGTTGCCGCCGCCGGAAGTTCGTCCATAGTCCGGCTATGAAGTGCTCACTGCGTGCCTTGGTCGTGCTGGTGCTTGCAGGCCCTATTGCCGCGTGCGCGTCGACCCCGTGGCCGCCGATCCCTGCTCACTTGGAGCGGATAACCTACCGCCCCGAGGGCTTCCCGTTCTGTGGCCGGTGCGAGACTAAAGAGGTCACCGTTGCAGAGGACGGTCGTATCTGGGTGACGACTGGTTCCTGGGCGAGGAACTATGATGTCTGGCGCGAACAGCGACGGATCATCCATGGATCACCGGACACCTACACTCGCTTTCGCGATGCCCTTGCCCCTTACCGGCCGACGGTGCAGCTCGTTCAGCAGTCGGACGGTGAAAACTGTGTCGGTGAATACTGGGCCGACGGCGGGGGCGGTGCCCGCGTGACATGGTCGGACGCGAATGGATCGATGTACCGGGACTTCGAGGGCGGCTGCATAGCTGGTCGACCGATGGTGACGGCCGTCCGGGCCGCGCGCTCGGCCCTGCCGGTGCCCGAATAGCGCGCAATAAGAAAAGGGCCGGATCGCTCCGGCCCTTTCCAGTTTTACTTCCCGAACAGCTTGGCCCAGCGGGGCTTTTCGCGGCTCTTCCAGGCCCCGCGGTGATAGGCGTCCGAGCCGATCAGCGGCACGACCGTGGTGGCCTCGGCGAACACCATCTGCTCATAGGTGGTCGAGACCTTGCCCCACGACGCGGCTTCTTTCAGCGTGGACGACGAACAGGCTCCGTCGCGCACATCGGCGACGGTGATCTGGACGGCGTATTTGTGCATATCAGCCTCGACGCCGAGGATTTCGGCGCAAACCACCGTGTCCTGGGCGAAGTTCTTGGGAACGCCGCCGCCGACCATGAACAGGCCGGTGGTACCCGCTGCGATCTTGATGTCGGTCAGTTCGCGGAAGTCGGCGATGGCGTCCAGCATCATGTAGGGCTGGCCGGCGGCGGCGCGCTCCTTCTGGTGCTTGACCAGACCGAAGCCGGCGGATGAGTCGACAAAGGCCGGGCAGAAGATCGGCACGCCCTCTTCGTAAGCCGTCTGGATCAGCGAGCCGGGCTTCTTGGCGTTGCCCTCCGACAGCCACTTGCCCATCTCCCAGATGAACTCACGGCTGGAGTAGCCGCGCGGCTCCAGCCGGTTGGCGATCTCCAGAATTGTGTGGTCGCACGCCTGGAGCTCTTCCTCGTCGATATAGGTGTCGTAGATGCGGTCGATGTAGTTGTCGCGCAGCACATTGTCATCGACCGGACCGGCGGCCTGATAGTGTTTGAAGCCTAGGGCCTCAAAGAAATCCATGTCGACGATCGAGGCACCGGTGGCCACGACCGCGTCGATCATGCCCATCTTCACCATGTCACGGTACACGTGCATGCAGCCACCGGCCGAGGTCGAACCGGCCAGGATCAGCCACGGCGAGCAGGACTTGTCCTCCAACGCCATGTTGAAGATGTCAGCGGCCCGCGCCGTGTCGCGCGACGAGAAGCTCATCTTGCGCATGCTGTCGATGATCGGGCGCGCGTCGAAGGAGGTGATGTCGACGTGCTCGACGGTGTTTTGCAGCAGTTCCGCCTTTTGGTTCGTCGGTGCGTTCATTCTCGTGACTCGTGATTCGTGATTCGTGATTGGAGTAGGTCGTCAGGTCTGCTGACGTTGCTTCAAGCGGGTCGACAACATGGCGAGCATGCGACTGATACGCTCTAGATCGGCGAGCACCGGGGAGAGTTGATCGGAGGTTACATAGCCGAGGCGAATGGCAATGAGGAGATGTGTTTCCACTTCGGCCAATGACCCGCGTGCGATACCGATGAATTGTATGAACTCTGCCGTTCCCCTTCGTCCGGCACCTTCGGCGATATTGGCGCTGACGCTCACTGCAGCACGACGAACCTGGCTGGTCAGTCCGAAGCGTTCATCGGAAGGCCAATTGGCGGAACACCGATAGACCGCCTCGACCCAATCCAGGGACAGTTTCCAAACGTCGAGATCGTGATGCGTTCGCATGGTTCATGCTTCACGAAGGGGACAGATCATGGGTGAAGGCGACTGCCGAAGAGTCAACCAATCACGAATCACGCATCACGATTCACGACGACCTTACCGCCGCTTCTTGGTGCGGACGCCCGCCTTGCCCTTGGGACGGCTCAGGCGAACGACCTTGCGGGCCTGCTCTTCCGCCGTGGTGCGCACAGTCGGAATGGAGCGCGGGGCCAGACCGTAGAGCGAGGCCATCGGGGCGTCTTCGACGAAGGCGAGGTCGTGCTCGCCATAGCCGTTGAAACCCGTCGACATCGCCACACCATAGGCACCCAGCATGCCGATCTCGATGAAGTCGCCTTCTTCGACATCGGCCGGCAGCCAGAACGGACCCGGCATATGGTCGATGCTGTCGCAGGTCGGGCCGTAGAAGCGGAAGGCCTTCAAATCGTCCGAGGCCTCGCGGTCCGACACCAGCTTGACCGGGAAGGGCCAGCGGCTGTGCGTGGCATCAAACAGCGAGCCATAGGACCCGTCGTTCAGATACAGGGCATCGCCCTTGCGCAGCTCGACCCGCGCCAGCACCGACGACGATTCCGCCACCAGCGCCCGGCCCGGTTCGCACCACAGCTCGGTCGTCTCCGACACCGGCATCTCGGCAAAGCCGCGATGGATGGCATCGGCATATTCGCTCATGTCCGGCGGGACCATGCCCGGATAGACCGACGGGAAGCCGCCACCGACATCGACGATGTCGACGATCACACCGGCGCGCGAGATCGCGCGGCCGACCTGGGCCATGGCCGCCTGGAAGGCCGTCGGGCGCATGCACTGGCTGCCGACGTGGAAGGACACACCCATCAGGCCGTCCTTGACCGCCCGACGCACCGCCATCAGCAGGGTCGGGGCCTGGTCGACCGAAACGCCGAACTTGCCCGACAGCGTATAGGCCGCGCCGTCTGCGGAAACCGCCATACGCACCACAAGGTTCAGGTCCGTGGCCTGGCCCGTCGCATCAAGGATCTTGTCCAGCTCGTCCTGGCAATCCAGCGAGAAGGTCCGCACGCCGTGGTCGAAATAGGCCTTGGAGATGGCCGACCGGCTCTTGACCGGGTGCATGAAGGCCAAGCGCGCATCGGGCAGCACCGAGCGCACCAGCTCGATCTCGGCCAGCGAGGCAACGTCAAAGGCGGTCACGCCCGATTCCACCAGAGTCTCAATGACCCAGCGCGAAGGGTTCGCCTTCACCGCATAGAAGACGTCAGCGTTCAGATTGTCCTGGAACCAGCGCGCCGCTACGGAAACGGAACGGCGTCGCACGAGGGCGACGGGACGCTCCGGGGACCGCTCACGGACCAGGTCCAGGGGAGATTGGTAACTGTGCAACGCACGTAACCCCCTGCTTGTTGTTAACCCAGACCCGGCGTTAGCGGCGCAAGATCAGACCTACGGGGTCCGCCGGAAGGCGTCGCATATGGGGAAAATGGCCGTTCATGTAAAGAGGTAATTTCGTGACAGGCCATGGGGTTGACCGAGGATCAGGCGAACGTGACTCCATCGTAACTTGTCGCCCGCCTCCCGGCTGAATAGGACGGCAGCGCGAGGGTGCCGGCCCTCCTCGGGGGATGGACCATGCGGTTGATTGCGTTGACGGCCTTCTTTGCGCTGGCTCTGGCCCCGATGGCTTCAGCCCAGAGCCTGCCCGATCCGGCCCCGGCCTCTGAACTCGCCGAAGGCATTCAGCTCGACTACCAGACCTTCACGCTGGAAAACGGTCTGCGCGTTGTCGTCCATACGGATCGCAAGGCTCCGGTCGTGGCCGTCCATGCCTGGTACAACGTCGGCTCCAAGGACGAACCGGAGGGGCAGACCGGCTTTGCCCATCTGTTCGAGCACATCGGCCTGTTCAACCCGACCGAGAATGTGCCCGGCGGCCTGATGGAGCCCCTGCGCGCCATGGGCGCGACCGACTGGAACG
>CAZYFY010000007.1:0-100430 GCA_964647275.1 uncultured Brevundimonas sp.
AGCGGGTCCTGTATTTCGAGAACTACATCGTCACCGAGCCGGGCCTGACCCCGCTCAAGCAGAACCAGCTTCTGACCGAAGACGAGTTCTATCGCTTCCAGGAAGAGTTCGGCGATGACGGCTTCACTGCCGAAATCGGAGCCGAGGCCGTCCGTAACCTGCTGATGGCGATCGACCTGGAGGCTGAGGCCGCCAAGCACCGTGCCGAGCTGGCTGACAATCCTTCGGAAATGAAGGCCAAGAAGGCGTCCAAGCGCCTCAAGCTGATGGAAGCCTTCATCGAGTCGGGCAACAAGCCCGAGTGGATGATCCTGACCATCGTGCCGGTCATTCCGCCGGAACTGCGCCCGCTGGTGCCGCTGGACGGCGGTCGCTTTGCGACGTCGGACCTGAACGACCTGTACCGCCGGGTGATCAACCGGAACAACCGCCTGAAGCGCCTGATGGAGCTGCGGGCCCCCGACATCATCATCCGCAACGAAAAGCGGATGCTGCAGGAGTCGGTTGACGCCCTGTTCGACAACGGCCGCCGTGGCCGCGTCATCACCGGTGCCAACAAGCGTCCCCTGAAGTCGCTGGCCGACATGCTCAAGGGCAAGCAGGGCCGCTTCCGTCAGAACCTTCTGGGCAAGCGCGTCGACTACTCGGGCCGTTCGGTCATCGTGGTCGGACCGGAGCTGAAGCTGCACGAGTGCGGCCTGCCCAAGAAGATGGCTCTGGAGCTGTTCAAGCCGTTCATCTATGCGCGCCTGGACGCCAAGGGCCTGTCGGGTACCGTCAAGCAGTCCAAGCGGATGGTCGAGCGCGAGCAGCCGCAGGTCTGGGATATCCTGGAAGAGGTCATCCGCGAGCATCCGGTTCTGCTGAACCGCGCGCCGACGCTGCACCGTCTGGGCATCCAGGCGTTCGAGCCCAAGCTGATCGAGGGCAAGGCCGTCCAGCTGCACCCGCTGGTCTGCGCCGCCTTCAACGCCGACTTCGACGGCGACCAGATGGCTGTCCACGTCCCGCTGAGCCTTGAGGCCCAGCTGGAAGCTCGCGTCCTGATGATGTCGACGAACAACATCCTGTCGCCGGCCAACGGCCGTCCGATCATCGTGCCGTCTCAGGACATCGTCCTGGGTCTGTACTACATGTCGTTGGTCAAGGACGGTGAGCCGGGCGAGAACAAGCTGTTCGGCAATCCGGCGGAAATCGACGCGGCGCTCGACGCCGGCGTCGTGACCCTGCACACCAGGATCAAGGCGCGCTGGACCGAGCTGGGTCCGGACGGTGAAGAGGTCACGCGAGTTATCGACACCACGCCGGGCCGCATGAAGATCGGGGCGCTGCTGCCGCGCAACCCGAACATCGGCCATCGCCTGCTCGAGAAGAACCTCACCAAGAAGGAGATCGGCAATCTGATCGACGTGGTCTATCGCCACTGTGGTCAGAAGGCGACGGTCATCTTCGCCGACCAGCTGATGGGTCTGGGCTTCAAGGAAGCCGCCAAGGCCGGCATTTCGTTCGGCAAGGACGACATCGTCATTCCGGCTCGCAAGACGGCTCTGGTCGAAGAAACCCAGAAGCTGGTCGAGGAATACGAACAGCAATACGCCGACGGCCTGATCACCAAGGGTGAGAAGTACAACAAGGTCGTTGACGCCTGGGCCAAGGTCACCGACCGCGTGGCTGACGAAATGATGGCCGAGCTGAAGGCCCCGACCATCGGTGCCGATGGGCGTGAAGGCGAGATCAACTCGATCTACATGATGGCCAACTCGGGGGCCCGCGGTTCGCAGGCCCAGATGAAGCAGCTCGGCGGGATGCGCGGCCTGATGGCCAAGCCGTCCGGCGAGATCATCGAGACGCCGATCGTGTCGAACTTCAAGGAAGGCCTGACCGTTCTGGAGTACTTCAACTCCACCCACGGCGCCCGCAAGGGCCTGGCCGACACCGCGCTGAAGACCGCCAACTCGGGTTATCTGACCCGCCGTCTGGTGGACGTGGCGCAGGACTGCATCATCACTGAAGAGGACTGTGGTTCGACCCGGGGTATCACCCTGAAGGCCGTTGTCGAAGGCGGTGAAGTGCTGGTGTCGCTGGGCAACCGCGTGCTGGGCCGCACCACGGCCGAGGACGTCAAGGAGCCGGGCACCGAGGACGTCGTCGTCCCGGCCGACACTCTGATCGACGAAGAACTGGTTGAGGTCATTGAGGCCGCCGGTGTCCAGACGATCAAGGTCCGCTCGGTCCTGACCTGCGAAAGCGAAGTCGGGGTCTGCGGCGCCTGCTACGGTCGTGACCTGGCGCGTGGTACGCCGGTGAACATCGGTGAAGCGGTCGGCGTCATCGCCGCCCAGTCGATCGGTGAGCCGGGCACCCAGCTGACCATGCGGACCTTCCACATCGGTGGAGCCGCCCAGGTGGCCGAACAGTCCTTCTTCGAGGCCGTCAACGACGGCACGGTCAAGCTGGGCGACGGTGCGACGGTCAAGGCCTCGCATGGCGATCTGGTGTCGATGAGCCGCAACCTGACCATCACGGTTCAGGTCGACGGCAAGGACCGCGAGAGCTATCGCGTGCCCTACGGTACGCGCCTGCGCATCAAGGACGGTGACACGGTCAAGAAGGGCCAGCGTCTGGCCGAGTGGGACCCGTACACCAACCCGATCATCACCGAAGTGGCCGGCAAGGTCCGCTTCGAGGATCTGGTGGACGGCCTGTCGATCCGCGAGGAAACCGACGAAGCCACCGGCATCGCCCAGCGCGTCGTCTCCGACTGGCGGGCCAGCCCGCGCGGTTCGGACCTGCGTCCGAGCATGGGCGTGATGGACAAGGACGGCGGCTACCAGAAGCTGGCTTCGGGCGGCGACGCCCGTTACCAGCTGCCGGTCGGGGCCATCCTGTCCGTGGGTGACGGCGACGACGTCAAGCCGGGTGAGGTCATCGCCCGCGTGCCGACCGAAAGCGCCAAGACCCGCGACATCACCGGCGGTCTGCCGCGGGTGGCCGAGCTGTTCGAAGCGCGTCGTCCGAAGGACTGCGCCGTCATCGCCGAGATGGACGGTCGGGTCGAGTTCGGTCGCGACTACAAGAACAAGCGCCGGATCAAGATCACCCCGGAGCCGGATGCCGATGGCAACCAGGCCGAGGCGGTCGAATTCCTGATCCCGAAGGGCAAGCACATCTCTGTCCAGGACGGCGACCTGATCCAGAAGGGCGACTACATCATCGACGGCAACCCCGATCCGCACGATCTGCTGCGCATTCAGGGCGTCGAGGCCCTGGCCGAGTATCTCGTGAACGAAGTGCAGGACGTCTATCGACTGCAGGGCGTGCCGATCAACGACAAGCACATCGAGACGATCGTTCGTCAGATGCTGCAAAAGGTCGAGATCGTCGATCCGGGTGAAACCGGCCTGATCAAGGGCGATCACATGGATAAGTCCGAGTTCGATCTCGAACAGGCCAAGACCGAGAAGCGCGGTGGCCGTCCGGCGACGACCCAGCCGGTGCTGCTCGGCATCACCAAGGCGTCGCTCCAGACCAAGAGCTTCGTCTCGGCGGCCTCGTTCCAGGAGACCACCCGCGTCCTCACTGATGCGGCGGTCAACGGCAAGATCGACACCCTGGAAGGCCTCAAGGAGAACGTCATCGTCGGGCGTCTGATCCCGGCGGGCACGGGGTCTTACCTGCGCGGTCTGCAACGCGTGGCGCACAAGCGCGACGAGAAGCTGGCCGCTCAGCGCGCCAAGGCCGCTGCGGCGGAAATCGAGGCTCTGCCGGAAGATCTGGCTGCCGAGATCGACGGCTAGGCTTTCGAGCCGAGCTGAACGGATCAAGCCCCGGAGGGAAACCTCCGGGGCTTTTTCGTTGCCGTCAGATCAATCAATCCCGCCGTTCACCACCGGCCGCTCGCCGGTCGCATAGACGACGCTGCGGTCAATTTCGCCCATGCCGAAGTTCGACCCCGGCGTGGAGGAGGGGGCCGCATTGCCGCTGCCCGTCAGGGCCGGGGAGCGATAATATTCATAGCGGGCGACATTGGCGGCGGAACGGGCCGCCCAGTCGTCTCTCGGATCGGTGCGGGGCGTTGCTGGTTGGCGAGGCGTGGACGTACGCAGGAAGGCGTCCCGGCAGGCCTGATAGGCGGCTTCCGTCACCTCGCCAGGGCCGAGTTCGCATCGCTCGCGCCAGGATTGGGGGATAACCCGCCCCTGTGAATGGGATCTCACGCCCGGCGGTGGCGTATCGACAACCAGTGGCGCGACTTCGGCTGGGTGCGCCGAGCGGCGGGCCTCACGCACAGCGATGGGGGGTAGATTCGACGATGCGGTTCCGGCACGCGCCGGTGTCGGGGGCTGGGCCGGCGTGCGCGAGCGTGGCGTGATCTGGATGTAAATCGGCGCGACCGGGCGCTCAGCCTGGGTGCGGTAGGTGTTCAGACGTGCGGTGGGGGCCAGGTTCGTCAGGATCAGGACGTGCGCCACGCCCACCAGGCCAGTCGCCATCAGCCACCGCTGGGTCCGCGGTTTCCTCAGATGATCAACGATCCTGCGGTGCCAGAGCATGCTGCTTCCCCCATCGACAGGTGAGCCAGCGAACAGGGCAATGTCATGGCACAGTTGCGCCCAACGCGCGGCAAGGCCATTTGGGAGGCATCAGACGAAAATGGAGACCCTGATGCCCTTGCTGCTTTGCCCGAACGACAACGCGTCCATGCAGACTGTGAACCGCAATGGGGTCGAGTTCGACATGTGTCCGACCTGTCGTGGGGTGTGGCTGGATCGCGGCGAACTGGAAAAGCTGATGCAGGCCAGCCGGGATGATGGCGCAGCGCAGGCTCCGGCGGCGCGTCCGCAATCTTCGGCCCCACAGCAACAGCCCCAACAGTACGGCTATGGCGAGCGCGGCGAACGTGGCGAATATGGCGAGCGCGGCGAGTACGGCCACGATGGTCGCCGGCGTCGACGGGGCTTCGACCTCTTCGACATCTTTGACTAGGGACCTGCTGTTGAAATGTTTGAGCCAGGCCTGGGCCGGCGAGGAACTGCGAGACGTTATCAATTAAGCGGTTCCTGCCAATTTCCCTTCTGCTGACATGGACATTCGGCCCGGACAGGCGCATGACCGCGTCCATAATCGGAACCGACGAGTACACCTGCGTTGTTTGACTACCGATCCGCATTTGAAACCGCCATCGAACAGGTGAAGGGGGAAGGGCGCTATCGCGTCTTCGCCGACCTGAAGCGCATGCGCGGTCAGTTCCCGCGCGCCGTGCGGCGACGAGAGGACGGGTCCGAGCAGGACGTCGTCGTCTGGTGCTCCAACGACTATCTCGGCATGGGCCAGAACCCGGTTGTGCTCGACGCCATGAAGGCAGCGGTCGATGAGGCCGGGGCCGGGGCCGGTGGCACCCGCAATATCTCGGGCACCACGCGCTATCACGTCGACCTGGAGCGCGAGCTGGCGGACTGGCACGGCAAGGAAGCGGCGCTGCTGTTCACCTCGGGCTATGTGGGCAACGAGGCGACGCTCTCGACCCTGCAAAAGATCCTGCCTGGGCTGATCGTGTTTTCGGACGCCCTGAACCACGCCTCGATGATCGCTGGCATTCGTCAAGGGGGCGGTGATCGGCATGTGTTCCGGCACAACGACCTGGAGCACCTCGAGAGCCTGCTGGCTGCCGCGCCGGTCAATGCGCCCAAACTGATCGCCTTTGAGAGCGTCTATTCGATGGACGGCGATATCGCCGATCTGACGGGCACGATTGCGCTGGCCCAAAAGTACGGCGCGATGACCTATCTGGATGAAGTCCATGCGGTGGGTCTCTATGGCGAGACGGGCGCGGGTATCGCCGAGCGCGACGGCGTGCGGGACCAGATCGACATCATCGAGTGCACCCTGGGCAAGGCCATCGGCGTGATGGGTGGCTATATCGCGGCGGACGCGGCGGTGTGCGACGCCATCCGGTCGTGGGCCTCGGGCTTCATCTTCACCACCAGTCTTCCTCCTGCATTGACGGCGGGGGCGCTGGCCTCGGTGCGGCATCTGAAGGCCCACCCGGAACTGCGTGCGGCCCATCAGGAACGGGCTGCGGCGCTGAAGGCGCGCTTTCAGGCCAAGGGCATCCGGGTGATGGAAACCTCCACCAGCCACATCGTGCCGGTCTTCGTCGGCGATCCGGTCCACTGCAAGATGGTTTCGGATATGCTGCTGGAAGAGTTCGGCGTCTATGTTCAGCCGATCAACTATCCGACCGTGCCGCGCGGCACAGAGCGCCTGCGCTTCACGCCTTCGCCGGATCATACGGATGAGATGATGGACGCCCTGGTCGAGGCGATGGACCAGCTGTGGACCCGCTGTAACGTCGCGCGGATGCCGTCGGTCGCCTGATCCGAACGGCTGTCTATTTCTTCATTGCGAGCGCCAATTGGCCGTGCAACGGTCGAGCTTCCTTTGGGGAGGCTTATCATGCGCGTCATCGTTTCCGTCTCGGCTCTGGCCATTCTGCTGGCGGCCTGTGGTGGCGGCGGCGGTGATGAGGCCGGCGGCGCGGTCCTGCCGCTGGGCGTCTATGAATGTGATGCGCCGATGATGATGGGCGGCATGGTCGTTCCCAACCCCCAGACTGGACCCATGTTCGGTGTCACCGGGCCGGGACGCTATCGCGATTTCGACGGTGGAACCGGGCGGTTTGAGTTGACCGACCACGTTCTGACCATGACCTCGGGACCGCTCGAAGGGACGCGCTATCGCCAGGACCCGGAGATGGAAACCTATTTCCAGCTTCTCGATGAAGCCGGGGAGGTGGGCGAGATTCGGTGCCTACTGAATGCGGACAAGGATATAGATGCGCCGTGGTAGGCGCTGCTCCTCGAGTGGAGCCATGTAGAAACCCGCACCGACGAGAGATCGACGCTCGGGGCCAGGCGATAGATCAACTGTGGACCCGATGTAATGTCGTGGGGATGCTGGAGGTCGCGTAGTGCTTCTACTTGGGCAATAACAGCGCCCGCTTTGCATAGTAGGCCCAGCTTGTAATTCCGGCCACAAGAGCCAGGTAGCCTAACAACAACCACATCGGCGCGGTCGGATGGACCCGCCAGCGCCGCTCTGTGTGGAGATCTGCGGGGTCTACCGTAATGGCTATAACTTCCGAGATCTCGACGGTCGTAGCATCCCAATCCGGCACTGTGACCAAGCCGGTAACGGCGACCTGTCGACCATTCAACGGGTGCTCGTAGTCTTCAACGCTCCGTGGCGGCGTGCTGAGATGATGCAGGATGGCGGTACGGTGCCAAGAGTCATTGCGAAAATCTTCCTCGCTGGCCCACAGCCCCGGACTTTCAAACTCGGTGTACAGGAAGCCGGAAACCCTGAGGCGGCGTCCGTCGAAATCCGCGGGGCTGTCGAGGATGTCTGCCAGAGCAATTGTAGGAGGCGAAATGGGCGGAGCCGCCCCGCCCAGAAGGCTGCCTAGCGCGATCAGCAGAAGCCCAAACCGGAAATGCGCCATCATGGTTCTACTTGACGCGGGCAAAGCGGCGTCAGTGTGGCCAGCAATTGTCGATCCTTCCGCACATACGAGCCACAACATCTTGTAACCGGCCTGTCTCCGGGACTAGATATGCGCCTCCAGATCACAGGGGACGCACGCGTGACCGCCTTCACTCACAACGACTTCTTCTCCAGGCCCCTGTCGGCGGCGGACCCGGATATCTTCAAGGGCATCCAGGGCGAATTGGGGCGCCAGCGCGAGGACATCGAGCTGATCGCGTCCGAGAACATTGTCTCGCGCGCCGTGCTGGAGGCGCAGGGCTCGATCCTGACCAATAAATACGCCGAAGGGTATCCGGGGCGGCGCTATTACGGTGGCTGTGAGTATGTCGACGTCACCGAGGATCTGGCGCGGGATCGGGTGAAGCAGCTGTTCGGCGCGGCCTATGCGAATGTGCAGCCGCACTCAGGGGCGCAGGCGAACCAGGCGGTGTTCATGGCCCTGTTGAAGCCGGGCGACACCTTCCTGGGCATGGACCTGGCCTGTGGCGGGCACCTGACGCACGGCTCGCCGGCCAATCAGTCGGGCAAGTGGTTCCGGCCCGTCACCTACAAGGTCCGCGAAGACAACCACCTGATCGACTATGACCACGTCGCCGAAATGGCCGAGAAGGAAAAGCCGGCCCTGATCCTCGCGGGGGCTAGCGCCTACAGCCGTCACATCGATTTCAAGCGGTTCCGTGAGATCGCGGATTCGGTCGGGGCCTATCTGATGGTCGATATGGCGCACTATGCCGGCCTGATCGCCGGCGGCGTCTACCCTGACCCGGTGGCCCACGCGCACGTCACGACCTCGACCACCCACAAGACCCTGCGCGGGCCGCGCGGCGGCATCGTCCTGACCAATGACGAGGCCATTTCCAAGAAGATCAACTCGGCGGTCTTCCCCGGTCTGCAAGGCGGGCCGCTGGAGCACGTCATCGCCGCCAAGGCAGTCGCCTTTGGCGAGGCGCTGAAGCCGGAGTTCAAGCAATATGCCGCCCAGGTGGTGAAGAACGCCCAGGCCCTGGCGGCGGTGCTGGTCGACCGTGGCCTCGCCATCGTCTCGGGGGGCACCGACAGCCATCTGATGCTGGTCGATCTGCGGCCCAAGTCGGTGACCGGCAAGGCCACCGAGCGCGAGCTGGAGAAGGCGCTGATGACCTGTAACAAGAATGGCGTGCCGTTCGATGAGGCCCCCTTCACCATCACCTCCGGCGTGCGTCTGGGAACCCCGGCGGGCACCACGCGCGGCTTCGGTGAGGGCGAGTTCCAGCAGATTGGTCACTGGATCGCCGATGTCATTGATTCCATGGCGGGCGGCGATGAGGCCGATCCGGCGGTGATCGCCAAGGTCGGGGCGGACGTCCGCGCCCTGACCAACCGCTTCCCGATCTATGGCGGGATCGACGGATAGACCGCCATGAAGTGCCCCTTCTGTGGAAACCCGGACACCCAGGTCAAGGATAGTCGCCCGTCCGACGACGGCGCGGCCATTCGGCGTCGGCGCCTGTGCGGCAAATGCGAGGGGCGCTTTACGACCTTTGAACGGGTGCAGTTGCGCGAACTGGTGATCCTCAAGAGGAACGGTCGTCGCACGCCCTTTGACCGCGACAAGCTGGAACGGTCGCTGCGGATTGCCCTCAGGAAGCGGCCGATCCAGCCAGAACAGATCGACCAGCTGACCAGCCGGATTACGCGTCAGCTTGAAAGCCTTGGCGAAACCGAGATCCAGTCAAGCGTGGTCGGGGACTTCATCATGAAGGCGCTCAAGGGCGTCGATGAGGTCGCCTATGTTCGCTACGCCTCGGTCTACAAGGACTTTCGCCACACGTCAGATTTCGCTCGATTCCTTGGGGACGAGGGACTGGACGAGGGCTGATGCGCCCTTCCGTCACGCTCAAGCTGGCGACGTCGCTGGACGGTCGCATTGCCACGGCATCGGGTGAATCCCAATGGATCACCGGCGAGGCTGCGCGCGCCCAGGGTCACCGTCTGCGTGCTGACCACGGTGCCATTCTGGTGGGGGTCGAGACGATCCTTGCCGATGATCCGTCTCTGACCGTGAGGATTGACGGGGAAGAGGCGCAGAGACAGCCCCTGAGGGTCATTCTGGATTCTCGTCTGCGCACGCCGTCGCTGGCCGAGGCGGCCAAATTGGGCAGCCTGATCCTGACCGGCGAAGATCCGCGCCCGATCCGGCGCGCCCAGATCGAACGGGTCGAGGTCGGCGACGATGGGCGCCCGACCGTAGAGGCCGTGCTGGCCGCGCTCGAAAAGCGACGCATCGGCTCCGTCCTGATTGAGGGGGGCGGGCAGGTGGCGGCGTCGTTCCTGAGGGCGGGGGTTGTGGATCGGATCGAGTGGTTCCGGGCCTCAATCCTTCTGGGATCGGAAGGTCGCCCTTGCGTCGGTGAGTTGGAGCTTGCCCAGCTGAGTGATGCGCCCCGCCTTGAAAGGGTTGCGGTTGAGGCACTCGGACCCGATCTGTGGGAACGCTATCAAAGGGTTCGTTGAGTGTTTACCGGCATTGTCACCGACATCGGGCGAGTGCGCGCCGTGCGCCAGACGGCGCGCGATCGACGCTATGAGATCGAGACGCGCTGGGACACCGCGACCCTCGACCTGGGGGCCTCCATCAGCCACGCGGGCTGCTGCCTGACGGTCACCGAGACGGGGTCGGGTTGGTTCGCCGTCGAAGTATCCGGAGAAACCTTGTCGAAGACGACACTCGGCCAATGGATGGAAGGCACGCCGGTCAATCTGGAACGGGCCGCCAGACTTGGCGACGAGATGGGCGGGCATATAGTCTCGGGCCACATCGACGGCGTCGGGCAGGTCGTGTCCGCAACGCTTGAGGGCGGCTCGATGCGGATCGAGATCTCGGCACCCGAGCCCCTGCACCGCTTCATCGCCGAAAAGGGCTCGATCACGGTCGATGGCGTGTCGCTGACGGTGAATGCGGTTTCGCAGCAGAACTTCAGCGTCAATGTCATCCCGCACACGCTTGAGGTCACCACTCTATCGCGCTTGCAGCCGGGCGATCCGGTCAATCTCGAGATTGATATGCTGGCCAGATACCTCGCAAGGTGGCAGGAGACGGCATGACCTATTCCGCGCCCATACCTGAGGCGTCCATCAGCCCGATCGAAGCCATTCTGACGGAGGCCGCAGCCGGTCGCCCATACATTCTCGTGGACGCCGAAGACCGCGAGAACGAAGGCGACGTTGTGATCCCGGCCGATGCCGTTACCCCGGAGGTGATCGCCTTCATGGCGCGCGAGGCGCGGGGACTGATCTGTCTGACGATGACGCCCGGGCGCGCCGAGCACTTACGCCTGGCGCCGATGGTCGAAACCAATCGTTCGGGCATGGGTACGGCCTTCACCGTGTCGATCGAAGCGGCGACGGGCGTGACGACCGGTATCTCAGCGGCAGACCGGGCACGGACCATCATGGTGGCGGTATCACCCACAAACCAGGCTGACGATCTGGTCAGCCCCGGCCATGTGTTTCCAATCGTGGCTCGACCGGGTGGCGTTCTGGAAAGGGCGGGCCACACCGAGGCGTCGGTCGAGATTTCCCGCCTGGCGGGACGTGACGCCTCCGGCGTGATCTGTGAAATCATCAATGACGATGGAACCATGGCGCGGTTGCCGGACCTGATTGACTTTGCCCGCCGGCACGGACTGAAGATCGGCACGATCGCGGATCTGATTGCCTATCGGCAGGAACAGGAGCGCGGCGAATGATCGAAGAACCCGTTCGCGTGCTCATCGTCGAAGCTCGCTATTACGATGATCTGTCTGACCTTCTGCTGGCAGGGGCCAAGCGGGCGCTTGAGGCTGTCGGGGCCGAATACAATGTCATCCAGGTGCCGGGTGCCTTGGAAATCCCGACCGCTGTGGCCATTGCCGAAGAATCCGGCAGGCTTCCCATCGGCGTCCGCTATGACGGCTATGTCGCCCTGGGATGCGTGATCCGCGGGGACACCTATCATTTTGAGGTTGTTGCCAATGAATCGGCGCGGGGCCTGACCGAATTGGGCATCAATCACCGCCTGGCCATCGGCAATGGCATTCTGACGACCGACGATGAAGATCAGGCCCATTGGCGAGCCGATCCCAATCAATCCGACAAGGGCGGCGCGGCAGCGCGGGCCTGCCTGGACCTCATTGCCCTTAAGCGCAATCTGCGCGGAGCCTCTGCATGACCGACCCCACCGATCCGCGCGCGATGAAGGCGGTGATGGAGCAACTCGCCGCCGCCGAGGCCGAACGTCCGATCACCGAAACGCCTCTGTCGGCCCGCGAGCGCCGTGCCCGCACCGTCGCCCGGTTGGCAGCGGTTCAGGCCCTCTATCAGATGGAACTGGCCGGGGTCGGCGTTGAGGCCGTGATCCGGGAGTTTTCGGACCATCGCTTTGATGATCGGCTGGAGGATGAATTGATGGCAGAGGCCGATGAGGCCTATTTCGCCGAGATCGTTCGTGGCGTTGTTTCGGATCAGGCTCGGGTCGATGAGGCCGTGATCCGTCGGCTGGCCGAGGGATGGAAACTCACCCGGCTGGATTCGACCCTGCGGGCGCTTCTGAGGTCCGGCACCTGGGAGTTGATCTCTCGTCCCGATACTCCGCGTGAGGTCGTGCTGGACGAATATGTCGAACTGGCCAAGGCGTTCTTTGATGACCGTGATGCCGGCTTCGTCAATGCAGCCCTGGACGGCGTCGCTCGGGACGTGCGGGGCTAGATCGTGGGGGCGGATCGTCCCGATGAGTTCGACACGATTCGACGGCTGTTGAGGCCGCTAGCCGGGCACCCGGCCGCACGTGGCCTTTTGGATGATGTGGCTGTTCTTCAGCCCCCATCAGGCAAGACGCTGGTGCTGACCCATGACACCCTGGTTGCCGGCGTTCATTTCTGGCCGGACGATCCGCCGGAGCTGATCGCGCGCAAGCTGCTGCGGGTGAACCTGTCCGATCTCGCCGCCAAGGGCGCGCAGCCGTTCGGCTATCTGATGAGCTGTGCCTGGCCCGATAGCTGCGATTGGACGTGGCGGGACGCATTTGCCCGCGGCCTGGCCCAGGACCAGGCGATCTACGGCCTGGCTCTTCTGGGCGGTGATACAGTCTCGACGCCCGGTCCGCTCACTATTGGCGCGACCCTGATCGGATGGGGCTTGCCCGGTCGAACACCCAGCCGTGCGACGGCACAGCTCGGGGATGCCCTTTTGGTGACGGGCACAATCGGCGACGGCGGGCTGGGATTGATCGCAACAGGGTCGAACCCGCCGCCCTTCGGACCCGGTGATGCTGAGTGGCTCGCAGACCGCTATCGCCTGCCACAGCCGCGTACCGAATTGGCTGGCTTGATCGCGACCGAGGCAACGGCGAGCGCCGATATTTCTGACGGACTGGTTGCGGACGTTGGACATATCGCCCAGGCCTCAGGTCTGGCCGCAATGATTGACCTTGGCCTGATGCCCATTTCCCCGGCAGCCCATCGTTGGGTGACCGCCCAAGACAATCGGACAGGTGCCCTTGTGCGGCTGGCCACCTCTGGCGACGACTACGAGATCGCCTTCACGCTCGCGCCGGAACGCGTCGAACCCGTTCGGATCGCGGCCAAAGCCCTGGGGTGCGCGGTCACAGTTGTCGGGCACATGAGGGCAGGAGAGGGCGTCACAACAAGCCTCGGCTCGCGGCATCTGGAGATCGACACACCGGGGTGGCGGCATCGCTAACCCGGTCTTCACCGTCGCCATGGCAAGATGTGGACATGGACAGACGCGCTTTCCTGACAGTGGGCCTTGTGGCCGCCACCGCTTCCGCCGCACCGGCCAAGGCTGCTGAAGAGGCGGAATCGAGCGGCCCGGGCTCCTATGACCTCACGGTTGTAGGGCTGCCGGTCATCGTCGATGACCGTATCCGCAACTACATCTATGTGCGGCTCAAGCTTCATGTCGCTGCTGGAACCGAGCCGATGTCCCTTCGCGAAAAGGACCCGCACATTCGCGATTCCCTCGTGAGAATGGCCCATCGCCGCCCCTTTACGGTGGCGGGCGAAATGAACCGGCTCAATGCTGCGGCCATGGCCGGCCACGTCATGGCGACAGCCATTCGCGTCTGTGGACGCGGCGTCATCACCCGGGTTGAGGTCACCGAGCAGCAGCCTCAGCGCCTCGTCGCCTGAGACATCGTTAATTCGTTCGAGATTCCACCGGTCGCCCCGTTGCGATTTGGGCAGGATTTTGGCACGTTCCCGCCGATTTCCCGCGGGGGCGCGATCAGGCGTCCGTTGCGCACGGGGGGACCGGAAGGCGGACGAATGCGCCGCGCCAAGGGTCCGTCGCGCTTTTGAGAACGACGAGGACTTAGACAGCCATGCAAGACTACATCCTGCCGCTGGTCATTCTGGCCGGCGCGGTGGGGGTGCTTTACGGGGCGCTTCAGACCGCTGCCCTGATGAAGGCCAACGCCGGCAACGCGCGAATGCAAGAAATCGCAGCCGCCATTCAGGAGGGGGCTTCGGCCTATCTCCGTCGCCAATACACCACCATCGCCATGGTTGGCGTGGTCATCCTGATCGCCGCCTGGCTGCTGATCGGCCAGTGGGCTGCCATCGGCTTCCTGGTGGGGGCGGTCCTGTCGGGCCTGGCCGGCTATGCCGGGATGCTGATTTCGGTGCGCGCCAATGTTCGGACCGCTCAGGCCGCGTCGGAAAGCCTGGCCAAGGGCCTGTCGATCGCCTTCCGTTCGGGCGCGGTGACGGGCCTGTTCGTCGCCGGCGGTGCCCTTGTCGGTGTGGCCGGTTACTACTGGCTGCTGACGCAGGGTCTGGGGCTTGAGAACACGAGCCGCGAGGTTGTGGACGGCCTGGTGGCGCTCGGCTTCGGGGCCTCGCTGATCTCGATCTTTGCGCGTCTGGGCGGCGGCATCTTCACCAAGGGTGCTGACGTCGGCGGCGACATGGTCGGCAAGGTCGAAGCCAACATCCCGGAGGATGATCCCCGCAACGCCGCCACCATCGCCGACAACGTGGGCGACAACGTCGGCGACTGCGCCGGTATGGCCGCTGACCTGTTCGAAACCTATGCCGTGACGACCGTGGCAACCATGGTTCTGGCCGCCATCTTCTTCCGTGACACGCCGTTCGTGGACGCCATGATGCTGCTGCCGCTGGCCATCTGTGGCGTGTGCGTGATCACCTCGATCATCGGCACCTTCTTCGTCCGCATGGGCAAGAGCCAGAACATCATGGGTGCGCTCTACAAGGGGCTGATCGCCACGGGGCTTCTGTCGGCCCTGGCGGTCTACTGGATCATCAACGAGGTCGTTGGCGGGCCGGTTCAGACTGCAGACGGCCTGACCATCGCCCCGATGAGCCTGTTCTGGTGCGGTGTCGTCGGTCTGGGTGTGACTGCCGCGATCGTGATGGTGACCGAATACTACACCGGCACGGGCTTCCGTCCGGTCAAGTCGGTGGCCAACGCCTCGGTGTCCGGCCACGGCACGAACGTCATTCAGGGTCTGGCCGTCTCGCTGGAATCGACCGCACTTCCGGCCCTGATCATCATCGTCGGCATCATCGCCTCGTTCCAGCTGGCGGGTCTGTTCGGGATCGCCATCGCCACCACCACCATGCTGGGCGTGGCGGGCATGATTGTGGCCCTGGACGCCTTCGGTCCGGTCACCGACAACGCCGGTGGCATCGCCGAGATGGCAGGCCTTCCGCCGGAAGTCCGCGTCTCGACCGATGCCCTGGACGCGGTCGGCAACACCACCAAGGCCGTCACCAAGGGCTATGCCATCGGTTCGGCAGGTCTGGGTGCACTGGTTCTGTTCGCGGCCTTTAATGCCGACCTCAAGCACTTCACCGCTACCGCAGAGGTGGGTTCGTTCTTCTTCGGCATGGGCGAGGTCGCCTTTGACTTGTCCAACCCCTACGTCGTGGTCGGGCTGCTGTTCGGGGGGGCGTTGCCCTTCCTGTTCGGCGGCATGTCGATGACGGCGGTGGGCAAGGCAGCGGAATCGGTCGTGGCCGAAGTCCGTCGTCAGTTCCGCGAGAACCCCGGCATCATGACCGGTGAGGTCAAGCCCGAGTATGGTCGCGCGGTCGACATCCTGACCCGCTCGGCCATCCGCGAGATGATCGTGCCGTCGCTGCTGCCGGTGCTGGCCCCGATCGTGCTGTTCTTCGTGGTTCTGTGGCTGCCGCAGACGACCAAAGCAGACGCCTTTGCGGCTCTGGGTGCGATGCTCATGGGCGTGATCGTCACCGGCCTGTTCGTCGCCGTCTCCATGACGTCCGGCGGCGGCGCGTGGGACAACGCCAAGAAGATCATCGAAGAAGGCTTCACCGACAAGAACGGTGTCACCCACGGCAAGGGCTCTGATGCCCACAAGGCCGCCGTGACCGGTGACACGGTCGGCGATCCCTACAAGGACACGGCGGGCCCCGCTGTGAACCCGATGATCAAGATCACCAACATTGTGGCTCTGCTGCTGTTGGCGATCCTGGCGGCCTGGTCCGCCGGCTGATCATCTAGCCAGACTGAAACGAAAGCGCCCCGGAGAGCGATCTCCGGGGCGTTTTTCTTGGGCGGATGCCTAGGCCTGGTCCGTTGAGCGTCGAACGGCTTCATCGCCACGGCCCAAGGGATCGGTGAGGGGCTCGTCATCCCCCACAAAGCTCAGCGACACCGAGTTGATGCAATAGCGGGTCCGGGTCGGCTGCGGGCCGTCGGGAAAGACGTGGCCCTGATGGCTGTCACAGCGCGCGCACCGCGTTTCGACCCGAACCATGCCGTATGAGGTATCGCGCACGCCGCGCACATTCTCGGGTCGATAGGGCGCGGTGAAAGACGGCCAGCCGGTGCCGCTCTCGAACTTGGTCTGGGCACGGAACAGCGGCAGACCGCACAAGCGGCAGGCATAAAGGCCCGGTCGCTTCTCAGCCAGCAGGCCGCCACAGAAGGGCGCTTCGGTCCCGTGGTTGAGGAGGACGCGTCGTTCCTCGTCGTCAAGGCCGCTCTCGAGCCGTTGACGTTCAGCGTCGGTCGGTGGGGTCAGGTCGAATTGAGAAGGGGCGCTCATGGCCATGAAAATGGCGAGCGCCCCTTCAAGGTTCAAGTCTGTCCAGATCAGCCGCCGAAGAGCGATCCAACCCACGCCCGCACGGCACCTTCGTCCGTCGGGTTGCCCGTATAGGCCAGCCCGCCCGCCGGCGTATGGCCGACGTTGGATGCACGGGTTCGCCCGAACCAGGTCTTGTGGCCGTAGTTCAGATAGCCATGGCCGGACGGAAGGGCGACACGGGTTTGCTCGAAGTGGATCGAGTCGGCCCCCGTCGGTGTTCCGGCAATCCTGACGTTCGGCAGGGTGGCCAGCATGTCGACCACATCCAGGCAGGCATTGCGGCAGCCGCCGTCAACCAGAACGATCACATTGCCGCGCATGGCGCTGGTCGGAGTTGCGACCTCAGCCGGGGCGACGGCTTCTTCACCTTCCACAGCCGCAGCCTCGATAGCCGGGATGGGGGGGGTGATTTGCTGAGTAAAGGTCTGTGCGCCCGACGCCGCGGCCGCATCAAACTGAGCAATCAGATCCTGCATCTGACGAACGGCACCGGGATAGTTGGCAGCAAAGACCGGATCGCCCTGCATGCGGCCCAGGGTGTCGACGAAATACTGCCGGTTGTCCGGAGAGACACGATAGACGATCTGGCCTTCGATCCGTTGTTGCGAGACACGATAGTCGACGCCCCACAGACGGTTGGCCAGAGAATAGCCCAGAGCCGCCGAACCGGCGCGCGCGCCGCGCAGGTCAATGACCACATTGCCGCCCTGGATCGCAGCCAACTGCTGATCGATCTGGGCCAGGAACGCCTGAGAGGCATCGCCTTGAGTCAGATTATGCAGGTGTATCCAGTGACCGCCGGGCATTGATTCAACAGCCAGGGCTGTCTGGGGTGTATAGACCGCCGTCGTCCAGCCCGCGCGGCGCGACGCCTCATTGGCGAAGGTCCCGATCAGGGTGTAGTCACGCCCACGACCACGACCGTTGTTGGCAAAGCGGCAGCTGCCGGGCAGCCCGCCGATGAAGGGGTTGCCGCGGTCCCAGAACAGATAGGGCGCAGTCTGTTCCCGGTCGCCGGGCTGATCCAGATCGCCTTCCCAGTGGTCCAGGCGCTGGCGCGCAAATTCTTCAGCAGAAAGGTCGCCGCACGAAATCAGCGTGGCACCGACGCTGGGCATGTTGCGGGCGGCCGGATCAACCCAGGTCACGACATACTGGCCATCACGCCAGGCGGTGGTCATCTGGCTCCAAAGCTGGCCATCCCAGAGGGGAGGGGTCTGCCAGTTTGGGTCGAATGTGATGTTTGTGTCCTCCAGGCTGCGCGCAAACCCGCGCATGGTGAAGGCGTAGTCATCGGCATCGCGCACGCGCCCGGCGCGATCACGCGCTTCAGCGTAACCCCCGGCGAGTCGCTGGGCGAAACCCGCTTCATCACCACCCGTCACAAGGGCCGGGTGGTTCTGTTGGATCTCTTGATAGAGGGCTTCGACATCCTGTTGCGCGGCAGCGCGCCAGTCCTGGGCATTCGCTGCAGTGACAGCCAGAAGGCTCACGGAGGCGGCAAGAGCAAGGGTCTTCATAGGCGTAGGGTCCTTTCGGGACGAACGTCTTGGGCAATGGCCCAGGTTAAACCTTATTGAGCGCCTGTTTGCCAAGCCCGTTCCATCGGGCTAGGCGTGCCCCTTCGCCGAACGCGCGAAGGGTTTTTATGTTCAGCAAGATTCTAATCGCCAATCGCGGCGAAATCGCGGTCAGGATTATCAAGACCTGTCGTCGGATGGGGATTGCCACCGTTCAGGTCTATTCCGAGGCTGATGCCGACAGTCTGGCGGTCGAGATGGCCGACGAATCGGTCTTCATCGGACCGGCTCCGGCGGCTGAAAGCTATCTGGTGGCCGACAAGATCATTGCGGCCGTCCGGGAAACGGGGGCCGAGGCGGTGCATCCCGGCTTTGGCTTCCTGTCCGAAAACGCCGAATTTGCGCGACGACTACGCGACGAGGGCATCGCCTTCATCGGTCCCAATCCCGAAGCCATCGAGGCGATGGGCGACAAGATTACGTCCAAGAAGTTTGCGGCTGACGCCGGCGTCAGCACTGTGCCGGGCCACATGGGTCTGATCGAAACGCCGGAGGAGGCCGTCAGGATCGCGGCCGATATCGGTTATCCGGTGATGATCAAGGCATCTGCGGGCGGTGGCGGCAAAGGCATCCGGGTTGCCCATTCCGACGCCGACATGGCCGAGGGCTTTGCAGCCGTGAAGGCCGAGGCCCGCAATGCGTTCGGCGATGACCGTGTCTTCCTCGAGAAGTTCATTGTCAGCCCGCGCCACATCGAGATCCAGGTCCTGGGCGACAAACACGGCCATGTGGTTCACCTGTTTGAGCGCGAGTGCTCGATTCAGCGTCGAAACCAGAAGGTCATCGAAGAGGCTCCCAGTCCCCTTCTGGATGAGGCCACACGGATGGCCATGGGGGCGCAGGCCGTCGCCCTGGCCAAGGCCGTCAACTATGATTCCGCCGGAACCGTCGAGTTTGTCGCCGGCCAGGACAAGTCCTTCTATTTTCTGGAAATGAACACCCGCATTCAGGTGGAACATCCGGTCACTGAGTTGATCACGGGGGTTGACCTGATTGAGCAGATGATCCGATCCGCCGCGGGCGAGGCGCTGGCCTTCAAGCAGGACGATTTGTCGATCCACGGGTGGGCGATCGAAAGCCGGATCTATGCAGAAGACCCCTATCGGGGCTTCCTGCCATCCATCGGACGGCTGAGTCGCTATCGCAAGCCGGATGAGGGCGAACGCGCCGACGGAACGGTGGTGCGTAATGATTCTGGCGTCCGCGAGGGCGACGAAATCTCGATGTTCTATGATCCCATGATCGCCAAGCTCTGTGTCTGGGGGCCGGACCGTGAGACCGCGATTGCCGGCATGGCGGTCGCCCTGGAAGAGACGCACCTGGAGGGCGTGGGCCAGAACCTGCCGTTCCTGTCAGCGGTGATGGATCAGGCGCGGTTCCAGTCAGGCGAGCTGGCCACCAGCTATATCGCCGACGAATTCCCAGACGGCTTTCACGGCATTGAGCCTGATCCCTTCCAACTGGATGTCATGGTGGCGTCTGCGGCCATGATGCATGCGTTTGAACGCGCGCGCACAGATGCGCCGGACCGCTTCGACTGGACGGTCCTGATCGACGGGACGACCCACGAGGTTCATCTGGACCTGACCGGAGAGGGCCTCGGTATTCACCATGATGATGGCCGCCTGATGTTGATGACGGATGCCGACTGGCGGCCGGGGCTCCCGCAGCTCAACGCGACGCTGGACGGTCGGCCGTTTACTGTGGAGGTCAAACGACGTCCCGACGGTTACGACATTCGCCATCGTGCCGCCCGCAAGCGCGTCCGGGTTCTCAGTCCGCAGGTTGCCGGCTTCTATGCCGGTCTCCCCGAACGGAAGGCTCCCGACACCGCCAAGATGATCCTGTCACCGATGCCGGGGCTGATGGTGTCCGTCGATGTAGAGCCGGGCCAGGAGATCAAGGCCGGTCAGGCTGTGGCGGTCATCGAGGCCATGAAGATGCAGAACATCCTTCGTGCCGAGCGGGATGCCACGGTGAAATCGGTGCTGGTCAAGGCCGGCGACAGCGTGGCCGCCGACGATATTCTGATCGAATTTGCCTAGAGCCTGATCGGTTGCGATGGAATCGCTTCACGATTTCATCTCAGGCGTGAATCAGGCTCCAGACAATAGCGCGAGCATGATTCAGCTTTTTGTTGGAACCGCGAGACGGTTCCAACAAAAACCATCATGCTCTAGCGACGGCGGCTGGCAGCGGCCCCGAACAGCAGTGCCAGCACGCCGGCAATGATGCCCGTCGTTACCAGCGGCTTGCGTCGGGCGAAATCGACACTCTTGTCGGCCACGTCGCGGAACTCGTCCGGGAGGTCCTGGGACAGGCGTTCGGCCTGATCGACCGCCCAGCCGTAGCCTTCCACGGCCTTGCCCTTGATCTCGTCCACCCGGCCTCGCAGCTCCAGACCGACGTCACCGATCGATTCACCGGTCACCCGTTCAACGGTGCCGCGGGCCTTCGTCATCGCCCCAGAAGTCTTAGCGTCCATGGTCTTTCCTTTCCAAGGGCGTTGCTACCACCGGAAAGCGCACCGAAAGGCAAAGCGTTCCGTCAGGGCGTCGTACCGCGTCTGCGAAACGGTGAAAAGTTTTCGATCATGACGATGGCCTCTTCGCTCACAGCCTGGCCCTCGTATTCAAGATAGTCGGCAACGGCGCGGCGCAGGCCGGGGTGAGCGATATAGTGGGCCGAGTGAACCGTTTGGGGCAGATACCCCCGGGCCAGCTTGTGATCGCCCTGAGCGCCCGCCTCGACTCGCGACAGGCCCAATTCGATCGCGAGCTCGATGGCCTGGTAGTAGCAGAGCTCAAAATGCAGGAAGGGGCGGGGACTGATGGTGCCCCACTGTCGACCGTAGAGGGCGTCGCGCCCGATGAAATTCAGAGCCCCAGCGATGGGTTGCCCTGCCTCATAAGCCAGGATCAGCGCGATCCGGTCTGACATGCGTTCGCCGATCCGCGAAAAGAACTCGCGATTGAGGTAGGGGCGACCCCACTTGCGTGAGCCTGTGTCGAGGTAGAAGGCGTAGAAGGCATCCCAGACCTGCTCGGTCAGAGCGTCTCCGCGCAGGATGCAAATCTCAAGGCCTTGCGTCGCCTCGCGTCGCTCACGCCGGATGGTCTTGCGGTGGCTCGAAGACAGTTCGCCCAGATAGGCATCAAAACTATCGTAGCCTTTGTTCTCCCAAATAAATTGACGATCCTGACGAGCCAGAAGCCCGGCCTCAATCAGAAGGCTCTGGTCAGCGTCGTCCGCGAAGTTGACGTGCAGGGATGACAGACCGTCGCGCTGTACCAGTGAAACGGCGGCTCCGAGCAAGGCCCGCTTCTGCTCACGCGTTCCAGCGAGAAGCCGGGGTCCGGTGACGGGGGTAAAGGGCACAGCGCCGAGGAGTTTGGGATAATACTGGCCACCGGCGCGTTCAAAGGCGTCGGCCCAGCTGTGGTCAAAGACGTACTCGCCCTGGCTGTGCGCCTTCAGGTACAGCGGCATGACGCCCACGACAGTGTCGTCTTCGACCAGGGAAATGTGGCGGGCAGCCCAGCCCTTCGACGGCTGGGCACAGCCCGACGCCTCACAGGCGTCCAGGAAATCAAAACTGACGAACGGATCGCCGGTCGGCGCGGCCAGCCGATCCCAGTCGGCTCGCCCAATGTCAGAAACTGAGCCGTGGATACGGGCGTTCAGGTTCACCGCACCTCGACAATGGCATCAACCTCAACGGCGAAGCCAAGCGGCAGCTTGTAGACGCCTACGGCTGAGCGGGCGTGACGCCCGACGTCACCAAAGACCTCAACCATCAGGTCCGAACAGCCGTTGATGACTTTCGGGATTTCGATGAAATCCGGCCCGGCCTGAACGAACCCGCCGAGCTTGACGATCCGCGTCACCCGGTCGAGGTCACCGTCCAGGGCCGCATTCATCTGGGCCAGGAGATTGATCCCCGACAGCTTGGCTGCATGGACGGCCTGGTCGATGTCCACGTCCACCCCGACGGTGCCCTTTACGCCGCCCGATGCGTCGTTCGAGAGCTGACCGGCGATGTGCAGCAGGTTGCCCGAACGCATGAAGGGGACGTAGTTGGCGACGGCGGCGGCCGGCGGCGGCAGGTCGATACCCAGTTCCTTCAGGCGATCCGCAACAGACATGGTCAGCTCCTCGTGATTTGCGGCGGCGGTTTAGCCCGCCAGAGCCGGTCGCGAAAGGGTGGCGCGAATTCTACATGGCCCGCGCGTTGCAAATCGGGGCAACGCCCCCTAGTTTCCGGCCTCCCTTATTCCAGCGCGGGCGGGGGCCGGCGCTTATCTGATCTTTCTCGGAGACTTCATGTCCGCGACCCCGGCTCCTGGTGCCGCCCCTGAAGGTGGCCTGCTCGCGATTCTCGTTAACTTCGCGCCGTTCATCGTTGTCTTCATTCTGTTCTACTTCCTGCTGATCCGCCCGCAGCAGCGCCGGGCCAAGGCGCATGCGGAATCGGTGTCGGCGATCAAGCGCGGCGACACGGTCGTCCTGTCCAACGGCATGATCGGCAAGGTCACCCGCGTTGAAGACCAGGAGGCCATGGTCGAGATTTCTCAAGGCGTGAATGTCCGCGTCCTGAAGAACATGGTCGCCGAAGTCCGCGGCAAGGGCGAAATCGCCGCCGCCAACGACAAGTCCTGACCCCTAGAAACGGAGCCGGGCGCTCGCCATGCTGCAGCTAGCTCGTTGGAAATTCGTGGTCGTCATTCTGGCGACGGTGCTGGGTCTTCTGTTCGCCATGCCGAACCTGCTGACCCGCGAACAGCGCGATGCGCTGCCCGGCTGGCTGCCGCACAATGCCCTGAACCTTGGCCTTGACCTGCGCGGCGGCTCTTATCTGCTGCTGGAAGCCGATGTGGATGCCCTCAAGGTTCAGCGCATTGCCAATCTGGCTGAGGATGTTGAAACGACCCTGAACCGGATCGACGTGGCCCACGACCGCCCGGTGCGTGGTCCGATGGGCGTAACGGTTCGCATCACCAACCCGACCCAATTTGATCGTGCCTTGACCGAACTGCGTGGTCTGGTTCGCCCGGACCCGAACAATCCCGGCCAAACCAATTTCACGGTCCGCGCTCAGGACGGTGGCGTGGTCAGTCTCGGCTTCACAGAAGCCCAGTTCGCGCGCGAAGCCTCGGACGCCGTGGCGCGATCGCTCGAAGTGGTCCGTCGTCGCCTCGATGCCACCGGCACCAACGAAATCAATCCCGTGCGTCAAGGTGCCGACCGGATCGTCGTGACCGCGCCGGGCGTCAGCGATCCTGCCGAAATGGAGCGTCTGATCGGTCAGACGGCTCGTCTGACCTTCCATGAGGTCGATGACAGCGACCGGATCGTTGAGGTTCTTCAATCCGGGCGTCCGCCCTACGGCTGGATGGTCGTCACCGACCAGGACGGCCAGCCGCGTCTGCTGCGCGAGCGCCCGCTTCTGACCGGCGATATGCTGACCAACTCATCGGTTGCCTATGACCAGAACAATCAACCCGCCGTTGGACTTCAGTTCAACGGGGAGGGCGCGCGGATCTTTGGCGACTACACGACGCGCAACGTCGGGCGGTCGTTTGCGATTCTGCTGGATGGCGAGATCGTGTCCCTGGCCAACATTCGTGAGCCGATTCCGGGCGGCAACGGCCAGATCTCGGGTGTCGGCGGAATTGATCGCGCCACCGAGATGGTGACCCTGCTGAATGCCGGTGCCTTGCCGGTCGAGCTGACCGTCGAGGAGCGCCGCGTGGTCGGTGCCGAGCTCGGGGCCGACGCCGTTCGGGGTGGAGCGATTGCCACCGCCGTCGCCTTCGTCCTGGTTCTGGCGTTCATGATCGTGACCTATGGCTTCCTGTTTGGCGGGATTTCGGTGGTCGCGCTGCTGGTCAACGGCGTGCTGATCATCGCCGCCATGTCGATGATCCAGGCCAGCCTGTCCTTGCCAGGGATTGCGGGTCTGATTTTGACGCTCGCCATGGCCGTTGACGCCAACGTCATCATCTATGAGCGGATGCGCGACGAAGCGAGGGCAGGCAAGTCGCCGGTCCTGGCGATGGATGCCGGTTTTGCACGCGCCTGGGTCACCATCGTCGACGCCAACCTGACCACTCTGATTGCCGCTTGGATCATGTTCTTCTTCGGGTCAGGACCGGTTCAGGGCTTTGCCTGGACCCTGTCGATCGGCGTCATCACCTCGGTCTTCACAGCCGTGATGATCTCCCAAATCCTTCTTGGTATCTGGGCGCGCGTTGCGCGGCCCAAGACCCTGCCGATCGTATGAGGCGGACATGAGCAACTGGTGGCCCCTCATCAAGATCGTCCCGATCCAGACGAACTTCAAGTTCGTCAAATACGCCAAGCCCATGGCGGTGCTGTCGATCATCGCCGTGATCGGATCGCTCTATATGGCGTTGACTCCCTTCGCGCCCCCATGCGGTGGCTTGAACTGTGGCGTCGACTTTACCGGCGGTGTTCTGATTGAGGTCGACACCGGCCAGACTCCCGTGGACCTGGCGGCGGCGCGCGAAGCGCTTTCGGACACCCAGGGACGCCAGGATGTCCAGGTTCAGAACTACGGCACCTCGTCAGACCCATCGGGCCGTTACCACGCCATGGTTCGCTTCCAGCCGCCTCAAGGCGTGGCGGGGCCTGTGGCCGTCGATCAGGCCGAAGCTGCCCTGCAGGCGGCCCTCGGTGAGAACATCCAGTTCACCCGCCAGGAAGTGGTCGGCCCCAAGGTTTCGGGCGAGCTCTTTGTCGGCGGCATCGTCGCCCTGCTCGTCGCGATCGGGCTGATGATGCTCTACATCTGGTTCCGGTTTGAATGGCAGTTCGGCCTGGGCGCGGTGGTGGGCCTGTTCCACGACGTCATTCTGGTGTTCGGCCTGTTTGCCGTCACCAAGATGGAGTTCACCCTGACGGCTGTAGCGGCCGTCTTGACCGTCATCGGCTATTCAATGAACGACACCGTCGTCGTCTTCGACCGCCTTCGTGAAAATCTACGCAAGTACAAGAAGATGCCTCTGCGTGATGTCATTGATCTGTCGATCAACGAGACGCTCAGCCGGACCATCATCACCGGCGTCACCGCCTTGATGGCCTTGACGGCGCTGGCCTTGCTGGGGGGCGAAACCCTTTTCGGCTTCTCGGTGTCGCTGATCTTCGGGATCGTGTTCGGGACCTATTCGTCGATCTACGTCGGCGTGCCGATCATCCTGTTGTGGGGCGTCAAGCGCGGTGCTGCCGCGGACGATGATGAGCCGGAGCCGGTCAAGTTGGGGATGGCCTCCCGGCCCTGACCGCAGGGTATCCGGCGAATGGATCTGGACGCCCAGGTTCGGGCAGCGGACTTCGACCGCTGGGCGTCCAGTCGCCTGGTCGCCGATGACCGTCTACGTGGCGACCTGATCACCCTGTACGCCTTCGAGGCTGAGCTGATGGCCATCCCGGCGAAGGTCAGCCAGCCCTTGCTGGCGCAGATGCGCTACACGTGGTGGTCGGATCAGCTGGACGGCGTGTTCGGCGGAGAGCCCCGCAAAGGCCATCCCGTTCTGGAGCGACTATCCAGCGTCGTGCGCACGCACGGCGTGCAACGCGAGGTGCTGGACGCGCTCATTGAGGCCCATATCGGCCGGATACAGGGACAACCCCATGGTCTGGATGCCTTCTTCGTAGGGCCGATGCGCGAGGCGGTCCGCATTCTTGGAGGCCCGGGTGAAACCGCCTCCACAGACGTCGCCGGTGAGGTCTGGGGTCTGACCCAGACGGGTCGGTTCGATGAGGCCAGCCGCCTGCGACCGGAGGCCAATCGGGGGCTGCGGGGTCTACCGGTTCGGGCCTTTCCTGCTGTGGCCCACGCGGCCTTGCGCGACCCGGCGGCTCCCGAGGCGCTCAAGCGGTTACGCCTTGCCGGGGCCGCATTCGTGGGGCGAGTATAGGGCCTGGCTCCTGGGAGGGACTGGCAATGCTGACACGAGGACTGGCATTTTTCACCCTGGCGGCAGCCTGTTTTTCAGCGGGCGTTTCTGCGGCGGATGAACGATCTCCCATCCAGTTTACGCGGGGTGCCATCGACGCGACCCTGGAAGGGGCGGTGGTGCGCGGGGACCGTGACATCTATCCAATCAACGCGTCCGCCGACCAGACCATGACGGTCACCCTGTCGGGTGTTGAAGACAATGTAGTGTTCCAGGTCTATCCACCCGGCACCCACTATTCGCGAGACGAATTCGACGTCTGGACGTTTCACGCGCGACCGGTGCGCGGCACTGAAGGCGACACCACAAGCTGGTCGGGCCGCCTGACCAGCGGGGGGCAATATCTGATTGTCGTGGGCGGAACGCGCGGCAATGCGTCCTACAGTCTGAATGTCAGGATCGAATAGGGCCTAGCCGAGAGGCGTTTCGCACCCTATAGCCGCGTGTCGATGACCCAGCCCGCAGACGTTTCCGACACGATCCGCGCCCGGCTGTTTCCGTTTCCGCGCGCTCACCTTCTGTCTGCCGTTGATCTGGAGCGGCCCGACGTCGATGCCCTGCTTGACCTTGCTGACGCGTTTCTCGAGTTCGGGCGGCAATCCGCCAAGAGCCTGGACCTGTTGCACGGGCGAACGCTGATCAATCTGTTCTTCGAGAACTCGACGCGCACGCAAGGTTCGTTCGAGATCGCCGGAAAGCGATTGGGTGCCGATGTTATCAACATGGCGGTCGGGGCTTCGTCGGTCGCGAAAGGCGAGACGTTGATCGACACCGCGTCCACCCTTGCCGCCATGCGGCCTGACCTTTTGGTGGTCCGGCATTGGGGGTCCGGGGCGGCGGAGCTTCTGTCGCGCAAGGTTGGGTGCTCGGTCATCAACGCCGGTGACGGCCAGCACGAACATCCGACCCAGGCGCTCCTTGATCTGCTGACCTTGCGTCGCGCGTTTGGTGCCGACGTCGGGTCGCTGTCGGTGGCCATCTGTGGCGACATTCAACACAGCCGGGTGGCGCGATCGAACGTTGCCCTCCTGCAGGCCATGGGTTGCGAGGTGCGTTTGGTGGCTCCGCCGACCTTGTTGCCCTCCGAAGTTGACCGCTGGGGCGGGCAGGTATTCACCGACATGATCCAGGGCATCTCAGGCGTCGATGTCGTGATGATGCTTCGGCTCCAGCGCGAACGCATGAGCGGGGCCTATGTCCCCTCTACCCGCGAGTATTTCCGCTTCTGGGGGCTGGATGCCGACAAGCTGGCCCACGCCGCACCCGGGGTCAAAGTCATGCATCCCGGCCCGATGAATCGGGGGGTCGAGATCGATTCCGGCGTGGCTGATGATCCCGCCGTGTCCCTGATTTCAGATCAGGTCGAGGCGGGCGTCGCCCTGCGCATGGCGGTGCTGGCCTCATTGGCCGAACGCATGGAGGCAGGACAGTGAGCGGGCGCGGTATCGCATTCATCAATGCCCGTCTCGTCGATCCGGCCAGCGGCTATGACGGACCCGGCTGTGTTCTGGCCCGCGACGGTCTGATCGAATCTGTCGAACGCCAGCCCTCCTTCGCAGAGCGTGTCACAGACGCCCGTGTGATCGATTGCGAGGGAGCCGTGCTTTCGCCCGGCCTCATTGACCTGAGAGTCAGGACCGGGGAGCCGGGAGCCGAGACGAGAGAGACGCTTCGCTCGGCGGCAGACGCCGCCGCGGTCGGCGGTGTGACGACGATCGTTCTGCAACCGGACACGAACCCGGCGGTCGATGAGCCGGCGCTCGTCGACTTTCTCATGCGTCGCGGTCGCGACCTCAACTCGGTTCGGGTCCTGGCTGCCGGCGCCCTGACCCAGGGCCTCCAAGGGCAAGCCCTGGCCGAGATCGGTCTTTTGGCCGAGGCGGGTGCCGCCTATTTCACCGACGCTGATCAGGTCATCGCCGACAGTCGGGTGCTGCGACGCGTCATGGCCTATGCGGGGGCCTTCGATGTTCTGATCGCCCATCGGCCCGCCGACCCGTTTCTGACGCAAGGCGCATCAGCCACAAGTGGCGAGCTGGCCTCGCGCATGGGCCTGCCGAGTGCGCCGGCCATCGCCGAGCGCATGGGACTTGAGCGCGACCTGGCCCTGGCCGAGAGCACCGGCGTGCGGTTTCTGGTTGATCAGATCACCACCGCTGAAGCCCTCGATGTTCTGGCACGTGCGCGCAGCCGAGGCGTCGAGGTCGCCGCGACCGTGTCGATCAATCACCTCTGCTTCAATGAGGTCGACATCGGGGACTATCGCACCTTCATGCGATTGAACCCGCCGCTCAGGCCGGAGAGGGATCGCCTGGCCATGGTCGAGGCCGTCCGTGACGGCGTCATCGATGCCATCGTCTCGGCCCATACGCCGGTCCCGGCAGAGGGCAAACGATTGCCCTTCGCCGAAGCGGAGCCTGGATCGATAGGCCTTGAAACACTGTTGGCCGGGGCGTTGACCCTGCACCACGAGGCCGGGATCGATCTGCTGGATGTCCTGCGCCCATTGACGGTGGGGCCAGCCGACCTGATCGGCCTGGAGGCTGGACGAATGAGCGTGGGGGCCCCCGCGGATCTGGTGCTCTTTGATGTTGACGCCCCTATCGTTGTTGACGCGGACCGACTGATTTCCCGCTCAAAGAATACCTGTTTTGACGGTCGGCGGCTTCAGGGACGTATCCTGATGACGGTCGCCGGCGGCCAGGTCGTATGGCGGGACGGCCAGGCCTGATATCCAGCTACCCGGCACGCCGGTCGGCATTGCTGTTGGCTGGACTCCCGCCACAGTGCTATTCGCAAGCCGGGGTCGCAATGCGGAGGGATGATGGCTGATCTGGCAGGCGTAGCGGTGTGGACGATGCTGCTGGTGGTCGTTGGGGCCTATCTCCTGGGCTCCATTCCTTTCGGCCTGATCGTGACCCGTCTGGGCGGTGCAGGGGATGTGCGCTCGATTGGCTCCGGCAATATCGGCGCAACCAATGTGCTGAGGACCGGACGCAAGGAGCTGG
Source organism: uncultured Brevundimonas sp. (assembly GCA_964647275.1). Taxonomy (GTDB): domain Bacteria; phylum Pseudomonadota; class Alphaproteobacteria; order Caulobacterales; family Caulobacteraceae; genus Brevundimonas. The sequence goes on from CAZYFY010000007.1 coordinate 29,225, forward strand.
CCTTGGCAACGCTGGTTCTGGATGCCGGCAAGGGGGCCGCCGCCGTGCTGCTGGTGCGCTACCTTTTCGACAATGAAGCCCTGACGGCTATCGCCGGGGGTTCCGCATTCATAGGCCACCTGTTTCCGGTCTGGCTCGGCTTCAAGGGCGGTAAGGGCGTTGCGACCTTTTTCGGCGTTCTTCTCGCTCTGGCATGGCCAACAGGGCTGATCGTGGCCGCAGTCTGGATCGGGGTCTTTGCCCTGTCGCGCATTTCCTCGCTTTCGGCGCTGGTTGCGGCGGCAACAGCCCCGTTTGTTGGCCTGGCGCTGGGCCTCCATAGTCCAAGCATCATCTTGATCGCGGCCATGGCGACGCTGATCTTCTTCCGGCATCAGGAGAATATTGGACGCCTGTTCCGGGGGCAGGAGCCCCGCTTCGGCTCGAGCAGGTGAGCGACGGCCTCACAGCTGACGAACGGATCGCGCGCCTGACCCTGGCACGAACGGAGCGGGTTGGGCCGGTCACATTTCAGCAGCTACTGAGACGAGAGGGGAGTGCTCGGGCTGCGCTGGAACGGTTGCCTGAGTTGGCGCTCCGTGCCGGGGGTCAAAGGCCGAAAATGCCCTCATCTGACCAGATCGCACGCGAGATCGACGCCGGCGAGGCCCTGGGGGCGCATCTGATCGTTCAGGGCGACGATACCTATCCCGCCAGTCTGGCAGCCGTGGAGGGAGGCCCCAGTGTCCTGTGGGCGCGGGGACGTCTCGACCTGTTGAACCGAGACAGTGTCGCCGTTGTCGGCGCCCGTATCGCGTCGGCCGCCGGTCAGAGGTTCGCTCAGGGTCTGGCCGTCGAGATCGGCGCGGCGGGTCTGGTTGTCGTGTCCGGCATGGCACGGGGTGTGGACGCCGCCGCTCATCTTGGAGGTCTGTCGACCGGTACCGTGGCGGTCCTCGGCGGCGGCGTCGACGACGTCTACCCAGCCGACAATGCGGACCTGTATCAGCGTCTGATCCTGGAAGGCTGTGTCCTGTCTGAAAGTCCGATCGGGCATCGGGCGCAGGCGCGGGGTTTCCCACGGCGGAACCGCATCATTTCCGGGCTGGCCCGCGCCGTGGTCGTGGTTGAGGCCGAGCTTCGATCGGGCTCTCTGATTACGGCGCGGCTGGCCGCAGAACAGGGGCGGGAGGTCCTTGCCGTACCCGGATCGCCGCTCGATCCCCGGTGCGCGGGGACCAACGACCTCATTCGACAGGGCGCGGCACTGTGCGCTGGGCTTGATGACGTTCTGCGGGCAATCGAACGGCCCCGTGGAGTATTTGAGCCCGCGCCCGCTTATAGCGTCGCCGAGCTTGAGGCATCCGATCAGGCCCTTATGGACAGGGTCTTGGGCCTGGTCGGCCCGACGCCGATTGCCCGCGATGATCTTATCCGCCTTAGCCAGGGGTCAGCCGGAGTCGTTCTTGGGATTCTTCTCGAGCTAAGCCTGGCGGGACGGATCGTGGTGGGTCACGACGGAGCGGTTTCGAGGGCAGATTAGTTTGAGGCCCGGGGCTCTTGCTGTGCAAATCGGGTTGCGAGATCCAGAACCTGCGCCAGGCGGGCGTCGCCGGCCGAACGAGCAAGGTCTGCAAGTTCCCCCGCAAGGGCAGCTATGTAGTCGTGTGTGGCAGAGTTTGTGGGAAGGATTGGAGGATCCGTCGGCATCAGCATCTGCGGTCTCGCGCTATGGTTGTGTTACGATTTAGCCTGCCTTACACGCGATCGCAAGCGTTTGATTTCCGACCCGCACATCGAAATCAGGGGCTTTGTTGACAAGCCATGTGGTCGCCCCCACTTTCCCGCTCCTTTTTGAAGGGCGCAGCTTCCCCGCATGAACGTCGTCGTCGTCGAGAGCCCGGCGAAAGCCAAAACGATCAACAAGTATCTGGGGCCGGATTACACTGTCCTGGCTTCCTATGGTCACGTCCGCGATCTGCCGCCCAAGGATGGTTCGGTGCGGCCCGACGAAGACTTCGCGATGGAATGGGAGGTCGACGCCAAGGCTTCCAAGCGGTTGTCCGACATCGCCGCCGCCGTGAAGGGCGCCGACCGGCTGATCCTCGCCACTGACCCGGACCGCGAAGGGGAGGCGATCAGCTGGCATATTCTGGAAGCGCTGAACAAGAAGAAGGCGCTGAAGGACAAGGCGGTGGAGCGGGTTACGTTCAACGCCATCACGCGCTCGGCTGTGACCGAGGCGATGGCCAATCCACGCGCCATCGATATGGAGCTGGTTGACGCCTATCTGGCGCGGCGGGCGCTCGACTATCTGGTCGGTTTCAACCTGTCGCCGGTGCTCTGGCGCAAGCTGCCGGGTGCGCGTTCGGCCGGTCGAGTGCAATCGGTGGCGCTCAGGCTGATTGTTGATCGCGAGATCGAGATCGAGAAGTTTCGCGCTCAGGAATACTGGACTGTTGAGGCCGATATCACAGCCGAAGGCCCGCCGTTCCTGGCCCGGCTGGTGACGCACAACGGCAAGAAGCTCACCAAGTTCGACCTGAACAACGAGGCCTCGGCCCTTGTTGCGAAGGCGGCGGTCGAAGCCGGAACCTTTACGGTTCGCTCGGTTGAGAAAAAACCGGCTCGTCGGTCGCCGCCACCACCGTTCACGACCTCGACCCTGCAACAGGAAGCGGCTCGCAAGCTCGGCTTCTCGGCGCAACGCACCATGCAGACGGCTCAGAAGCTGTACGAGGGTGTCGACGGGGAGGGGGGGCTCATCACCTATATGCGGACCGACGGGGTCGATGTATCCCCCGAAGGGCTCGCCGAGGCACGCGACGTCATCAAGGCTCACTACGGCGCTGCCTACCTCCCTGAAGAGGCCCGCCGCTACAAGTCCAAGCAAAAGAACGCTCAGGAAGCTCACGAGGCCATTCGTCCGACCAGCCTGGCCCGGCGCCCGGAGAGCCTGCGCCTGGATGATGATCTGCGGCGTCTCTACGATCTGATCTGGCGACGCATGGCGGCCTCTCAGATGGAAGCCGCGCGGGTCGAGCGCACCACGATCGAGCTTGAGACAGCCGATGCCCTCACCGGTCTACGGGCGACCGGCCAGGTGGTGACCTTCGACGGCTATCTGGCGGTCTATGAAGAAGGCAAGGACGACTCAGACGATGAAGAGGGCGGTCGTCTGCCGGCTGTTCGCGAAGGGGCCTCGGCCAAGATTGAGGCTGCTCGGGCCGATCAGCACTTCACCGAACCGCCGCCGCGCTATTCGGAAGCCAGCCTGGTCAAGAAGATGGAAGAGCTGGGGATCGGCCGACCGTCGACCTACGCGTCCACCCTCACAACGCTGCGTGACCGCGAATATGTCCGCATGGAACGCCAACGCTTCGTGCCGGAGGACAAGGGCCGGTTGGTGACGGCCTTCCTCGAACAGTTCTTCTCGCGCTGGGTGGAGTACGATTTCACCGCTGCACTCGAGACCCAACTGGATGAGGTATCGGCGGGCGATCTCGACTGGAAGGTCCTGCTCCGTCGCTTCTGGACAGATTTCCACGCCGCCACCCAGGCTGCCGGCGAGCTGCGCACTTCGGTAATTCTGGATCACCTGAACGAAGCCCTCGGCCCGCATATCTTTCCCGAGAAGGCCGATGGGTCCGACCCCCGGCTTTGCCCGCGGTGCGGTGAAGGTCAGCTGAGCCTGAAGACCAGCCGCTTTGGGGCCTTCATCGGCTGTTCGAACTACCCGGAATGCAAATACACCCGCCCCATCGGGCAGCCGGCCAATGCCGAGGGTGCCGAGGGACAAGACGGTGGCGATCGCGAACTGGGTGCCGATCCGGCCACCGGACAACCGGTCACGCTCAAGAACGGTCGTTTTGGCTGGTACGTTGAAACCCCGTCCGAGGGCGACAAGCCAAAGCGCTCGTCTCTGCCAAAGGGCTGGTCCCCGACCTCGCTGGACCTGGAACAGGCGCTGCGCCTGCTTAGTCTGCCGCGAGACGTTGGTGCTCACCCCGAAGACGGCAAGCCGATTACCGCAGGCCTGGGCCGCTATGGCCCATTCGTGGCCCATGCCGGCACCTATGCGAATCTCGGGGATATCCAGGAAGTCTTTGATGTCGGACTGAACCGGGCTGTTGCCTTGCTGGCCGAGAAGCGGGCGGGCCGTCGCGGCGGCGGTTCCACAACCGCCCTCAAGGATCTCGGGGCCCATCCCGAAACGGGTGAACAGGTTCAGGTCATGCCGGGCCGCTTCGGCCCCTACGTCAAGGCCGGCAAGGTCAACGCTACCCTCCCGAAGGGCGTCGACCCGGCTGAGGTGACCATGGAACAGGCGGTACAGTTGATCGCCGCCAAGGCCGCCAAGGGGCCTGCCAAGAAGCCGGCTCGAGCAACCAAGGCGCCCAAGCCAAAGGCAGCCAAGGCAAAATCGGCACCGAAGACCCGAAAGACCACGGCCTGATCTCGAAAGACCTGTGGGCGATTCCGTCTGGGCGCTTTCCGATTTACGTCTGATTTACCATATCAGGCACACCGTTCCTTTGTCGGAGGCGTGAGTCCGTTGCATACCAAGAGCCCCCTGTTCGACGAGTTTGCCAGGCTGACCACTGGTGCCATGGGCCTGGCCCAGGCTGCCGGTGACGAGGCCAAGGCCGCCATGCGCGCCCAGGCTGACAAGATCGCGGTCGAAATGGATCTGGTCCGCAAGGACGAGCTCGAGGCCCTGAAAGCTGAAATTTCGGCCCTGCGCGCCGAACTCAACGCCCTCAAGGAAACCCCGAAGACGGGAACGGCACGCAAGCCTGCTCGCCCGAAGGACGCAGCCGGTTGAGCCGAATCTCGCATTCCCTCTACTGTTTCACTGCGGCGACTGAGTCGCCTGAGAGGATCGAGCATGGACGCGCCCACGGCTGAAGAATTCGAAGCTCCGCACGATCCTTTGGACGTTGTCGAGCATGTGCTGGTCGCCGAAAACCTGCCTTTCGACCGGATTGGCGACGGCGATCTGGCATTTTCGATCGCCGGGTCGTGGAAAGACTACGAGCTTTGGTTCGCCTGGCGGCCTGAAGGCGACTGCCTCCAGATTTGCTGTTCGATCGACCTGCGAGCCACCAAGGCCAAGCGCGCCGCCCTTCATGAGCTCGTGGCCCTGATCAACCAGCGGGTCTGGCTGGGCCATTTCGAGATCTGGACCGAAGATGGGGAGATCGTGTTCCGGCATGCCCTGTCGCTGCCCGGCGGCGAGCGCCCCACGCTGGCCCAGGCGGCAGCCATGATTGATGCCGCAGTGGAAACCGCCGATCGCTTCCATCCGGCGTTCGATTTCCTCCTGCGTGGTGCCAAGAGCCCCGTGCAGGCGCTCGACGCCTGCATGTTCGAGACCGTCGGCACGGCCTGAGGTCGTGGCCGTTCGCACGCTTCTCGTCGGCTGTGGCCGACTTGGCGGTGCCATCCTGTCGGGCTGGAGGCTGACTGGGGCGGTCCCAATGGCCGAACTCGGGATTTTGACGCCTTCGCGCAAGGCCGTTGCCGACGCGGCGGCTGCGGACGGGGCCGACCTGAACCCCAGCGACCTGTCATCTGTCGAAACCATTGTCATGGCGGTCAAGCCGGCAAAGTGGCGGGTGGTGTCGCAAGACCTTGCCTTGCAGGTGCCCGCCACGGCCACGCTGGTTTCGGTCATGGCAGCGGTGCGGGCTGATGCCATGGCCGAGATCTGGGGGCATCGCCCCATAGCCCGGATCATGCCGACCACCGCTGTCTCCCAGGCTACGGGTGTGGCAGCGACATGGGCATCGGATGCGCGGGGCAGGGACGCCATCGCGCGGTTGTTCGGTCCCCTGGCCAAACTCGTGCCGGTCGACAGCGAGGCCGAGATCGATGTGGCGACGGCCATGTCCGGGTCAGGCGCAGCCTTCGCCTATGCCTTTGTGCGGGCACTCGCCCGAGCCGGCGTTGCGCGCGGACTTACAGACAAACAGTCGCTCGATCTGGCATTGGCGACCGTGGCCGGTGCCGTCGGCAAGCTCGATATCCAGCCCGATCCCGATGGGCTTGTCGCGGAAGTGGCGTCACCGGGCGGCACGACGGAGGCGGGTTTGCGCGTGCTGGAGCCGCGCCTGACGGAACTCCTGGATCAGACAGTGGCCGCCAGTCTGGAGCGGGTAGAGGAGCTTAGTCTCGGCGGTTAAACAGCCGGTTGCGACCCGAACTAGGTTCAGGAATCGAGACTTCGAACAGGCCAGCCGCTTCAAGGGGCTTGGCAATATCGTCCACGAACGTCCGCTCAAGGTCGCCCTCGACTTCAATGAGCAGCGACCGTACGCCGGCCAGAATGCCGGCACAGCCCGCGATGACGGCTCGCTCAGCCCCATCGACATCGACCTTCATCAGGGTCGGAGCCCCGAAATATCGGGCGAAGTCATCTCCCCGGAACATCATGCAGGGTTGTTCGGCGATGGCCTGGCCGAAGCGGTCCGGATCTGCCTCGGTACTCGCCGTGTAGCCTGGCTCCCACGACACCAGCTTCAATGCCTCGATCGCTGTTGCGTCCGACAGGGCGGCATTGACCGCCTGAACCCGGACGCTGTTCGCATTCAGGTTCTTGACCAGTTCAACATAGGTCGTCGCGAACGGCTCGAAGGCGACAACCCGAATTCCTTCGACCTTGCCGAAATAGCTCGCGAAAAGGCCGACATTGGCACCCACGTCCCACAGGACGTCACCGGGCCTTGCCGTTTCGTCGATCCAACGCAGGGTTTCAGGTTCGAACTGATCGAGTTGGTCGCTCTGGCCCAGGGTCCGCCGCACGCCAGAGACTTTGATGGACCCTCTCGGCGACCCAAAGCCGGAGCGCTCTTCGTTATAGTCGCTGAGGCGGTGCCTGATTTTTCGGGCCGTCTTCACGCCGTAGTCGTGCGGCATGGCGACGACGATCCAGCGAACAGCTCTGGCAACAAGATTGGATAGCCCCATCGGGCTTCTATGGTTGATCCACGCGCCGCTGTCGAGGCAGACGTAGGGCGGCGCGAAGCCCCCCGAGGCCTGAGGCGCTCAACTCGACATCACCTCCGTGCGCACGGGCGATATCGCGGGCAATCGCCAGCCCGAGGCCGACACCCTTGCGATTCTGGTTTCGCGCCTCATCGAGCCGTGAGAACGGCTTGAACGCCTCTTCGTACAGGTCTGGCGAGAGGCCTGGTCCGTCGTCTTCGACAACGATCTCAAGGACTGCGTCCGACACCGCACGAGAGCTGATCCGCACGGTCCGGCCATGACTGGCTGCATTGTCCACCAGGTTTGCCAGCGCGCGCCGCAGACCATTGGCGCGACCGGTGATTGTCAGGCCGGGTTCAAGATCAAGGGTAACATCCGCACCGGCACGCTGAGTGTTGAGGGCGACTGCCTCGCACAGGTCTTCAACCCTTACCGTCTCCGCCACCTCGCCGGCCTCGCCCTGGGCGAAGGCGAGATACTCGTCGATCATGTGCTCCATCTCGGACAGGTCGTTGGACATGGCCTGTGTCGATGACGAAGGGTCCGCCAGGGCCAGCTCAAGTTTGAGACGGGTCAGCGGGGTTCGGAGATCATGGCTGACCGAAGCGAGCAGGGCAGTTCGCTGATCTATGTGGCGCTGGATGCGTTCGCGCATATCCAGGAAGGCCAGGGCCGCCTGACGAACTTCCCGGGCTCCATGCGGCTTGAAGGCCACGTCGTCTTCACCTCGGCCGAATGCCTCGGCCGCGTCCGCCAGACGCTCGATGGCACGGACCTGATTGCGGATAAAAAGGATGGCAATCGCCGTCAGCAGGACGGTCGCGCCCCCTAGCCACAGGATGAAGATATGGCCTCGGGTCGCAAAGGCCCGCTCACGCGGCGCAATGAACCTCAGAACACCGGCGTCTACCTGAACCTGGATCTCGACGTGGTTCGGGTAGCGGGTTGTGTCGAACCAGAACGGCTGCGGATCCAGTCTTACCGACAAGGCGCGATCCAGGGATCTGTCCAGGGCTACGAAGAAGGCGGGTCGATCACGTGTCGGCAAGGTGCTGCCTTCACGCAGAGCCACCGAAAGCTGCATGATCTGAGCCTGCTCGGTGATCTCCGACAGATGGGCCGGGGAGGGGTCATCCAGATAGCTGTCGACGGCCCAGGCTACATCCCCCGCCAGCCCCTCCGAGAGGCGCGCCGTCACCGTCTCCCAATGCGCTTCAAAGAAGGCCCAGGTCACCGCCACCTGCATCAAGGCAATCGGCAATACGATGATGAGCAAGGCTCGTCCCCACAGCGAGGTCGGCAATCGCCGGCGCAGAAGACGGGCCCACAGGCGCATGGGGGAAGAGGTGTTCACGTGTTCACTCAGTCCGGGGCCAGCATGTAGCCAATGCCACGAACCGTTTGAAGGTATCGCGGCGTTCTCGGATCAACCTCGATCTTGCGTCGGAGCCGGGTGACCTGAACATCAACGGCGCGCCCGGCTGCATCGGCCTCGGTCGAGGCCAGCTTGTGGCGTTCGACGGGTGCATTGGCGCTCAGGGCCAGCGTCTTGAGCAGCTGGGCCTCCGCCTCGGTCAGCCGAACCGGTGCGCCGTCACAGGAAAGCTCTGAGCGTTCCATGTCGAAGACACAGGCCCCCAGTCTGATCTGCTTTTGCACCCCTGCGGGCGGACCCGCGCGGCGAAGGATCGCCTCAATCCTGAGCAGAAGTTCCTTCGGCTCAAAGGGCTTGGCCAGATAGTCGTCGGCCCCGAGGGACAGCCCTTCGATCCGATCCGCCGGCAAGCCGCGCGCGGTCAGCATCAGGACTGGGACCGCACCGAGGCCGGGCTGATCTCGCAGCCATTTGACCAGCGAAAAGCCGTCTTCACCCGGCATCATCACGTCGAGGACCAGCAGGTCGAAATCCATCAGGCTGACCAGCCGCCTGGCTGCAGCCCCGTCTGACGCCCCCGTCACACGAAAACCCGCACGCGAGAGGAACTGCTTCAGCAGGTCGCGAATCCGGTCGTCGTCATCGACGACCAGGAGATGGCGTTGTGCGGCTCCAGAACCCGCCTGGCTCATGGGGCTATCCTCAACTTGACCCGTGGGGCTGCACAGCGTCTAACCGCGCCGTACAGAGCCTCAATCCGCCGACAGGAGATCAAGATCAATGGCCTTCGTTCCCTTTGATGACCGGGATGGCTGGATCTGGATGGATGGCGATTTTGTGCCCTGGCGGGACGCCAAAACCCATGTGCTGACCCATGCGCTTCACTACGGTTCCTCGGTTTTCGAAGGCGAACGCATGTACGCCGGAGAAATCTTCAAGCTGACCGAACACACTGAACGCCTGCACCGCTCGGCAAACCTCCTTGAGTTCGAAATCCCCTTCAGCGTGGCGGAGATCGACGCCGCCTGCAAGGAGACGTGCGCGCGCATGGGACTCGACGACTGCTACGTCCGACCCGTGGCCTTCAGAGGACCTGAGCAGGTGAGCGTCTCGGCGTTCCACAACAAGACCCGTATCGCCATCGCTGTTTGGGAATGGCCGAGCTATTTCGATCCAGAAACCAAGAGGAAGGGCATCCGGATCGAGTGGGCCAAGTGGCGTCGCCCTGACCCCCAGACCGCGCCGTCCACGGCCAAGGCCGCGGGGCTGTACATGATCTGCACCATGGCCAAGATGGCGGCGGAAAAGCGGGGCTATTCCGATGCCATGATGCTCGACTGGCGCGGCTATATTGCCGAGGCGACCGGAGCCAATGTGTTCTTCGTTCAGGACGGCGTTCTGCATACCCCACGGATTGACGCCATCCTGGACGGCATTACGCGCCAGACCGTCATCGAGCTGGCCCGCGCCAAGGGCATCGAAGTCCAGGTTCGCGATATCCTCCCAGAGGAACTGGCGGGCTTTTCGGAGTGTTTCGTCACGGGAACTGCCGCCGAGGTGACGCCCGTGTCGGAGATCGGTGAGTACCGCTTCACGCCGGGTGATCTATCGCTGGGCCTGATGGAAGATTACGGGCGGCTGGTCCGTCGTCAGCTCTGACGGCGCCTGCCACGCGGCCACCTGCAATCTCTCGTCATTGATCCCTTCACGTCAGATCGGAGGCGGCGGCTTCGTTCGCGAGCCGCCTCTCGGCGGCTCGACGTTCGCGCCGGCGCTTGGCGCTGCGAAGGCCTAGCCACACCACCGGGCCGACGATGATCAGGAAAGGCAGGCCAAAGGCCAGGATGGTCACGATCGCCGCCAGTCCGGTCATGAAGATGCCCAGCGCATTGTTCAGGGCCGAAGCCAGAGGAGCGGTCGCACTGTCGGGAGCCATGACGCCCCGCGACTGATAGGTGAGGGTGAGCCGCGACATCGACACACGCGCGCGCATCATCTCCAGCGTGGAGTTGGCCGAATCGATCTCGGCCTGGACCCGGGCCAGTTCGCGCTCGACCTCCAGCACCGTCTGCAGGTTGCCGTCGCGGGTTGCCAGCATGGTCTGCAACCGGTCACGAAGGGTCGTTTTGGCACTGAGGTGAGCCTCGGTGTCGATAAGAGCGCGGGTCAGATCTTCAGACGTCGTGCTGCTGTCTGCGATCCGACCATCAGCCGCCTGAGCATCCTGTGCCAACCCGTTTCGGAAGGTGCGGAGCCAGCCGGGCTCTGCCCGGAGCTCAAGGGTCGCATGGCGCTCGTCTTGACCGAAGGATTGGGTTGACGAGCCAATCACCTGACAGACTTGGGCTCCGGCCTGGATACAGGCCTGTTCGTGGCGCGCCGCCAGTCCCGCGACCTCATCGGTGGGGGCTTCGATGGTGACGCCGTAGGCATAGGCCAGTTGGGGGGGCACCGAGACAGCAGCCTCTCCCGGGGCCGGTGCCACGGCGTCGGGGGAGGCTGCAGCCATATCCGGCGGCGCAGCGGCGGTTTCGGCCACCATCGCTTCGGCCTGACTGGCAGCATCGACCGACCGCCCCTGAGCCAGGTCAGCGACCGATTCGTTGCCACAGGCCGCCAGTAGCGCCGCAGCGGCGACGAAGGTGATCATTGCGGATGTACGCATCATACCCTCCTGTTCACGTTTCCGTGATCTGGCGCGGGCAATGGGGCATCAATACGGCCCGTCAGGTTTTGTCAGCGATAGTTGAAACTCACCGAAATGCGGACATCGTCGGCGCGATTTACCGGCACCTCGTGACGAAGCCAGCTCTCCCACATGATCACCTTGCCGGGCTCAGGCGTCAGATAGACGAACGGTCGGCGATCCTCAGGGGCTCCGGGCAACAGCGTCGGTCGCGCCATCATCGAAGCCAGGCGAGGGTCTTCGATCTTCAGCGCCGCCGCTCCATCCGGCACGACCAGATAGACGGTGCCTGAGATGATGCTGTGCGGGTGGATGTGGCCGGAATGGGCTCCACCGGGTTCCAGAATGTTGACCCACAAACTGTCGAGCCGAGGTTTCCGGTCCAGATCGAAATCGAGATCCCGGGCAAAGGCGGCGGCATGGTGGTCAAGGCGGCGCTTCAGGTCGCCGAAAGCCGGATGCCGCAACGGCAGATCATCCAGCGAGGCATAGGAGGTATAGCCGGCGTAGCCGTGCGTCTCGCTCCAGGCCTGGCCGGCACCGTCCTGTTCGGCCAGATCAAGACAGGCAGCTTCCAGTTCGTCACGCAATCCCTCGGTGCGTGGGCCTTCGGCCAGCGGCGATTCGTAGATCAGAGTCGGGAAGAGGGCGCGCGTCGTCATGGCCTGAGCCATAGCATCCGACGTTTCGATTGGCGGGAAAGAAAATGGTCGGAGTGGCAGGATTCGAACCTGCGACCCCTGCGTCCCGAACGCAGTGCTCTACCAGACTGAGCCACACTCCGACTTGTCCCGAGCGGAGATGGGCACCGCGCGGGGAAGCGGGCTTATAGCGAGGCACCTGTTCGTCGGCAAGCGCCTCATTTGGCGTGTTGCAAGGTCGGTGCGGTTCGGCTATTTCGCCCGCTCCCCGGCATTGCCGGGACGCGCCGGACCTGCTGGGGAATGGTGTAATGGTAACACAGCGGTTTTTGGTACCGTCATTCTAGGTTCGAGTCCTAGTTCCCCAGCCACCGACCTTCTTCGACCCTAATGTGTCGGAGATCGACGCTTCGGGTCGTGGACCGGCAATCGATCATCCAGAACCGCCATGGCCATACGGAATGCATCCGTGCGCTCAAGCGGACGGCCCCTGCCGTCGGTGAACCCCGAACCAGCCAAGCGACCGATCAGGCCTTCGAGGGCTTCCAGAGGCGTGATGGGGGTTGTCATTGGGCAATCTCCCTGTCGTCTGTCGTTCAATAATCCATCACAACGCGAATGGTTCGCCAAATTGGAGAGGACAGTGTGTCGCGCCTCTTTTTGCTTTCCCCGGTTCGGCGCATTAAGTCGGCAGCATGAGACAGTCCTTCGAAGAAGCCGCCGACCGTTCGTTCGCCGCCAAACACCTGCCGCGTCTGCGGGCGGAGCTGGACAAGCAGGGGCTGGATGGCCTGATTGTTCCGCACGAGGACGAGCACCAGAACGAGTACCTGCCGGAGGCCAATGAGCGTCTGGCCTGGGTGTCCGGCTTTACCGGCTCGGCCGGAGCCGCCGTGGTGATGAAGGACCGCGCCGCAATCTTTACCGACGGTCGCTATACGGTTCAGGTCCGCGATCAGGTCGACCCTGAGCATTTCGAATACCTCGACCTTGTTGAAGGCGGACCGCCGGCCTTCATCGAAGGTCAGGCCAAGGGCGCAGTCATCGGCTATGATCCGCGCTTGCACAGCCCCACCGCCCTGGCTCACCTGACGAGGGCAGCCCAGAAGGCCGGCGCGACCCTGAAGGCGGTCGAGGCCAATCCAATCGACCTCGCCTGGGCCTCAGATCGTCCCGCTCAGCCCCAGGCCCCCGTCGTGCCTCATCCCGACGATCTGTCCGGCGAAAGCAGCGAGTCCAAACGGCACCGGATCGGCCGCATGATTGCGGATGCCGGAGCCGATGCCGCCGTTCTGACCGCGCCGTCATCCCTGGCCTGGCTGTTCAACGTCCGAGGCGGTGACGTCATTCGCACGCCGCTACCGCTCGGGCAGGCCATCGTCGACAAGGATGGGCACGCGCGGCTTTTCCTCGATCCAGCCAAGGTGACGGACGGTCTGGCAACGTGGTTGGGGAATGAGGTGGCCTTGCAGACCCCCTCCGCCCTGCCGACGGCCCTTGAAGCTCTGAAGGGGCAGGCGGTTCTGATCGACCCGGCGCAATCCTCTGCCTGGTACTTCGATGAACTCGACCGTGCAGGGGCTCGGGTCGTTCGAGGCACGGATCCCTGCATCCTTCCGCGATCAGCCAAGAACGATGTCGAAATCGAAGGCTCGCGCCAGGCCCACATTCGTGACGGGGCGGCCCTGTCCAACTTCCTGCATTGGGTAGCCACGACCGCACAGGACGACCTGCCGGCCGAAGACGAGGTCGTCACCGTGCTTGAAGGATTCCGGGAAGCGACCGGGGCTCTCAAGGATCTCAGCTTTGACACCATCGCCGGGGCCGGTCCGAACGGAGCCCTGCCGCACTACCGCCCCGTCAGGCGCACCATCCGCCGAGTCGAGGAGGGATCCCTGCTGCTGGTCGATGGCGGTGGCCAGTATCTGGACGGCACGACCGATGTGACCCGCACCATGGCCATCGGTACCCCCACGAGTGAACAAAAGGACCGCTTCACCCGCGTGCTCAAGGGGCACATTGCCCTCTCGGTCGTACGGTTTCCGGCCGGCACCACGGGAACACAGCTGGACGTGTTGGCTCGCTTGCCGCTCTGGATGGCCGGACTGGACTATGACCACGGAACCGGTCACGGCGTCGGCAGCTATCTCGGCGTTCACGAAGGGCCGCAACGCATTGCCAAGGCAGCCAACACCCAGCCGCTTCTGCCGGGCATGATTCTGTCCAACGAGCCCGGCTATTACAAGGAAGGCCACTGGGGCATCCGTATCGAGAACCTCCAGGTCGTAACGGCGGCGACACCCATTGAGGGGGGAGAGCGCCCCATGCTTGGTTTCGAGACGCTGACCATGGCTCCGATTGATCGCAGACTGATTGAGGTGGGTCTGCTGACGGATGCCGAGCGCGCCTGGATGGACGCCTATCACGCCGAAGTCCTGGCCAGGGTTGGCCCGCTCATGGACGGCGAGGCGCGGGCATGGCTGGAAGCCGCGTGCGCACCGCTTTAGCGGGTTGGGCGGATATGGTAGAAAGGCTTCTACCATGCTGAATATCAAGAACCCTGAAACCCACCGGCTCGCAAAAGAACTGGCGAGACGGCGGGGCGAAACGCTGACGGCGGCCGTCACCAACGCCTTGCGCGAGCAACTGGCGCGCGAGCCCGACGAAACGTCGGACAAGGCCAGCGTGGCCGATGTCATGCGTCTTGTTCGGGATCTGGGGTTAGCGCCGTTAGGGGTGGGCGAAGATCCGACCGCCTTCCTCTATGATGAGGACACGGGACTTCCGAAATGATTGTCGACACATCGGCTATCATTGCCATCCTGACAAACGAAGAGGATGCGGCTGACCTGGCGGCAGCACTTCTGGCGAGCAAACGCCCGCGCATCTCAGCAGTGAACTATGTCGAGGCCGCTGTCGTCGCTGACGCCAGACATCGGACGGGTGGACGCCGATCCGCCTTCGAAGACATCATTCGGGCATTTCGCCTGGAGATGATCGACGTCACTCCAGAACGCGCAGAAGCGGCCCGTCTGGCCTATCGAAAATTCGGGCGCGGCTATCATCCGGCTCGCCTGAATTTTGGTGATTGCTTCGCCTACGCCTTATCCAAGGAGACGGGCGAGCCGCTGCTCTACAAGGGTGCGGATTTCGCCCAGACCGATCTTGAGGCGGCACTTTGAAGCTCGCTCTGGCAATCGCCGTCACATTTGTCGCAAGCATGGCTCAAGCCCAAAGCCTACCGAGGCTTCCGCGCGAACAGTTCGATGTGATTCCGCCGTCGGATCGCGTGACCGGGCAGCGTGGATCAATTGAGGTCATTCAACGCGGCTGTCGGGTCGGCCCGACATCCTGGGCCCGGCGACGCATCGTCGATATTGCCACCCAGGAGTGGGGCGCGTTCGGTTTTCAGACGTTCGACCTTCGCCCGGTCGAGACACGTCGGCTTCCCGAGGGCGTGGTGGCCGACACCGCCAATCCGACCCTCGAATCACCAAGGTCCGTCCGTCATAACCTGCGCTTCGGGGCTTGGGAGAGCGAGCGCCGGATGGACCAGACCATCGCCGGCTACTGGTCGGCCACCGAGGATGGCCCCCGCATTGTCGAGCGTCAGAACCGTCAGTGGCGCGAAGGTGACGGCGACATCATGTGGGTCGAGCCCTGGTCGGCGGCCTTTGTCAGCTGGGTCATGTGCGAGGCGGGCCTGGGCAACATGGAACAGTTCCGCCGTGACATTGCCCACTGGCGCTATGTCGATCAGGCCATCGAGGCCCGGGACGGCGAGGTCGCGAATGCCGCTTACCGAGCCTATGATGTCGGAGAGATGGAACTGCGCCCCGGCGATCTGCTGTGCAATCCGCGCGGAGGCCGGACCTATCTGACGCTGGCGGATCGACGAGAAGACCAGGGCGACCAGGCCCCCTTACATTGCGATATCGTGGTACGCGTGGACGCCGGGGCCATGACCGCAGCCGTCATCGGCGGCAATGTCGTCAACGGGGTCAGCCTGACCATCCTGCCCTTGACCGACGGAGAGGGCGGGCATCTGCGCCCGGTGGGGCCTGAGGACCGTGCCGGGGCGCGCATCTTCTTCGCTCACCTCAGCTTGCAGGCCGATCCGGTCGAGCCGCTGGCGCTGGACAACAGCCCGACCATCCGCGCCCTGTCAGGCCTGTGACGGTGACGTGCCCGGCTGCCAGAGCTCGATCGCGTTGCCTTCGGGATCATGGATGCGGGCGAAGCGTCCGATCTCGGGGTGGGCGTCCCACTCTTCCTTGGTGATCACTTCGATCCCGGCGGCGCGCAGGCTGGCCAGCAAGCCATCCAGATCATCGACGCGCAGGTTCAGCATGGTCTGCTGTTCGGCGGGGAAATAGTCGCTGTCCGCCTTGAAGGGCTGGAACACCGTCGGCCCGGCTTGCTGGTTCCATATCCAGACGCCCTCCGGCGCGCCGACGCCGAGATGTTCAAGATACCAGGCACCCAGGGCCTTCGGGTCTTTCGACCGGAAGAACAGTCCGCCAATGCCGGTCACTGCCATGATCGTCTCTCCATTCAGCCCCCGATGAGAGTGAGCCACTCGTCTTCGCTCAAAACAGCGACGCCGTGCTTCTGGGCCTCGGCCAGTTTGGAGCCGGCTCCGGGGCCGGCGACGACATAGTCGGTCTTTTTGCTGACTGAGCCGGAAACCTTGGCCCCCAGGCTCTCGGCGCGGGTCTTGGCCTCATCGCGGGTGAAACGTTCCATAGCCCCCGTAAACACGACTGTCTTTCCTGACACGGGGCTGTCGGCTTGCGGTCTTTCGGCGTCCTGAACCGTGTCGAGTTGATCCAGCAGGTTGGCGACGACGGTGCGATTGTGCGGCTCGTGGAAGAAGTCGGCCACGGCCCGGGCGGCGACGGGGCCGACACCGCTGATGCCTGCAATCTCCTGCAGGGTCGGCGAGGGGCCTTCGAAACGTGCTGTGTTGGCCAGACGAACGATGGAGGGCCAGTCGGGTGCCAGCCCGGCCAGGGCGCGGCGAGCCGGGGCGGCGATGCCCGGGAAGGCGAGGCTGAGTTTCTGGTCCAACGGGGCCTCGGGCCAGGGATCGGCGGGGCTCAGTTCGGCAGCAGCCATGACGGCCAGGGTGCGATCGGATACCCCGTGCCCCTCAGACAGGCGCGTCCAATCGTTGCTGGGGATACCGCCGGCCGCACGCTCTCCGGCCTCGGCAAAGGCGGCCCAACTGCCGAAGTGCCGGGCGAGCAAGAGCGAGGTCTGCTCCCCGATCTCACGAATGCCCAGCCCGAAGATCAACCGGTCCAGGGCGATGGTGCGCCGCGCATCGATGCCGGCGACCAGATTGCGCACGCTGGTCTCGCCATAGCCATCCTCGGCCCGTAGTTCGTCCAGGCGCGCGTTATCGCGGGCCAGGCGAAAAATATCGGCGGGCTCCTTGAACCAGCCACGCTCATGGAAGGCCACGATCTGCTTTTCGCCAAGTCCTTCAATGTCGAAGGCTCGACGGCTCACAAAATGCCTGAGGCGCTCGACGATCTGGGCATCGCAGATCAGGCCGCCGGTGCAGCGACGCCGGGCCTCACCTTCCTCACGAATGGCCTCGGAACCACACACCGGGCAGTGGGTCGGAAAGACATAGGGCACCGCGTCCGCCGGCCGCTTGTCCGGCACGACCGCGACAATCTGCGGGATGACGTCTCCGGCCCGTTGCAGGATGACCGTGTCGCCGATGCGGACGTCCTTGCGAGCGATCTCGTCTTCGTTGTGAAGGGTGGCGTTGCGCACCACCACACCGCCAACGGTGACAGGATGCAGGCGGGCCACGGGGGTCAGGGAGCCGGTGCGTCCGACCTGGATATCGATGCCGTCCAGCACCGTCTGCGCCTGTTGGGCGGGGAACTTGTGCGCGATCGCCCAGCGCGGACTGCGCGCGACAAAGCCGAGCCGCGATTGCCAGTCCAGGCGGTCCACCTTGTAGACGACGCCATCGATATCATAGCCAAGCCCGGCACGGTCGGCCTGGAGCTCGGCATAATAGGCGAGCAGCTCGTCCGTTCCCTCGACACGTTGTGACCGCGGATTGACCGGCAGCCCCCAACTCCGAAAGACCGACAGGGCTTCGGACTGGGTCGTCGCAAAGGGTGCCGACACTTCTCCCCAGGCATAGGCGAAGAACCGCAAGGGGCGCGTGGCGGTGATGGTCGCATCCTTCTGACGCAACGACCCGGCGGCGAAGTTGCGGGGGTTGGCATAGGTACGCTGGCCGGCAGCCTCAGCGGCGGCATTGAAGGCGTCGAACGCGTCGTTGGGGGCATAGACCTCGCCCCGGATTTCAATCACCTCGGGCCAGCCGCTGCCAGACAGGCGTGCCGGGATATCCGAGATCGTCCGCAGGTTGGCGGTCACATCCTCGCCCGCCTTGCCGTCACCCCGCGTAGCACCGCGAACCAGAACGCCATCCTCATAGCGAAGCGACGCCGACAGGCCGTCAATCTTGGGCTCAGCCGCTATGGCGACAACATCGGTTGACGGCAGGTTCAGGAACCGGCGAATGCGGGCCTCAAAATCCGTGACATCTTCGGCGGCGAAGGCATTGTCGAGCGACAACATGGGCACGCCGTGGCGGACTTCAGCGAACTGGCTCGAGGCGGCGGCACCGACGATCTGTGAGGGACTGTCGGATGTGGTCAGACCAGGGAACGCGGCCTCTATCTCCAGGGCGCGTCGCTTCAGACTATCATATTCCGCGTCTGAGATATCCGGCTCATCAGATTGATAATAAGCCAGATCGTGGCGCGAGAGCGCGTGCGCCAGGGACGCAAGCTCCTCGCGGGCCTCCCCCTCGGTAAGATCGCGCACGGCCCGCATCAGGTCACCGTAAAGCCGGCATGGAAGGGGTCGTCTTTGTCGATCCAGATCGTGCTCAGTCCGGTCATCACCGCCGATCCCTGAATAGAAGGGACTATGCCGCCCCGTTCGCCGATCCGGGTTTCGGCCTCAACCCGCCCAATGAACCGACTGCCGATATAGCTCTCATGCACGAAGGTCTGGCCAACCGTGAGGCGACCCTTGGCGTGCAGATGGGCAAGTCTGGCAGAGGTTCCTGTTCCGCAAGGGCTGCGGTCTATCGCCCGCTCGCCATAAAAGACCGCGTTGCGGCCGTCTGCGCCTTCACCCTTGGGCGCATCGGCCCAAAGAACATGGCTGACGCCACGGATGGTTTCGTTCAGGGGGTGAACCGGCTCGATTGTCTCGCGCAGGATGCGACGAATGTTGCGGGACAGGTCGACGATCCGCGCCGCCCCCAGATCGTCCAGCCCGGTGTAGGCCCCCTGGGGTTCGACGATGGCGTAGAAGTTTCCGCCATAGGCAATGTCCACCGTCAGCGGACCGAAGTCCGGCACCTCGATGGTGATGTCCTCCGCAGTCAGATAGGCCGGGACATTGGTGATCCGCACCCACAGGACGCGCCCGGCGACCATTTCGTATTCCAGCTCGATCAGGCCCGCCGGAACCTCGGCCTTGAAACGACCGGGCGTGCGGGGCTGGATCAGGCCCTGCTCCAGCCCAAAGGTGACCATGCCGATGGTGCCGTGTCCGCACATCGGCAGAACGCCAGACGTTTCCATAAACAGGATGCCGATGTCAGCCAGCGGATTGCAGGGCGGATAGAGAAATCCACCCGACATCATGTCGTGGCCGCGGGGCTCGAACATCAGGCCCGTTCGAATCCAGTCGTACCGCGCCAGAAAATCCTGGCGGCGCTCGCTCATCGAGTTTCCTGTCAGAATTGGCGCGCCGCCAATGACCAGACGGACCGGATTGCCGGCCGTGTGCCCATCCAGACAGGAGAAGACGTGGCGCATCAGCCCGCACCACCACCTGTCGGTCGAACGGCGGCAGCCTGCCGCACCATGGCTTCGACCTCGGCCCGGCGCGCACCCGTCAGCGGCAGGCGAGGGGGCCTCACCCGTTCGGACCCGCGCCCCATGATCTGCTCGCTCAGCTTGATGGATTGAACCAGATCATGCTCGGCATCGAGATGCAGCAGCGGCATGAACCAGCGATAGATCTCAAGGCCCCTCGCCAGGTCGCCGGCGACGAAAGCGTCATACAAGGCGACGGACTCCGCCGGAAACGCCGAGGTCAGGCCCGAAATCCAGCCCTCTGCGCCCAGGATGAGACCCTCGAGGGCGACGTCATCCAGGCCCGCCATCAGAACAAAGCGGTCGCCGAAGGCGTTGATCAGGTCGGTAAATCGGCGCGTGTCGGGAGCCGATTCCTTGACCGCAACAATGTTCGGCAGCTCGGCCAGACGCTCCAGCGCATCCATGCCGACCGACACCCGGTACGCGGTCGGATTGTTGTAGATCATGATCGGCAAACGGGTCGCCTGGGCCACGGCGGTGAAGTGAGCCACCAGTTCATCCAGCGTCGGCACATAGACCATCGCCGGTAGGACCATCAGGCCGTCGACGCCCAGGGCCTCGGCATCCTGCGCGAACCGAACCGCACGCGCCGTGGTCATTTCGGACACACCCGAAATCACCGGCACACGCCCACCCGACACCTCAACGGCAGCCGTCAGAACCGCTCTCTTTTCATCAGCTTCAAGCGAGTTGTTCTCACCGCAAGTGCCCAATGAAATCAGGCCATGCACGCCGTCCCGGATGAGATTGTCGAGCACGTGTCGGGTCGCGCCAATATCGACCGACAGGTCTTCGGCGAACTGGGTCGTCGCGGCCGGATACACGCCTTTCCAGGCATTTCGTTCGAACAGTTTCAACACAGGCCTCCCAACCCGAAGTTTCTCTCCCTATACGATGGGGTCGGAGGGGATTCCTAGGTGGCAAACCGCACCGTTATCATTGTCGGAGCCGGCATGGTCGGGGTCGCCTGTGCGTTTCGGCTGCAGACAGCCGGATTCGGCGTCACCCTGGTTGATCCCGGACCGGATGATCGTGCAGCCAGTTTCGGCAACGCAGGCCATATTGCGGTCGAGCAGGTCGAACCTCTGGCCTCATGGTCGACGGTTCGCGACGCGCCTTCGATGCTGTTTGCTGCGGGTGGTCCCCTCGATTTCCGGCTGGGTGACGCAGCCGCCTGGGGGCCATGGGCGGTCCGGTACATCAGAGCCTGTCGCCCCGAGACGTTCACCCGTGGACGCGGCGTTCTGCATCGGCTCCTGGCCCCGGCCGTTCTGGCTTGGCGTCAACTGCTGGATGCGGCCGGAGCCGCTGAAATGCTGGTCGAGGACGGTCACGCCGTCCTCTGGTTCAGTGACAAGGAAGCCCGGAATGGGCAGTCCAGGTGGAGCGCGACCGATACGGGTAGCTGTACCCTTGAGCCCCTATCGACAGCGGATATTGAAGCCTACGGGCACCTCCTTCCACATCGCCCACCCGTCGCCGGCTTGCGGGTCAAGGGGACGGCACGGCTGACGTCACCCCAGGCGGTTCGGGCGGCTCTGCTGTCCGCCTTTGAGGCCAACGGCGGCCAGCGACTGTGCGGTGAGGCGGTCGGCCTGTCCGCCGATGGGACGGTCGACCTCTCTGACGGCACCCGGCTGTCGGGCGACCCGGTGTTGATCTCCGCCGGCGTGAGATCGGCAGCCCTGATGGGGATGGCCGGGGTTTTCGTGCCTCTGATTGCCGAGCGCGGCTATTCGATTCAATTCCCGGTGCCGGCTTGGCCGTCATCCCTGCCAACGGCGGTGATGGACGGACAATCGATTGTCCTGGCCCCGCAATCCGAGGGCCTGCGGGCCACCAGCTATGTCGAGTTCGCCCGCCCGGACAGCCTGCCAGATCCGCGCAAATGGGACCGCCTGGTCGCCCGCCTGAGAGCGGCGGGACTGGATGTTCCGGATGATCACCAGCGATGGATGGGGAGCCGACCGACCCTTCCGGATTACGTTCCGGCGATCGGCGCTGTGCCGAACAGTTCGATCCTCTATGCCTTTGGCCACCAGCACCTGGGTATCACCTTGTCAGCGATCACCGCCGAGCGAGTCCTGGCTCTTGTCGACGGTCGCAGCAGCGAGGATGGGTTGAACATCGATCGTTTCTCAACCTGAGCCTTGGCAGATCGCCCTGTCGGACGCTAATTTACCGCCCTTCCAGCCGAGTCCGAGATTCCCATGCGTGCGATCATCACAGTCCTGACCTTGGCGGTTCCGCTGGTCGCTTGCGGCGATGCCAATCCAACCTTTGGGTCGGGCGGCTGGCAGGATGACGACGTCCCTGAGGCGGTTCCGGTGGGAGAGGCAGCCGAGCCTGCCGCTCCCTCGCAAGCCCCGGCTGCCACGCCACCGGCCCGCCCCACACCGGCGACGACCCAGGAACCGGAAGCGACCCAGGAAGAGGCCGCCACGGCCAGTCCGCCGACGGCACCGGCGACACCCCCTGTCGTTGCTCCCGCACCTGTGACGCCCCCACCCGAGCCGGCTACGGCAACCGCACCGGCCGATCCTCATGCCGGACATCAGATGACGGCGGACCCGGCACCAGCCGGAACCTAGTCGCCGGGACGGTTCGCGTGCCCGGCGGTGGCCCGGCGAATGCGAGCCTCAAACGCTTTGACCGAGGTGCGCACGCAGGTCGAGTGAGGCGAGAATGAAGGCATCCAGTTGATCAGCCCGCATCAAATCGGTTCTCAGACGCACACGGACCCTACCTTCGCCCAGGATCAGAATTGGGAACTCGTCCGGCCTGCGAGCCTCAACGCCCCACCTCGCCGTCAACTCCGCATGGGCTTGAATCACGTCCTGCACATCACCGGCGTTCGGCGTGGAAAAGACCGTTCTCAGGCCACCATCTGGCGTGTTGACGAGAGCCAGCTGGTCCACGACCAGACCCGTCTGCCCCAGTAGACGCTCGACCAGCGGACGGCTCCAGTCTGCCCCCAGGGACGACATGAACATCTGCGCGACCGCCGCCTTGTCGGGCGACAAGGGCGGCCCAATCACGGTCAAGCCGCGGCTGGCGGTTGGTTCCGCGGCTGAGAATTCGGTCGATCTGACCAGCCCGCCCCGACCGGCGTTGCGATACCGGACCACCTCACATGACCAATCGCCGTCGTCCGGCGTGACCCGGATTCGATCGCCCCGACCGAGCTGCGACGGCGTAAACGCAATCTCCCAACCCCGCAGATCCGCCAGCTCTGCCAGGCGGGCCCGCAATTTCTGATCGCGACGAACAACCAGCAGGTAGATTCCCCCCGCCGTGAGCAAGGCCAACAGAGCGACGACGAGCGTGCTGAGCATGTGTTCGGGCATGATCCACCTGTTTCGCTGCGCGACCATATCGCCAAACGCGTGTCGTCAACACAAGGCGGGAGGCCTGGCTGACAGGACAGGATTCGAACCCCTCGCGCGGCATGCCGCGCGATTTCCGCGTCGATACAATCCCTGTAGACTGAAAGTCATAGCCGACGATCCGTCGATCTAGGGCGGCGTTTAAGCCGGGTCGGTACCCGGCAGCCGGCGCCGATCCGACAGCAGGGCGGGCCAGAGCATCACGCCGGCGCTGAGGGCCAGGACGACCCATGAAAAGTTGATCAGCGCGCCGTACCCCCAACGCTCCAGCAGCATGCCCGCCAGGAACGGCCCGGTCGCCAAACCAACCTTGGAGATGAAGCCGGCGGCTGCGGCGGTCCGACCGCCCCGGTCGAACTCGGCGGTCATGCCCAGGAGATAGGCGATGATAAACGACCACGCCGCACCGGTAATGCAGTTGGCCACCACATAGACGACGGGATCGGCGCTCCAGTGGAAGGCAATGGTTCCGACCACCGCCAGTACCATGCCGATGGCCAGAGGGCGCCACCGGCCCATCTTCAGGCCCATGACGACGACCAACACCGCACCGCTAATCGATACCCAGGTCGAGAAGCCGACCGCCGCGCTGGCGACCTCGGTCGACAGGCCGTGGCGACGGCCCAGCTCGATAATGTAGGCGGCCAACGCCATGTTCGCGAGCTGGAACAGGAAGACCGCCAGCAGGGACATCAACAGTGGTCCCCACCGCATGCCGCCATCCGATGTGGCGGACGGGTCCGGCGCTTCGACCGGATAGTCGTTGAGGAAGGGCGTCATCAACAGGGCGACGGCGCTGAAGGCCGCCAGCGAATAGAACAGGGCTGCCGTCCCGAATATCGGCACCAGATTCGGCAGGAACATGGTGCCCAGGCCACCCAATCCGAACTGAACCGCCAGCAGCATGCCAAACACGCGGTCCGGCGATTTTGTTCGCGAGAAAATGCCGTAGGCCACGCCGACCAGCCCCCCGCCGACAACGCCGTGCAGGGCGCGAACGCCGATCAAAAGATTGATGTCGCTGATCAGGCTGGAAGCCAGGTCTATGCAGATCAGTACCGACAGCGCCGTCACGGCAAAGGGTCGCCATTTCACCCGACGAACCAAGGCGACGGCGGCAAGGGCGCCGACTGCCGCTCCATAGACATTGGCGGAGGCGACGAAGCCCGCCTGCCGTTCCGTCACGCCAAGCGCGTCGATCAGGCCGGTCACGATGGCGGCCATGATGTTCACATAGAACAGACCCGCCGTCGCCAGGAACGCGAGCATGAGGCTGGCCAGCAGGCTGTCCGGAGGAACCTTGAAAGCTCGTTTTGGCTGGGTGGATGGATCCATCGCTAGCCCCCTTCGCACATGGAGCCGAGGCGGGACGCTGCCCGGACCGCGTTGGCCCAGCGATAATCACCGCCGTCACTGAAATAGTAGTAGGTCAGACCGTTGGGCATGGTCACTAGAATGATGCCGCCATACCCGGACATGAAGGGAATCCAGACCGGCCCGTCACAGCCTGCGGGTTGCTGAGCGTTCCATGCCCAAAAGCCGTTGTTGTAGCGGAGATCGGGGCTCGCGGCGGGCAGCCCCCGGTCGCTGGGGTCGCGTTGCAGGGCGGCTGCGAGCGCCTCGGGCGACATCAAGGGATCGCCCCCTACATCTGGGTTCTGGAGATAGGTGCCGATCCTGGCCACATCGTCAGGAAGCAGGGTCAGGCCCCAGCCCGTGAATGCCTGTTGTTCGCCATCCAGGGTTCGTCGCGTCGCCTCAATGGTCGGGCTGAGGCCCAGCGGCCTGAAGACTCCCTCGACCAGAACGTCGTTGAAATAGTCACGCTCATCCCCGTGCTCGGCTTGCCAGACCTGCTGCAGGCCGGCCCCCAGCAGGAAGGTGTCGGGCGTGTGATAGACCCACCGCTCACCCGCAGGCTCGCGCCGGGGATAGAGGCTACAGGCGACCGAGATCTTCTCGTCGAGGGTCGTCGAGAGGAAGAAGGGGCTGCTCGTGAGAGCATTTTCATCCGCCTCGCTGGTCGTCGAATCGTAGCGCCCCGTGGCCATGTCGAGCGCGTGCTCAAGCGTCACCTCGCGCCAATCCGCGCAGTCGGGAATCAACGTCGCCAGCCGCCGGCTCGCCGTGCCGGGAAGCAGCATCTCCATGCGCATCAAGCCGAAGCCGCCAACGATGGACTTGGCCAGCGAGTAGGATGGCAGGAGCAAGGCGTCACAGAAGGGATAGGGTCCGGCCCGTGTGTCGCAGCCCCCCCGATAGTGAACGCCGTCATAGACAACGCCCCAGGTCGTCAGGTCCTCGGGATTGACGTCGGCCGGCGAAACAAAGCCGGCAAGATCGACCCCCAGTGCGGCCAGATCTGTCGCTGGTCGGGTCGGCATGCGTCGGCCGCGCTCCCTGCGATACGCCGCAGCAATCACCGTTGGATCGGCAGCGAGTTCCGACTCGATCCGGGCTTCAAGGACCCCACGAAAATCAAACTTCAGATAGGCGCAAGTCTCCGAGGCGATCATCCACGCCACACGTGAAATCTCACCATCCCTGAACAGAAAGGTCAGGACGCCATTGTGAGTACAGTTCGAATTGACCTCGACCAGGGCAAAGGGCAGGGCGGCGCGTGTCCAACCGGCGTCGCCCGCTTCGCTCCAGACGCGGCCTGGTTCGATGGCGATATCCCAATTTGGATGGCCACCAGACACAGGTCCGCGCTGGACGGGTATCAGGGCACCGTCGTCCTGAACCAGGCCGATGTCGAAAGCTGGAAAGAAATCAAGCCGCAACGCCGCATCACCGACCAGCGACAGGCTGTCGGTCAGCACCTGCTGCTCGCCGCGCCCCTCGACCACGACCAACCTTCCCGCGAAGACGTGCAGGGGGGCTCCGGCGGTGGGCGGCGGCGCAAAGGATGAGAAACGCGATTGGGGGTCCAGCGGCGCACGGCCCAGCAGGGTATCGGGACTGACCGAGCCGGTTTGAGCCGTCTCTGACGCCGTGCGCTCTCCCGTCACCCGCACATCGTCCAGCCAGCATTGATCGTCGGCGTCATCGCCGGACACGCGCGCGCCGATCAGTAACCGGTCGGCCTGGTCGAGGCGCGGGTCGCGTACGGCGTTTCGGTGCAGAGTGACGGCGTCGTCCTGCCCATCGGCCACGCGGAGCACCTCGATCCAGGTTCTCCCCCCGTCGCCGGACGCCTCGACGAGGCAGTAGTCTGCAGCTTCCAGACCAGACGCGGCCATCGCCGCAGCGATGGTCACGCCGCTGAAAGCCTCGGTTGAGAGGGACGTGACCACGGCCGCGTTCTGGGTCAGCCGCATGGATATGTTGCCGGCGTAGGTCGTCAGCCTGACATCACCACCGGAAGGTGCCCAGCCTTCGGCGTGACCGGACTGGAAGTCCACGGACAGAATGGGTTCAGCCATGGCGGTCGGTGCCGACGCCATGGCGACCACAGCTGTCGCCATAGCCACCACCGGTCGTGAAAATGCACCTTTCACTGAACGTCTTCCTTCTTTAGCGTTTCAGCGAGCACAGCCAGCCCCGCTTCATGCTGCCGCCATTGATCAACTGACCCTGAATAGAGCGGCTGGCGTACCTGGGCGGCACTGGCGGTTGTTGACGGCTGGCGATTGCGATGAAACTCGACACAGGCGGGGTGCCAGGCGAGGCCGCAATGCTCGAGCATGCGTCGGGTCTGCCCCTTGATATCGGCCACGATGTCCTCGTAGGCGACATCGAGAATGCGGCCGGGGATGTGGTCGTGCCAATGGGCCATCAGCCGACGGTAGGCCCCGATGTAACGGCCCAGATCCTGTTGATCGTAGGAAAACGGATATCCCATCCTGAACAGGGTCTTCAGCATGGCATAACCGCTCGCCATCGGATGGCGGCTCAGATGGATGATCCTGGCATTTGGCAGGGCGCGTGCGATCAGGCCGAGATAGAGAAAATTCAGCGGGGTCTTGTCCAGGAACATCGGCCCGGTCGCCCCGGCTCCACGGACAGCGCGGCAGTAGGATTCACCCAGACGTGTCATGTCGCCCGAAGCTGCCAGCGAGATGCGGTCGAACTTTGAGCGGCTCTTGCCGGCGGCACGCGTCACCGCAAGGGCCAGTTCGTTCATTTCACCGCGACTCTCCACGTCAGGGTGTGAACTGAGAATACGGTCGACCAGGGTGGTGCCGCTTCGCGGCAGGCCGACGACGAAGATCGGAGCCTCGTCTCGAAAACCGCCTTGTGGAGATGTGAAGAAGGCACTGTCGAATGTCTTGCGGATCAAGGCCATCGCCTCGACATCGGCACTGACATCATAGGCCATTGCGCGTCGGCGTAGGGCGGCACCTCGACTGTAGCTGTCGAATGCCAGGTCGGATCGTCCGAGATCTTCCTGTTCCTTGGCCAGGGCGTACCAGATCGCCGGCGCGGCGCTGCCACCACTGCCGATAGCCGCTTCCAGCTCGCCAAGGTGATTGTCGGCCTCGGTCTGTTTGCGCAACGTCGCGCGGTTGTAATAGGCGTCAGCGTCGCCGGGCCGCAGCCGGATCACGGAATCGAGGAAGGCTTCGGCCTGATCCAATCGCCCCATCGCAAGAGCACAGGCCGAAGCCTGGAAAAGTGATCCTGCATCGGTCGGTGCCAGGGAGAGTGCCTTTTGCGCACATCTGTCCGCGTCGGCATGTTGCCCCAGGTGAGTATGAGTCTCTGATATCCGGCGCAGGATCGGCACGTTGGAGGCGAACCTTTCCTCCAGTTCAGCGAGTCGGCGCCGTGCAGCGGCGGTGTCCCCGGTCATGGTAAGGGCTTCGACCATGACGAACGCTGCAATGGCGCTGTCCGACGCGACAGACTCGGCCCTTGTCGCCTGTTCCAGCATGGCATCAAAGTCTGATACCAACTGGGCCGCGCGGGCACCGAGGAGCCATGGCTCCGGTCGATCCGCAGCCCGCGTCTGCAAGGTGCCTATGACGGCGGCGGCTTCGTCGATCCGCCCCGTTCGGAGAAGCGTATCGGCACGCGGGATCAGTGCGTCGATATCCTGCTGGTTCGATGCACTGATCCCTTGAGCTCGCACAGACCTAGAACCGGAATCCCAACGACACACCAAACGTGCGGGGTAGTGAGATCAGATTCTTGGATCCATTGCCGAAATAGCCCTGGGCAGGATCCGTGCCCATGTAGAGCTCGGTGTACTGACCGGTCACACCTTCCTCGTCCCCGATATTCTTGACCCAGAATGACAGGTCCCAGGGGCCTCGCGAGATGCTCGTCACCGCATTGAAGATGGCGAAACCGTCCAGGTCGACATCAAACGCGGGCGACAGGCTGACGGCGTTTCGCGTTTCCGACTGGTAGAAGCCGTCCAGTCGGGCGAAGAACGTAAAGTCCTGGAAATCGCGCGTGTAGTCGATCGCGCCGTTGATCATGTGCTCGGGAGCACCGGGAAGCCGCCGCCCACCCCTGTCGATCAACGTCCCGATCGGGGAATAGAAGTCCTCCTCCAGCTCGGCGTTCAGATAGGTGTAGCCAACCTGGAAGCTGACATCGTTGGTCAGGTAGCCGGAAAGCTGGAGCTCCAGCCCGGTCGAATGGGCTCCGCCCGAATTCTGAACCGCGAAGAAGCCCCAGTTCGGCGTGGCGGTGTTCAGCTGGGCGTCCTCCCAGTCGATATAGAACAGGCTGGCATCGTAGCGCAGACCATTGATGCGGCCTTTGATGCCAACCTCGTAGTTGTTGACCCGGTCGGGATCATAGACCTGCCAGGCCGGACTTTCGGCAAAGGTCCCTGCCGTCGGCACGGCGTTGGTGCCGCCCCGACGGTACCCTTGCGAGAAGGTCGCGTAGAGCAGGTCGTCGTCGTTGAAGCTGTAGGCTGCATTCAGCTTCCATAGGACGCCGCTGTCGTCCGTTTCAAAGACCGAAGTCGTCGGCGTAAACGCCCCCGTGTAGAGCGGAAGGTCAATGAAGGTGGTGTTGGTGGCCTCGTTGCTGAAAACGCGGACGCCGCCCGTGATGTTAAGCCGGTCATTGACGTGCCATGTCAGCTCGCCGAACAGCGCCCGGTCCTGGAAATTCTCATCGCGGCTGTAGGCGAAGTCCTGATCACCCGAAACGGCCGCCTGAACTCCGGGGAACCCGGTCCAAAGGGCATCCCACCATTGTTTGAAACCGCGCAGGTAGCTGTCCTGGGTCGACCGCCGATCCTGATCTTGCAGGTAGAGGCCCACGACATAGTCGAAGTCGCCGCCATCGTCGCTGACCAGACGGACTTCCTGCACCCAGGATCGATCCTCAAACGTCCGAACGGCCGACGCCATCGGACGCGGGTAGTTGTAATAGAAGCTCAAGAAGCCGGACTGGGCGTAGAAGCCGGTGTTTTCGCTGATGCTCGAACCCGAATGGTCGTAGAAGGACGTGCTGGACGTCAGGGTCGCAAACCCAAGGTCAACGTTGCCTTCCAGGGACCAGAGATCCAGGTCACGTTCTGACGGCTCAAGCTGGACCGAGCCGCTCTCGAACTCGCCATACGGCTGCCCCCATCCGTCATTGCCCAGCGTCTGGCCGCGACGGCCACCGATCTCGTCCTGCTGACGCACATAGCTCAGCGTGAGATCGATATTGTCGGTCGGCTCAAGGCGAAGGCTGGCGCGCCCGAACCAGGTATCGACCGTGTCGGCGTCTTCGACCGAGCGATAGGACGCCGCCGGGTTGAGGATGCCGGCCGGGGCCACAGGGATGCCATTGGCATCGAGCTCGTAGACATTCACGTAGTCCGTGATGCCTGCATAGTCAGCGCGGGCGATGGTGGCACGGAACGCCGCGCGCGTGCCCAGCGGGATGTTGAAGGTGAAGTCGGCCCCCAGGCCCCCCCCCTCTGACCCATTGACCTGCGACAGGGAGACCTGGCCGTGGCCGCTATACTCACCAATCACCGGATCATTCAGCCGATAGCGAACCGTGCCGCCGAGGGCACCCGAGCCATACAGGGTCCCCTGCGGCCCACGCAGGACCTCGACCTGGGCAATGTCAGCCAAAACAAAGTTGGCGAAAATCGGCGTGTCGTTGACGTAGGTCGAAACGGTGGCGACGGCTGAGACCGCATAGTCACCGAGCGCGGCACTGTCGACATTCAGGCCCCGTATGCGCACACCGTTGACGACAGCGGCGTTGCGTTCGCCCCGATCCACCACGCTCACACCGGGAATGGAGCGGAGCAACTCGACAGAGTCGCGCATCCTGGCTTCCTCAATCTGGGCGCCGGAAACCGCACTGATATTGTAGGGCACATCCAGGATGTCTTCGGACCGGCGTGTCGCTGTAACGATGATTTCATCGACAACAGCAGGCTCGTTGTCCGGCTGAGTGGTCTGAGCCGCAGCGGGGCTCGCCAGCATGGCGATCCCGGATACCCCGCCCAGAAGAGCCGAGGCGAGGCGAAGCCGGTTCGTTGTGAAGCGGGTGTTTGTCCTACGCATCTTATGTTTCCCCTTGGTATTCTTGGCTATTCCCGGACGAGACCGAGAGATGATTGGCGATGGCTTTCACACATCCGAGCCGACCTTCTTGAGCGGCCCTAGCTGATCCAGTGCCTCGGAGCGTCCGGGGCCGTAGGCCGCGAACTCACGTGGACCATCGCGAAAGCTCTTGAGGGGCTGTCCCAGGCCATGCCAGCCGGTTTCGCGGACGCGCCGGATGTAGTCGAAATCGACCTCGATCGGCATGATGTCGCGGCCGACACCGGCCTGATAGATGACTTCTCCACCGGGGCCGACGATCACCGAGCGCCCGTTGCCCAGGCCGCCGGCAACATTGATATCGAAGAAATAGACCTGATTGGTCGCAGCGGTTGCTCGCGACATGCAGATCTCGACATCCCGGTCGACGGTGTTGGTCATGCTGGGGTGGAGGATGACCTCGGCCCCTTCCCAAACCAGGGCACGCGTCGTTTCGGCGAACCACATATCGTAGCAGATAGACACGCCGATACGCCCGACGCCCGGCACCTCGAAAACCACGCCTCCGGAGCCGGATGCCACGCCCTGTTCATACGGCGTGAAGGGATAGATTTTCCGGTACCGGGCGATCACTTCGCCCTGTGGATTGATCACCGGCGTCGTGTTGAACACCTGATCGCCATCGCGCTCATACAGTGAGCCGGGCAGAATCCAGAGGCCCGTCTCCCGCGCCAGATCGGCGAAGAAGGTCTCGGTCGGACCCGGCATCGGTTCGGCGCGTTCCAGCACCGGGCCGAACACAGCAAGCTCACCCGTCAGCACCATTTTGACGGCAGGAAACCGGCGTTTCAGTTGCCGAATCTCCGAAGCGATGGCGGCGCGGTTGTCCTGACACGGCAAGTCGAGTTGCAAGGCAGCGATGAAAAATGTGGTCACTTGGGTCCTCCCCAAGTTTCACACTAGTCGCCAGGTTCCGGTGCAATAGGTCCAGCCAGACACATTCCCTGGAACCAGTTAAGCATCCAGGTCGGTCGCAAAATGCTGGCGAGCGTCAGCCGCCAGGACCCCGCGATTGAACAGGACGAAGTCGTCCTTGTACCACTTGATCTGGTCGCCCTGGACTACGGTGTAATAACGGGCTGTCTCACCGTAGGACCACGCATTCCAGCGCCGGCACCAGCGGTCATCTTCGACCCACCATTCCCCTTCATGGGCATATCCGGCCTTGCCGATCAGGGTCCCGTCTGCGCGAACCTCGACGGAGTAGGGATCGCCGTAGACCGTCCGGCAAAGCAGCATGGCCCCTCGGAGATTGTCGGCGATATCTTCGCCGGTCAGCCAGGTCGGGTGCGCTGGATCAAGCCGATCCAGTGCCGGATCGCTGAGCTCCCTGACCACCTTCGCCAGGGACGCCACACCTTCCCGGATCTTGTCGAGTGGAACGCCGGAGACGCCCATGCGGAACGCCGAGGCACCGTCGGCCGGGTCTGCGTAAAAGCGCGAGGCCGGTTCGATCAGAATGCCGCGCGTGGCTGCCTCGTCAGTCAGTCTCCGGGCATCCAGTCCGGGCGGGCCATTGACCCAGATCGAGGAGCCGGACAGGTGCGGATCAATCAGAACAAGGTCCGGAAGATAGTAGTTCAAGCCGTCCCGTAGCGCCGTCAGCCGCTCGCTGATCGCCTTGCGCACGCGATTGGAGGCGGTGTCGTAGTGCCCCAGCGCCATCAGAAGGGCACCGATCCGCTGAGCGGCGCGCGGTGCCGGGCCGGCCAGAAGGCTGCGTACCTTTCGAAGTTCCCGAATGACGGGGGCAGGGGCGACCACAAAACCCAGCCGCAGCCCCGGACCAAAGACTTCGCACAGGTCCGAGACATAGATCACCCGCTCGTGCACATCTGCCGCCTTGAGCGCGGCCTGACGGCGCTCGACAAAGCCGCTGGTGACGAAGTCGAGCTCGACGACGAGCGAGTCCTCTTCCTCGACCTTGGCCAGCAAGGCCTTGCGTCGTTCCTTTGACATGTCCGCTCCAGTGGGAGCCTGTCGCGTCGGTGTGACGAAGACAACGGCCAGCCCATTCAGGGCGGCGTCTACCTGGATGCCATTGAGATCGACCGGCTGGGCGAGCAGCCGCGCACCCTGGAGCCGCAGCAGCTCGCGAAGTTCAGCCAAGCCTGGATCCTCGACCGCGACGCGCGAATCGCGGTCGATGAAAAGCTGGGTCACCAGATCGAGCGCCTGCTTCCAGCCTTCGGTGATCAGGATTTCGTCAGGCTGTGCCTGGACGCCTCGGCGCGGGAGGATCTTTGTACGGATTTCCTCGATCAGCTTGGTGTCGTCGCTTTCGGAGAAATCCATCGACCATTCGCTGAACTCGCGCAGGCTCATGGCGGCGCGAACCGCATCGCGCCATTCCGAAACGGAAGACAGCTCGGCGTCGAGGCACCCCTCCAGGAAGGGATAGGGATAGAGCGCCCACTCCGGGGGAACGCGCCTTGACCAATCAACACGGCTACGGCGCTTCATCTGGGCGCGCCAGGTGGTGGCGGATCGCGGCTCTGCAATCGGCTCCTTGCGGAGATGCTGCGAGGCAACCTCGGTCAGATCCTCGCAGACGTAGAGGCCGCTGCGCTCCTTGCCCGTCAGGTAGCCGTCTGCGACCAGCTGCTGATAGGCCAGGATCACCGTGTTGCGGGCGACCCCGATCCGCTTCGCCAGACTACGGGTCGAGGGAGCCCGGGTGCCGGGTTCCAGCGTGCCCGAAGCAATGGCGCGCACCAGATGTTCGCGGATCTGCTGCTGGAGCGAGAGTCCGCTGTCCTCCTCGACGACAAAGGTAAGACCGCTCGACATCAGGCTGGACCCATCCAACAACGACTGTTGGTACTATTCGACACCGTGGAGCTGGGTCAGTAAAGGCCTTCAGAGGACCCCATGAGCACAAATTCAGATTTTCTTGGTCGCCGGACCGCCAGCGTGGCGCGCGGCGTCGCCACCGCCACCCACCTTTTCGTCGATCGTGCAGAGAATGCCCGGCTGTGGGATGTTGAGGGTCGCGAATACATCGATTTTGCCGGTGGCATCGCCGTGCTCAATACGGGGCATCGCCACCCCAAGGTGATCGCTGCCGTTCAGGAACAGCTTGACCGCTTCACCCACACCGCCTTCCAGGTCTGCGCCTATCCCCAGTACGTCGAACTGGCCGAGAAGCTGGCGGCGCGGGTTCCGATTTCCGGCGATGTGCAAACGGTTCTGTTCACCACCGGTGCCGAGGCCGTTGAAAACGCCGTCAAGGTGGCACGTGCCGCGACCGGTCGCCCGGGCGTAATCGCCTTTACAGGCGGATTTCACGGGCGCTCGGCCCTGACCATGGCCATGACCGGCAAGGTCGTTCCCTATAAAAAGCAGTTTGGCTCTTCGCCCGCCGACGTCTTCCATGTTCCGTTCCCGGTTGCGAGCTGTGGCGTGGATGTCGAGACGTCGCTGCTCATTCTCGATCACATCCTTCGGGCAGATATCGGACCCGACCGGGTGGCGGCCATTGTGCTGGAGCCGGTGCAGGGTGAGGGGGGCTTCCACCAGGCGCCTCCAGAGTTGATGCGCGCCCTGCGCAAAATCTGCGACGAACATGGCATCCTGCTGATCGCCGATGAGGTGCAGACCGGCTTCGCCCGCACCGGCAAGCTGTTCGCCATGGAGCACTATGACGTCGAGGCCGACATCATCACGATGGCCAAGTCTCTGGCAGGCGGTTTTCCCCTTTCGGGGATCATCGGGCGTGCTGAAGTCATGAATGCGGTCGAGCCAGGTGGCCTGGGCGGCACCTACGGCGGCTCGCCTATCGGCTGTGCGGCGGCGCTGGCTGTTCTGGACGTGATCGAGGGCGAGCAGCTGTGTGATCGCGCCAATAGTCTCGGTGCCCGTGCAAAGAGCCGGCTGGAGGCCCTACGAACCCGAAATGACGTGGCTCCCATCGCCAATATCCGTGGTCTGGGTTCGATGATCGCCTTTGACCTCGTTCAGGACCGCGGAAGTGACAGCCCGGACGGTGCGGCTGCCAAGCGGACCACGAGCCGGGCTCTCGACGAGGGCCTGATCTTGCTGTCATGCGGGGTCTTTGGCGAAACGATCCGGCTGCTCTATCCGCTGACGATAGAGGACGAGCTGTTCGACCAGGGGCTCGCACGACTGGAAACAGCCTTGTCCGTCGCGGACTAGGCTCATGACCGACAAGGCCGCACTGCTCGCCCGTCTGACGCGCCCGGACCTGTTGCGCGAACAGGCCTATATCAATGGCATGTGGGTTGGGGCTGAAGCCGTGATCCGTGTGTCCAATCCCGCCACGGGTACAATCCTGGGCCAGGTCCCTGATCTGGGGCGAAAGGCGACCGAACAGGCGGTTACGGCAGCGTCGGTTGCGCTGGAGGATTGGCGCGCGCGCTCTGCGAAAGAACGAGCCACCGTCCTGCGCCACTGGTTCGAACGGCTCATGGCGCATCAGGAAGACCTGGCAACAATCATGACGGCCGAACAGGGCAAGCCCCTGGCCGAAGCCCGCGGCGAGATCGCCTATGCCGCAGCTTTCCTCGAGTGGTTCGCTGAAGAGACGCGGCGCAGCTATGGCGACATCATCCCCGGGCACCAACGCGATGTTCGGATATGGGTGGACCGCCGGGCGGTCGGTGTTGTGGCGGCAGTGACGCCCTGGAACTTTCCTGCAGCGATGATCACCCGCAAGGTCGGCCCTGCTCTGGCGGCGGGCTGCACGGTTGTTCTCAAGCCTTCCGAGTTGACGCCCTTCAGCGCCCTGGCGTTGGCCGTCCTGGGTGAGGAGGCCGGCATTCCACCCGGTGTCTTCAACGTCGTGACCGGTGCCCCTCAAGAGATCGGCGATGTCCTGGTATCAGACCCACGGATCGCCAAGTTCACCTTCACCGGCTCGACGGCTGTCGGGAAGATGCTGGGTGTCCGCTGTATGGACACGGTCAAGCGCGTCTCGCTGGAGCTGGGCGGCAATGCGCCCTTCATCGTCTGTGCCGACGCCGACATTGACGCCGCCGTCACCGGGGCCGTCGCGTCCAAATTCCGCAACACGGGCCAGACTTGTGTCTGCGCCAACCGCTTCCTGGTCCATGACCAAATCTATGACGACTTCGCTCGGGCGCTGGCCGAGCGTGTCCGCACCCTACGGGTCGGCGACGGCCTGGCCGGCGAGACAGATCAGGGGCCGCTTATCGACGACCGAGCGCGCCAAAAGGTCGAGTCCCATATCGCGGACGCGACCAGGGGCGGTGCCACCATCCTGACCGGCGGAGAGCGGCTGGGCGACAACACGACCTATTTCGCGCCCACGGTGCTGACCGACGTCGCTCCGACGGCCCTGCTGTGCCGGGAAGAGACCTTTGGCCCGGTTGCCGGGCTGGTGCGCGTGACGAGCGATGATGAAGCAATCCGTCTTGCCAACGACACACGTGCCGGACTCGCCGCCTACCTGTTCACCAACGACCTCAACAAGGCGCACCGGATGGTCCAGGCGCTGGAATGCGGCATGGTGGGCCTGAACACGGGCTTGATCTCGACCGAAGTCGCGCCCTTCGGCGGCTGCAAGGAATCCGGCATCGGCCGCGAAGGATCGAAATACGGCCTCGCCGAATTCCAGGAGATGAAGACGGTCTGCCAACAGATTCTGTAGCGGTGATCGCGGGGGATCAATTGAGTGTGACTGGCGGACAGGGTGGGATTCGAACCCCTCGCGCGGCATACCGTGCGATTTCTGCGTCAATGTGGGTTCGTCGGCTCAGGCCGGAAGAATGGCGGACAGGGTGGGATTCGAACCCACGGTAGGCTTCCACCTACGGCGGTTTTCAAGACCGCTGCCTTAAACCACTCGGCCACCTGTCCTCGCGGCGTCCTTAGCAGGGCAGGGGCGCATTAACCAAAGCAGAAAATAACCCGCGCATGATTTCCGTGAATCAGGTCGCCAGAGGACCGGTCATGTCGCGCTGCCTTGCCATATTTATCCTGGCCGTCCTGTCGATCGGCCTGGTGGCGTGTGGCGGGCGCGCCGATGCGCCGGCACCGGTCCAGACTTCAGATCGGGCGACCGGGTCTCATACCGTCGTCGCCAATCCCGCTCCCTTCGTTCGGGGCACTTTGCGGCCCTATGTCATCCGCGGGCGCACCTACACGCCGGTCATCGACGAGAGCTATGATCAGACGGGGACGGCCAGTTGGTACGGCGATGCCTTTCACGGGCGTCCGACCGCGACGGGCGAAATCTATGACATGAACGGCATGAGCGCCGCGCACCGGACCTTGCCGCTGCCCTCGCTGGCCGAGGTGACCAATCTGGAAACCGGTCAGAGCATCGTCGTGCGCCTGAATGATCGCGGCCCCTTTGTCGGCGACCGGATTATCGATCTGTCTCGCGGTGCCGCTGATGCCCTGGGGATCCGCAACCAGGGTCTGGCGCAGGTGAGGGTGCGATACATCGGACAAGCCCCCCAGGGGGGCGGAACAGGCCAGCCAGCCAATCCGGCGCGGCAGACAGACCCGGGTCCCAACACCGACAGCGGCTTCGGTGATACCGATCCGTGGTTTGTACAGGCCGGTACCTTTGCCAGCCGAAGCAATGCCGAGACCTTTCGGCGTCGATTCGATGGGACGCGCGCCCGCGTCGAGGAAACGATGGTCGGGGGGCGTCGGATGTATCGGGTGGTCATCGGCCCCTGGACTGGTCGCCGCGAAGCCGAGCGCCAACGTTCGACCCTGGCCGGGCAGGGGCTGCTCGACGCGATCCTGGTTCGTGCACAATAAATCCGCCGTTCGGCCTTTGCCTTGAGCCGGTGAATCGCCATTGTGCCCCGCGTGACGCGCGGACGATTTATTACATTCGAGGGTGGAGAGGGGGCCGGCAAGTCCACCCAGGCCCGGTTGCTGGTCGAGCGATTGCAGGCGCGCGGGATTTCGGTTGTGCTGACGCGTGAACCCGGCGGTTCGGATGGGGCGGAGGCCCTGCGCAACCTGCTGGTGGTTGGAGACGCGGATCGTTGGACACCGACGGCTGAGACCTTGCTGATGTACGCGGGCCGTTCGGACCACCTGACGCGGCTGATTCGCCCGGCGCTTGAGGCGGGAACCTGGATCGTCTGTGACCGGTTTTCCGATTCCACGCGCGCCTATCAGGGTGCTGGTGGTGGAGTCAGCCCCGCCTTCATTGAAGCGATCGAGGAGGAAGTGGTCGGGTCGGACAAGCCGGACCTGACCCTGGTCTTTGATATGCCCGTTGAGATCGGCCTCGAGCGCGCATTTGGCCGCGACATGTTCGAGGCGCGCTTTGAATCAAAGGGGCTGGCTTTCCACCAACGGCTGCGGGACGCCTTCCTCGCGATTGCCCGGGATGAGCCGGGGCGGTGCGCCCTGATCGATGCCGGCGGCACCCTCGATGAGGTCGCAGCACAGGTCTGGAGCACGGTCGCGACGCGGCTGGATCTGGAGCCATGAACGACGTTGTCGACGGGCCGCGCGGCCAGTACCACGCCCTGAAGGATGAGCGCCCTGAACACGCCTTCCTCGACGCCCTGGAACGCGGTCGGCTCCACCACGCCTGGATGCTGACGGGACCGGAAGGCCTGGGCAAGGCGACCTTTGCCTACCGCGCCGCACGAAGGCTGCTGGGGGCTCGCCCCGACCGGAGCCTTGGCTTGCTCGGCTCGGATCGGACAGATCGCGTCAGCCGTCTGATCGAACAGGACGCCCACCCTGACCTGCTCGTGCTCGAACGGCGCACTGAGGGGGGCAAGCTACGCAAGTCGATCTCCGTGGAGGATGCGCGCGGGCTACCCGAGTTCTTTTCCAAATCCCCGTCCATGGCCGAGTGGCGCGTCGCCATCATTGATGCGGCGGATGACTTGAACATCAATTCAGCCAATGCCTTGTTGAAAACTCTTGAAGAACCACCTGAGCGCGGCGTGCTGTTCCTGGTGACACACTCGCCGGCCCGACTGCTGGTGACGATTCGCTCGCGTTGTCGCCGCCTGCCGTTCAAGCCATGGCCGGTGCAGGATGTCTCTTCCCTCCTTGAGAAGCGACTGGGGATCCCGCCAGGCGACGCTCGTTCGCTCGCCTTGATGGCCGGAGGATCGCCCGGGCGGGCGCTGCAACTGGCGGATCAGGGGGCGCTGGAGATCGACACGACGGCCCGCGCGCTGGTGCTTGGGGATGCACCCGATGAGGCAGAAATGCTCAGGTTTGCCGACAGCTTGAAAGGCGGGGAGGGGCAGGTTCGCCTCGAGCTCCTGTTCTCCCGCCTGGCCCAGGCCGTGCGCGAACGCGCCGAGGTGGAACGTCCCGAGACGTGGGGGCGCGTCTGGGATCTCATCGAACGCACCCCAACCGAAGCGGCCAGCCTCAATCTGGATCGTGCGGATGTGTTGTTCTCGACCCTGGCCGAAATCCGCAAGGCGAGGGCCTGATGCTGATCGACAGCCATGTGAACCTGCATGCGCCCCAGTTCGACGAGGATCGCGACGCGGTCATTCAGCGTGCACGTGAAGCCGGCGTTGGATTGATGGTCGAGATCTCGGACAAACTCTCGACGTTCGAGGCAACGCACAGCCTCGCCATGGCCCACCCGGACATCTGGTGCACGGTCGGCGTGCATCCGCATGAGGCACGCGACTATGCGGACCTGACAGTTGAGACCCTCGTCGAGCTTGCCGGGCGTCCTCGGGTGGTCGGAATCGGGGAGTGTGGCCTGGATTTCCACTACGACCTGTCGCCCCGGGACACCCAGGCCCAGGTCTTCCGAATCCATATCGAGGCGGCCCGTCAGACCGGCTTGCCCCTGGTTGTTCACACGCGAGAAGCTGATGACGTCATGTCTGATATTTTGCGTGAGGAATATGCCATCAACCCCTTTAAATTGTTGATGCATTGCTACACCTCCGGCGCAACACTAGCGCGCACCGCCGCTGAGCTCGGCGCATGGTTTTCGGTGTCAGGCATCGCCACCTTCAAGGCGGCCGAAGAGGTGAGGGCGGTTATCCGGGACATGCCGGCCGATCGGATCATCGTCGAAACAGACTGCCCCTACCTGGCCCCCGTTCCGTATCGCGGCCGCAGGAATGAGCCGGCCTATGTCGGGCTTGTCCTCGACAAACTCGCGGAGATCCGCGGATGGGATAAAGACACAGCTAAAACCATAACAAATGAGGCATTCTTCAACCTGTTTCACCGGATACAACGACCATGACGGGGCTGTCCGTCACGGTTTTGGGCTGCGGCTCATCAGGTGGCGTGCCGCGCGCAAACGGCGACTGGGGCCGGTGCGATCCCACTGACCCACGAAATCAACGCAGTCGATGCTCACTGGCCGTCCAGCGACGCGGAGCTGACGGAATCACCACCGTCGTCGTCGACACATCGCCTGATCTCCGAAACCAGACATTGGCGAATGATATTCGTCACATAGACGGCGTTCTGTTGACGCATGATCATGCGGATCAGACCCATGGCATCGATGATCTGCGGACCTTTGCCTATATGGGACACCGCCGGGTTCCTGTGTGGCTTGATGCCGATACGCACGCCACGCTGGATCGGCGGTTCGGGTATATCTTCAGGGGCGAACACGGCTATCCGCCCATTTGTGATGCCCATGTCATCCAGGCAGGTCAGGCCGTGACTATTGAGGGTGCAGGTGGCCCCGTCGAGGTATCGACCTTCAACCAGGCACACGGACCGATTTCGTCGTTAGGGTACCGGATTGGGCCGATCGCCTATTCCAGCGATGTCTCGGCGCTTGATGATGCGGCGCTCGAGGCCATCCGGGGCGCAGAGCTCTGGATCGTCGATGCACTGCGCTGGACCCGGCATCCGACCCATGCCCACGTCGATCAGGCCCTGGCGTGGATCAGGCAAGCCAAGGTCGAGCGGGCACTTCTGACCAATCTGCACATTGATCTCGACTACCAGACACTCAACGGCTTGATGCCAGCCAATGTCGATGTGGCCTACGACGGCTGGACAACGTTGCAGCCCTAGACCGGGTGGACACTGGGACCAATCCCAACAGGATCACCATCATATTATTTCGCATAATATATCTTAGGCGCATTTTGTATCGACCAAAATGGCTGACATGCCTCAATCGTCAGGCCCCTCATCCAGGCCACACGGAAACGGCGCAATCGAGCGATAGAACGCTTTCGCAGCCGGCGCTGTACCGCCCTGACTGAGTTTGAAAGCGTGCTCGACCACCATGGCCTGCTGTTCGATATTCAACCCGCCCCAAACGCACGTCTCGTCCGCCACATAGGCATAGGCCCGCTCACCGTCCCCGGCGCGGATCTTGGCCCAGGCCAGGTTCACGCCCTGCTGCGCCTGCCACACATGGACAAGCTCATGGATGAAGGTTGCCCGCCGCGACAGCTTCTGGGTCGTATAGTCCTCTGCCAGGGTGGAATTCGGCCAGACGATCCAGTCCCGCCCAAACCAGCGACCGGCCACGAAAGCTCGATCAAACGGCTTGGGCGAGCCGATGAATCGTACAGAGTCTAGCTCAAGATGATTTCCGAAAATCTTGAGTGCCAATGCTTTTTCGGCATCGGTAAGTCGGCGTTTGTGCCAACCCGTGGCGTTGCCGGGCTTGGCTACGGAGATATCGCGCTCCCGGCTCACGGAGCGTAACTCGCCTCAGGCCCGACATACTCCCAGTGCCACGGCTCATATATGTAGTTCACAAATCCGTACCGGGCCGCATTGCGCACCAGCCAGCGATAGGCCGGGCCGCGCGACTGGATCAGGCGATTGTGGGCGTTCGTTGAAGCGATGCCGTAGCCCGGAGCCTCCCCCACATTGATGTCAAAGGCCCAGCCGGTTCGATGCGCCGAACAACTGGCCCGGCGCAAACCATCGCAGTTCGCCTCGTCCTCACACCTGACACCGTCGATGTCGGGGTGGCGGTAGGTCGAATAGACCGTCAGCAGGTTTGGATTGGCTGCCAGCTCCGGCACCTCGGCGCGGGCATCGCGGACCATTCGGCGATAGGCGGCGATGGCGACGGGCTGGCCCATGCGCCCGGGGCGCTGGATCGTCTCTTCGCGCCAGTCGAACTCTTCCAGGGACTGCCGTTCGGGATAGGCCGGACACTCCCCCCTCACCCGGGCCATGACAAAGGGGCGGCGTTCCTGCCAGATGCCCTTGAGCACCTCGAACGTCGCCGGCCCGAAGCGCCCATCGGCTTGCAGTCCGTATCGCGCCTGAAAGGCGGCCAGGGCCGCAGCAAAGGCCGGGGTCGAGGCCCCGCAGCGCGTTCCGATTTCCTGCTGGGTCATCGGCAGGTAGGTTTCCCAGCCGTACTCGCGCCCGAACGGCTGCCATTCCAGCGACTGGAGCGTTCGCCCGTTCCCTGCCGCGGCTTCGTACCAGGTCGCTGCCGAATTATAGCAAAGGGCCACCTCGTTCAGGACATCGAACGATTGCGAGCGTGCGCGCGCCGGCAACAGGCCAAGGCCGGTCAAAAGGGTCAGTACGAACAGCGTTAGTCCAAGTCGACGCATGACCGCAGAAAGCCATGCGATGCGTCATCCAGCAAGAGGCGGTTCCTGACGAACGCCCTAATCGCCCTTGCGCAGTCTGAGCGCAGACCAGGCATCGTTGTGGATGATCTGCTCCACGCCGAACCCGAGGGGCATCCACGCGGCCAGAACCTCCTCTTCCTGGGCCCTCAACAGCCCCGACAGGATCGCGGTCCCGCCGGGACGCAACAGACCGTTGATCGGGCCTGCCAGTTCAATCAGCGGGCGGGCGAGAATATTGGCAAACACCAGATCGTAGGGGGCGGGGGCCCTCACCTCTTCATGGCTGAGGTCGCCATCTTCGACGAAAACAGCTTGTGCCCCGTTGATGGCCGCGTTCTCGGCGGAGATTCGGACTGATGGCTCATCAATGTCCGTGCCGACCACGGTCGGAGATCCGGTCCGCGCGGCCGCAATGGCCAGGACGCCCGTCCCGGTCCCGACGTCGAGGACCCGCTCGGGGGGGCCATCCTGTGAAAGCAGGGTCTCAAAGGCTTCCAGACATCCCACCGTCGTTCCGTGGTGTCCCGTCCCGAAGGCGGCCCCAGCCTCAATTCGAAGGTTGATCGTGTCCTGGGGGACCTTGCCCTTGTCATGGGCTCCATAGACGAAGAAGCGTCCTGCCCGCACCGGCGGCAGACCGGAAAGGCTCATGGCGATCCAGTCGGCGTCCATCAGATCTTCGACGCTCGTCTCCAGGTCAAAGCCGGCCAGCGCCGCCACGATTCCGTCGGCCTCCTCTCGGGTCGTGGGATAGGCATCGATTCGCCAGATGCCCCGATCCTCGTCCTCTTCGAGGATGGAATAGGTCGCTCCCTCCAGAGCGATGGTTTCATCGATGGCCTGGGCGGCAGCCTCTGCATTTTTACGCGTGCCACGCGAGATAATCTGTACGGCGGACTCGGACATTTCAAAAGAACCGTTA
Source organism: uncultured Brevundimonas sp. (assembly GCA_964647275.1). Taxonomy (GTDB): domain Bacteria; phylum Pseudomonadota; class Alphaproteobacteria; order Caulobacterales; family Caulobacteraceae; genus Brevundimonas. Next base: position 72,168 of record CAZYFY010000007.1, read on the forward strand.
TGCTGGCGATTCATCGGCGCAGGTGCGCCGGTTCAGGATCCGCAACTACAACTCCCAGAGGTCTGCGACAAATGGCCAAGAGCCCGGCAAAGTCCACAACATCCAAACCTGCCGCCAAGTCGAAGGCTTCGACGGCAAAATCCACCAAGCCTGCTGCTGCCAAGGCAACCGCGGCAAAGGCCACGCCTGCCAAGGCTGCGGCCCCGAAGGCGGCTGCCAAACCGGCTGCAAAGGCAGCGGCCAAGCCGGCTGCCAAAACGGCTGCGAAGCCAGCCGCCAAGACCACCGCGAAGGTCGCCGCCAAGCCTGCCGCCAAGGCGGCACCGGCAAAGGCTGCCGCTCCCAAGGCCACGGCCCGTGCCGCCAAGCCCGCTGCGAAGGCGACGGCCAAGCCTGCGGCTCCCAAGGCCGCGCCTCAGGCCGCACCCGCTCCGGCGGCCGCTCAGCCGGCCGCATCGGCAGCTCCGAGCTACAGCCGCGAAGAGAAAGGCTTCTTCGCCAAGCTGGTCGACAGCATTTTCGGCGCGCGCTAGAGCCATCCGAAATTGAAAGAGCCCGCGTCACCTTGCCGGTGGCGCGGGCTTTTCCATGTCTGGACGATCAGGGCAGATCTTCGCCGAGGATCGCCATGTTGAAGGTGTAGGACCCATCGTCGTCCTCGTCCTCGTAGACCACCCCAATGAACTCATCACCGATATAGACCTCGGCGGAGTCAGCCTGTTTGCGCGCCTTGACGTTGATGGCCCCATTGGTGAAGGCCTTCTTCAGATACATCTCGATGCGCTTGATATCGGGTTCCTGCACGGGGCGTTCCTTGAGAATGAATGTCGGCGCGGAACCTAGTCGTCCGCCTTCGTCAGGCCAAGGGCGTCAGATCGAAAAGTCGTAGACGATGTCGGCCAGGGTGTGGTCCATCGTCCGCGCCGGGTCCTCACAGGACGGACAATTGACGATCCGCGCCGGGACACCGGCTGCCGTACAGCCGGCGGGAACCGGCTTCAGCACCACCGAGCCAGAAGCCACCTTGGCGTAGTCGCCAACCGTGATGTTGCCCAGCACCTTGGCCCCGGCCCCCAGAAGCACCCCCTTGCCGATCTTGGGATGCCGGTCGCCGCGATCCGCCCCGGTTCCGCCCAGGGTGACGGCATGCAGCATCGACACATCGTCCCCAATGGTCGCCGTCTCGCCGACGACGATCCCGGTGCCGTGGTCGAAGAACACACCCTTGCCGATGCGGGCGGCCGGGTGCACGTCGACCTGGAACAGTTCGGACACACGGCTCTGAAGGTGAAAGGCCAGGGTATCCCGTCCCCCGTTCCATAGAAAATGCCCGACCCGATACGCCTGGAGCGCCTGAAAACCCTTGAAGAACAGGAAGGGCTGGAGAGCCTGCTTGGCAGCCGGATCCCGCTCCAGCACCGCCACCAGATCCGCCTCGGCGGCCGCCACGATCGACGGGTCCGCCGCATAGGCTCTTTCACAGACCTCTCGCCAGGCCATCGGACCGACTTCATTGTCGCCCAGTTTGCGGGCGAGCTGGAAGCTGAGTGCCCCGGCCAGATCGTCGTGCGACAGGATCACCGCATGAAGCAGGCTGCCCAGCGTCGGCTCGGATTCAGCGGCCTGTGCTGCCTCTGCACGCAATCGCTGCCAGATCGATTCATCGGCCTGAACGGGCCTGAGCGCGGCGGACATGGCGATCTCCTCGTCTAGCTCCAAGAATGGGGGCTTCGCCCCGACAGGGCAATCCACTTGCACAAAACACAAAGCAATGTCGGGCGATTGCGTGTGGCGCAGTCCTCGCCGCCCGCCTAAGCTGGCCCCATGATCAAGCGTGCTGCCTTGTTCCTGACTACCCTTGGCCTCGCCTTTCCGGTTTGCGCCCAGGAGCGCGCCATGGGCGACGCCGAGGTTCTGGCCCTGGCCGAGCGTCAGGCCATCTGGTGCGAGAACTGGAGCGACGTAACGCGCGACTGTGAAAGCCTCTATACCCTTCGTCGAGAGGCCGACGGACGCCTGATCCTGGCCGGGATGTTCGTCCTTACAGACAGGCCTTTGATCGAGGTCACCGTCGCGGACATCGTCACCCTGGAGAATGGACGGCTCTGCAGTTCCGGCGCGACAAGTGAGCTGACCATTCAGGCCCGTCTGGCCGGCGTCGCGTCGCAAGAGGTCACGGCCATGGTCCGCTCGTTGCTGGCGCAAAGCATGGCCGAATACGAAAACAGCATCATCTGCCAGCAGTTCTTTACGAGTGGGGATCCCGAGACGATGGGCGAGATCGTCACGGCGGATGATATCCGCCTCTACGATTTCGAATCGACCTATCGCCTCGGTACGGTCGACAGCGGTTTTCTGCTCCGCCCCCAGATCGGCGAAACCCCCGAACAGGAGTTCATCGACCTGTGAGTGACCTTGGACAGCCCCTCCCCCTGCCGACCGCCAACGCGGAGGCGTTGACGCGTCTGCAACGGCGGCGGTCCGCTCCGGCCCAGGCCCTGACCTTTCCGGGGCCGACCCCTGATCAGCTTGAGGTGCTGTTGTCCACGGCGGCAAGAACGCCGGATCACGGGAAGCTCTTTCCGTGGCGCTTTGTCATCATCGAAGGTCCAGCCAAGTCGGCACTTGTCCATGCGCTAAAGCCGCTGGCCGAGGGCCAGTCGGACCCGGTCAAGGCGGCAACAGTGTTGGCCAAGCTGGCCAATCCTCCCATGACCGTGATGGTCATCTCCTCGCCGGTCGCAGATCACAAGGTGCCGGTCTGGGAACAGCAGTTGTCTGCCGGGGCCGTCTGCATGAACCTCGAACACGCGGCAGACGCCTTGGGCTTTTCCGCCAGTTGGATCACCGACTGGTATGCCTATGATCCCGCGACGCGTCCCTTGCTGGGTCTGAAGGACGGTGAACAGGTCGCCGGTTTCATCCATATCGGCACCCTGTCCGAAGGCCCGGCGGAGCGGCCGCGCCCGGACATGAGCAGAATCGTCACCCGTCTGGCCTAGTGGGGCTGTCCCGCCTCGCCTGATATTGCTCGCCAGCAAGCATCGAAGCCAAGGCGGGTCAGCGGCTCGCGTTGCTTGGGCCGGTCTACGATGGTGCTGATGGTAGCTTCCATCAGTGCGGTCATCAGGTCAGCGACAAATGCGGGTTGATCCCTAAGGTCAGGGGCGGTCACACCCATGATCAGCTCGCCCATATCAGCCAGGGCTGCAGCCCCCTGATCCTTGACCTCCTGCGAGATCAGGCCCGAGACCGCCAATTGGGTCATGGCACGATGGGCATCTGGCCGCTCGACCCCCCAGGTAATGAACCGGTTCCAGACATGACGGCACTGGCTACGCTCATCGGCCTCGGCGGGAAAGCCCTCTCGCAGGGCCCCCGCCACCTCGGCCTTCAGGCTGAGATACAGCTCATTGAGCAAGGCATCCTTGGTCGGGAAATAGGTGAACACAGTACCCTCGGCCACGCCCGCCCCGCGAGCAATTGCCGATGTCGGGGCACCCAGCCCTTGTGCCGCCACGGCCCGTGTCGCCGAAGCCAGAATGGCGTTGCGCTTTTCTTCACTCAGAGGTCGGGCCATCGAACTGTCGAACTCGGATAAATGATTAAACACTCAATAATTCGCTTGCAGGCACCCCTGCATCGCGTTCTTGAGTATGTGCTCACTCATTTAGAAAGGCAAGTGAGGCCATGTATCAAGTTCCTTCCCAAGCGGGCCGCCGCATCATCATCACCGGCTCCAACTCCGGCACCGGCAAGGAAGCCGCCCGCCGCCTGGCCAATGCCGGGGCCGAGGTGGTGATGGCCGTTCGCTCCATCGACAAGGGTGAGGCCGCCCGCGCCGAGATTCTGGCCCAAAACCCCGACGCCAAGCTGGATATCCGCCGCATCGATCTCGCCGATCTGGCCAGCGTGCGCGCCTTCGCCGCCGACATCCTGGCCGACGGCCGGCCCATCGACACCCTCGTCAACAACGCCGGCGTAATGATGCCGCCGACCCGCCAGACCACAGCGGATGGGTTCGAGCTTCAGTTTGGGGCCAACTTCCTCGGCCCGTTCGCCTTGACCAACCTGCTGCTGCCTCGCCTGCTGGAGAGCCCCTCCCCGCGTGTGGCCACAATGGCCAGTGCCGCGGCCAACAATGGCGTCATCCAATGGCATGACCTGCAATGGGAAGACGGCTATCAGCCCTGGCCGGCCTATCGTCAGTCCAAGCTGGCGGACATGCTGATGGCCTTGCATCTGGCCGACATCGCCAAACAGCGTGACTGGAACCTGCTCAGCGCCCTGGCCCACCCCGGCTACACACGAACCAACCTCCAGACCAGTGGCCCGAACATGGGCACAGGCAGAACGGGCGTTCCCCTGATCTTCCGCCTGTTCCCGTCCATGGATGTCAGTCAAGGCACCGAGCCGCTGCTGCACGCCGCCGCAGACCCGACGACAAAGCCAGGCAACTACTATGGACCACGCTGGGATCTGGTTGGCGACACCAAGGTGGCCCGCCTGCCCCGGTCAGTGATCGCCGGCGAAGCAGCCCGGCTATGGGCCGTCGCAGAAGATCTGACAGGTGTGAAGACGCCCGGATAGTTGTCATTCGCGCGAGCCGGACGCTGGCTTCACACCTGGCGTTCCGGCCGTGGGCGCTGCACCAGGCTGACCAGCACGAACGATATGATCATTAGCAGAAACCAGCTTCCGAGCTTGGCGAGGCCCACCGGCGTCCAACCCGCTTCCTGCGCCGGATAGAGCCAGGCTCGCGACCATGTGGCGATGTTTTCCGCAATCCAGATAAAGGTCGCAACCAGTAGGAAGCCCATCAGTATCGGCATCCAGCGCCGCGCTCTGTCCGGCGTGAAATAGATGCGTGTCCGCCAGAACATCAGCGCGGTGGTGGTGAACAGCAGCCAGCGGAAATCCCAGATCCAGTGGTGGGCGAAGAAGTTGACGTAGATCGCCGCCGCCAGAACGACCGTCATCCAGACGGGCGGATACCGGTCGAATCGGATGTCGAAGATCCGCCAGATGCGCGCGATGTAGGAGCCGACCGCCGCATACATGAAGCCCGAGAACAGCGGCACCTCGCCAATCCGCAGCAGGCTCGACTCTGGATAGACCCACGACCCGGCGGCTGTCTTGAACAGTTCCATGATCGTACCGACGATGTGAAACGCCAGGATCACCTTGGCTTCGTCGAACGTCTCCAGTCGAAAGGCCAGCATGGCGAGCTGAATCACCACGGCACAGATCGCCAGAAAGTCATAACGGGCGACAGGTGCGTCCGGCGGGTACCAGAGGGCTGTGCCGATCAGCAGAGCCAACATCGCCCCACCAAAAATGCAGGCCCAGGCCTGCTTCAGGCCGAACATCAGAAACTCGAACGCGTGACGTCCCAGCCAGGTCTGGTCTGCCTGAGTTTGGGCCCGCGCGAGGATGTCGCGGCCCCAGCGTTCGAGCGGGAGGGCGTTAGGGCGGGCGGTCACCCCCGCCCGCGATACGGCGGCACGCCCTGGTCCGGCAGCCACAGGCCCTCCGGCGCCGGACCGGTCTGCCAGAAGACGTCGATCGGGATGCCGCCGCGCGGGTACCAGTAGCCGCCGATGCGCAGCCATTTCGGCTCCAGCAACTCCGCCAACCGCTTGCCGACCGCCACGGTGCAGTCCTCATGGAACGCCCCGTGATTGCGGAAACTGGTCAGATACAGCTTCAAACTCTTGGACTCGACCAGCCAGTCCCCCGGCACATAATCGATGACCAGATGCGCAAAGTCCGGCTGGCCCGTCACCGGGCACAGGCTGGTGAACTCCGGTGCCGTGAACCGCGCGACATAGAGGGTATCCAGGTGCGGGTTCGGCACCCGCTCCAACGTCGCCGTCTCGGGGCTGACCGGCGCCTCGGTCTGGCGACCCAGCTGCGACAGGCCGGTTGTGTCAGTGCTCACGTCTAGGCCGCCCGAATGATGCCGAGGAAATCGGTCGCCTTCAGCGACGCCCCGCCGACCAGAGCCCCGCCGACCTCCGGCACAGCCAGGATCTCCGCCGCATTGTTCGGTTTCACGGACCCACCGTACAGGATCGGCGCCGTCTGACCGCCCTCGCCCAGCCGCGCCACCATGGCGGCACGGACGGCGGCGTGGACCTCCTCGATCTGCTCTAGCGTTGGCGTCAGGCCGGTGCCGATGGCCCAGACCGGCTCATAGGCGACCGCAAAGGCCTGGCCCGACAGGCTCTCCGGCAGCGAGGCCATCACCTGCCCCGACACGACCTCGACCGCGCGGCCCGCCTCGCGTTCCGCCAGCGTTTCGCCGACACAGATGATCGGCTCCAGACCAGCCGCCAGCGCCGCCTCGACCTTGGCCGCCACATCAGCGTCCGTCTCACCGTGGCCGGCGCGGCGCTCCGAGTGGCCCAGGATCACCAGATTGGCCCCGGCGTCCTTCAGCATCGCCGCGGACACATCGCCGGTGTAGGCACCCGACGCCTTATCGCTGCAATCCTGCCCGCCGATCTCGACGGTGCTGTTCTTCAGCTGCCAGTTCATCTGGGCGATCAGGGTCGCGGGCGGACACAGGGCCACGCGCGATGACGCCGCCTCTGCTGCCAGCGCCTCGGCCAGCGCCCGGGCCTCGGCCAGGTCGGCGGCCAGGCCATTCATCTTCCAGTTTCCGGCGATCAGTCTGTTCGTGCTCATGGGCTCTCTCTAGCGCCTCGCGGCGCTTACACTCAAGGCGCCCCCCACGCTTGTCGTCGCCCTCGGGCTTCACCCGAGGGCCAGACGCTCCACCGAATAGCCAGGGCCGGAAAGCCCATCAACTCGACGTCTGATCCTCGGGTCGCGGCTGCGCCTTGCCCAAGGATGACGAGCGATGAGAGCGCCTCAAGCGCACAACGGCTCAACGCCCGCAAACGGCTCATCCAGGCTCGGCTGAGGCACGGTGAACCACTTCGGCCCCTCCGGGGTCATGTGGAAATGGTCCTCCAGCCGGATCCCGAACCGGCCTGGAATCACAATCATCGGCTCGTTGGAAAAACACATGCCGATGTCCAGCGGCGTTCGATCACCCCGCACCAGATTTGGGGCTTCGTGGATATCCAGGCCGATGCCGTGGCCGGTTCGGTGCGGCAGACCCGGCAACTGATAGTCCGGTCCCAGTCCCTGACTCGCCAAAAACCCGCGGGCCGCTGCGTCGACGGCTTCGCAAGGCGCGCCAAGCTGCGCCGTCTCGAACGCCCGCGCCTGAGCCTCATGTTCCAGGTCCCAGATGCGGCGCACCTCATCCGTCGGCTCGCCGAAGACATAGGTGCGAGTGATGTCTGCATTGTAGCCATCGAGCGCACAGCCGGTGTCGATCAGCACCACATCGCCGTCGCGCAGCTCCGGGTCCCCCTCCCCGCCGTGCGGCAGGCTGGTGTCGGTTCCGAAGGACACGATGCAGAAGGTGTTGCCCCCATCCGCGCCCAGCGCCCGATGCTGCTGGTCGATAAAGCTCACGACCTCCGACGCCCGCACGCCCGCTCTCAGGCTTCCATGAGCGCGCCGGTGCGCCTCCAACGTCAGGGCCTTGGCCCGCGTCATCAGGGCGATCTCGGCCTCGGATTTGCGCGCCCGCAACGGCACAATCAGGGGATCAGCCCCGACCAGCCGATCCGCGCCCAGGGCCTCGGCAAGACCCAGCCAGATGAACACCCGCGCCTGCGCATCCACCGCCACCTTGCCCGCCGGCCCGACCAGATCGGCGATCAGCCGGAACGGGCTCTCATGTTCTTCCCAGGTCAGGATCTCGCCCGGCACGCCGATGATGGACCCCACCTTGTCCAGCTCGAATCTTGGCGTGACATAGGCCAGCGGCTTGCCCGGCCGCACCACCGCTCCGGTCAGACGCTCTGACGCGTGCCAGCTCAGGCCGGTAAAGTATCGCAGCGATGACGTGGCATCGATCACGCAGGCAGCAATTCCTTGTGCCTCCATCGCAGCCTCCAGCAGGGCCAGACGCCGGAGACGTTCATCGAGGGTGATCGGCAGCGGATTCATGCGGGGCTCCCAAAAGCGGATTTCTGCAATAGGCTCGCGTCGGGCACCTGCAAAGGTGAGGGAGGAAATATGGTCGCCGGGATTCTCGTCGCGCTGTCCGCGCTGGCGCTTGTCTATGCGCTGGCTCTGTTGCGTCAGGCCGCCGCGCGCCACCAGCTTCGGCCTCGCCTCGAAGCGGTTGCCCTTGGGGCCGTCACCAACTTCTTCGACACCCTGGGAATAGGCTCGTTCGCCCCGACCACAGCCTGGATCAAACTGCGTGGGATGGTCCCGGACAGCTTCATCCCAGCAACGCTGAATGCGGGCCACTGTTTGCCGACGGTGACCCAGGCCCTGATTTTCATCAACCTGGTCCAGGTCGATGCCTGGCTTCTGGTGGGGTGCATCGGTGCCGCCATTGTCGGGGCGGTCCTTGGGGCACCGGTGGTGCAGCGCCTGCCGGTGCGTGCGGTCCAGGGCATTGTCGGAATCGCGCTGCTGATCGCGGCGGCCCTTTACGCCATGACCAACCTTGGCATGATGCCGGGCGGTGGTGAGGCATTGGGGCTGGCGGGACCGGCCTTCTGGGTCGCTGTGTTCGCCCATCTCGTGCTCGGGGCCCTGATGACCTTCGGGATCGGCCTCTACGCGCCCTCGCTCATCCTGCTGAGTTTGCTGGGCCTCAACCCCATTGCCGCCTTTCCGATCATGATGGGGGCCTGCGGCTTCCTGATGCCGGTCGCCGGCATGAGCTTCATTCGCTCCGAACGGATCGACCTTCGCGTTGTCCTGGGCCTGGCGCTGGGCGGCATCCCGGCGGTGCTGCTCGCCGCTCTCGTTGTGAAGTCTCTGCCGATGGAGGCCTTGCGCTGGGGTGTGGTGGTCGTCGTTCTCTACGCCGCCGCCGTGCTGTTGTGGAGCGCCGCCCGACTGCGCCCCCAATCCGAGGCGTGAACGAAAAAGGCCCGGCGATCGCTCGCCGGGCCTTCTCGATTTCATGCCGCAGAGCCGAAGGCCCTGCCGGCCAGGTCCATCTTACTTGATGGTGACCTTGGCGCCGGCTTCCTCGAGCTTCTTCTTGAGCTCGTCGGCGGCCTGCTTGGAAACGTTCTCGACGACGTTCTGCGGAGCGCCTTCGACCAGGTCCTTGGCTTCCTTGAGGCCGAGGTCCGGGCGAGCACCACGAACTTCCTTGATGACGTTGATCTTCTTGTCGCCGCCGTCGGTCAGGACAACGGTGAACTCGGTCTGCTCTTCGCCGGCTTCAGCCGGAGCAGCGCCGGCGGCACCGCCGGCAGGCATGGCCATGGCGACCGGAGCGGCGGCGGAAACGCCCCACTTTTCTTCGAGCAGCTTGGACAGCTCAGCGGCTTCCAGGACGGTCAGGGCCGACAGGTCGTCGACGATCTTTTCGAGCTTGGACATTGATATGGTTCCTTGAGGGATCAGTTGGTTTTGAGAAGCGGAGATGACCTAGGCGGCGTCCTTGGCGGCATAGGCGCCAAACACACGAGCCAGTTGGCCGGCCGGAGCTTGCAGCACGCCGGCAACCTTGGTCGCCGGAGCCTGAAGCAGGCCGACGATCTTGCCGCGCAGCTCGTCCAGGGACGGCAGCTTGGCGAGGTTGGCAACGGCCTGGGCATCCAGGACGTCCGTGTCCATGAGGCCGCCGACGATAACGAACTTCTCGTTACCCTTGGCGAACTCGGTGACGACCTTGGCGGCGGAAACGGGATCCGGCGAATAGGCGATGGCGACCGGGCCGGAGAACAGGCGATCACCTGCTTCACCTGCCGAACCGTCCAGAGCCTTCTGGGCCAGAGTGTTCTTCACCACCTTCAGAGCTGCACCCTGGGCCCGAAGGCGCAGACGCAGATCGGTCATTTCCGCAACGGTCAGACCCAGGTTGTGGGTCACGACCACGGCGCCGGAATCGGCGAAGACACCCTTGATGTCCTCGATCGACGCGGCTTTTTGTGCGCGGTCCATTGCGGTCTCCTAGTCTGTTGACGCCTGCGGGATTGCAGACGCCGAAAACAGCCCGGTCACTCCGGGCGAACCCGAAGCGGCGAACTGCGTAAACTGTCCGAAGGAACGCCCGTCACGCATCCGGCCTTGCGGCGGCGGGATGGCTCGGGACTTTCCCCGTCTCCCCACGGCGTCAAAGGGCTCTTTGACAGTTACGGCAAGGGTGGCCCCCTCGCCCCGAAGTTCTCGGACAGGTCCGCCTCAGCGCAAGCGCCGAAACGGGAAGCGCGCTCTTAGCGGTCTATGCCGGAAAGTCAAGCCGTGTGCGGCCTTAACAGGCGTCGGGTCGCCGGTTGCAGGCCGCTCGATCCCACACGCGCGGCAGGTTCGCATCCGGCACGGTGAAGGTGGCATAGGCATAGCCGGTGCCTTCGAAGAACCGCACAATGAACGGCCCCTGATAGTTCAGCCAGTCACTGTACCCGCCGAACCGGTACGGCAGACCGGTCGGCAAGGCGTCCTCGCGCGGCAGGAATACGGAATGCGAATAGGCCAGAGGTTCGCCCAGAGCCAGGATCTGAACATGGTCGTCTCGTGGGCCACAGGCCATCGGCGGGTTCGTCTCAGTGCAGGGTTCAAACCGGATGCGTCCTCGCTCTCCGGCTTCCGGTTGATCGGGATGGGTCGCGACATCGCGGCTGCACCCGCCCGCGCCGCTGTCGGCTCCGACCACAGCATCCAGCCACACCACCTGCGCGTCGTGTTCCCGAGCGAAGGCATGCAGCGCCTGAATGGCTTCGATTTCGCCTTGCGTCTGTTCGACGCTGTTTTCGGAACAGTGCAGCCAGAACTCGAACGCCGGCAGCGGCGTCGTCTCCTGCGCTGTCGCGGCCCCCGGCCAACCCAGGCTCACCGTCAATCCGGCCATCAGACATGCTGCAAGGCGCTTCATCGTCCCCTCCTGTCCGGGTGCACCCTAGTGGACGCTTGGACAGGGCGGGCAGCCTTCAAACCTGACGGCTCAGGGCGCGAATGATGCGATCAGCCGTTTCAACTCCGGCTCGTCGACCGCCTCCATGGCCTCGATCCGGCTGAACCAGCGGCGTTCACGCTCGCGAGCTTCAGGCCAGGTGTCGAACAGGTGGGTCACCTGAAGCCCGTAAAGGTCGACGGCTGTCTGGCGTTTCGCCTTGCCGGACAGGCGTTTGTCGTAGGAGAAAGATCCCAGCGCAGTCTTGTCCAGCAAACCCGCCGCCCCGGCCTCCTCCATCGCCTCTTCGGCGGCGGCCTCCGGATCGGTCAGCCCCTTCATCCGGTTGCCCTTGGGCGTCACCCAGCGGCCCGTGTCGCGCGACGTCACCAGCAGAAACTCGATCCGGTCATCGTCGCCAAGGCGCCAGCACAGGGCACCGACCTGCCGCCGCTTGGCCCTGAGCGTCCGGTCCGTCACGTCAGGAACAACCGCCCCAGCCAGAAGAAGCCCACGCCCATCGCCGCACAGGCTGGAATGGTGACAAACCAGGCCAGGACAATGCCGCGCGCGACGTTCCACCGAACCGCGCTGGCCCGACGCGCGGCCCCGACGCCGATGATCGAACCGGTGATGGTGTGGGTCGTCGAGACCGGCACGCCGAAGTGGGTGGCGATAAACAGAGTGATGGCTCCCCCCGTCTCGGCACAGAAGCCCTGTTGCGGCGTCAGCCGGGTGATCTTTGAGCCCATGGTGTGAACGATGCGCCAGCCGCCGCACAAGGTGCCCAGGGCGATAACGCCGTAGCACGAGATCACCACCCAGAACGGCACGTGGAACTCATCACCCAACAGGCCGCGCGAATAGAGCAGGACCGCGATGATCCCCATCGTCTTTTGGGCATCATTGCCGCCGTGGCCCAACGAATAGGCCGCCGCCGACACCAGCTGAAGTCGGCGGAAAATCCGGTCGGCCAGCGCCGGATTGGCCTTCATGAAGGCCCACGACACGATCAGCACCAGAACCAGCGCCAGGATGAATCCCACCGTCGGCGACAGGAAAATGGCAAAGACCGTCTTGGACACGCCGGGGATCTGGATGACCCCAAAACCGGCCTTGGCCACGCCCGCTCCCAGCAGACCTCCGACCAGGGCGTGCGAACTGGAGGACGGAATCCCCATCAGCCAGGTGATGACGTTCCAACTGATGGCCCCCATCAGCGCCCCGAAGATCACAGCATCCGAGATGATGTCGGGCGAGACGATCCCCTTGCCGATGGTATTGGCCACCGCCACCCCGAACACGAAGAAGGCGGCAAAGTTGAAACCCGCCGCCCACAGCACCGCCAACGGCGGGCTCAGCACCCGCGTCGCCACCACCGTCGCAATCGAGTTGGCCGCATCGTGCAGGCCGTTCATGAAATCGAACGCCAGGGCGACGCCGATCAGCAGCACCAGGATGACCAGGGACAGGTCCATCGGCGTTACAGATGCTCAACCATGATGCCGTTCACGCGATTGGCCACGTCTTCAAAGCGGTCTATCACCTTCTCAAGGTGGTCATAGATTTCGGCCCCAATGATGAAATCCATCGCCTGGCCGTTCCGGTGCTCCAGGAACAGGGCCTTCATCCCGGCATCAAAGATGTCGTCGGATTGGCTCTCCAGCCGGGTCACCGCCTCGGTCAGTTCATTCAGCCGATCCCGGTTCTTGCTCATGGCGTGCAGCTTTTGCGTCGTCTCCAGCGTCAGGGCCGCACACTGAACCGCAATATCAGCCAGCTCGCGCATCTTCGGCGCGAAGGCCGTCACCTCATAAAGGGTGATCGCCTTGGCCGTTTTCTGCATCTGGTCGATGGTGTCATCCAGCGAGTTGGTCAGACCGCGAATATCCGACCGGTCGAACGGCGTGATGAAGCTACGGCGAACGGCATGCAGCACCTCGCGGGCCACGGCATCGGCGGCATGTTCATGCTCGACGATCTTGTCGCACCAGCCGGCGGTCCCTTCCCCGCCCTCAAAGGCACCGCGCATCGCCTCAGCGCCCTTCACCAGGGTCTGGGCGTGGGCCTCGAACAGATCAAAGAACTGATCTTCGCGGGGCAGCAGGGCCTGAAACCAATTCATCCGCGATCCCCTTGGGTTTGCCGGTGCCCCCCTCTAACCGAGTCACCGTTCCTTCGTCCACGCAGGATCGGGGTCGAAACGGATTTCCGTGTTCAGCGCGGCTGGATCGGCAGGTAGTCCCCGGCGACGAATCCGTTGTGTCCGCAATAGTCCCCGGAATCGTGCGCCTCAACCACCCAGGTTTCCGTCACCTCGACATAGCCGTCGCGAAGGCGCACCCCGACCGTGACCTCACGGTCGCTCATCGGCGGCCCGTCCAGCCGCCCGTCGACGACAGCCCCCTCATATTCGACGTGACAGATCCAGCCTGCCGCCTGAGGATTCACCGTATCAATTGACACGGCAAACCGCCCGCCGGTCGCGCGCCTGACTTCAACGGTGCCGAACAGATTGCCCCACACCCCGACCAGCTCACCGCGCGGGCGCACATTGATGTCAGAGAGAAAACTCGTCCGCTGGGCCATCCGCTCACCCAGGCTGGGGAAATCAGCCATCACCGGGTCGTCACGGCGGTCGTAGACGATATCGCGCAATCTCAGGAACGCCTGCTGGTCACGCCGCAGCGCGTCCCTCGCAGGCCCGCTCAGTCTGGCACGGGTCTGCCCATATTGCGCGGCCATGTCCCGATCCAGCGTCGACAAGACCGGATCGGCGCAGATCGCCCGTTCACTATCGGTCGTCGCGCGACGGCAATCGAACGAGGGGCCGGGCTGGCTCAGAGAAAGGAACGAGAGAGCAAGGGCTGTAGCGATCATGCCCCCCTCATATCACAAGGATATCCAGGTGGCCTGAACCTTGAGCGAAGTCGTCAGGCTCCGTCAGCCCCTCCGAAACGCGCCGCCCACTCCGCCACCTGTTCGTCCTCGATCTTGGCGAAGAGAACACCTTGGTGTGCAATGGCCCGTCCCGCCGGCACGGCGCTGAGGAAATCCTCATCCGGCGACGGCCAGCTCAGGTCGGTCGACCCGACTGAGGCCGCAATCTTTTCCGCCGTGAACGGGATCACCGGTGCCGCCAGCCGCGCGAACAGCGCCACCAGATTCAGACCTGTCCGAACCCCGACAGCCGCCCGATCCACATCGGTCTTGAACGCTGTCCAGGGGGCGGCCTCCTGCAAATACTCATTGCCCAGAACCCAGACGGCACGGATCGCCTGACAACCTTTGCGGAACTCCATCGCCTCAAACGCCTCGGTCGCCTCGGCGATTCCTTCGCGGATCGCGGCCTCATAGCGCGCCTCGACCTCGCCCGGCTTGCCCCCCGCCGGAACCACGCCGTCGAATTTGCTCTCGGTGAACTTGACGATCCGGTTGACGAAATTGCCCAGCACATCGGCCAGGTCCTTGTTCGTCGTCGACTGGAACTGTTCCCAGGTGAAGGCCGCGTCCGACCCTTCCGGCCCATAGGCGGTCAGATGCCAGCGCCAGTAATCCGCCGGCAGCAACTCCAGCGCCTGATCCATGAAGACACCGCGCCCCTGGCTGGTCGAGAACTTGCCGCCATACCAGTTCAGCCAATTGAACGCCTTGAGCTGATCCACCGTCTTCCACGGCTCGTCCGAGCCGATGATCGTCGCCGGGAAGCTGACCGTGTGGAAGGCCACATTGTCCTTGCCCATGAACTGGACGTAGCGGACGTCCTCTGCGCCCTCATCCAGCCGCCACCAGTCGCGCCAGGTCCGCCCCGTCGCCTCGGCCCATTCTTCCGTCGCCCCGATGTATTCGATGGGCGCGTCGAACCAGACGTAGAAGACCTTGCCCTCCATGCCCGGACGCGGCCCGCCGTCCGGCCCCACCACCGGCACCCCCCATTTCAGGTCGCGCGTGATGCCCCGGTCGATCAGGCCTTCATCCAGATGCTTGAGCGCAATCGACTTCGCCAGCGTCTGCCAGCCGGTCTTGGACGCAATCCAGTCGCGGATCGGCTGCTCCAGCCTGGTCTGCAACAGATACAGATGCCGCGTGTCGCGCACCTCCAGATTTCGGCTGCCCGACACCGCTGAATAGGGGTCGATCAGATCGGTCGGGTCCAGCAACCGGCCACAGTTGTCGCACTGGTCGCCGCGCGCCTTCTGATATCCGCAATGCGGGCACGTCCCTTCGACGTAGCGGTCCGGCAGGAACCGCTGATCGTCGATCGAATAGATCATCCGGTCGACGCGCTCCTCGATGAAGCCGTTCTCCTCCAGCTTGGCCGCGAAATGCTGGGTCAGCCGCCGGTTCGGGGCCTTGGACGACCGTCCGAACCAGTCGTAGCTCAGGCCGAATTGCTCACCGGCTCGCTTCTGGATCTCGTGCTGTTCGTCGCAATAGGTCTGGACGTCCTGCCCCGCCGCCGCCGCCGCCAGCTCCGCCGGCGTGCCGTGCTCGTCTGTGGCACAGATATAGAGCACCTCGTGCCCCTGCCCGCGCTTGAACCGGCTCCATACATCCGCCGGCAGCATCGAGCCCGCCAGATTCCCCAGATGCTTGATGCCGTTGATGTAGGGCAACGCCGAGGTGACGAGAATGCGGGCCATGGGAATCCAGACGTGTTGGGAGCCGGTCGATATAGAGGGCCAATCGCGCGGCGTCACCTGACCCCGCTTGCCTCAACGCGCGCTCTTGCCCATAAGCCGCCTCAGCGCCGGCTTAGCACAGTGGTAGTGCAGCGGTTTTGTAAACCGAAGGTCGGGGGTTCGAGTCCCTCAGCCGGCACCAGACTGGAGTTCTCATGGGGCGCGCCTTCCCGAGAGAAACGGTTGTTCAGCGCCTGACGACCGTAGGCGTCGTGGTCGGCCGCAAGGCGCTCACGTCGGTGCTCACGGATCGTGACAAGGCCGCACTGGCGCTCGACGCCCCCATCCACCTCAACCTTCCCGGCCCAGCCGGCGATCTGTCGGCACGTCTCTATGTCCCGACGGGCGACAGGGTCGGCCCCAGCCTCCTCGTCTATTTTCACGGCGGCGGCTTTACCTTCTGTGACACAGCCACCCACGATGCCCTGTGCCGGCGGCTCGCCCATGGCGCGGACATTCCCATTCTCTCTGTCGACTACCGGCTGGCACCCGAACACCCTTGGCCTGCCCAGCTGGACGATGCGCAAGCCGCCGTCCGGTGGGTGTTGGAGCATCGCCAGGACCTCCCCAACCCGGACGGGCCTCTGATCCTGGGCGGCGATTCCGCCGGCGGCTATCTGGCCCTATCGCTCGCGCGTAGCTTTAATGATGAGCGCCAAAATACTGTAGATAGGACCTTTCTTATCTATCCACTCCTCCATCTCGACGACGCCTTGTGGTCAACTGACAACGTTGGACTTCGGGGGGTAGGGCGTGCCGCTGTCCGTCTGATACGAACGCGGCTGGTTGAGCCGCCGCCCAACCTGCTGGAGGCAGATCCGGCGCATGACCCGCCCTGTATCCTGACCTACGGCGGCCTGGCCGATCCGGTACGGCCAGACTGTCTGGCCTACGAACGCCAACTCCGGGAAGCCGGGATCGAGGTTCGCTCCCTCGGCTTTCGCACGCTCCCACATGGGTACGCCAATGCCACTCATTTGTTGCCGACCGCACGCCGGGCGATTGACCGAACGGCATATCTGTTGAGGCAAACCTGGGACTCGGGCTAAACCTTCACCATTCCCATCTCGAAGGAGATCGTCATGCGCCCCGCTCTGGTCTGTGGTCTTGCGGTCCTGGCCCTCGCCGCCTGTAGCCAGAACACGGACACCCCGGCGTCGGATGGGACCGCGACGGACGCGACCCCTGCGCCCACGCCCGCGCCGCGCCCGGAAATGACCCCTGAGCAGCGCGCGGCCGTGCTGGCCAGCCTCCCGGCCCCCTACAATGAGGGGGACCTCGAGAACGGTCGCCGCACCTTTGCCCGATGCCGATCCTGCCACACCCTGGCCGAGGGCGGTCAGAACATGACCGGCCCCAACCTGTGGGGCGTCTTCGGTCGCCGCGCCGGATCGGTGGAAGGCTTCCGCTATTCCGAAGCCCTGCAAGCTGCAGACTTCACCTGGGACGCCGAGCACCTTGATGGCTGGCTGGCCGCGCCGCGCGACTTCCTGCCGGGCAACCGCATGGCCTTTGCCGGCGTGCCCGATGAAACAGACCGCCGTGACCTGATTGCTTACCTCAAGGTCGAGACGGGCTACGCGCCCGAGTAGGCTGGCCATGCGCCCTTAAATGGGACCGGCAACCGATTGATCTCGATTGTATTTACTGGGCGGAACTATCCGGGAATGCTCCCTGACCCAAGGCGTGCGACACTGGAACCATGCCCTTCAAGACCCCATCGGCATGCTCTGTCGTCGGTGTAGCTTCGCGGTCGCACGTCCAAAAATTTAGTGCACCTTTTGCACTTAGTGCACCCGATTCACAGTGCACTATTCGTCCGCGGTCGCCGCCGGCTCCGCTGTCTGGCGGAACGTCACGTCCGAATCCGCGATCAGCCAGATCAGCCCGGCCCAGGCCGCGACGTTCTGTGAAAGCTGTTCAGGATCAATCTTGTCCAACGTATCGTTCGCTGTGTGATGCAGGTCGAAATAGCGGGTTCCATCCTGCGCCAGACGGAAGACCGGCACCCCCGCCTGGGCCAGGGGCCCGACGTCGGCCCCGCCGCTGGTTTCCGGCACCGACGACGCCAACACGCCGATTGGATACAGCACCTGCGTCGCCGCCGTCTGGAAGGCCGAGCCCTGCGCTCCCGGCGGCAACCTCAGCGCATAGACGCGATCCGCCCCGAAATCGCTCTCTCCTGCGATGATGTGGTCGGCAACGGCCTCATCTCCAATCCCTCGGACATAGACTCCACCGCCGTTGCCCGTTTCGGGTGTCGGCTGGGCGACCTCTTCAGACCCGTACAGGATCACCCGCACCGTCCGGGCCGGACGGCGACCGCCCTCGACCAGCTCAAGGGCCGCCGCCAGGGTGATCGCACCGCCGGCCGCATCGTCAATCGCGCCCGTTCCCTGATCCCAACTATCCAGATGGGAACCCAACACAATGACTTCATTCGGTCTTTCGCCGCCCACGATGTCACCGATGACGTTCTGGGATGTCGTCTCATAGGTCCGGGCCGACGAGAACAGACGCAGACGGATCGGTCTTTCCCCGAGCCCAACCAGACGGCTCAGCTGGTCAGCATCAGCCGCAGCCAACGCAAACGAAGGGATCGTCGGGCGCCCGTCGACATAGCGGGTCGTGCCCGTATGCGGCAGCCGGTCATAGTCCGACCCGACCGAACGCATCACATAGGCCACGGCCCCCTTGTCCATCGCCGCCGCCGGCCCAAGGCCCCGCACGCGTGTCTGGGGGCCATAGCCGGACCCATCCTGCATGGGCTGCATCTGGCCCAGGTCGATGAACACGATGCGTCCGCGCACCTGTTGTTCGGTCGCGGCCTGAAGCGCCTCCAGGCTGGTGAAGCGAACGACCTCGGCCTCCACCCCAGCTCTCGGCGTTGCCGGCGAATGCCCCAGCGCCGCAACCGCCAGCGGCTGAGCAAAGCGACCGACGATCGCGCCACTGTCGGCCCCGCGCTCCCAGCCGATCAGCGGGAATTCCTCGACCCTGACGTTCTCGAAACCATTGGCACGCATCCAGTCCGCAGCCCATGCCGCCGCAGCCTGCTCTGATTCAGAGCCCGCAGGACGCGGCCCGAACCGCGTCGTGATCTCGGTGACAAACTCCATCGCCCGGTTATCGGCGAGGGCACCGTCCCGGACAGCCTCCGCCGTTCGGATAGTCGTGGCATCCTGGGCTTGAGCCGCCGGTGAAAACAGGGCCAGGGCGATCAATGACACGCCGGCGGTCTGGGTGAGGCGAAACGGGGACAAACGGCGGCTCCAGATGGTCGTTGCGAAGCCGCGACACTAGGCCCCCTCGCAGGCGACGCAACCGTATTCCTGCTTGCAACACAGCGTTCTATTCCGTCAAAGTAAGCGGCAGTTGCGGAGATTACCTATGGCTCGCCAATTTCTGACCGGGATCGGACTGGCGATCACCCTCATCTGCGCCTCAGGCCCGGCGCTGGCCCAGTCGAACACGACCGTCGGCCAGGGAACCGACAACAACACCCACCCGATGCTGGAAACGACGCCTCCACCGGCCTTCGTTCCAGCCGCCCCTTCGAACGAGTTCGCCCACTGGGCCGTTGCCGTTGTGGCTGCCGACTGGAGATCCAGTCAGGGCCAGCCGATCCATGCTTTCGAGAATTCCAGACGCGACCTCTTCGCCGCCTTCGGTCGCGCCGGCTTTGCCGCAAACAACATGACAGCCCTGTCTTTGGCCCCGGCCGCAGACGGCTCCTTCATGGGGGCTCAAAGGGCGTTTGCAGCGATCGAGTCCGTCGCCCGACGCGGTGCCGCCGGCTGTCTTCTCTATTTCACCTCGCACGGATCACCCGCCGGGATCGTCTGGGGCCCCGACGGCATGATGCCACCCGCCATGATGAACCAGTTGATTGATCGGTGGTGTGGAACCCGGCCCACCGTTGTCGTCGTCTCGGCCTGTTTCTCCGGCGTCTTCGTCCCGGCTCTGGCTCAGCCCAATCGCATGATTATGACCGCCGCCCGCCGCGACCGGTCATCCTTCGGCTGTTCGGAGGACGCCACCTACCCCTACTTCGACGGCTGCGTACTTGAGGCCCTGAACGACGCCCGTGATTTCCTCAGCCTGTCGATGCGGACCACGGCCTGCGTCAATCGGCGCGAACGTGAGGAAGGCTTGCGGCCTCCCTCCGAGCCCCAGACCTACGTGGGTGCCCAGATGCAGGCCCTGCTGCCGTTCCTCCAGTTCGCCGCGCCCTGAGCGTCGTCCTCAACGCTTGACGTAGACAGCAAGAACACATAGCGAACATTCTCACAAAGCGAGGACGTCATGCTGACCGGACAATGCCACTGCGGCGCGATCCACTATGAGATGACACCGGAGGCGGTTCATCACGCCTTGTGCCATTGCCAGGACTGCCGACGGGCCAGCGGCGGGGTCGCCGTATCGTGGGGACTGGTCGCAAGAGACGGCCTCAAGATCCAGGGCGAACCCAAGGTCTACGCCTCATCTGAACACGGCCGTCGCTATTTCTGCGGCGATTGCGGCACCAGCCTGTTCTATACGAACGAGGTCATCTTTCCGGGTCAGATTGACGTTCAGACCGCGACACTGGACGCGCCTGGATCCATTCCTATCCAGGCCCAGATCCAGACCGCTGAACGCATCGACTGGATGGCCAACCTGGACGCACTGCCCAGTTTCGAACGCTATCCGCCCATCGGCCCGGACACGCCCTGACGGCGGCGGATCGTCACCAGAAGGCGCTCCCGCTCCCCTTCCCTGCGCTCGACCAGCAGACGGGCCACCTGGGCGTCATCGTGGAAGACGTGTTTCTTGATGCCGTCCAGCACCGCCTTGGCGATATTGTCCAGGTCGATGTGCGGTGGATCGCCGACATGCTCCATGACGATGTCGACCTCATGGTCGCCCCAGGCCGGTCGGCTACCCCGCCAGTCCTTGCGGAAGAACTCGTAGAGCAGGACCTTGTAGTATTTCGGCTGGGTCGTCAGGCCGTCGACTGTCAGCTCGAACAGGCCGCCGGCTTCCCGCGCCCGAACCTTGCCCGTGCCTGTCCAGTCCGATCCGCTCACGCCTGATCCTTGCTCGCCGTCGCCCGCGTGCTACACCCCGCGCCGACTCTTCGCCAGACAGCAAGCGACGCCATGACCAAGACCCGTACCGAGACCGACACC
Organism: uncultured Brevundimonas sp.; assembly: GCA_964647275.1. GTDB lineage: Bacteria > Pseudomonadota > Alphaproteobacteria > Caulobacterales > Caulobacteraceae > Brevundimonas. The sequence goes on from CAZYFY010000007.1 coordinate 92,969, forward strand.
TTTGGCCCCATCGAGGTCGACGCCTCCCGCTACTGGGGTGCCCAGGCCGAGCGGTCGCGCGGCAACTTCAAGATCGGCTGGGAGAAGCAGCCCCTTCCGATCGTCCGGGCGCTGGGCATCGTCAAACGCGCCGCCGCTGAAACCAATATGGCGCTGGGCCGCCTCGACCCCAGGATCGGCGACGCGATCGTCACCGCCGCCAATGAGGTCATTGAGGGCAAGCTGGACGATCATTTCCCGCTTGTCGTCTGGCAGACCGGCTCGGGCACCCAGTCGAACATGAACGCCAATGAGGTGATCTCCAACCGCGCCATCGAAATGCTGGGCGGCGAGATGGGCTCAAAATCGCCGGTCCATCCCAACGACCATGTCAACATGAGCCAGTCGTCCAACGACACCTATCCCACGGCCATGCACGTCGCCTGTGCCGAAGAGATCGTCCATCGCCTGCTGCCGGCCCTCCAGACCCTGCACAACGCCCTGAACGACAAGGCCCAGGCCTGGAAGGACATCATCAAGATCGGCCGCACCCACACCCAGGACGCCACCCCCCTGACGCTGGGTCAGGAGTTCGGCGGCTATGCGGCCCAGGTGAAGAACGGCATCGAGCGCATCGAGCAGACCCTGCCCAAACTCATGGAGCTGGCCCAGGGCGGCACCGCCGTCGGCACCGGACTGAACGCGCCCATCGGTTTCGCCGAAGGCGTCGCCGACAAGATCGCCCAGATCACCGGGATGAAGTTCACCACCGCCCCGAACAAGTTCGAGGCCCTGGCCGCGCACGACGCCATGGTGTTCAGCCACGGGGCCATCAACACGGTGGCCGCGTCCCTGTTCAAGATCGCCAACGACATCCGCTTCCTCGGCTCCGGCCCGCGGGCCGGCCTGGGCGAACTGGCCCTGCCGGAGAATGAGCCGGGCAGCTCCATCATGCCGGGCAAGGTCAACCCGACCCAGTGCGAGGCGCTCACCCAGGTGTGCGTGCAGATCTTCGGCAACAACGCCGCCATCACCTTCGCCGACAGCCAGGGCCATTTCGAGCTCAACGTCTACAACCCGGTCATGGCCTACAACTTCCTCCAGTCGGTCCGCCTGATGGCCGACGCGGCGGTCAGCTTCACCGAAAACTGCGTCGTCGGCATCGAACCGCGTCGCGACAACATCCAGCACGGGCTGGACAACAGCCTGATGCTGATCACGGCCCTGAACTCCAAGCTCGGCTACGACACCTGCGCCAAGATCGCCAAGACCGCTCACAAGAACGGCACGACGCTCCGCGAAGAAGCCGTCGGCGGCGGTTACCTGACCAACCAAGAGTTCGACGAATGGGTCCGGCCCGAGAAGATGATCTCGCCGGGGTGATGGCGTGACCAGCGACGACGCTTCCGACCGCCCCGCCCGCTTCACCGATCACCGGCGTGATCTGCTAGCCGAGGCCTACCGCCCCCTCGCCCACCACGCCGGCACCTTGCACACCCGCGCCGGACCGCTGGATTTCCAGCGCGACATCTATGAGATCGGGCGGGTCGCGGCCATCGTGCCCTATGATCCGGATCGCGACCTGCTGGTCCTCCAGCGCCAGTTCCGTCTGGCCGCCCACCTGTCCGGCCCGGGCGTCCTCGTCGAGCTGGCCGCCGGCATCATCGAAGATGGTGAAAGCGCCGAGGCTTGCGCCCGGCGCGAAATGGTCGAGGAACTGGGGGTCCCGCCCCTCGACCTGATCCATGCGGTCGATTTCATGCCCTCGACCGGCTGGCTGGCGGAAGAGGCGCACCTGTTCATCGCGCGGGTCGACAGCACCGCCCTGCCTGATCACGCGGGCGCGGCATCCGAGGCCGAGTTCACCGAACCCTTCGCCGTTTCACCCGACGTGGCATTGAAGGCCGTCGATGAAGGCCACATCCGCAACGGCTTCACCATCCTGGGCCTGCTCTGGTTCGCCCGCCACCGCGAGGCGATCCGGGCGCGCTGGCGGTCCTAATCCTCAACCCGGGCGTCGGGCCGATCATGGCCGTCCGACAGTTCGGTATGCCATTCGCCGTTCTCGTCTTCCCAGCTGATGCCGCGCGTCTCACCGGCGACGTGCTGCTCGCCCGCCACCCGGTGTGCCGCCGCCGTGGCGGCCTCGCGCGTCGGAAAGGTTTCGGAAAAGGTGTCGCCCAGCTTGTAGGCCCAGCCGTCTGCGTGCTGGACAATCCGGTAGATCACATCAACCATGGGGGCCTCCTCGCGCCTCTTGCTGCAGAAGACAACGATGTGCCCCGTGCGGTGTTTCCGATGGCCGAGATCATAAACCTGAACAAGGCCCGCAAGGCCAGAGCCCGCGTCGACGCAAAAGCAGACGCCGCCGCCAATCGCGCCGCCCATGGTCGTACCAAGGCCGAGCGAAACAAGACCAAGCTTGTGCAAGACCAGCTTGATCAAGTCCTGGACGGTGCCCGTCGGGACCGCCCCGACGATGACGAGCGCGCCTAACTCTCCTTGGGTGCCCGGATCAACAAGACCTGGCCGACCAGCACCAGGGCGATCCCCAGGGCCGCAGCCCAGCCGAACCGGGCGTTCTCGAACACCACCGACATCAGAAGCGCGATCGGCGGCGTCAGAGCGGAGATATAGCTGGCCAGGGCATAGCCCTTGGCGCGCGCCAGCATGAAGTAGAGGGCGAACGCCACCACCGACCCAAAGATCGACAGATAGAGCAGCGAGCCGACGTAGGCGGGCGTCATTTCGAACGTGAACTCCACGCCCGTGAACAACCCGAACACAAAGACCAGACCCGCCCCATAGGCCATGGCCCAGGCGACCGAGCTGAGAACCGGCGCGCCTTCCTTCTGGGCCTTCCACGCCGCCAGGTTGCCCGCCGCCGCAATCACCATGGCGACCAGCGCCAGGACCAGTCCCAACACCACCTCATCACCGCCGCCCGACCGACGCAGCTCAGCCAGGAACATTGCCGCCACCCCGACGACGCCCAGGCCCGCCCCAACCCAGGCCCGCCAGTTCGCCTTCTGCCCGAGCAAGACCCGGAACAGCGCCAGGTTCACAAATGCCAGTCCGGCAAAAATCACCGCGACGACCGCCGAGGCAATGTGCTGCTCGGCCTCATAGACCATCGAATACTGGATCGAGAACGTCAGCAGGCCCTGACCGAAAACCGCCAGATGCTGACGGCCTGACAGGCGGATCGGCTCGCCGCGCCACCAGCAGAACAGGAACAGGACCGCCGAGGCCAGGGCGAAGCGATAGACCACCGACGCTGTCGGATCGACTGTCCCCAGTTGCAGGGTAATCGCGTACCAGGTCGTGCCCCAGATCACGCTGCAGACAGCGATGGCTGATACGGCGCGAGCGTCTAACGCGGGCGATTTTCCGATTGGCGTGTTCACCGTTCGCGCCTAGCACAGGGACGCGTCAGCGTCCGTTCACGTCGCCCAACTGATCGTGTCTGATCTGCCCATCAAGGAGGCCACCATGCCGACCCGCCGTATCGCCCTCGCCCTGCCCATCCTGCTCGTCGCCGCCTGCGCGCCCGCAGGGATCACGCCGCCGCCCACCGAGGTCGGGCATGGCATGACGAACGTTCAGATCACCGCCTCCTACCGTGAGCGAATTCTCCTGCCCCACGGCTTCACCCTGACGGTTCGGGTGGAGGACGTCAGCCTGGCCGACGCGCCGGCCCGCGTCATCGTTGAACACACCGAAGCCCTGGACGGCCGCGCTCCGCCCTATGTGGTCACAGTGGGCTTTCCGGCCAGCGAGATCGATCCTCGGCATACCTATGCCGCGCGAGCTGAGATCAGAAGCCCGGACGGGCGCCTTCGGTTCACCACCGATACCCGCCACGAGGTTCTGACACGGGGCGCACCCAGTGGTGCCAACATCGTCATGGTTGGCGTCGGCTAGATTTCTGCAAAAAACGGCAGGCCGACGTCTCCCGGTCTGCCGCGTCGCCTACGCGTACCGACGTCGCAGGCGAGCGGGAGAGTGCCCCAGTCCGGGGCGCCTTCCAGGAACCCGGATCGGTGAATGGATATTTTCGCCGGGTAACCGAAACCACAACCGGCACCGGTGCGAACCTTCGCCCGATACCGGTTGAAAGCAGGAGACGACAACATGACCAACCATCTTATCGCCAAGACCGTATTCGCCATTGCGCTCGGTGCCTCAACCACGGTGAGCGCCGCGACCCCGCCGGCTCCGCAACAGCCGGTTCCCCCGATCGCCCAGGTGTCGATCACTAACGTCGAGGGTTCGATTTCCTATCGCGAGCGCATTCTGATGCCGGCCGGCTCGCTCATGACCGTCCAGGTTCTGGATGTCAGCCGTCCGGGCGCGCCCGCCGAAACCATCTCCGAGGTCAGCTATACGCTCGATGGATCGGCCCCCGCTTACGGCTATCGTCTGCGGGTGTTCAACGACCAGCTCGAGCCGAACCACACCTATGCCGTGCGGGCGGAAATCCGTGATCCGGACGGTCGCCTCGCCTTCACGACGGATCAGCGCCATGAGGTCCTGACCCGCGGTGCATCGGATGAGGCGCACCTGGTTCTGGTGCGCGTCAGCGGCTCCTAACCCCCGAGCGTCAGTCGGGCGCGAGTCTCTGCGGGAACACTTTCATAGACCGCAGGGCTCGCGATCCCGAGCCGGGCCCGGGCCGCTTCAAGCGGCTCTGCGAAAAGGCGTTCGTAGTCCTCGGCAGGTAGCCATCGCGCCTTGCGTCCATTGCGCCAGGCCTCTGCCACTGCCCGCCGTGCGGGGATAAATTTCGTTCCGCGCCGTATCTGCTGCGCCGCGCCCAGCCCAATGAACAGAAATCCCAGGCTGCGTGTCTGGGCATGAGAAAAACTAACAACACAGGCTTCACCCAACGCGTCGCGCCCATAGCCGGTCAGGACATGCCAGACATCATGCACATCGCGAACACGTCGACTGTACCAGGCGTACAGGTTCGGGGCTTCGATTTCGGCCCGCACCTCACGGCTCAGCGCCGCCAGGCCCTCTGCCGAGAGGTTCTCGCTCGCCATGAACTGACGATAGGCGGCACCGACCGTCCCAGGTTCAAATCGCGCCAGCCAGGCCGGGTCGCTCAGCAGGCCATTCATCTCGACACGCTGGTAGGCCAGCCGGGCACCCCCCGGCGTCCTGAGAAGCCGCTTCAATCCCCAGGATACCGACCGTCCGGTCAATGCCTCCATGATCTCGAAGACCTGGGTGGTGTCTTCCTTGTCAGCGACCAGCTTTCGAAAAGCTCGCAGGGCGCGCATCGGCTGCAGTCGGCGGCCGGCGTACAAACCCTCGGGGGTCATGGGATCCAGCGTCGTCAAATCGAGCGCCTCCGCGAACGCGGTCATCCTGCATGGCCCCAAGGTCCGTTGCAAGACAGGACGCACAGTTTTGATGGAGAGCGCCGTGCCGTATAACCCGGCCATGTCCGCCCTTCGCAAGCGATCTGTCAGTCTGGCGGGCCACGCCACCTCGCTGGCGCTCGAGCCTGAGTTCTGGGCCATCCTTCAGAAGATGGCCGAGGCCCGCAACCTGAGCCTGGCCGCCCTGATCATCGACATCGATTCCTCGCGCGGCGACCGGCCCCTGGCCTCGGCTTGCCGCGTGACGGCGCTGCAATGGGCGGCGGACCACCCTCCCGTGCAATAGACCCAGGCTTGGCTCGTGCCGGGCGGTGACATCGGGCAGGTCGCTTGTTTCGACGGGTGTGCTACTTATGTTCTCCCGATTCCTCCACCGTCGCCTTATCTGTGTCTGACCAACCCGTCCCGAAGATTTCCGATCTCGCCCGCGCCGACGGCACGCCGGTTCGCGGCCATCTTGATGGGCTAAATCCCGAACAGCGCCAGGCCGTCGAAACGACCGAGGGACCGGTGCTCGTCCTCGCCGGGGCCGGTACCGGCAAGACGCGGGTGCTGACGACGCGGCTGGCGCATATTCTGGCACAGGGTAAGGCCAAGCCCTGGGAGCTGCTCGCCGTCACCTTCACCAACAAGGCAGCGCGCGAAATGCGCGAGCGCATTACGGCTCAGATCGGGCCGTCGGCCGAAGGCCTGCGCTGGCTCGGCACCTTCCACTCGGTCGCCGCCCAGATCCTGCGCCGCCATGCCGAGCTGGTTGGCCTGAAGTCGACCTTCACCATCCTCGATACCGACGATCAGGAGCGGCTGCTCAAACAGGTCATCGAAGCCGAGAATCTCGATCCCAAACGCTGGTCGCCGCGCGCCCTGGCCGGCATGGTCGATCACTGGAAGAACCGCGGCTGGACGCCGGAGAAACTCCCGGCGTCAGAAGACTTCGCCGAGGGTCGCGGCCAGAAGCTCTATCGCGCCTATCAGGACCGGCTGAAGACGCTGAACGCCTGCGATTTTGGCGACCTGCTGCTGCACAACCTTACAATTCTATCCCAGCACTCTGATATCCTGGAAGAATACCACCGCCGCTTCCGCTACATCCTGGTCGACGAGTATCAGGACACCAACATCGCCCAATACCTGTGGCTGCGCCTGCTTGCGGCCCCGCGCGACGGCCATGTCGCCAACATCTGTGTCGTCGGAGACGACGATCAGTCGATCTATGGCTGGCGAGGCGCTGAGGTCGATAATATTCTTCGATTTGAGAAAGACTTCCCCGGCGCTGTGGTTATCCGACTTGAGCGAAACTACCGCTCGACCGCCCACATTCTGGGTGCCGCATCCGGCCTGATCAGCGCCAATCGTGGGCGGCTGGGCAAGACCCTGTGGACTGACGAATCCGGCGGCGACAAGGTCCGCGTCACCGGCGTCTGGGACGGCGAGGCCGAGAGCCGTCTGATTGCCGACGAGATCGAACGCCTGCACCGCCAGGGCACGCGCTATCGCGACATGGCCATCCTGGTGCGCGCCGCCTTCCAGATGCGCACCTTCGAAGAGCGGTTCGTCATGCTGGCCATCCCCTATACGGTGATCGGTGGCCCGCGCTTCTTTGAGCGCGCCGAGATCCGTGACGCCCACGCCTATATGCGGTTGATCCTGTCGGAGGACGACGACCTCGCCTTCGAGCGCATCATCAATACGCCCAAGCGCGGCCTGGGTGATGCCTCGGTCCAGCGCATCCTGACCATTGCGCGCGAAGGCGGCGTCTCGGCCATGACCGCGGCGCGCGACCTGATCCTGACCGACGAACTGACTGCGCGCGCCCGCACGCCCCTGACCAACTTCATCCGCGACATCGACCGCTGGCGCGCCCTGCTCGAGACCACCCCCCACCATCAGCTGACCGAGACGGTGCTGGAAGAGAGCGGCTACACCGACATGCAGCGCGCCGACCGCGCCACCGGCCAGACCCGCCTCGACAACCTCAAGGAGTTGGTTCAGTCCATGAGCCAGTTCGACAACCTCGGCGCCTATCTGGAGCACGTGGCCCTGGTCATGGACCTCGACCGGGGCGCCGGCGAGGACGCTATCCAGATCATGACGCT
>CAZYFY010000008.1:0-99633 GCA_964647275.1 uncultured Brevundimonas sp.
CGTCGCGGCCGATGACCGGGTCGATCTTGCCGTCGGCGGCGGCCAGGGTCAGGTCACGGGCGTAGCGTTTCAGGGCGTCATAGCCGTCTTCGGCGCCGGCGGAATCGGCGGTCTTGCCCTTGCGCATTTCATTGACGGCGGTGTCGAGCTTTTCAGGCGAAACGCCGGCGGCCTTCAGCACGGTGGCGGCGACCCCGCCCTCCTTGGCCAGACCCTGCAACAGGCGTTCGGTGGTGACAAACTGATCGCCCGCCTTCTTGGCGGCCTGTTCGGCGGCGGCAAAGACGCGGGCGGTGTCGCCGTCCAGATAGAGCTGACCGCTGCCGCCCGACACCTGGGCGCGTTTGGACAGGGCGTTTTCGATGTCGGCCTCGGCGCATTTGGCATCGCCGCCGGCATTGGTGATCAGCCCCCGGGCCAGGCCGTCGCGCTCCTCCAGCAGCACCTTCAGCAGGTGCTCGGGCGCGAACTGTTGATGGCGGCGGGCCAGGGCGAGCGACTGCGCGGCCTGAACGGCGGATTTGGCGCGGTCGGAATAGGTATCGAGATTCAAGGCATATCCCTTCGAGAAGCGGATGGGATCAGTCCTGCGCCCTCACGCAAGCAACGCGCCGACCCCTTGCCTGCTCAGATGGTGCGGCATCCCGACCACGCAAGGGACCCTGTCCGGCTTTTCAACGAACGCCCGTATCTTGTATGCAATCCCGTACCATTGGGAGGTGGAAACATGAGAATTCTGACAGGGATGGTTCTGGCGCTGGCGCTGGCCGGCATGACGGCTTGCGGACAATCGGCTGGCGACGACGCGACGAAAGAGGGAGCGGCCGCCCCGGAAACACCGGCTGCGGAAGGCCCGGCAGAGCCCGCTGCGCCCGCCCTGACACCGACGGTGGCCCCGGGTGAGCTGGAGATCGGCTTTGATCGGCCCGGTGCCGACGTCGGCACCCTCTACGATGTCGCCGATGCCGAAGGCTGCCGCCGGGAGTGCGAGGCGGTCGAAGAGTGCCAAGCCTTTACCTGGGTCCAGGCGGGAATTCAGGCCGACACCCCCGTGTGCTGGCTGAAGGACCGCGCCCCGCCACCCATTGAGGCCGAATGGGCCACATCGGGCGTCATGCCCGGCCGCGAGCTGACGGCGAGCGAATAGACCAACCGGAGATACAGAGATGATGATGCGTTTCAAGACCGCCCTGATCCTGGGGGCCGCCCTGACCCTGGCCGCCTGTGGCCAGCCGGCTGCCGACAGCGACGCGGCCGATACGACCGCGGCCGCCTCCGACACCGCGGCACCGGACGGAACGGGGGCCTCGGGCGATGACGCGGCGATGGCCGGGGTTCCGGCCATGACCTCTGAAGAGGCCGACCAGGCGTTTCGCTGCAATGCCCTGTTCACCGCTGCGGTGGCGGGCCGGATCGGTGGCCAGATGGAGCCCCTGCCCGCCGACCTGGATAGTCAGGTTCGCACGTCCGGGGCCGCCTTCTGGAATGACCGCGAGCTGGCGGCCATCGCCAATCTCGGCCTGAGCGAGGCAGATGCCCTGGCCCGCGCCTCGGCAGAGGGCGAACGCGTCATTGGCCGCCGCGCCTTTTCGGAGGAAGACCTCACCGATCTGCGCGCCTGCGTCGCGGCGATGGGCTAGGGTCAAGGTTGCGCCCCGGCCTCGCCGGGGCGCATATGATCTGACTGATCTGACGCGGACATCGAGAGGCCGATCCGATGAATGTCGAGCTGGCGGACGAGCGGTTTCTGATCCTCAAGGACCGGTTCTCGATGGACCATGCCGAGGGGCGGGCTTCGACCAAGAGGATCGACGCCTTCGGAACTCTGGCCAAGGTGACCGGTTTCCTCAGCAAGCCGAAGGAAGACGAGTTCGAGCTGGTCTATCGCGAGCGGCGGCTGCAGCCGTTCTGGCGGCTCATTTCGGCGGCGGACTATGTCTATGAGCGCACGCGGCGTTATCCGGTGGCCGTGCCGTCGGCGGTCGAGACGGTCGCCGCCTACGGCCAGACCCTGACGGCGGTGGACGGCCAGATCACCTTCGAGGGACTGGAGACATGCCGCGAGGCGGTCAGGAAAGAGAGCCTGTACGACGCGCTGACGCGCCAGCCGGATGCGAGCCTGTCGAAATACCTGGGCTTTGAGGGCATGGCGGTGGAGGCGGACCGGCTGCAGGCGGCGGCGGGCGAAGAGACGATCATCGTGCCGCCCGTGGCCAAGGCACCCGAGCTGATCCGCGACGCCCTGTCGGGCGTGATCACCCGCATCGAGGCGGACCGGGTGCTGGAAGAGAAGATCCGGGTCGAGGCGGTGGAGCTGTACTACCGGCCCATCTACGCCTTCCGCTATCGCCGTCAGGGCAAGGAGGCGGTGGTGGAGTTCGACGGCCTGACCGGCGACGTCACGACCGGTGGCGCGACGTTTGAATCCTACCTCGGCAAGGTGCTGGATCCGGCGTTTCTGATCGATGCCGGCGTCGAGGCTGCGACGCTGGTGATCCCCGGTGCCCGACTGGCGGAGATCATCGTGACCAAGGGCATCGCCCTGGCACGGGGCTAGAGCATGCTCACGTTCTTGTCTGGCACCTGATTCACGCCTGAGATGAAATCGCCAAGCGATTCCATCTCAGCCGATCAGGCTCTAGGCCCGAACCACGCGAACGCCGGCGAGCTGGTCCCAGAACGGCTGAGCATTCGAAGCCAGCAGGCCCATCAACAGCGCGAATGGCCACAGGGCAAAGGCCAGCAGGATGCCAGTCAGGCCCATGGCTGTGCCGGTCATATCGCCCAACACAAACAGATTGTGGCCGGCCCCAAGGCCGATAAGGCCAACGACAGCTCCCGGCCCCCAAAGGACCAGATTGCGGACCAGAGCGCGACCGACACCGGCGGGCCCGCCATTGGGCCGTTGAACCTTCAGGCCGGTGACCCTCTTGCCAAGGCTGAATCCGAAAACGCCCTCCATGAGGGTTAGAGCCAGAATCATCACCAGGCTGTAGACGTGATCGAGGTAGATCCACGGCCGGGTCACCTGATAGTCGGTGCTGACCGGCAGGCTGTAATAGCGTTGCGTCGGGGCGTTCTCCTGAATCGTCACCTGACGGTTGATTTCAGATCCCATCATCGAAACGCGGCAGTCGGTAACGACATCAGCCCGAAACGTCGTCGTATCTCCCATGACCGCCTGCTGGGCCTCGGGTGCGACACCGGGGATCGGGGCTGCCGGATCAAAGTTTGACGGAGGTTCCGAGGCGGCAAGACAAGTCGTAAAGGCCAGCGGAGCCTGGGCCATGCGCACCTGGCCCTTCGTCAGGCCGTAGCCGACCGCCGCAATCACGCACAGGGCCACGCCAACGATGCCCCAGTCTATCAGCAGAGCCCCCAGACGACGCCAAAAATTGCCCTCGCCTCGCGTCGACGTAATCCGTTCAAGCGTGTCGTTCATGATCCCTCCGCGCTCACTCTGATCACGAAGTCAAAGCCTCAGCAACCGTGGCGATCATTCAATAACCGTCTCATCCACCAACGGCGGTTCGGCCAGGAGCCAGCCGTCGGCAAGGTGGAGTTCGGGTACGGCGGCCTTGGTGAAGGGCAGGTACCAGGTCTGGCCGCCACCCGCCGGGGCGATCTCAAGCAGGTCGCCGGCTCCGAAATTGGGGACGGAGCGGACGCGGCCGAGGACGGCGCCGGCAGCATCGCGGACCTCAAGGCCGATCAGGTCGGTGAGGTAGAACTCGTCGTCATCCGGGGCGGGCAGGCGGTCACGCGGGACGTGGAGCTTGAGGCCGCGCAGGGCATCGGCCTGTTCCTTGGTTGCGATCTCTTTGGCACGGGCAACGACGCCCTTCTTGTCGCGTCGCGCCCCCGTCAGGGTCAGGCCAACGGAACCATCGGCCTTCAACAGCGGCGAATAGGCGACGAGCGCCATGGCGTCATCGGTGAAGGCGGTGATCTTGACCTCGCCGCGCACGCCGAAGGCGCCGCCGACCTGTCCGACGAGGATAAGATTGTCGCTCATATTCACCTCATAGCAGAAAGGCGGCACCCGCGAGGATGCCGCCTTTCCTTGTCGTCGGGACGAAGGATTTAGCCCTCGGCCTTCTCTTCTTCGGCAGCCGGAGCCTCTTCGGCAGCAGCTTCGGCGGCAGCTTCAGCCGGAGCTTCTTCAGCGGCGGCCTCGACCGGGGCCTCTTCAACAGCCGGAGCCGCTTCTTCTTCAACCGGTTCCGGGGCCGGGGCGGCCTTGGCGGCGGCTTCGGCTTCGGCGCGGTCGGCTTCACGCTGGGCGCGCTCGGCGGCACGCTCTTCAGCCTTCTTGCCCGGCTTGGCCTTGTTCGGGTTGTTGCCGGCCTGCCACTTGACGGTGGCACCCAGGGTTTCGTCCTGGCTCAGGAAGCGCGCGACACGGTCGGTCGGCTGGGCGCCCTTGGACAGCCAGTGCTGGATGCGCTCAACGTTCAGGTTGACGCGCTTCTGCTCACCGTCGCGCGGCAGCATCGGGTTGTAGGAACCAACCTTTTCGAGGAAGCGGCCGTCGCGCGGCGAGCGGCTGTCGGCAACGACGATGTGGTAGTAGGGGCGCTTCTTTGCGCCGCCACGGGCGAGACGAATCTTGAGCATTTCAGAGGTCCTTGAGGTCTAGTTTTTCTTGGGAGGAAAGCCAGGCAGACCGGGAAGTCCGCCGGGAAGTTGTCCGCCGCCCAGGGCCGCCATACGGTCCTGGAGCGCCTTGAGATCGGCTTCGGTGGGTTCAGGCATCTTGCCGCCGCCCATGGCCTTGAGCCGCGCCATGTCCGGGCCGCCCATGCCGCCGCCGCCGGTGAGCATCTTGGCCATCTGGCCAAAACCACGCCCGCCGTTCTTGCTCATCGCCTTGACCGCATCGGCCATCTGGCGGTGCTGCTTCAACAGGCGGTTGATGTCGGCCACGTCGACACCCGAGCCCGCCGCAATCCGACGCTTGCGCGAGGCATTCAGAATGTCGGGCTTCTTGCGCTCACCCTTGGTCATGGACGAGAGGATCGCCTGCTGGCGATCAATCAGCCGGTCATCGAGGCCGGCCTGGGCCATCTGACCCTTCATCTTGGCCACGCCCGGCAACAGCCCCATGATCCCGTCCAGGCCGCCCATCTTCTTCATCTGGGCCAACTGGCTGGCCAGGTCATCCAGATCGAACTTGCCCTGGGCCAGCTTGCGGGCGGCCTTTTCGGCCTTGGCTGTGTCGAGGTCCTGGGCGGCCTTTTCAACCAGGGCGACAATGTCGCCCTGACCGAGGATGCGGCCGGCCACGCGGCGGACATCGAAGGCATCCAGCGCATCGACCGCCTCGCCCGAACCGAGGAACTTGACCGGCAGGCCGGTCACCGCGCGCATCGAGAGGATGGCCCCGCCGCGCCCGTCACCATCAGCGCGGGTCAGGATCAGGCCTGTCAGCGGCAGGCGCTCGTGGAAGGCCTCAGCGGTACGCACCGCGTCCTGGCCAGTCAGGCTGTCGGCGACCAGCAGGGTTTCGGTTGGCTTGGAGATGGCGGCGATTTCCGCCGCCTCGGCCATCAGGGCCTCATCAATCGTGGTGCGGCCGGCGGTGTCGAGGATCAGGACATCATAGCCCTGGAGCTTGGCCGACTGGAGCGCGCGCTTGGTGATCTCGACGGGCGACTGGCCCGCGACGATCGGCAGGGTTTCGACCTCGACCTGTTTGCCCAGGGTCGCCAGCTGCTCCATGGCAGCGGGGCGGCGGGTGTCGAGCGAGGCCATCAGGACCTTTTTGCGCTCAACCTTCGACAGGCGACGGGCCAGCTTGGCCGAGGTGGTCGTCTTGCCCGAGCCTTGCAGGCCGGCCATGAGAATAACGACCGGCGGTGTGGCGTTGAGGTTCAGGCCCTCGGGCGTGTCACCGCCCAGCATTTCGATCAGGCCGTCATGAACGATCTTGATGACCTGGTCCGCCGGCTTGACCGAACGGATGACTTCCTCGCCGGTCGCCTTTTCGCGGGCGGTGGCGATGAAATCCTTGACCACCGGCAGGGCGACATCGGCCTCGAGCAGGGCGACGCGGACCTCGCGCATGGCGGTGTCGACATCAGCCTCGGTCAGCACGCCGCGACCGGTGATCCGGTCGAATACGCCTGAAAGTCGCTCGTTCAGAGCCTCGAACATACCATCTCCTATGGCCACAAACGCCCTCAGCCCCCGTGGACGTTCGCGTCGACGGGGGTCCTCCTCAACCTCAGCCACAGCAATGTGGGGTCGTGTTGAGGGAGGCGCGAGGGTTCACTTGCGCCGGAAGCGGCGGCTTATGAGGCAAAGCCGTCAGGAAATCAAGGTTGCGGCAGGTTGCAGGCGCGCTAACCTCTGCTGTGGAGGCGGCGCATGAAACACGTACTTTTCGTCAGCATGGCCATGATGGCCTTGGTCGGCTGCGACATTCCGGGCCTGGGCAACGAGCGTCCGGGATCAGACGGCGATGCGCGGGCCACTGCCGGCGAGGCGACCGAGCTGGTCGATGCCATGGCGGGCCGCAATCGTCTACCTCAGCGGGACTATGTCTGCACCCTGATCGGGCCGAACCGTGACCTCGACACCCCCTACGGGACGATGGGCGTCAACACCGATCTCTACACCCTGATCGTCAAGGGAGAGGGCCGCAAGGAAGGCACCCTGAGCGTCAGCGAAAACCGGCGGATTGAGGTCGAGGGTGACCTTGCCGTCATCGACGGCGAGGTCCGGCGCGTGACCCGCGGACGGATCAATTCCGAGGGCCAGACCATCGAGCTGGCGTTCGACTTCGCCCCAGCGGATACCGAGGGGCGAAATCAAATCATCTGTACCGCCGAGGCCTAGAGCATGATGGTTTTTGTTGGAACCGCCGCGCGGTTCCAACAAGAAGCTGAATCATGCTCGCGCTTTCTCCTGGAGCCTGATTCACGCCTGAGATGAAATCGCGAAGCGATTCCATCTCGACCGATCAGGCTCTAGAACTAGGAGCCGACCGCCAGTCGAATACGCGACGCCTGGGCCTGAACCTGACCCGCCGGAGTGAGCGCCGACGCCTCGTCCGGAGCGGTCACGCCGCGCCACATGGCAACCAGGGCCTGGGTATCGGTGAGCGTCTGAGCCGGGAGGCCCCCGGCCTGGGCCGTGGCCTGCGCTGCCATGGCGGCACCCAGGGCGTGCTGGTACTCGACCGGGTCCACCGCGCCATCGACCGCGACCTCGCGATAGAGGCCTGCCGAGATATCGGAAAGGGCTCCGACCACGACACCGGCGTTGCCGCCTGCAGCGGACTGGGCGGCATCGAGCGCCGCGACGGCCGCGGCCAGGTCGGCCTCCGAGCCGGTTTCCGCAGCGCGCCGCAGGACGGCGGCATCGAGATTGGCGTCGCCAAAAGCCGCGACCGACGGATCATAGACCTCGGCCAGTCCCTGACCGGCCAGGGCCGCTGCCGAGAGGTCACCCTCAACGGCCTGGGCCCGTTGGGCGACCAGGAAGAACCCTTTCAGATGCGCAATACGAAGCGCCAGCAGACTGTCAGCGGGAACACCGGCATAGCCCGCTGCGGCCCCGGCTTCGCCAACACCGGCACCGCCGCCGCCCTCGTTTTCGCCCTGGGCAGCCGCGCCGCCCTCACCGCCCGATTCACCCCCTGTCTCCCCGCCCGGATGACCCTGTTCAGAACAGGCGGCGGTCAGCGCCAGGGTGGCCCCCAGGGTGATCCAGAGCTTGGGACGGAAAGTCATGGGACGTATCTCCTGAATGTTGACGCGACCCTACGCCCCCACGCTTGTTTTGCAAGTCATTCTCACCAAGACCCTTGCGTCCCTCTGGGGAATAGGCGAACGATCCGCCCATGCTGACACTGGCGCAGGTTCTGACCCCCGAAGATGTGGCGCGGGTGCGCGAGGGACTGGCGGCGGTCCCCTTCCAGGACGGCAAGGCCACCGCCGGGCCGATCGCGCGCAAGGTCAAGCACAACCAACAGGCGGTCGGCGCTGATCCAGGGGCGGAACCCCTGCGACGGTTCGTCCGCGAGGCCTTGATGCGGCACCCGGTCTTTGCCGCCTATGCCCGACCGGCCGCCTGGTCGCGGATCATGTTTTCCCGCTACCAGCCCGGCGATGCCTATGGGGTGCATACCGACGACGCCTTCATGGCCGCAGAGGACGGCGGGCGGCTCAGAACCGACATGAGCTTTACCCTGTTCCTTTCGGACCCGGACACCTACGAGGGTGGCGCGCTGCTGCTCGACGGCCTGGATGGGGAGCGCGAGCATCGGCCAAGAGCCGGCGACGCGGTGTTGTATGCGACGGGCCAGCTTCATCAGGTCACGCCGGTCACGCGCGGCGAACGCCTGGCCGCAGTCGGCTGGATCGAGAGCCTCGTCCGGCGCGACGACCAGCGCGAGCTTCTGTTCGATCTGGAACGGGTGCGGTCCGCCACGCCCGCGGGAGATACGCGCCTGCTGCTCGACAAGTCGATCGGGCTGCTGCTGCGCCAATGGGGCAACCCTTAGATCAGGCCTTGGAAGACCCTCGAATTGGGCGCAAGGTGACGGCCAAGACCATCCTAGAAGAGACATCGGAATGATCGCTGCCCTCGCCCTGCTCACCCTGTTGGCTGCCGACATGCAGCCCATCACGACCTTCGAGCGCCCCGAGCCGCCGCGCACCCCTGCACAGGCCGAAGAGGAAGAGCGCAATCAGGTCACCGCAGGTGAACGTTCCGGCGACGGGGCCACGCCAGATCGCATGATCTGCAGCTGGCAACGCACACCAGGCTCCAATTTCCGTGAGCGCGTGTGTCGGACAGTGGCTGACCGCCGCGCCACGCGCGAGGTCGCCCGCGATACGATCAACGAGGCCCAGCGAATCTATACAGACCCGGTCGGCTGACACTCGACCGGGAACCTAGCCCCACGTCTTGCGGATGCGGAAATAGATGAAGGGATCGAAATTGAGATCCCGCGTCTCGGTATAGGCAACCGGCGACGTGTCGCGCGGACCGGCATAGACCTCGCGTGTGCGGATGAAATTGCGGCCCGAGAGGTTCTGAAGCTCCAAGCGGAACGACAGGTCCGGACGGTACCGCCACTCGGCAAACAGGTTGTACCAGGGCTCCAGCTCGATCGTCTCGACGGTGTCGAACCGATAGTATCGCTCCGTGAACCCGAGGAAGGCATTGCCGCCCCATTGCAGGTTCCACTGCGGCAAGGCCTGGGTGAAGTTGATCTCGCCCTCGAACGGCTCCTGGCCTGACATGCGTCGAAGCTCTCCGGTGGTCGGATCGCGGACCTCGCTGACCGACCATTCGCCGCGGAACCGCACACGGCCGCCGGTGATCCCGAGACGCCCGAGCGGCACGGTCAGGTCGATACCGAGGCTGTCCTCGGTTCCATCGCCGATATTGCCCGGTGCATCGAACACATCGGTCAGGGTGAAGATCGGCACCCGATCCGAGGCGTCGGTGATCTCTTCATGCGCCAGGGTGACGACCAGCGAACCCTCCTCCCAGAAGCTACGCTCCCAGGCCAGCTCGGCCACCCAGGTCTTGTCGGGCTCCAGGTCCGAGTTGCCGGCGGTGACGACGCCGTTGGTAAATCCGGCCGACGAGACAAAGTCCCCGAAATCCAGCTGGCCCACTTCGCGTTCAAGCCGCAGACGGATCTGGTTCTGTTCGTTCAGGGTCCAGGTCACCAGAGCGCGGGGCTTGGGATAGAAGAAGGACCGCTCAAGATTGGTATCCCCGGACTGGGTTATGGTGGATACCTCGGCCCGCATGCCCAGCTCCAAACTCCACTGGGTCGTGGGTCGCCAGGTCGAGGTGCCGAACACCTCGCCGCGCAGCTCCTCGACGCGAACATCGGAGAAGGGCAGGACAATGGGGACACCGTTCTCGGTGTAGGTCGTAGCACTCTCAAGGAAGTTGAACGCAATTTCGCCGCCGCCTTCCAGCGACCAGGTCGGGGTGCGGGTGTGACGCAGGGTCAGCCGCCCGATGGATTCGCCCGACGTTGAGTCCTCTGTGAACTCGCCGTCGCTGGTGCCCGTATCGAAGACACTGGCAAAGTCCGAGCCGCGCAGACGCTGGATGCCGACGGCCTCCAGTCGCCACCGCTCACCCAGTGGGCGCTGCCAGTTGACCCCGATCTCGCCATTGGTCTGGGCGTAGTCATCCTCGACGATCAGCGAGCCGGGGGCCGGCGTGAAAACGGCATCCTCCAGCGCGTAGTCATAGTCCTCGATCTGAAGCCGGCTGTTGAGAGCGAGGCGACCTCCCCCCAGATTCTGCTGCCAGCCGGCGGAGAAGGTGCCACCGCGCCCGCCCGCGGTTTCGTCCGAGTAGCCATCCCGGATCAGGGTGCCGGCGCTGTCATATCGCTGGCGGGGGCCTTCACCGGCTCCGTCATCGATGAAGGTGTAGATCAGGCTGGACCATTCGAAACGTCGATCACCGGACAGAGGCCGCGCCCCCTCGAAGCGCATGGCCGGCGTCGTCCGGCCATCCTGATACCAGCCCGACGCCACAGCCCAGGTCGTGTTGCCGCCGGCCCCCGGCACGCGCACCACATTGACCACAACGGACTGCCCCTGCATGTCGATGCCGGGCGCACCGCCACGGATCAGTTCCAGACGCAGGACCTGGCCGGCGGGGATACGCCGCAGGGTGTCTTCCATGGGTTCCGACTTCGAAGCCGGACGCCGACCGTCGATGAGGACGTTGGACGCCGTTCCGCCCAGGCCTCGGACATTGTCGCCTTCGTCGAACGCAAAACCTGGAACCCGGTCGACCATATCCATGGCCGAGTTCGGCTGATTGGCGGCAAAGAAGGTCGCCTCGAAAACGGTCACGCCTTCGGTGGCCGCCGCAGCCGGGGTAGCCGGATCCGTCCCCACGCTGTCCTGAGCCCAGGCCGGCCCGGCACCGGTCGCCAGAACGCCCGCCGCCACTGTCGCCATCAGCTGAATACGCATGATCGTCTCCCTGTCACAGACAGGCATGCGGACGACCGCTGCCGAGCTCCAGTTACAAGCACGAAAGGTGGATTAAATTGTCGCAAGTTTCCGACCAATTAGGTCGCGTTCAGGCCCGGCCGATGTCGCCGGACAGATGCACCACATCGACGCCGATTCGCGCCATGGCGCGCGCCCACTTCGTTTCATGGTCCGCATCGAACAGGATGTCGTCGTCCGGTTCCCCGGCCAGCCAGGCATTCTCGACCAGTTCGGTTTCCAGCTGACCCTCGCCCCAGCCCGCATAGCCGAGCGCCAGCACCGAGCGACGAGGAGCGGTTGTGGGATCTGTCATGGCCAACAGCACCTCGCGCGTCGCCGTCACTGCCAGACCGCCGTTGATCGCCAGCGAAGCCGTCGGATCAAAGCAATCGTCCGTGTGCAGGACAAAGCCTCGCTCCGTCTCGACCGGCCCGCCGACCAGGACGAGCTGGTCGCGGTGGGCCGGCGGTGCCCCGACCTCCAGCCTGTCGAACAGATGCCCGAGGCTGAGGTCGCCCTGCGGCTCATTGAGACGCAGCCCCATGGCATGGGTCTCATCGTGGGCACAGATCAGGATCACCGCCTGTTCGAAACGCGGGTCACCGATATTCGGCATGGCCAGAAGCAATCGGCCGACGAGGCTGGACGAATGGGACACACTGCGATGATGGCGATCCACGCCCTCGACGACAAGCCGTCTTGGCATCGAGGCCCATGGCACCTATGTCGGAGCCGTCGGCCGCTGACGGACCGGCCTGGCCCAAGACGGAGAGCGGCATGACCATCAACATCGGCGACAAGGTTCCCTCGGCAACCCTGATGACCATGGGCGAAGACGGACCTCAGGCGGTTCAGACCGATGCGCTGTTCGCAGGCAAGACAACCGCCCTGTTCGCCGTTCCGGGGGCCTTCACCCCGACCTGTTCGGCCCGCCACCTTCCGGGCTTCCGGGATCGGGCCGGTGCCCTGCGTGACAAAGGTATCGACCAGATCGCCTGTGTTTCGGTCAATGACGCCTTCGTCATGGGGGCCTGGGCTGCCGATCAGGACATCAACGGCGAAGTGATCATGCTGGCAGACGGCAATGGCGACTTCACCAAGGCCCTGGGCCTGGAGATGGATGCGTCCAAGTTCGGCATGGGAGGCCGGTCGCAACGCTATTCGATGATCATCGAAGACGGCGTCGTGAAGGCGCTGAATGTCGAAGAGGGCGGCGAGTTCCGCGTCTCTTCGGCCGAATTCATGCTGGACCAGCTCTAGATCGACCCGCGATCCGCGTCGCCGACTCAGGCGGCGCGGACGTCTTCGTGGTCAAACCGGCTTTCGCCAGACAGCACACCCTGGAGCGCACCGAGTAGCGCCGCCGGCGTCAGAGGCTTGCCGACAAACCAGGTCATTCCGGCCTCGGCACAGGCCCGGACATCTTCGGGGGCCGTGTCGGCGGTCACGGCGATCACCGGGGTAGACTGATTGGGACCGGCTGCGGCCCGCAACCGGCGGGTCGTTTCACGGCCGTCCAGTTCCGGCATCCGCACATCCATGAAGATGACATCAAAGGGCTGGGCCGCAGCGGCATCGAGCGCGGCCACGCCGTCAGCAGCCTGGGCAATGTCACAGCCCAGTGGGGCGAGGATCAGCTGAACGGCCCGGCGGTTGATGTCGTGGTCATCCACCACCAGAACCCGCATGGGGCGTTCATCCTCGTCAGCCGGCGGAACGTCCGGCGACATCGTGTCGACCGGCTCGGGCGCGACGGCGGAGTCTGTTTCGTCGGCTCTGTGAACGGACGCCAGGGGTGCAAAGCCGGCACCGACACGGTCGACCTCCGGCTGGACGGGCACCAGGATCGGCGCTTCGGCACCGTCGACGACCAGCGCCAGGGTGAAGGTTGTCCCCTCGCCCTTCTGGCTGCGCACGGTCAGGCGCCCCCCCATCAGCTGGGCCAGGCCGCGGCTGATCCACATACCCAGACCCGATCCCCCGTGGCTGCGCGCGACGCCACTGCGGGTCTGATCAAAGGCATTGAACAGACGTTTCTGCTGCTCGGCATCCATGCCCTGGCCGGTGTCGGCGACCTCAATGACAAGGGCATGGCGACCATCCTCGGCGGGCCAGGCCTTCAGACGCACGCGAACCTCGCCCTTGTCGGTGAACTTCACCGCATTGGACAACAGGTTGTTGAGAATCTGCCGCACGCGGACCGGGTCCGCCTCAACCCAATCCGGCAGAAAGCGGCCACCCTCGACCGCCAGGCGCACGCCCTTGGTGCGGGCCTGGCCCTGCCAGAAGCGGCTGGCGCGCGCGATCAGATCGCGCAGGTTGAAGACCACCGGTTCGATCTCCATCCGACCGGCCTCCAGCCGGGAATGGTCGAGCAGGTCATCCAGCAGCCGGTTCATCATTTCGCCGGCATCGAGAATGAGCTCGGCATTGGAGCGGTCCGCAGCATCCGTTGCGGTCCGGCGAACCTCTGTGGCCCCCGTAAGGATCGCGGACAGCGGCGTTCTCAGATCGTGACCGACCGAAGCGATGAAGGTCGTCTTGCTGGCGGCAGCGCCTTCCAGCTCGGCGCGGCGGTGTTCGGCCGTGCGGCGGGCGCGGCGTTCAGCCTCGGCCATCACCTGGGTTTGATTGTAGGTCGTGAGGACAAAGCCGGCGAAAATCACGCAGGCCAAAGACAAGGCCAGGACAGCCTTGGGGTCGCCACCCGCTTGCTGAAGGAACCAGGGGGAAAGCGCAAAGTAGGCGGCCGCGGGGGCCAGATTGGCCGCCAGCATGGTCCGAGAGCCCGCCGTATTCATCACCGCACTGACCGCAGCCCCGGCCAGGATCAGCATGGCGCACGCCCCGCCGGACAGGCCATGCCCCCACATCAGCAGGGCGACGGAGCCATAGACGGTATTCGACATGAAGAGGCAGAGCACGGCCAGAATACGGGTGCCGGCACCCATTGGCTTTGGGTCTGGACGACGATAGGGGCCGGTCAGCCAGGCCTCAAGAAGCTGGACGCTGACAAAGGCAGAGGCCCAGATCAGGGCCGTCAGCCCCCCGATGATCGGCTCAAAGGCAAAGGCTCCAACCGCGACAATGGTGCCACGCACCACCACGGACTCGCGGCGCTGACGCAGTCCGGCGACGAACGCTTCGTCTTCGCGGCTGAGCGCTTCAGACATACTCTCAACACCCCATCACGGCGGCTTTTTAGCCGTCCTGTTTGGAGCAGAATGGCAGGGGGGGCCTAATATCCGGTTGACGGGCTCAGTAGTGGTAGCGGCACTGAGCGATCTCGAGGCCGCGTTCGGTCATTCGATAGACAAGGCGGTGTTCCTGGGTGATCCGCCGCGACCACCAGCCAGCGAACTCTCCCTTCAAGGGTTCCGGCTTTCCAGTCCCTGTGAAGGGCGTGCGTAAGCACTCCTTGATCAGACCGTTCAGCTTCCTGAGCACCTGTTTGTCGGTCGACTGCCAATAGAGGTAGTCGTCCCAGCCGTCCTCATGAAAAGACAGCTTCATTCGATCAGGTCGCGGACCTGACCGCCGCCAGCCTCAAGTTCGGTGATCGCCTCGCGCAGACGGGCTGCATTCGCCGGACTGCGCAGCAAATATTCGGTTTCCTGCCAGGAAGCGAAGTCCTCCAGCGACATCAGCACCGCCGCCGGCTTGCCGCCCTCACGCGTGATGATGGTGTAGTCATGGTCCCGCGTCACCCGGTCCAAAGCGGCGGCCAGGTTCTTTCGGAGCTCGGTGGCGGAGATAGCGTTCATGCCCAACAATGTACGCATTTGCGTACATTGTTGCAAGGCTTAGAGCGTCCGCGCGATCAGCAGCTTCATGATCTCGTTGGTTCCGCCATAGATGCGCTGGACGCGGGCGTCCTTGTAGAGCTGGGCGATGGGATATTCGGTCATATAGCCGTAGCCGCCGAACAGCTGGAGCATCTCGTCCAGTACCTCGCCCTGGATGTCGGAGATCCAGTATTTGGCCATGGAGGCGGTGGCGGCGTCGAGCTGTCCGTTCAGGTGCAGGCCGATGCAGTGGTTCATGAACACCTTGGCCACCGTCAGCTTGGTCTTGACCTCGGCCAGTTTGAACTGGGTATTCTGGAAGTCGATGACGCGTTTCCCAAACGCCTTGCGTTCCTTGACGTAGGCGAGCGTCTCGGTCAGTCCGCGCTCGGCCGCGGCGACGCCCTGGACGGCGATGTTGAGGCGCTCTTGCGGCAGCTGCTGCATCAGCTGGACGAAGCCCATGCCCTCGCCGCCGCCGATGATGTTGTCGCCCGGCACCTTTACATCATTGAAGAACAGCTCCGACGTGTCGTTGCCCTCCATGCCGATCTTGTGGAGGTTGCGACCGCGCTCGAAGCCGTCCGCGCCATCGGTTTCGACGACGATCAGGGAGGTGCCCTTGGCGCCCTCGGTCGGATCGGTCTTGGCCACCACGATGATCAGATTGGCCAGCTGGCCGTTGGTGATGAAGGTCTTGGAGCCGTTGACGACGTACTGATTGCCGTCCTTCCTGGCAGTCGTGCGCACGCCCTGAAGGTCAGAGCCGGCGCCCGGCTCGGTCATGGCGATGGCACCGACCAGCTCGCCGGTGGCCATGCGCGGCAGCCAGCGCTGCTTCTGTTCTTCCGTGCCGTAGTGCCAGATGTAGGGCGCGACGATGGCGTTGTGCAGCGAGGCGCCGAAGTGGTCGGCACCCTTCAGGCCCAGCTGCTGCATCAGCACGACCTCGTGGCGATAGTCGCCGCCCATGCCGCCGTATTCCTCCGGCGCCGAGATGTTGAGCAGGCCCGCCTCGCCGGCCCGGTTCCACAGGTCGCGCGGCACCGTGGAGTTGGCGATCCACCTTGCGACTTCTTCTGGCGGCGCATTGTCATCGACCCAGCGGGCGACGGAATCCGCGAAGAGGACGACCTCTTCCTCGGCCATGAAATCGGGGTCGGGGACGTTGAGGGGGGACATCTATTTCTCCTCCCCATCACCCCGTGATGGGGAGGGGGACCACGAAGTGGTGGAGGGGGCGCCTCCACCGCTTGAAATCTGAGGGCTCGTTCGGCACCGCCCACGCCGCCCCCTCCGTCACGGCGCGGAATCGCGCCGCGCCACCTCCCCGTCGCTACGCGATGGGGAGGAGAATTCTGATCAGAACGCCTCCGCCGGCATTTCCATGAGCACGCCGGCTCCCGACTGCAGCTTCTTCAGATGCGCCCGCGCGTCCGGCAGGATGCGCTCGACGAAGTAGCGGCCGGTCATCAGCTTGTTGGCGTAGAAGGGGTCGGTCGAGCCGGCGTCGATCTGTTTCTGCGCCACGACGGCCATCTGGGCCCACATATAGGCCAGGGCGGTCAGGCCGAAGATCTGCAGATAGTCGGTCGAGGCGGCCCCGGCGTTGTCCGGGTTCTGCATCCCGTTCTGCATCAGCCACATGGAGGCCTCCTGCAAGGTGCCTTTGGCCTTGTCGAGGCCGTCGATGAAAGGGTCGGTGGCGGCATTGCCCTTGTTCTCGGCGACGAAGGCGTCGATGTCGGCGAACCAGCTCATGATGGCGCGACCGCCGTTGGCCGGCAGCTTGCGGCCCACCAGATCCAGCGCCTGAATGCCGTTGGTGCCCTCATAGATCATGGTGATCCGCGCATCGCGCAGATACTGGCTGGCCATGAACTCCTCGGTATAGCCCGAGCCGCCGTGGACCTGCATGGCCAGAGAGGCGACATGGAAGCCCTTGTCAGTCAGATAGGCCTTCAGCACCGGGGTGATCAGACCCATGTAGTCGTGGGCCTTTTGCGCGGTGGCGGGGTCTTCGGACTTCTCCAGATCGGCCTGGAGCGCGGTCCACAGGATGAAGGCCTGGCCGCCTTCGACGAAGGCCTTGGCTTCCAGCAGCATGCGGCGCACGTCCGGGTGGACCAGGATCGGGTCGGCGGGACCGTCCGGGTTCTTCGGCCCCGTCAGGCTGCGGCCTTGCAGGCGGTCCTTGGCGAAGATGGCGGCTTCCTGATAGGCGGCGGCGCCGATGGCCAGGCCTTGCAGGCCGGTGCCCAGGCGGGCCTCGTTCATGACCACGAACATGTTGTTCATGCCGCGGCCTTCCTCGCCGACCAGCCAGCCGGTCGCGCCGTCATAGTCCATGACGCAGGTGGCGTTGCCGTGGATGCCCATCTTGTGCTCCAGGCCGCCGCAACGCACGGCATTGCGCTCACCAAGGCTGCCGTCGTCATTGACCAGATACTTGGGCACCACGAACAGGCTCAGGCCCTTGATGCCCGCCGGGGCGCCTTCGACCCGCGCCAGCACGGTGTGGATGATGTTGTCGGTGAAGTCGTGCTCGCCCGCCGAAATCCAGATCTTCTGACCGGTGATCTTGTAGCTGCCGTCGCCTTGCGGGACCGCCTTGGTGCGCACCATGCCCAGATCCGTGCCGCACTGGGGCTCGGTCAGGTTCATGGTCCCGCCCCATTCGCCCGTGGCCATCTTGGGCAGATACTTGTCCTTGATGGCGTCCGAGGCGTTGGCGTAGAGGCCCGCATAGGCCCCGAAGGTCAGGCCCGGATACATCGAAAATGCCGCGGAGGCGCCGGCGGTGAACTGACCGAACGCCATGGCGACAACGGCGGGCATCCCCTGTCCGCCATAGGCCGGATCGGCGGCCAGGCCGGACCAGCCGGCCTCGACCATCGCCTGATAGGCTTCTTTCCAGCCGGTCGGGCCGGTGACGACGCCGTCGTTCCACTGACAGCCTTCCTTGTCGCCGACCCGGTTCAGCGGCGCGATGACTTCCTCGGCGAACTTGCCGCCTTCTTCCAGGATCTGCTGGGCCAGCTCGGTGGTGACCTCGGCAAAGCCGCGCTGATTGGCGTATTTGTCGATCTCGAGAACCTCACCGAGGATGAAGGTCAGGTCGCGCACGGGGGCTTTATAGGCCATGGGATCAGGCTCTCGTCTGGAAGGGGCGTGAGTGGTCGGGGTTCATCCGCTCCTGCAGGAGGCGGGCATAGTCGTCGGCGCCGGGCAGAAGGTCGGGCCGATGTTCGGCCAGGGTCCGCTCCATCCAGTCACAGGCCTCTTCGGCCGTCTCGATGGCGCCCTTGATGTCGTCAAGCTGCTGTTTCAGGGCTTCGACGCGAGCCCGATGACGCGGCAGGGCGACCGCCATCTGGTGCACATTGTGCTCCTTGCGGTCGTACAGATCGATCATCTCGTGGATCTCGGCCAGGGTGAAGCCGATGCGGCGACCGCGCATGATCAGCTTCAGCCGCGCCCGGTCCTTGGACGAGTAGACCCGCGTCTGGCCCTTGCGCGCCGGATCAAGCAGGCCCTTGTCCTCATAGAAGCGCAAGGCCCGCGCCGTCGCCCCGAACTCGCGGCACAGCTGGCGAATGGAATAGGTGCGGTGATCGTCGGCGGTCATGGTCCGGTGATAGCCGAAGTTGACGTTGACGTAAAGGGGAGGTTTGTCGCAATCAGCCTCGACGTTCGCCGTCATCCCGGCCGAAGCGCGCAGCGCGAAGAGCCGGGACCTAAACACCGAACTTGCCGCCTGCACTGTTCCGCCCCACCCTCTCGACCATGCAGGAAGAGAAACTCTTCTCCGTCTATCTGATGACCAACAAACCACGCGGCGTCTTCTACGTCGGGGTGTCATCGGCCCTGACCGGGCGGGTCGGGCAACACCGGGCCGGGGAACTCGAAGGGTTCAGCAAGAAATGGCGGCTGCGTCGGCTCGTCTGGTACGAGACCTTTCCCGATGCGGACAGCGCGATTTCGTTTGAGAAGAAGCTGAAGCGGTGGCGGCGTCCGTGGAAAATTGAACTGGTCGAGAAATTGAACCCGGAATGGCGGGACCTGTGGCCGGAGCTGACAGGAGAGCCGCCAGATCGAGCTTAGGTCCCGGATCGGCCCAATGGGCCGTCCGGGATGACGGATAGGGTTTGGAATGGGAGATTCCGTAGCCGCGCGATTTTCGCCTCAAACGCCGACCAATCATCCCGCTCGGCGATCCCGGCCCAGATGGCCTCGACTTCGTCGATGAGCATGTCTTCGGGGTTGGACGAGGCGAAATATGGATCGGCGAGCCATTCCGGTCGATCCGGCGTGTGGGCGGACAGGGCCTGGCGAAAGGCGTCAAAGGTCTCGCCTGAATAGTGGGCGGCGCGGGGGCTGGACAAGGCGCGGGCTTCAGATGCCTCGCCGCCGAACCAGTCGAAGAAGACGCCCTCGAAACCAAGCGCCTCACCGCCCTCGGCCATGAGGGCGAAGGTGGTTTCGATGAGGTGCTGGCCGACCTCTTCGCCCGCATCCTGCAAACCGAAGCGGGCGCGGAAGGCGGCCTGGCTTTCCAGCACATAGGCGGGACCGAAGGCGTTGAGCCCATCGACCAGGGCCTGTTCCTCGGCGAAGGGGCGAAGCGTCCCGGCGAACTGGCGCAAGGCCCAGAACACCGCATCGGCCTGACGCCCGAAGCTGTAGAGGCCGATCCGATCGAAATAGGCCGCCGTGAAGGCCGGATCGAACGACGGCAGGAACCGCCAGGGGCCGTAGTCAAAGCTCTCGCCCGTCACATTCAGATTGTCGGTGTTGAGCACCCCGTGGACGAAACCGGCGGCGGTCCATTTGGCGACGAGGCGGGCCTGGGCGCGCACCACGGCCTCGAGCATTTCCACGACATGGGTCGCGTCCGGATGGTAGCATTCGATGACGTGGTCGATCAGTTGTTCGACCAGATCCGTACGGGCGTGGAAGGCGTGGCGCTGGAATACGCCGAGCCGCACATGGCTGTGCTGGAGCCGGACCATCACCGAAGACCGCGTCGGTGACGGCTCATCATTGCGGGCCAGCTGTTCACCCGTCTCGATCAGGCTGAGAATCCGACAGGTCGGCACCCCGCGCGCGGCCAGCATCTCGGCGGCCAGAACCTCGCGAACGCCCCCCTTGAGCGTCAGGCGACCGTCGCCGTCGCGACTGTAGGGCGTCTGGCCGGACCCCTTGGTGCCGAGGTCCAAGAGCCTTTCAGATTCCCCCTTCCCCCTCGAGGGGGGAAGGGTCGGGGTTGGGGGTGGCGGCACGACGTTGGAAGAGGAAACACCGGAGGCGCTGTCTTCGGTCGTCGCCTTCAGAACTTCATCCCTCGATGATCTGCCACCACCCCCTCCCATCCCTCCCCCCTCGAGGGGGAGGGCTTTGATCTGGGCCGCCAGAAACCCCCGCCCATCGCCGAGGTCCGGGTTGTAGTGGCGGAATTGATGGCCGTGATAGCGCATGGCCCGCGGCCCGGGCTGACCCGGCAGGGGCTCGAACCGCCCGAAATGGTCGATCCATTCGGCCTCGGTGAGCGTGTCGAGACCCACCTCGGCGGCGGCGCGTTGGTCCCGCCAGCGGACGATGTGTTGCGGGAAATCCGCCGGTTCGACCGCGTCGGAGAAGTCGTCGCGCATCGCGGCGAAACGGGGGTCGGGAGTGTAGGAGGCGCTCACCGGCATGGGCCGAATATAGCTCACATTCACCGCTCATCCCCGCAAAAGCGGGGATCCAGTGTTTTGGGTGCTGCAGCCGAATCGAGGGTGGCCCTTCTGCGCCCCGAGGCAACCTACCCGCTGGACAGAACTGGGTCCCCGCTTTCGCGGGGATGAGCGGTATGGGGGATGCGGGTCCGGTCCCTACACCGCCCGCGCGGCGATCATCTTCTTGGTTTCGGCGATGGCCTTGGCGGGGTTCAGGCCCTTGGGGCAGACCTGGGCGCAGTTCATGATGGTGTGGCAGCGATAGAGCTTGAACGGGTCCTCGACATTGTCGAGCCGCGCATTGGTTGCGTCATCGCGGCTGTCGGCCAGCCAGCGATAGGCCTGCAGAAGCGCCGCCGGGCCGAGGTATTTGTCCTGGTTCCACCAGTAGCTCGGACAAGAGGTCGAGCAACAGGCGCACAGGATGCATTCGTAAAGACCGTCCAGCTTGGCCCGGTCTTCGGGCGACTGCAGGCGCTCTTTCTCGGGGTCCGGCGTATCGGACTGGAGATAGGGCTCGATCGAGGCGTACTGGTCGTAGAAACCGGTCAGGTCGGGCACCAGGTCACGCACCACCGGCATGTGCGGCAGGGGCGAGACGGTGATGTCGCCGGAATATTCGTCCCAGCCCTTGGTGCAGGCCAGGGTGTTTCGCCCGCCGATGTTCATGGCGCAGGAACCGCAGATGCCTTCACGGCAGGACCGGCGGAAAGACAGGGTCGGATCGATATTGTTCTTGATGTGGATCAGGGCGTCCAGAACCATCGGGCCGTGGTCTTCGACCGCCACATCGTAGCTGTCCCAGCGCGGCGCTTCGTCGGACGTCGGATCGAAGCGATAGATCTTGAAGGTCTTCACCTTGCCCGCGCCCTCACGGGCGGCCCAATGCTTGCCGGTTTGGGGCTTAGAGCCACGGGGAAGGGTGAGCTGGACCATATGTCTCGCCTGTCGAAAGCCGTGTCCGTTCCTTACGCCTGATCGCACAGGGCGCAAGGGCTGAGGGTCAATTGCGAATGGCTTGCAGAAATTGCGCGCCCGCCTCGTCGCCTTGGGGCTTGACCCGAGGGCCAGACCTTCCGACAGCTGGGCGTAGCCGGAGGGAACTTGCAACCCGACGTCCGGTCCTCGGGTCAAGCCCGAGGATGACGAGGGAGAATTAGGTCGACGTCGGCCAGCCGCCGGCCCGGCTGAGGGCGCTGGGCTTCGGGCGTCCAATCCGTTCACCGATCCAGCGGGCCGTTTCGATCAGCGCCCCCAGATCGTAACCCGTCTCGAAGCCGGCGCGCGCCAGCATATAGACCACGTCCTCGGTCGCGACATTGCCCGTCGCGCCCGGCGCAAACGGACAGCCGCCGATCCCGCCGACCGAGGCGTCGATGATGTCGATCCCAGCCTCGATACCGGCAAAGATATTGGCCATGGCGGTGTTGCGGGTGTCATGGAAATGCAGACGCAGACGGGCATCCGGTGCCGCCTTCCTGGCCGCCTCGACCTTGCGCCGCACCGCCCAGGGATCGCCAACGCCGATGGTGTCGGCCAGGCCAATCTCCTTGACGCCGAGCGCCGCAACGTCGCGAACCACGGCCTCGACCTGATCGACGGACACCTCGCCGTCGAACGGACAGCCCCAGACGGTCGAGATGATGGCCGTCACCGTGGGCCCAGAGCCGGGGCCACCGCCCATGTTATGCGAACGATTGACGATCTCGCCGAGCATCTCGACCTGCTGGGCCACAGTCAGCCCCGAGTTCTTCAGCGCGAAACCGTCCGAGGCCGCAATCGAAACATTGGCCTGATCGACCCCGGTTTCGACCGCGCGGTCCCAGCCCCGTGCATTCAGGACCAGGCCGATGCGGGTGACGTCCGGGTTGGCGGACAGCCCCGCCATCACGGCCTCTGCATCGGCCATCTGCGGCACACGCCCCGGATGGACGAAGGAGACGGTTTCCAGCCGCCGCGCTCCGGCCGCCTCCAACCGGTGGATCAGGTCGATCTTGTCCTCGGTCGAAAGGACGGTCTTTTCGTTTTGCAGCCCGTCACGCGGACCGACCTCGACGATTTCGATGAACCGGCTCATTGCGCCTCTGCCTCACTCAGGGGGCCATAGACCGTCAGCCGCAGGGGATCACCATTGGAATAGTTGAACCCATCCATGACCGCGACGGGCCGCGGGCTCATCGACAGGGCCGCGGCTTCGGCGGCGAAGGCCTCCTTCTGGCTCTGATCGACCACCGCCACCCGGCCGGCAGCGACCGCTCGGGCCGCATCCGTCCCATCTCCCAGCCGCGTATCGGTGCCCAGCAGGAAGATGGCCGACGGCTCGGAATAGCCGGCCAGGGTGACCGCACCGGGTGCCCGACCTTCCATGGGATGCAGCCCCGCCTCTCGGATGGCCTCAACCAGGCGGGGGGCCGTCCACAGAGGTCCAAGCCCTCCCAGCAGCAACACGAAAGTCATGTGGGTCACGATGCCGAAGCCGAGAGCCGTCACCACCGCAGCATCTGTCTCGCGCGCCAGCAGGAAGAAGGCTGCGATCCCGGCCCCGATCAGGGCCAGGCCGATCGTCAGGGCTGCCCAGACCTGATCCGCCTGACCGCCGAATTCGGAAAAGCCATAGCCGACAACCAGGGTCACCAGCAGCGCCCCGAAAACCATCAGACCCGCCCCGATCCGCCGGCCCCAGGTCGTCAGCGGCTGGGACACGCTCAGGGCCATCAGCCAGGCCAGGGCCCCGAACGTCGGGAGCGTGTAGTGAAACAGCTTGGTCGGAAACAGCTCGAATGCCAGCCAGGTCGGGATCAGCCAGCACAGGGCGAACCGAACCGCCGGCTCGGTCCGCCGCATCCAGCCGGTGATCGCCGCCGCCGGCAGCAACAGGGTCGCCGGAAACAACAACAGCGGCGACAAGAACAGATAATAGCCCGGCAGGCCTCCATGCCGCTCATGGCCACCGACCAGCTTGGGGAACAGATCTCCGCCCAGCGCCGTGCCCCAGAAAGCCCCATCCGTGCGGACCGTCACCGCCATGGCCCAGGGCCCGATAGCCAGGGCCGTCAGCACAGCCCCCCAGCCCCAGCCGATGTGCTTCATCCAGCGCCACTGCCGGTCCCACAGACCCAGCGCCACCAGCGTCAGGCCCGCCACCATGATGATGATCGGCCCCTTGGTCAGCACCCCGACCGCAATCGCACCCCACAGGGCCAGCTTGTAGGGACGCCCCGGCGTCGGCTCTCCCTGCCGGTGGGCGATGTAGAACCGCGACAACACCGCCATGGCCACCGTCACGGTGGCGCATAACATGGCATCGGTCTTGGCAATCCCGGCCTCGGACGACAGCAGGAAGGTCGCGCCCAGCAAGGCCCCGGCGATCACGCCGGTGCGCGCTCCCCAGGCCAGGCCCGCCCCCCAGGCACAGGCCGCGGCGGCCAGCATGGCCCCGAACAGGGACGGCAGCCGGTAGGGGCGAATGTCGCGGGCCTCCACATCGGAGAACAGGCTGACCGCCACCGACTGCATCCAGTGGATTCCGACCGGCTTCTTGTGGCGCGGCTGTTCCTGGAAACGAATGTCGACGAAGTCGCCCGTCTCCAGCATCTGGGCCGTGGCCTGGGCAAAGCGGCTTTCGTCGCGATCCAGAGGCCCCAGAACCATCACCGTCGGCAGGCCCGCCAGCAGGGCAATGAAGGCCGCAATCAGCGGCCCGCGCCAGCCTTCGATCCATCGGTCGTCGATCAGGGGGTTCATGGGTGGGTGATCACACGGCGCGCGGCCCACGTCTATCCCATGCCGCTGGAAACGGAACGAGAACATGATATGGGCCGAGGGTGACCAACCCTCTCCCGTCTCCGTTTTTGGACTGGTTCGCCACGCGTGGATGGGCCCCGCGACGGCATCAGCTGGAGATGGTCGAGGCGGGGTTGGCGGGGCGTGACGTGCTGCTCGTCGCACCGACCGGTGGCGGCAAGACACTCGGCGGGTTCTTGCCCAGCCTGATTGAGCTGGCGGCACGGGGGCCGGTGAATGCGCCTGCGGGTGTGCACACCCTGTACATCTCCCCGCTCAAGGCGCTGACCACCGACGTCGAACGCAACCTGATGACGCCGGTGCGAGAGATGGGGCTGGATATCCGCATCGAGACGCGCACGGGCGATACGCCGGTGTCGAAACGCCAGCGCCAGAAAGAGCGCCCGCCGGACATTCTGCTGACCACGCCCGAACAGCTGGCCCTGATGTGCGCCTGGGAAGGCGGGCGCGACTGGTTCGACGGCCTGCGCTGCGTCATCGTCGATGAGGTTCACGCCATCTGGTCGGGCAAGCGGGGCGATCTGTTGAACCTGGGTCTGGCGCGACTGAGCCAGTTTTCGCCGGTGATGCGCCGCGTCGGCCTGTCGGCGACGGTGCAGGACCCTGATGCGATCCGGCGCTGGCTGAGCCCCGGCGGTCAGGCCGATTTGGTGCTGGGTGATCCAGGCGCGCCGCCTGAGGTGGAGGTCATGGGCCGCACCAGCGGGACCATCCCCTGGTCAGGCTGGACCGCGGCCCACGCGATGGTGGACGTCTATGCGCGGATAAAGACGGCTCGGCTTGCGCTGGTCTTCGTCAATACGCGCTTCCAGGCCGAAATGGCCTTTCAGATGCTGTGGGAGATCAACACCGATGACCTGCCCATCGCCCTGCATCACGGCTCGCTGGCGGTCGAACAGAGGCGCAAGGTCGAGGCGGCCATGGCGCGCGGTGATCTCAGGGCCGTGGTCTGTACCTCAACGCTCGACCTCGGCATCGATTGGGGTGACGTCGATCTGGTCATTCAGCTGGCCGCGCCGAAAGGGTCCGCGCGGCTAATCCAGCGGATCGGGCGGGCCAATCACCGGCTCGATGAGCCCAGCCGCGCCCTGCTGGTTCCGGCACACCGGTTCGAGGTGCTGGAGTGCGAGGCGGCGAAGGCAGCGGTGGCCGAGAACGATCTCGACGCCGATCCGGCCCATCCGGGTGCGCTGGACGTGCTGGCCCAGCACCTGATGGGCCTGGCCTGTGCTGAACCGTTTCAGTCGGATGAGGTGTTCGACGAGGTGCGCACCAGCGCGCCCTATGCCGACCTGGCTCGGGAAGATTTCGACCAGGTGCTCGAGTTCGTGTCGTCCGGCGGCTATGCGCTGAAGACCTATGACCGGTTCCGCCGCATCGTCCAGGATCGCCAGGGTCGCTGGGGCGTCCGCAACGCCGAAACCGCCGCGCGACATCGGATGAATGTCGGGGCCATCGTCGACATCCCCATGCTGAACCTCAGGGTCGGCAGCTCCAAGCGCGCGGGACGCAAGCTCGGACAAATGGAGGAATCCTACCTGTCGCAGCTGACGCCAGGCGACACCTTCATCTTCTCCGGCCAGACCTGGCGTTTCAACGAAATGGCCGAGATGGACTGTTTCGTCAGTCCGGCACCCCCTGGGTCCGACCCGATGGTCCCCAGCTGGGGTGGGTCCAAGTTCGCCCTGTCCACCTATCTGGCCCGGCGGGTCCGGCAGCTGATCGCCGACGAGGCATCCTGGGGGCACCTGCCCGACGATGTTCGCGATTGGTTGTATATACAAAAGAAGCGGTCGATCATCCCATCGCCGGACGAAATGCTGGTCGAAACCTTTCAGCGTGGCCAGAGGCACTATCTGGTCTGCTATCCCTTCGACGGTCGGATCAGCCACGGGACGCTGGGCCATCTCCTGTCGCGACGGCTGGAGCGGGCCGGCAAACACCCCGTCGGCATGGTCGCCAATGACTATGCTTTGGCGATCTGGGCGCTCAGGCCGCTCGGCGACCTCGATCTGGCGAACCTGTTTCAGGAGGACCTGCTGGGTGATGATCTGGAGGCCTGGCTCGATGAGAGCTTCATGATGAAGCGGGGCTTCCGTCAGTGCGCCGCCATCTCCGGCCTGATCCAGCGCCGTCTGCCCGGCCATGAGAAATCCGGGCGCCAGGTGACCTTTTCGACCGATCTGATCTACGACGTCTTGCGGCGACATCAGCCGGATCACCTGTTGCTGAAGTGCGCGCGCATGGATGCGGCGGCGGGTCAGCTGGACGTGGCGCGGGTTGGGGCCCTGCTGAAGCGGGTGCGCGGGCGGATCGTTCATGCGGAACTCAGCCGGCCCTCACCGTTCGCCGTACCGGCCATGCTGGAAATCGGAAGCGAGCCGGTGATGGGCGGCTCCTGGGCCGACGCTGTCTTGCAGGAGAATGCCGAGGACCTCATCGCCGAGGCTATGGAACTGGACCCATGAGCCCGATGCGCCGAAGTCCGTGCGGCGGATGTCAGCTGGAGATCTATGGCCAGCCCGTCACCGTGCGCGTTTCCGGGGCGCTTTGGCTGGCCGATGAGCGGACGCTGGCAGCGGGCGATCTGCATTTCGAAAAAGGGTCAGCCTATGGTGTGCGGGGCCAGCTTCTACCGCCATTTGATACCCTGGCCACCCTGGATCGGCTGGAGGCGGAGATCGCCGCCCTGAGCCCTCGGCGGCTGGTGCTGATGGGCGACAGTTTCCACGACACCGGCGCGATCGACCGACTGGCGACCGAAGCCAGAACGCGATTGCAGGCACTGGGGGAAGGCATCGATCTGGTTTGGTTGGCCGGAAACCATGACCCGAGCCCGCCCGTTGGCCTGCCCGGCGTGGTGTCCGAAACGTTGGCGATTGGAACCCTGAACCTGACCCACGAACCCCACCCGGGGATCATGGACGGGGAAGTTGCAGGGCACCTGCATCCGGTGGCGACTGTCAAAGGCACGGGCGGGCGGGTGCGGCGCCGGTGCTTCCTGACCGATGGGCACCGCATGATCCTGCCGGCATTCGGGGCCTATGCGGGTGGCCTGAATGTCTTTGACCCGGCCTTCGACGGCCTGTTCGCGGCCCCACCGACAGCCCTGGTCCTCGGCGACGACCGGATCCATGCGGTCCCGTGGAACCGGCTATCCCCCGGGCGTTAGGTCCGCCGGAACCAGCGCGACGCGGCCCAGCCGGTGAAGCCGGCCAGCAGCACAGAAACCAGCCCGTAGAGCCACGGCTGGAAGAAGGCGAAGTTGTGCAGCCATCGTTCGACCCCGACCCGACGGACCTGGATGGTGTTGCGCCGCACCGAGATCGCCTGGCCGTTCTGGAACAGCCAGACTTCGGTTCGGTATTCCCCAGTCGGAGCCTCGGGCGGCAAGACGATTTCGGCGCGGAACAGACCCGGATCCACGAACCTCACACCTTCAGGGTCGGCGCGATACAGGCCATCGCGCTCCTTCAGCCGAATGACCGCCCGTCGCCATTCCAGATAGTCTTCGCCGAGGCGGCTGATCACCACGTCCCGGACGCCGTAGAGATTGACCGTGCGCGCCTCGTCGGGGGCATCGATCTGGATGTGGTCCAGCCCCACACCCATGCGTCTGAGCACGCCAAAGCCAGCGATCTCGGACAGGGGACGGGTCGAGGCCATGACATAGAAGGCCGGAGCCCCCTCAAAAACCACCGGACGACTGTTCAGCCACAGCCCGGCCACCCGAACCTTGCGGACCAGACGAACGGGACGTTCCGGCCCGCGCACGACCAGCACAACATCGACCGGATCATCGCCCGGATTGAACACGGCCCCATAGAGAACCAGCGACGCCCCGGCGTAGCTGGAATCGACCTCGATCTCGGAATTGGTCAGGGCCGCCGAGATGGTCGGGGTTTGAGTCACGACGACCGGGCCGGGAGGCTCTGGCGCAGGTGCGACCTGAGCCGGAGGGTCCATGGGCGGCGGGGCGGGCGGTACCATCATCCGGCACCGCCGGGAGCCAGGGCGAAGGGATCGTCGGGCCGCAGGAACAGCGACAGGCCCATCTGCAACCCGACCAACAGGATCAACAGGCCGAGCGCGGCCCGCATCTCATCGGCCCGGAACCGCGCCGAGGCCTTGGCCCCGTACTGGGCACCCAGGACGCCGCCGACCATCAGCAAGGTCGACAGGACAATATCGACCGTCTGGTTTCGGCCCGCCTGAAGAACGGTCGTCACCGCCGTCGTGATCAGGATCTGGAACAGGCTGGTGCCGACGACCACCGCCGCCCGCATCCGCAGGATATAGACCATGGCCGGAACCAGGATGAACCCGCCGCCGACCCCCATGATGGCCGACAGGATGCCGGCAAAGACGCCCAGCAGAAGCGGCGGAATGGCTGAGATATACAGCCCCGACCTTGGAAACCGCACGCGAAACGGCAGGCCATACAGCCACAGGGGTCGCCGGGTCGGCTCGCGGCGAGCCGGCTCGCCGCGACGACGCGCCAGGATGGTGGTCAGGCTTTCTTTCAGCGTCAGGGCCCCGATTGACCCGAGCAACAGCAGGTACGAAACGGCGACCACCAGGTCGGCCTGACCCAGGAGGCGCAACAGGCGAAACAGCTCCACGCCGAACAGGGCCCCGACCGCTCCGCCCACGGCCATGACGGTGCCCATGCGATAGTCCACCGACCCGGCCTTGCTGTACGTCAGGACACTGGAGGTCGATGAGGCGACAACGTGATTGGCCTGGCTGGCCACCGCGACGGCGGGCGGGATTCCCAGGAAGACCAGCACCGGGGCCATGAGAAAACCACCGCCGATGCCGAACAGTCCCGAGATGAAGCCGACAAGCGCGCCCAGGGCCAGCAGAAGCGGCGCGTTGACCGATACCTCGGCAATGGGAAGATAGACGTCCAATGGCCTCGCCGAAACTGGGGCGATCCGCACGGGCCGGCGGATCGAAATTCGTCAGGCGTCAGCCCTGGGCAGCCTCGGCCAGAATGCGTTCGGCCTCGCGCTCGGCCGTCAGGCGCTGGCTGGCCGCAAGCTGACCACGAACGCGCGCGGCGGCCTCCTCTGCGCCTTCGTCACCCGAACGACCGGCCACGAGATACCACTGATAAGCCTTGGCGAGATCCGGCTGCGCGTCCTGGGTTCCGCGCTCGTACAGACGTGCGAGGTTGTACTGACTGTTGACCAGCCCCCGTTCCGCCGCCGCCTCGAACCAGTGCATCGCCTGCTGCTGATTGAGCTCACCACCGGTTCCCTGGAAGAGGTACATGGCCAGATTGTGCATCGCGGCAGGGTCGCCCCCACGCGCCGCGCGCTCGGTCCAACGTCGCATCTCAACCGGATCGGGGGCCACGCCGGCACCGCCGGTTTCATATAGCCGGGCCATCACCACCTGGGCCGGTGCAAAGCCGAGGTTGGCCGCCCGGCT
The DNA here is from genome assembly GCA_964647275.1 of uncultured Brevundimonas sp. GTDB lineage: Bacteria > Pseudomonadota > Alphaproteobacteria > Caulobacterales > Caulobacteraceae > Brevundimonas. Next base: position 29,731 of record CAZYFY010000008.1, read on the forward strand.
CATCAAACGCACGCCTTCGGCGTTGTCGGCGTCGATCAGAGGCATGGCCTGGTCGTACAGTCCCTGCGCCTCGGCCTGGGCCTGGGCCGCAGGCGGAGCGATGGTCGTTTCGGTGGGCGTGGTCGCGGCGGCCGCGAGCGACGGGCCTTCCGGGGACGGCAGGCCGGGAATGGCCGATCCTTCCTGGACCAGGCGCTGATAGCCCAGAACGCCGGCGACGCCGAAACCGACAACAACCGCCGCCGTCGTCGTGGCCGCCAGGGCCTTGCCGAGAGTCGAACCTTCGCGCCGTCCCTGCTTTTCGACGCGCTTCTGCAGACGGGACTTGCTGCCCCCCATGCGGAACCCGAACGACTTGCGATCACCCTCGCCGGCCTCGCCTTGCTCGCCACGGCGGGTGGCGGCGCGGGCGGCCTCGATGGCTTCGCGGGTGCTGAGTGGGCGCTCCGCCTCGCCATGCCGGTTCGTCAGAAACTCTGTCGGCGGATCAAAGGCGTCCAGCTCGCTGGACGGATCAATCATCGCCTCGCCAAAAGAGGCGGCAACCGCAGCCGGCAGCGGCTCGACCGTCGGTGTCGCGGCGGTCTCGACGACCTCGACGGCCTCGGGAAGATCGGCCTGGCCAAGAAGCTGTTCGATATCGAGATCGACGCCAGGAGCCTGTGGTGCCAGATCTGCAAAGACATCCGCCGGGGCTTCGCGCGGGAATTCCGGCGCGCGCGGTGCCAGCACCGGGGCCGAGCCGGCGAAGACATCGTCGGCACCAAACGGTGACTCGGTCAGATCAGCCGATGCCTCGCCGGGACCGGCCGCCCAGTCGCTCTCGAAGGTTTCAGCCGGGAAGCTCTCGGTGTTCCAGTCGAGCGCCGGGTCGCTGCTGCGCTTGGCCAGTTGCTTGTCGATGCTCTCGCGCGCTTCCGCCAGGAGTTTGGCCGTCCGCTCCTCGGATTGGCGCATCCGCTCGGCCAGCTCACCCGAGGCCCGCTCGTAGCGCGTCTCCATCTTTTCGGAGGCGCGGTTGAGCTTTTCGGTCAGCTCGTCGACGCCCTGAACGGCGCGGCGCTCGCTCTGGGCAATGCGCTCGGCCAGACGTTCGGAAATGCGCGTGATCTCGCTGCCCAGCTTTTCCAAACCGAGCGCATGATGGTCATCGGCCCGACGCAGGCGGTGCTCGATAGCCTCGGCCACCCGCGCGACATCCGAGCCCAGCGACTTCGACAGCTCCTGGCCCATGACCTCCACCGCCTTGAGCGCCTTCTCCTGCGATGCGACCAGAACCTCCTGCTGGTTCCGCTCCGTCTCCTTGAGACGACCATCGAGGTTCGACGCGATACGAACGACCTCGCGACCCATGGCCTCCAGGGCCTGGGCCTGACGGCGCTCGGAATCCTGCAGGTGCGCCCCCAGCTCCGCCAGGGCGCGCTCGACCTTGTCCATGCGGCCATCCGAGGCGGCATGGTCGAGCCGGCGCATCATTTCGTTGCGCGAATCCTCAACCTTGCGCGTCAGTCCCTCGGCCAGCTTCTCCAGTCCGGCGGCCTGGTCAGAGCCCTGGCCGTTCGATTCCGTGCGCGCCAGCCGCCGATCAAGGTCAGCGAACGACTGTTCCAGCTTGGCCAGGGATTGAGCGGTCCGACCTTGCGCCTCTTCGAGCCGCTGGGCGATCCGGGCGACAACGGATTCCGTGGCCCGATCTGACGGCCCCTCGCGTTCGATCCGCTCCAGCCGATCTCGCAGAGCCTGAGACGTGTCGCGACCGCGCGCCTCGGCTTCGTAAAACTGACCCGCCAGCTTGCCGATCGCGCCTTCGATCTTGCCGAAGGCTTCGGCGTAGCGCGGCCCCGTCTCGTCCTCGAAATGGCGGACACGGGCGCGCGCTTCGCGCATCGAATCCGACAGCTCGTCAAAACGCCGGTCCCGAGAGGCAGCATCGGCCTCGGTCACCTCAAGCCGCTTGACCAGTCCGGCCACAGCGCGATCCACGCCGTCAATGGCGACCAGCGAGCGGCGCTCGGCACCTTCGAGCCGCGAGGACAGGGCTTCGATTGACCGCAAGGCTGCGGTCGCATCCTCGCCGCGCAGGGAATAGGCGTCATCATAGCGACGCGGCTGGCGGCGGCGGTCATCGCTGAAATCCTCGGCGCTGTTCTCGGAAATCATCTCGGAGAGCCACTCTCCGAGCGTCATGCCGGAGCGACGGGCCAGGTCCTTTGCGACCTCCCGCGTGCGGGGTTCAATCCCCTTGACGCTCCAGGGCGCCGCCCCGCTCATTGATTCGCTCCCGACCGCTTGCTCAGTCACGGTAGACGCCCATTTCTTGGGTGTAAACGCACTGGTAACCCCAATATCTAGCGTTAACGGCTCTTTACTGTGGACAGTCCCCCCGCCCGGGGCGAGGGCCGCCGACCCTCTACCCCCCTTGGTCCGCCAATCGTGGTTAACAGGGCGTAAATCGTTAACTTCGCAGCAAGACGTTGCGCGCGGCCGTCGACGGGGCCATGTGGCGGCCATGCCGTTGAATGCCACCCTTGTCCTGCTTGTCTGTGCCGCCCTTGTCGGGGTTTTTTGCGCCTGGCGAGGAGCCCAGCCACCCAATCTGGTGCGCGGGCCCAGAATGGTGCCCTATCGGTTCATCATGGTCTTGTGCGCGGCCGTCGCCCTGGTCGCGGTGGTTCACCTGATGAACCTGGCCGGGTTCGAAACCGGCCGGCGCTAGATCAGTCCCTGAGGCACCAGGCGATCACCGCCTTCTGGGCGTGAATGCGGTTCTCCGCCTCGTCCCACACCGCCGACTGCGGACCGTCGAGCACATCATCGGTGACCTCTTCGCCCCGATGCGCCGGCAGACAGTGCAGGAAGATCGCCCCGTCGTTGGCCAGCGAAATGAGCCTGTCGTCCACCGCATAGGGCTCAAAGGCATGCAGTCGAGCTTCGTGGTCCTGGTCGCCCATCGACACCCAGGTATCGGTGATAACCACATCGGCCCCCTCGACCGCCACCTCCGGATCAGAGCCGAGCGACACATAGTTTCCGCCGCGCTGCAGGTCGAACAGGTCGGGATGGTAGTCCGCCGGGCAGGCGATATTGAGCTGATAGCCGAGCAGCGGTGCCGCGTGGATCAGACTGGCGCAGACATTGTTGCCGTCGCCGACCCAGGCCAGGGTCTTGCCGGAAATCGACCCCAGGCGTTCTTCGACCGTCATCAGATCGGCGATGATCTGACACGGGTGGCTCTTGTCCGTCAGACCATTGATCACCGGCACGCTCGAGGCCTGGGCGAAGCGGACGACATCCTCATGGCTGTTGGCGCGGATCATCACCGCATCGACCATGCGCGACAGAACCCGCGCGGTATCCTCGACCGTTTCACCGCGCCCGAGCTGCATGTCCGAGGCATTGGCGATGATGGCATCGCCGCCCAGCTGGCGGATGGCCGCGTCGAACGAGAACCGCGTCCGGGTCGAGTTCTTTTCAAAGATCATCGCCAGGACGTGGTCCCGGGCCGGGGCATCGGCATCGACCCGGCCCTTGGGCCAGCCCTTGCGAGCCGCCTTGCGGTCGCGGGCATCGTCCAGAATGGCGCGCAGGTCTTCGGGCGTCAGGCGATAGAGGTCGAGGAAGTGGCGGACCATCAGCCCGCCGCCTTGATCTTTTCACGCGCCACATCACAGGCTTTCTCAAACCGGCGAATGGCCTCCTGGGCATCTTCCATCGTCATGTTCAGAGGCGGCAGGATCCGCACCAGATTGTCGCCACCGCCGGCGACCAGCAGCTGCGCCTCGTCTCGGGCCCAGCCCATGAACTCGCGGTTGTTCGGGATCAGCTTGACGCCGAGCAACAGACCCTTGCCGCGCACCTCGACGATGACGTCGGGATAGCGGTCCTTCAGGCCTTCGAGCTGTTGAACCAGATAGCCTGAAATCTCGCGCACATTGTCCAGAACCGCCGGGCTGGACAGCTCTTCCAGGGCCGCCAGACCGACCGCCATCGCCAGCGGATTGCCGCCGAAGGTCGAGCCGTGGACGCCCACGGTCATGCCCTTGGCCGCCTCGGTCGTCGCCAGGCAGGCCCCGATCGGGAACCCGCCGCCCAGCGCCTTGGCCACGGCCATGATGTCCGGGGCCATGCCGGCCCACTCATGCGCCCACAGCTTGCCGGACCGGCCCATGCCGCACTGGACCTCGTCAAAGATGATCAGCACACCGGTTTCGTCCGCCAGCGCGCGCATCCAGCGCAGATCTTCTTCCGACGTGGCGCGGCACCCGCCCTCGCCCTGGACCGGCTCCAGAATGATGGCGGCGGTGGTCGGATTGCGCAGGGCCGCTTCCAGCGCGGCCTTGTCGCCCCACTTGAGCTGATGGAAACCCTGCATCGGCGGGCCGAAGCCCTCGGTATAGCTGGGGTTGGCCGCCGCATTTATCGCGCCGTAGGTCCGGCCGTGGAACGAGCCGTCAAAGCCGTAGATGTCGATACGCTCCGGCTGGCCGTTGGCGACGTGATACTTGCGCGCGGTCTTCAGCGCGCATTCGACCGCCTCGGTGCCCGAGTTGGTGAAGAAGACCACATCCGCAAACGAGCGCGCCGTCAGGGCGTCGGCCAGAGCTTCCTGGCCCGGAATGCGGAAGATGTTCGAAACGTGCCAGAGCTTGTCGGCCTGATCCTTCACCGCCTGGACCAGTTTCGGATGGGCATGTCCCAGACCGTTGGTCGAAATCCCCTGGACACAGTCCAGATATTCGACTCCGTCCGTCGACCACAGGCGTGCGCCCTGGCCACGCTCGACCTGCAGGGGGGCGCGGTTGTAGACGGCCATCAGGTGTTCGGTGGTCACGGTTTCGGCTCCTGAAAAGTGAAAGGCCCCGTCGCGGGTGCGACGGGGCGAAGCGACAGGTTTTTCGGCTTGTGAACGCGGTTAGTCAACACTGCGGCATATTCGGACCGGACTCGCCCCGCTTCATTCTCGCAGGTGGTCGTCCGGTCGATGGAAGTACTCGTCGATCTCGGTCACGACGGCCGCATACGTCTCCGCGGCCAGCAACAGGGTCGCCGATTCGACCCGTCCGACGTTGTCATTCTCCGAATGGATGACGGAGAAGACGTCCGGCACGAAGCCCGGAGCCAGGCCGCTCTGGCCTTGCGGCGCATTGAGGGCCAGCCACATCTGATGCGCCCCGACTTCGGTCTGGAAGCCGAGCGACACCACCGGTGTTCTGTCCGCGACGAACGTCCGGTCATCACTGGGCGGATAATTGGGATAGCCGACGCACTGCAACTCACGCTCGGAACAGACGCGCTGAACCGCCTGGGTCACGAACAGCGACTGTGGCCCGTTGTTCTGGCCGTACATCATGGTGTCGCCGAAGGCCGCGACGTCGGAATTCACCACGGCGGCGGCGTGACCCGTGCCGTGCGCCGCGATCCAGGCCCGTGAACCGAGCAGACCCAGCTCCTCCTGATCGAACAGGACCACCCGCACATCGTGATACAGGTTGTCGTCACGCAGCTGGCGCGCCGCTTCGACAACGGCAACGACCGAGGCTGCATTGTCCACCAGACCGTCGGCCATCTCGCCATTCTCGAGCACGACCGCGTCATAGTGGGCGGTCAGCAAGATCTCGCAGCCGCAGTTGCTGTGACCACGAACCACGAAGGTGATGTTGTGTCCCTCCATGGGCTGGCCGGCCACTCCGCCCTGAAACGTCTCGACGACCGGCTCGAAACCGGCCCGGCGGATGAGCGTCAACGCCGCCTCACGGCGCGCTTCGGTGGTCGGCCGCACAAAGGTCCGGACCTGGTTGAGCAGAACGGTCTCGGCTTCCAGCCGCGCGATGGCGGCGGACGGTTCGCGGCTCTGGGCAAAGGCCGGACCGGCCGAAAGCAGCAACGCCGTAGCGATCAACAGGCAACGCATGGACACCTCCCCCGAGGTCAGGATTTCAGGCGCCAGCCGCGCCGGAAGACCTCATAGGCAGCCCAACCGACGATCACCGTCAAGACAAATGACGAGATTACCCCAATGGCGAGAATTCCCTCGGCCTGGCCGATGAAGCCGTAGCGGAAGCCATCGATCAGATAAAAGAAGGGGTTGAAGTGGCTGATCGTCGCGAACGGTTCGGGCAGGGCATCGACCGCATAAAAGGTACCCGACAGGAAGGTCATCGGCATGACGACGAAGTTCTGCACCGCCGCCAGATGGTCGAACTTTTCTGACCAGACCCCGGCCAGCACCCCCATCAGCCCCAGCAAAAGCGACGCAATCAGCGAGAAATAGACGACGGCCCACAGGTGCTCGATCCCGAAGCGCGAGAACGGCCACACGCAGAGCGCCGTCGCCAACCCGACCAGCAGCCCCCGCGTCGCCGCGCCAAGGCCAAATCCCAGCAAGAGCTCCAGAGGGGACAACGGCGGCGTCAGAAAATCGGTCGCCGTGCCCATGATCTTGGCCTGGATCAACGACGAGGAGGCATTGGCAAAGGCATTGTTCAGGATCGCCATCATGATCAGGCCCGGCCCGACGAAAACGGCGAAATCCACGCCCGGGATCGGCTGGCGCGCGCCCTGCACCGCCACGACGAACACCATCATGTACAGCAGCGTCGTCACGACCGGCGCAAAGACGGTCTGGGCCCCCACCTTCCAGAACCGGCGCACCTCCTTGAGATAGAGGGTCTTCAGACCCTCCCAATTCAGGCCGTTGTAGGTGCGGGGCGCGGGCGGGGAGACAGGAGCGGTCATGCCCGCCGATATAGAGGCGAGTGCTGCAGGGTTCTAGGTTCGAGGTGGCAGGATCCTACCGACTGCGCGCCTTGATGGGGGCGTAGCCGTCCGCCAGGCTCTCATGCAGATAGACCTCGGCCTCCTGCGCGGCCAGCGCCGGCGCATAGCCGAATCCCTGGCCGTAGTGACAACCGACCGACATCAGCTGTTCGGCCAGGCCGGCGTTCTCGACGCCTTCGGCCACCACCTCCAGCGACAGATCGCGGCCCAGCGCCACGACCGAGCGGACAATCTTGGCCGACCCCTCGTCCTGGGTCATGGTCAAGACGAAGTACCGGTCGATCTTGAGCGTATCGAACGGCAGACGCGCCAGGTAGGTCAGGGACGAAAAGCCGGTCCCGAAATCATCCAGCGCCAGCGAGGCCCCGGCTTCGCGCAGGGCCTGAAGCGTCGAGGCCGCGCGATTGGTGTCGCGCATGATGTCGCTCTCGGTCACCTCCAGCTTGAGGGCACCGGGGCGCAGACCCGCTTCCTTGATGATGCGCGCCACGTCCTGCACCAGGCCGTATCGCTCGATCTCGCCAGTCGACAGGTTCACGCTGACAAACAGATTGGCGGCGGCGGGGTGGCGACCGATCCACTCGGTCAACTGACGCGACGCCGTGCGCATCATCAGCACGCCCAGGTCGTTCATCAGGCCCATTTCCCCGGCCAGGGTCAGAAACTCATCCGGGGCGACCAGACCCCGCTTGGGATGACGCCAGCGCGCCAGGGCCTCAAAGCCGGCCACCGCGCCCGTCTCCAGGTTCACGATCGGCTGGTAGTGGGGTTCGATCTCGCCACGAACGAACGCATTGCGCAGGTCCGATTCCAGGGCCAGACGCGACAGGCTGTCGGATTCCAGGGCCCGACCATAGGCTGCGTCCCCGCCGCGCCCGACCGTCTTGGCCTGTTCGACGGCCAGTTCGGCCCGGCGCAACAATTCGGCGGCATCCGGCGCATCCGGGCCGCCTTCAGCGCGAACCGCCCCGATCGACAGGGTCGGGTAGATATCAAAACCCGCCACGCGCAGCGGCTGTTCGAGCGCCCCGCGCATCTGATCGGACGGACGCACCGGACCTGATTTGATGATGATGGCGAACTCGTCCTCGCCAATGCGGGCGGCCGCGCAATCGTCGGGGAAGGCCGAGGCCAGGCGCGCGGCCAGGGCCGCCAGCACCAGATCCGCGCGATCATGGCCGAGGGCCTCATTCAGGCGTCGCAGCCGGTCCAGGTCGGCCACGACCAGTTCATAGTCCCCCGGATGGATCAGGGCCTCCGCGACCCGGACCAGGAAGGACCGGCGATCCAGCAATCCCGTCAGCGCATCCTTGCCTGCCCCGCCGAAGCGGCTCTCGACCGCCACGACACCCGCGGCCCGCAGTCCGTCTTCGAGCCAGACGCCGCGCCACAGACAGGCCTCACCGCCGCGCATGCGCATGCGCAAGGCAATCTCGGCCCCCTCGTCCTGCTGTCGGAACAGTTGGTCCGCCAGCGCGCGATCCTGCGGCATGGCCAGGGCGCTGAAGGCGGCCGGGGTGCATTCCGGGGCCAACGGCCCCAGCCCCAGCGCCCGGGTCGCGCCGGTAAACCGGATGACATTCTCAGCCGGGCACCAGGTCCACAGCGCAACGCCCGCCGCCGCCAGGGCTTCCAGCGACGTCGTGGGGTCCCATGCCATGTGCCGTGACCTGTCGGCCAAGTCGTCCTCAGACTTCTCCAGGGGCCTCACTGCTGATGAGGCCGAACAGGAGATGATCTCGCCAAGTACCGTTAATTTTCAAATAAGCCCGGGCCAGTCCTTCGTGTTCGAAACCACAGTTTTCCAGGACACCGCGCGACCCGTCATTGGACGGCAGGCAGGCAGCTTCAATGCGGTGCAGGCCAAGACGACCGAAACCGAACCCGCAAATCGCCCGTACCGCGGCTGTGGCATAGCCCCGGCGCACAAACGGTTGGCCGATCCAGTAGCCCAGGGTCGCCGTCTCGGCGACGCCGCGCCGGATGTTGGACAGGGTCACGCCCCCGACCAGGGCCTCGTCGTCGGGACGAAAAATGAAAAACGGATAGGCTCCGCCCAGTTCGATCTCGCGGGCATAGACCGCCAGTCGGCGACGATAGGCGGCGCGCGTCAGATCGTCCTCGGGCCAGCTCGGCTCCCACGGTTGCAGGAAATCACGCGAGTGATGGCGCAGATCTGACCACTGGCGATAGTCCGAATTCCTCGGCAGACGCAGCAGAACCCCGTCGCCGCGCACAGCCAGAGAGGGATCGGGATGGATCCAGTCCAGCAGCGACATCAGGCCGCTTCCCTATTGGCACAAGGGATCGCCGTCGCCGCTCCGCTGACATCCCATCGCCGCATCCAGAACCTCCAGCCGCATGTTGCGGCGCGCGGCGCTGAGGCGCAACCCGCCCGGGCGTTCAAGCTGCGCCCAGTCCCCGGACAAAAACCTCCGCCGCGGCAGCCGCGCGTCCCGGCCCGATCGCCGCCGCCGCCGACCGCCGTGGCGCGAGCAGGCGCTCGGCCACCCGGCGAAGATCATCCGGGGTCAGGCCAGACAGACGATCGGCGATCTCCTGGGTCGGGATCAGCCGGTCCCAGACCAGGGCTTGCCAGGCCCCGCGTTCGGCACGCGACGCCAGGCTTTCCTCAGCCATATAGAGCCCGGCCAGGGCCTGGGCGCGGGCACGATCCAGCTCGCCCTGATCAACCCCGTCCGCCAGCTTGAGCAGTTCAGAAGCCGCCAGTTCGGCCATTTCGCTCGCCTTGTTCCCAGCGGTTCCGGCAAAGATCGAGATCATTCCGCCATCGGCGAAGGCCTCGTATCCGGCGTCCACCGAATAGGCCAGACCACGGGTTTCGCGCGCCTCCTGGAACAGACGCGAGGCCATGCCGCCCCCCAGAATCTCGATCAACAGGGCCAGGGCCGGCAGATCGGGATCACGCGCCGCCAGACCGGGAACGGCAAAGACGAGATTGGCCTGCTCAATGCGCCGCGTTTCCGATGCCGTGCCACCGACGAAGTGGGCGGGGGCGACCTCTGCCGGTTGGCCCGACGCGGGGCTGCCAAACCATCGCTCGACCATCGACAGCAAGGCCGCTTCCTCGACGGCACCGGACACCGATACGGTCATCCGCTCCGGCACATAGAGATGGGCGCGCCACGCCTCCAGAGCCTCGCGTCGGGCCCCGGCGAGACTATCGGTCGATCCCAGGATCGGACGCCCAAGCGGCTGACCGGAAAAGGCACAGGCCTGAGCCAGTTCAAAAACATGATCGTCGGGCGTGTCGTAGGCCTCGGCGATCTCCTGGGCAATCACATCCTTTTCGCGCTCGAGCTCCTGGGCATCCAGCGTGGGTCGGAACACCAGATCCGACACGGTCGACAAGGCCAGCTCCAGATCCGCGGCCATGGCCCGAACCGTGAAGGTCGTCCGCTCCTGGCCGGTCGCAGCATTGAGGTTTCCACCCACGGCCTCGATCCGCTCGATCAGCTCACGGGCCGAACGCCCCCCGGCTCCCTTGAACACCATGTGCTCCAGAAGGTGCGACCAGCCTGACCGCGTGAGGTCCTCGTGTCGGGCTCCGCCTGAGGCCGTGACGGCCACGGCCACAGTGTGCAGGCCGGGGACGGGGTCACAGACGACCTTGAGGCCACTGGGCAGACGATGGAGCGCCGCCGTCATGGGCGATACCGCCGATAAAGCAGGGCCGCATAGACCCCGATCAGTGCCAGGGCCAGGCCATACCAGGTAATGGCATAGCCCAGATGGTTGTTGCTCAGACCCTGAGGCAGGGCGGTTGGGCGCAGGGCCTGCCATTCCGGGTTGGACGAGGTTTCGGCCACAATCATCAGATCGCGACGCACCGCCGACGCATCCAGCATATCGGCCAGCGCCCCAATGTCGCGAACATAGATCAGGTCTTGGTCGACCGGCGGCGTGAAACTGTTGGCCGGTTCGCCGCGCCGGAGCACGCCGCGCACCGCCACGGGCATCGTGCCTCCGTCTTGCGGGGGGCGAGCCGAAATCCCCTCCGGCACAAAGCCACGGTCAACCAGAATGGGCACGTCGGGCGAACACACCGAAACCAGCCGCACCCCCGCCTCGCCATCCACCAGGGTCCGCAAGGACACAAAGGGGGCCCGGTCCAGGCCCCTGCACGTCGCGATGACACGGGCGAATTCGGGGTCGGTGCGCGCCAGGGCCTGATCCAGCGGGACGGGCGGGGCGGCCTGGGCCGCCTCAATACGCGCCAGCAGATCCTGCTTCCAGGCCAGGCGCTGGACCTGCCACGTTCCCAGAAACACCAACACCCCAAGGGCGAGGACGGTCAGGATCGTCAATATCCAGGGAAAGGCACGCGAGGCGGTCGGCGTCATCCCGGCGTTCTAGGCCATCGGTCCGGTCAAAGGAATGACCCCTGAATGAAGGCTACCGGCAACCCGGGCAGAACAGGAATTCCCGCTCGCGCTGGTCCCCGGTGAACCGGAACAGGGGGAAATTCTCTTCGTACAGGAACTCGCGACGTGCGCCGCGCTCGATCCCGGCGATCGAGATGTAATCCAGGTTCCAGTTGTCGCCGCCCAACCCACCTCGCGATGTGGTCTCTAGGCGCACGCCCCGAATATCCGCCAGGCGAACGTCGTCCGGAATCGGCAGGGCGATCTCCTGTTCGCTGTTGTTGAGCCACGGATGGCCGCGATTGATGTTGTTGAAGGTCAGGGTGCGTCCCGAGCGGGTCAGGACATGGGCGTTGAGATTGTCATTCGTCCCACGCAGATCGTCTCCGCCTGTGCCCAGCGTCAGGACCAGTTCACGCGGGGCCTGGGTGATCAGCGGCGGCGTTTGCGGCGTGTAGTTTTCGATGAACCAGGCCTGCCAGGCCAGCCGGCGGCCTTCCTCGTTCGGCTCATGATAGCGCCAGCCCACCGATTCAGGGGCCGGGCTGAGGGTTCGAGTCTGACCCGGTTGATTGGGATCATAGACGATGATCCTGACCTGGCGGACGGTCGAGCCGCGCGGGTCGCCATCATAGCCGCTCACGTCATAGCCGATGGCGATGACCTGATGGTCGCCCCCGCAATAATCCCACCCCGAACAGCCCTTCAGGCCCAGGGGAACGGGGCGGCCGGCATCGATTTCGCGGCGCAGTTGATCCAGCCGTCCTTCCAGGCCCCAGCGATAGAATTCAGCGTTGCGCTGACCGTGCGGGTTGAAGCTGAGTTCGATCCACTGGGCCAGGTTCTGGTCGATGACCGAATGGTTCTGGCGCGCATAGATGTAGTCGCGCAGGACCGTACCGTCCGCCGGGCGATAGTCCTGGGTCGGCAAGGGGATGTGCGGATTGTTGAAATAGTCCAGGGCCGCAAAGATCATCCCGCCGCACAGACCATCCGTGCGCCAGTCGAACTCCGGGATGAAATTATTGCCGAAGTAGTTCGAGAACCGAAAGCCGTGGACCGCCGGATCGAAGCTCATGCGATTGGCCGTGCGTCGGCCCGTTGCGATCACGCCGGGGCGAACGTCCAGGATTCGCGGCGTGACCTGATAGATCGTGGCCGAGGCGGGTGCCGCGAACGACACCATCCCCAGGGCCATCAGAAACGAAAGAACCGCAACACGCCCACGCATGGCCACCCTCCGATTTCGTCGTGCCCGAGAGGGCAGACATCCAGAGTGTCAGAGGTTGGGGTGCCGCTCAATCTGACAGAACCAGATTCCTTCAGACACGAAAACGGGGACGCCCGCATGAGCGTCCCCGCTTCGATAGCCGGTGGCTGGGGTCAGGACCCGCCGTGACCGCCAAACGCCACATAGACGAAGGCGAACAGGAACAGCCAGACCACATCAACGAAGTGCCAGTACCAGGCCGCCGCCTCGAAGCCGAAGTGCTTCTGCGGGGTGAACTGGCCGGCCAGGAGGCGCAGCAGGCAGACGATCAGGAAGATGGTCCCGACCAGAACGTGGAATCCGTGGAAGCCCGTCGCCATGAAGAAGATCGAGCCGTACAGGCCCGAATTGGCCGCTGCGTCGTTGAAGAACAGGTGCTCGTGGATGATGTGGCTGTATTCATAGGCCTGGATCGCCGTGAACAGGGCCCCCAGCATGACCGTCAGAACCAGGCCCCATTTGGCCGCCGAGCGATTGCCGACCTGAAGCGCGTGGTGTGCCCAGGTCACCGTCGTACCCGACAGCAGCAGGATCACGGTGTTGAGGAACGGCAGGTGCCACGGATCGAGGGTTTCAACACCGGCCGGTGGCCAGCTCGACCAGGCCGCGCGGACCTCTTCGATCGACGACAGGGTCCTGTGCTCGTTCCACAGGGCCATTTCGAAGAACATCCAGAAGAAGGCGACGAAGAACATGATCTCCGACGCGATGAACAGGATCATGCCGTAGCGAAGCCCGATCGAAACGACCGGCGTGTGGTCACCGCCCCGGCTTTCCTTGATGACGTCGCTCCACCAGCCGATCATCGAATAGAGAACACCCGCCAGGCCGGCGAAGAACAGCCAGCTGGTGCCTTCCGGCATTCCGAACAGGCCCTTCATCCACATGACGGCCCCGACGAACATCACCGTTGCGGCGATGGACGCCACCAGCGGCCAGGGGCTGGGGTTCACAAGATGGTAGTCGTGATGGACGGCGTCCTGGGCCATGGGCTCACTCGGCTGAATTCTGCTGGGTTCGGCTATAGCGGGGCCGGGGCCGCTCCGCTAGAGCATGATGGTTTTTGTTGGAACCGCCTCGCGGTGCCAACAAAAAGCTGAATCATGCTCGCGCTTTTGTCTGGAGCCTGATTCACGCCCGAGATGAAATCGCGAAGCGATTCCACCTCAACCGATCAGGCTCTAGGGGCGGATGCCTCCGGATCGAACCCCTGGGTCGGATAGAAAGTGTAGGAGAGGGTCACATTGCGGATTCCGCGACCCTCGGGCTCGGTCTCGATCGTCTCGTCGATGAAATACTGGATCGGAAACTCCAGCGTCTCCCCCGGCTCGATCCGCTGTGATTCGAAACAGAAGCACTGCAGCTTGAGGAAATACGGGCCCGCCGATTCCGGCGAGACATTGTAGGCGGCGGTCGCCTCGACCGGCTGGTCCGAGGTGTTGGTCACGCGGAAATAGGCCAGGGTCGGCTCGCCCACGCGGACCGTCTGGCGAAGCTGTTCAGCCTCAAAGGTCACAGGCAGGTCGCGCACATTGGTGTCAAAACTGACCGTCAGGGTGCGATCCAGGACACGATCCGGGGCTTCCACAGCGCGCTGGGTCGTTCCGTCAAAGCCCGTCACCTGGCAGAACAGGCGATACAGCGGCACCGCCGCATAGGCCGCCCCGACCATGCCGACGGCGACAACTCCACAGATGACGGCGATCCGGGCGTTTCTGTCGATTTTCATCCCGCGCTCGCGGCAATGTTGGCGGTCATCCGCAGGACGGTGATGGTGAACACCAGCACCACGAACAGGACCAGGGCTCCGGCGATGGCCCAGTTGCGGCGCTTGCGGGCAGCGATTTCATCTTCAGTCATGGCGCGCTCCTTACAACAGGGCGGTTTCGATCAGAAGGGCGGCAAACAGCCCGAACAGATAAAGGATCGAATAGGCGAACAGATTTCGGGCCGATTTGGCCTCGGCGCGAACATCATAGAGGGCCGCTTCACGCCCGATCGCCTCGGCCTTGTCGGGCTGATCCCCGGCGCGACTGCGGAACAACCGCCAGGCCAGCAGCAGGAACACCAGCCCCCCGCCGATCGAGGTCGCCAAATAGATGGGGCCGCCCGGCCCCACCAGACCCGGCAGCACGGCCACCGGAACCAGAATCAGCGAATACAGGAGGATCTGAAGGCGCGTGGACCGGGCTCCGCGCGCCACCGGCATCATCGGGATTCCCGCCTTGGCGTAGTCTCCTGCCGAATAGAGCGCCAGCGCCCAAGAGTGCGGCGGCGTCCACAGGAAGATGATCAGAAACAGCAGCCAGGCCTGCCACGGGGCCTCACCTGTTGCCGCCGCCCAGCCGATGACCGGCGGAAAGGCCCCGGCAGCGCCGCCAATCACGATGTTCTGGGGCGTTCGTCGTTTGAGAACCAGGGTGTAGAGCCCGGCATAGTAGACGATCGTCAGCCCAAGCAGCCCTCCGGCGAGCCAGTTCACGCCCAGCCCCAGCAGGGTCACCGACGCCACCGACAGGATCGCCCCGTAGGCCAGGGCATCGCCTCTGGGCACCCGGCCTGCCGCGACAGGCCGGCCCCGCGTGCGGCGCATCAGGGCGTCCGTGTCGCCCTCCAGCGCCATGTTCAGGGCCCCGGCGGCCCCGGCACCCAAGGCGATGCACAGCACTGAAATGGCCGCCAGCAGCGGATTCATCTCGCCCGGCGCGACGACCAGGCCGGTCAGGGCGGTGAAGACAACCAGCGACATGACGCGCGGCTTCAGCAGCTGGACATAGTCCGAAGGCTCGGCAGCGACAATCTTGGCGGGGGCGTCGGTCATTGGGATCCAAATCCTCCCCCGCAAAGCGGGGGAGGGGGACCGCGAAGCGGTGGAGGGGGCAAGACCGGGTGCGGTGCGAGCCGACGCCCCCTCCGGCCCTTCGGGCCACCTCCCCCGTGAACGGGGGAGGATCAAACTAGTGGTGGTCGTCGTCCTTGATCACCGGCGGGGTGTTGAACTGGTGGAACGGCGGCGGCGAGGACAGCGTCCATTCCAGCGTCGTCGCGCCCTCACCCCACGGATTGGCCTCAGCCGGACGACGACGGATCATCGCCTCGACCAGCATGATCAGGAACACGCCCACACCAACCAACGTCACCACATAGCCCATCGAGGACACATGGTTCCACAGGGTGTAGGCTTCCGGGTAGTCGATGTAGCGACGCGGCATCCCCTGCAGGCCCAGGAAGTGCTGCGGGAAGAAGATCAGGTTCACGCCGATGAACATGATCCAGAAGTGCAGGGCTCCGAGGAACTCATTGTACTTCACGCCGAACATCTTCTCGAACCAGTAGTAGAAGCCCGCAAAGATGGCGAACACCGCGCCCAGCGACAGGACGTAGTGGAAGTGGGCCACGACGTAATAGGTGTCGTGCAGGCTGTAATCGATGCCGGCGTTGGCCAGGACCACACCCGTCACACCGCCCACGGTGAACAGGAAGATGAAGCCGATGGCCCACAGCATGGGCGTCTTGAAGTCGATCGAACCGCCCCACATGGTGGCGATCCACGAGAAGATCTTCACACCGGTCGGCACCGCAATCACCATGGTCGCGGCGGTGAAATAGGCCCGTAGATCGACGTTCATGCCGACCGTGAACATGTGGTGAGCCCACACGATGAAGCCGACGAAGCCGATGGCCACCATGGCATAGGCCATGGCCAGATAGCCGAACACGGGCTTGCGGCTGAAGGTCGAGACAATGTGGCTGATGATGCCGAAGCCCGGCAGGATCAGAATGTACACCTCGGGGTGACCGAAGAACCAGAACAGATGCTGGAACATCACCGGATCGCCGCCACCGGCCGGGTTGAAGAAGCTGGTGCCGAAGTTGCGGTCCGTCAGCAGCATGGTGATGGCACCGGCCAGAACCGGCAGCGACAGCAAGAGCAGAAAGACGGTGACCAGGATCGACCACACGAACAGCGGCATCCGGTGCAGGGTCATTCCCGGCGCACGCATGTTGAAGATGGTGGTGATGAAGTTGATCGCCCCCAGGATCGACGAGGCCCCCGCGACGTGCAGCGAGAAGATCGCAAGATCCATGGCCGGGCCAGAGTGGCCGGTCGTTGAAAGCGGCGGATAGATGGTCCAGCCACCCCCGAAGCCTCGTCCCGGCCCGCCGTCGACGAACATCGACATCAGCAGCAGCACCCAGGCCGCAACCAGCAGCCAGAACGAGATGTTGTTCATCCGCGGGAAGGCCATATCGGGCGCGCCGATCATAATCGGCACAAACCAGTTGCCGAACCCGCCGATCATCGCCGGCATGACCATGAAGAAGATCATCACCAAGGCGTGGCCGGTGACGACGACATTGTAGGCGTGTTTGGCACGGCTTTCGTCCGACAGGTCGAACAGGCCGAGCTGCGACAGCATCGAACCGGGGGTGAAGACCTGCAGACCCGGCTCGGCCAGTTCCCAGCGGATCAGACCCGACATCAACCCGCCGACGATCCCCGCCATGATGGCGAAGAGCAGGTACAGGGTGCCGATGTCCTTGTGGTTGGTCGACAGGAACCAGCGGGTGAAGAACCCGGGCTTGTGATCGTGGTCGTCGTGACCGGCCTGAACGGTTTGGGCAGTTGCCATATCTGTGTCGAGCCCCGGTCTTATTGGGCCGCCGGCGCGGTGGCCGTCGGTTCGGTTACGGTTTCACCTTCGGCAGTCGCCTCGGCGGCTTCGCCTTCAGCGGTCGCATCGGCGGCGGCGGCGGTCGCGGCCGCAGCCTGTGCAGCGGCGGCCTCGGCGGCGGCGGCTTCAGCCGCCTGATCCGCCAGATAGGTCATCGAGCCACCGCGCGAGGCGACCCATTGTTCGAACTCGGCCTGGGTCACGACGTTGATCTGAAGCGGCATATAGGCGTGGTTGATGCCGCACAGTTCCGAGCACTGACCGTAGTAGATGCCCGGACGCTCGGCGCGGAACCAGGTTTCGTTGATCCGGCCGGGCACGGCATCGGTCTTCAGACCAAAGGCCGGCAGGGCCACCGCGTGAATGACATCGGCTCCAGTAATGGTCAGGCGCACAACCTGACCGACCGGCACGACCATCGGCTCGTCCGCCGCCAGCAGATAGGGCACGCCCTGGGCGCGCGCCTCGTCTTCCGGCAGCACGTTCGAGATATATTCGGAGATGCCGTACTCGGGGTACTCGTAGCCCCAGTTCCACTGATAGCCGGTGACCTTCACCGTCACATCCGGGTCGGGCATGTCGTGGTAGGCGAACAGCAGCCGGAACGAAAACACCGCGATAAAGGCCAGGATCAGCACAGGAACCAGGGTCCAGATGATCTCGATGGTGGTGTTGTGGCTCCACTTGGCCGGGGTCGGGTTGGCCTTCTTGTTGTAGCGGATGACCACCCAGATCAGCAGACCCAGCACGAACAGGGTGATGACCGTGATGATCGGCAACAGGATGTAGTCATGGAAAAAGTGCGCGTCGTGCTTCAGCGGCGATGCCGCTTCCTGAAGCCCCAGCCCGCCTGGTGTCGGCTGGCCGACGGTCGTGCTGGCCCAGGCCGCGCCTGACAGCAGCGTGGTGCTGACCAGAGCCATCAGGCCGGCGATCCCCTTGCCCATGCCCATTCCCCAATTCTTCATGTCGTAACGGCCCGGATTACCTGAATTCCCACGCGCCAATACCCGCACAGGGGCGGTGGGATTTCGGGCTGACATATCGGGTCACCTCGCGCTTGCCAAGCCGTCAGGCACGACACAGCCGCATTGAATCTGCCTCGATTACAAATCTGTATATTGACAGCTACCTTGCATTCACAGATACCTTGCAATATCGGGCTTGAGATACGGAGGTCCACACATGCCGGAAGGCATTGAGATACAGCTGAAGAAAGGGGTGCTGGGCCTGTGTGTCCTGGCCCTGCTCTCGGCGCGAGATAACTACGCCTATGAGATTGCCGCGCGGCTTGCCGACGACATCGGCATGGGCGAGGGCACCATCTATCCGCTGATGCGCCGCATGCAGTCGGACGGGCTGGTTGAGACCTATCTAGTCGAAAGCCCTGCGGGGCCCTCTCGCAAATACTATCGCCTGACCGAGGCCGGTCGGCGCGCCTATGAGGCCCAGAAGACCGAATGGCTGACCTTTTCCCGAGCTGTTGAAGCCATCCTCAACGCCCCGGCGACCCCTACGACAGGAGAAATTGCATGACCCGCGCCGAGTTTCTGACCCGGCTGCGGCGGGGCTTGAATGGCCTGCCGCCCGAAACCATCGACGAGATCGTCGCCGACCATGAGGCCCATTTCGTCGAGGCCGCCGCCGCCGGCCGCCAGGATCCGGAAATCGCTGCGGCGCTCGGCAACCCCGAGCGGCTGGCCCGCGAGGTCCGGGTTGAAGCCGGCCTCTCGCGCTGGGAGGCCGAAAAGACGCCGTCCAACGCCGTGGCCGCCCTGGTGGCCCTGATCGGACTGGCCTCGGTCGATATTCTGTTCCTGTTGCCGCTGCTGGTCGGTGTCGTGTCGGTCCTGGCTTCACTGTTCCTTGCGGCGATCGGAATCTTCATCGGCGGCGGTGCCGCGCTCGTCGCCGGCCCGTTCTTTGGACCGCCGGGCGGGCCGCTGGTCGCCATCCTGATCGGCATCGGCCTGATGGCCCTGGGCGTCCTGATGGCGGCGGTGACCGCTGTTCTGACCGTCTGGCTGGTCAATTTCCTGGTCTGGTTCGCCCGCCTTCACTACCGGCTGCTCAAGCCGGCTCTGCAACAGAATGAATCGGGAGAGATCTGATGATCCGCACCCTGCTTTTGATCGCAGCCGCCAGCTTCGTTCTCATGCTGGCCGCGTTTGGCGGTGCTGCTGCCCTCGGGGGCCCCGAGCTCCTGCGAAACGGCTGGACCATCGATGTCGGCGACAACAATTCCGAAGCCTGGTCCGGCCCGACCGTCGAGCGCACTCTCGAGTGGACCGGCGGCGACCGCCTCACCGTCGCCCTGCCCGCCGATGTCGTCTTCACCCAGGGCGACACGCCCTCGGTCGTTGTCTCGGGGCCCGAAACAGCGGTCCAGCGCATCACCCTGGTCGATGGGCGCCTTGCCTTCGCCGACGAGGACGGAGCCAGCGAGCGGTTTACCGTCGTCGGTCGCTCCGCGGGTATGACCGTCACCATCACCGCCCCGGACGTCAGCCGCTTTGAGCTGGAAGGTGCGGGCGACCTCACCCTGAACAGCATCGACCGTGATGAACTGGTGCTGGTCGTCGCCGGGGCCGGGGACATCGAGGCCAACGGTCGAGCCGGAACCCTGAATCTGATGATTGCCGGGGCCGGGGATGCCGATCTCGCCACCCTCGCGGCCGAGAATGCCGACGTCCGCATCGCCGGGGCCGGTGGGGCAGAGATCAATGCCAGCCAGTCGGCCAACATCGTGATCGCCGGCGTCGGCAACGTCGATCTGGTCCAGCGCCCGGCCCATCTGACCCAGGAGATCTCGGGCGTCGGCTCGGTCGATCTTCCGGGAGAATAAACGCCGGGAGGTGACGGAGACGGTTCGAACGCCTAACTGATAGGCCATGACCGTCTCCGTTTCTCCGCCCCCCATCCTCGAAACCGCCGGCGTCTCGCCTGAGACAGCCGGTGCCGTGCTGCAAGAGGCCCTTGTCGGGGCCGATGACGGCGAACTGTTCCTTGAGCGCGCCGAAAGCGAGTCCCTGCTGTTTGACGACGGGCGGCTGAAGTCGGCGGCCTATGACGCCAATGAGGGATTCGGTCTGAGGGTCGTTTCCGGCGAGACAGCCGGCTACGCCCATTCCAATGAGATCACCGTCGACGCCCTCAAGCGCGCTGCGGATGCCGCGGCCCTGGCCAAACAGGGACGGGGCGGGAACGCCGCCGTGGGGCCGAGGGCGACCAATCAAAAGCTCTATGACGAGGTCGATCCGCTGGCCTCTCCGGCCTTCTCGGACAAGATCGCCCTGTTGCAGGAGATCGACGCCTATGCCCGCGCCAAAGACCCGCGTGTGGTCCAGGTCTCGGCCTCGATCGCCGGTGAGCGCCGCGCCATCGAAATCCTCAGGGCCGACGGCCAGCGTCTGAGGGACGTGCGCCCTCTGGTCCGCGTCAATGTCTCGGTCACGGTGGAAAAGGATGGGCGTCGCGAATCCGCCTCTCAAGGGGCCGGGGGCCGCGCCGGCTTCGAAACCTGGATCGCCCCGGACCGCTGGCAGGGTCAGGTCGAGGAGGCCATCCGTCAGGCCCTGGTCAATCTCGACGCCATCGACTGTCCGGCCGGTGAAATGGACGTGGTCCTGGGGGCCGGCTGGCCCGGCGTTCTGTTGCATGAGGCCGTCGGCCACGGATTCGAGGGCGACTTCCACCGCAAGGGCTCATCGGTGTTTACCGGCAAGATGGGCCAGCGCGTGGCTGCGCCCGGCGTCACGGTGGTGGACGACGGTTCCATCGCCGGACGGCGCGGCTCGCTCTCCTTCGACGACGAGGGCACGCCGACCCAACGCAATGTCCTGATCGAAGACGGCATCATGGTCGGCATGATGCACGACCGCATGTCGGCCCGGCTGATGGGGATGGAGGCGACCGGCAACGGTCGGCGCCAGTCGTTTGCCCATATCCCCATGCCGCGCATGACCAACACCTTCATGGAAGGCGGCTCGGACAAGCTGGCCGACATGATCGCTTCGACCAAGCGCGGCCTCTATGCCGTCAACTTCGGCGGTGGCCAGGTGGACATCACCAACGGCAAGTTCGTCTTCCAGTGCACCGAGGCCTATCTGATCGAGGACGGCAAGGTGACCGCCCCGGTCAAGGGAGCGACCCTGATCGGTGATGGGGCCACGGCCCTGCAGAAGATCTCGATGATCGGCAACGACTTCGCCTTCGATCCCGGTGTCGGCGTCTGCGGCAAGTCCGGCCAGGGCGTGCCTGTGGGGATTGGCCAGCCCAGCCTCAAGATCGGCGGCCTGACGGTAGGCGGAACGGCGGTCTAAAGGCCACATTTTCGTCGCCAGGATTGCGCCGATTTAATCCACCTTTCAGGCATTTAACTGGCACGCGTCGATGGCGCACGGCACTCCCTTGCATGACAAGGGAGCCAACCACCATGCGCACGATTTTCGGACTGGCCGCCGTGGCCGCCGCCGCCCTCGCCCTGCCGGCTCAGGCCCAGGAAGCCCAGACTGCGGAACCGACGGCCCCCTATGAGCGCGCCGACGGCGTACGGGTCTATCCGCCGGCCTTTTTCGCCGAGGCACGCCCGGCCAACGCGTTTGACATGGTCAGCCGCATTCCCGGCTTTTCGATCAATCAGAACAATTCGGTGCGGGGCTTTTCGGGCGCGGTCGGCAATGTCCTGTTCGACGGCTCGCGCCCGGCCTCCAAGGACGAGGGTCTGTCGGGTCTGCTGCAACGCATTCCCGCCGACCAGGTCGAACGGATCGAGCTGATCCGCGGCGGGGCTCCGGGCGTGGATATGCAGGGCTATTCCACCGTCATCAATGTGGTGCGTCGAGCCGTCCCATCCAGCCGCCAGGTGGTTGCCACCGGCGGTGCCTTCATCTTCGACGATGGCCGTTTCATCCCCAGCATCGGCCTGGAGGTGTCCGGGACGAACGGCGCGCGCCAGTATTCCTTTGCCCTGACCAGCTCAGCCTCGATCAATGACGGCGTCGGCTCCGGGATCCAGCGCCGCTATGATCCGACCGGTGCCCTCGTCTTCGAGGACCGGATTGAGAGCGAATCCGACGGCGATGGCCTGGGCGTGCGCGGTCGGTGGCAGCAGCCTCTGATGGGCGGTGAGATCGAGCTGACCGGCAACGCCGGCTTCTACGACTACAAGTTCGAGCACAACCAGTTCGGCCTGGCCGGGGACCGGTTCCTGACCGACGGGGCGGACACCAACTATGGTGAGGTCGGGCTCCGTTATCGCCGTCCGCTCGGCACCCGCCTGCGCAGTGAGGCTCGCCTGATCCAGCGCCTGCGCCAGACCACCGGCAACCAGAGCTACATCGGCCCCGGCATTGATCAGCTGTTCGCCTATGACAACACCTCGGGTGAAACGATCGTGCGCGGTGCCCTGACCTTCGAGCACAGCGAGAACCTCACCTTCGAGACCGGGGCCGAGGGGGCCTTCAACTTCCTCGACGCCCAGCAGGCCCTGACGATCGGCGGCGCGCCCGTGCCCCTGCCGTCCGACAGCGTGCGGGTTGAAGAGTTGCGCGGCGAGGTTTTCGGCCAGGCAACCTGGCGGATTCGCGACAATCTCACCTTTGAGGGTGGCCTGCGGCTCGAACGTTCGACCATCAGCCAGTCCGGGGCCTTCGACCTGGAACAGACCTTCACCTTCCTCAAGCCGCGCGCGATCCTGACCTGGAGCCCGACCTCTGCCGACCAGTTCCAGTTTCGCATCGAACGCGAGGTCGGCCAGCTCGACTTTGGCGACTTCGCCGCCTCGGCCGAGCTGTCGAACAATGTCGTCAACGCCGGCAATGCCAATCTCAGTCCCCAGTCCGCCTGGGCCTTTGAGGCCACCTGGGAGCGTCGCTTCTGGACGGACGGCGTCATTTCGGCCGGCATCAGCCATGAGCGCATTGCCGACGCCATCGACGTCATCCCCGTGGTCAGTGGGCCGGACGTCTTCTCCGCGCCGGGCAATATCGGCGACGGTTCGGTCACCGAGCTGGAGCTTGAAGCCACCATCCCGACCGACCGATGGGGCATTCCCGGTGGCCGCTGGCTCCTGTCGGCCGAGGTCGCCGAAACGGAGGTCACCGACCCGACCACCGGCGAAACGCGCGGCATTTCCGGCTATCGTGAGGTCGAATACTACACCCGCTTCAGCCAGGACATCGACAGCTGGCGCATGAACTGGGGCTTTGAATACCAGCCGTTCGGTGAAGATACGGTCTGGCGAATCGACCAGATTTCGCACTTCAAATTCCGCGACTACGCCTCGGCCTGGGTCGAGTACAAGCCGACCGACGCCTGGTCGATCCGCGCCCAGGCCTGGGTCCTCGGCAGCTATGACCAGACCCGCACCATCTACGGCGGCCCGCGCGACACCAACGCCGTCACCCACACCGACATTCGCTCCATGGAACCCGAAAGCCGGTTCCAGATCCGCGTGCGCCGGACGTTCTGACGCCGAAGTCCCTCTCCCGGCGGGAGAGGGTAGATGAGCGCCCGGCAAGTGGAGCGGCCGGCTGCGCGAAGGGTGAGGGGTCAGAATCTCAGGATAGGACTGTCGCCCTCATCCCCCACGCTGACCTGCGGGCTTCACCCTCCGGTGCGTGGGTTCCCCCTTCTCCCCTCGGGAGAAGGACTACTCGGCCCGCCCCTTGCCGATCGCCTTGCTCTCCTCGGCCAGGGGTCGCGACACCGGGCAGACTTCCTGCAGATACCCCGTCAGGGTCGTGGCCAGGTTCTCGCGCACGATCGAATAGTGGACGAACTGGCCCTTCTTCTCGCTCGTCACCAGCCCGGCGTTCTCCAGGATCGACAGATGCTGGCTGACCGCCGGCTTTGAAATCTCGAACCGCGCCGCAATCTCGCCCGCCGTCAGATCGGCGTGGCTGAGGTACGCCAGCATCTTGCGCCGGACCTGGCTGGAGAGGGCTTCAAACACGCGCTGCATGGTTCGTTATTTAAGTCATTCGCTAAGGGCTTGCCAGGGGCTTCATTTAGGTATTTAAGGAATGAGCTAAATTAATGGAGGCGGTGAAATGCGACCATGGCCTTATCCCTCGCTCTCGGTGGCCTTGGCCCTGCTCGCTGGCACATTGGCGGCTGTCTCCCCTTTCGGCGTTCCGGCCATGCTGGTTCCCAACGGCGCAGGGATCGCGATAGCCGCCTTCGTTGTCGGCATGATTCATACCCTTGTCCTTGGCCTGCCGGCCTATTTGGGCCTGGCGCGCCGGGTTGCACCAACATTCTGGATCGCCGGCAGCGTGGGGTTTCTCATCGGCGCGCTACCCGTCTCACTCCTGAGCCTACTGTCCGTGCCCCTTGAAGCCTCGGTTGACGGCGTCGTCACGGCATCAAACGGCTCGCTGACCCTTGCGGGCCTTGTACAACTTGCAGGAACTGCGGGAGCCGCTGGATTCATGGGTGCGTTTGGAGGCCTGAGCTTTTTGCTCGCGCTAAAACTCACCACGCGCTTGCCAGACGGTGATGGCAGGCGTGCTCTCCGTCCGCTTCGCACCTTGGGGCTTGCCCTTGCGAATGCGGCAATGCTGACGGTGGCCCCGGTTGTGGCGGCGGCGACCTATGATCGTTCTTGCCACAACCCGCTGACCCATGGCGTCACGTCCATGAGCCCGAAAATCTACGCCTCGCTGGAAGCGAACCCG
The DNA here is from genome assembly GCA_964647275.1 of uncultured Brevundimonas sp. Classification (GTDB taxonomy): domain Bacteria; phylum Pseudomonadota; class Alphaproteobacteria; order Caulobacterales; family Caulobacteraceae; genus Brevundimonas. Next base: position 54,518 of record CAZYFY010000008.1, read on the forward strand.
CAAGACTGGGACCGCGTAAGCGAGATCCTCGAAACGGTCGCTGCGGATCACAATCTCGATTTCCGCCCCAATCAAGAGAGCGGTTCAGCCATCTATCGCGTCTTCGACGTGTCAGCATGCTCACCCAACGGCGTGATAATCAATGTGCTTCAACATCGCGCCGACCCGGAGGCGTTCCCCAGCACAACGGGTTTGCCTCGCGAGGCGATGGACATGAGTATCGGCGTGTATCAGCCCAACGGCGGGGAAGACTGGCGCGAACCGGCCCAAGACTTGTTTGACCGCCTTGAGGCCGATTTTGGGGACCGGCTCACCTATACCGGTGAACGAGGCGAGCCCGTATCTCGGAACGAGGCTGAACGGCCATGACCGCCGCGCCCGGTCCTCACCCGCGCCTGATCACCAGCTTCCGTAATAGGCCGCGAAGCGCGCCCTCAGGTCGCGGACGTCGCGCTCGGCCTCGCGTAGGCGCCATTCGGCGTCGCGGGCCTGATCCAGGGCGCGATCGCGATCGTTCCTCAGCGAGCGGATTCGGTCGCGGATGATGCGACGCTGATCATCGGTCAGCTCCGGGGCCTGGGCCGCCGTCTCTTCGGTGCGAATACGGCTTTCCAGGTCGCGTGCGGCCTGCTGGTGACGATTGTAGTCGTTCTGGGCGGTGTCATAGGCCCCCTGCGCCGCATGGACGAGCTGGCCGTCCGAATAGCCGGCCAGGAAATCGCGCTCCAGCTGGGCCGGACACACGCCGCCATAGCTGCCGCCGGACCGGCCCACCCGGAATCCGCGCTCCGGCGTGCAATAGCTCAACAGGCCCTGACGTCGCCCTTGCTCGTACAGCACATGGTCCGGCGAGATGCCGTGTCGCTGACAGGCCTCGATGTGGTCCTCCAGCCGCCCGTGGCCATAGCCAGAGCTGCCGTCTGACTGGCCGATCCCGTACCAGTCGCCGACCGCGCACTGTTCCTCCGACAGGGTCGCACAGCCGTTCAGGACCGCCCCGCTGACAAGGACGGCACACAGGCCGATGATGGGCTGGATACGCATTGTCATTCCCCCGATGAGCCGAAACCGATCCTAGCCGCCACTGCCCTGAACCGCCAATGAACCCGACCCCTTCGTCACGCGCTGTCAGAAGTTTTTGTCGCGTCCCAGATCGCCAAAAGCGGTTTCCACTTTTGGTCGTCAGGCGTTAAAGCGTCCGCCTCCCCAGCCGAAAGCCCACGCCATGTCCGACAAGCCCGCCCCCAAGAAGGTCGTCCTCGCCTATTCCGGCGGTCTGGATACCTCGATTATCCTCAAGTGGCTCCAGACGGAGTACGGGGCGGAGGTCGTCACCTTCACCGCCGACCTGGGCCAGGGCGATGAGCTGGAGCCGGCGCGTGAAAAGGCGCTCAAACTCGGCATCAAGCCGGAGAACATCTTCATCGACGACCTGCGCGAGGAGTTCGTGCGCGACTTCGTCTTTCCGATGTTCCGCGCCAATGCGCTCTATGAAGGCCAGTATCTGCTCGGCACCTCCATCGCTCGCCCGCTGATCTCCAAGCGACAGATCGAGATCGCCCGTCAGGTCGGGGCCGACGCCGTCTGTCACGGCGCGACCGGCAAGGGCAACGACCAGGTCCGTTTCGAGCTGGGCTACTATGCGCTGGAGCCGGACATCCGCGTCATCGCCCCGTGGCGCGAGTGGGATTTCAAGTCCCGCGAGGCCCTGCTCGCCTTCGCCGAAGAGCACCAGATCCCGATTTCCAAGGACAAGCGCGGCGAGGCCCCGTTCAGCGTCGACGCCAACCTTCTGCACTCCTCCTCAGAGGGCAAGGTGCTGGAAGACCCCGCCGTCGAGGCCCCCGAGTTCGTCCACCAGCGCACGATCAGCCCCGAGGCCGCGCCCGACACCCCGACCGTCATCACCATCGGCTTTGAGCGCGGCGACGCCGTCTCCATCAACGGTGAGGCCATGAGCCCCGCCACCCTCCTGACCGCGCTGAACCAGTACGGCCACGACAACGGCATAGGGCGGCTCGATCTGGTCGAAAACCGCTTCGTCGGCATGAAGTCGCGCGGCGTCTATGAAACCCCCGGCGGCACCATCCTGCTGGCCGCGCACCGGGGTATCGAGTCGATCACGCTCGACCGCGGTGCCATGCACCTGAAGGACGAACTGGCCGTCAAATACGCCCACCTGATCTACAATGGCTTCTGGTTCAGTCCTGAGCGCGAAATGCTCCAGGCCGCCATCGACAAGAGCCAGGAAAAGGTCTCGGGCACCGTCCGCGTCAAACTCTACAAGGGCAATGCGACGGTCATCGGCCGCGAGAGCCCCAACAGCCTCTACGACCAGGACCTCGTCACCTTCGAGGAAGGCCTCCAGGCGTATGACCACCATGACGCCGAGGGCTTCATCAAGCTGAATGCGCTGCGCCTGCGGGTGCTGGGGAAACGGGAGCGGCGGTAGGGCTCAACGCTCAAGTTGGTCCCCCGCCCGATACGCCGTCGGCGTCATCCCCGTCTCGGCCTTGAACGCCCGGTTGAACGGCCCCAGCGAGGCGAAGCCGCAATCCTGGGCCACCTCCAGGATCGAGCGCGGCCCGTCCGGCGCGGTCAGCATGGCCTTCGCCTGTTCGATGCGGTGGTGGTTGATCAGGCGGTTGAAGTTGGCGAAGCCCAGGGCGCTGACCCCGCGGGAAATCCGGTGCTCCGGCTCGTTCAGCCGGGCGGCGACATCACCGATCCGAAGGTCCGGGTCGGTGTGGATGGCCTCCTCCTGCAACAGGGCCGTCAACCGGGCACCCAGCCGGGCTTCGTCCTCGGTCGCGGCTTTGCGCGGCGCAGGGGAGGGTGACGTCCGCACCAGCGGGTGACGCAGCCGCCAGACGACCGCCGCCGCCGCACCGATCAAGCTGAGGGCCGCGCTGGCCGTCTGGATCGGCGCGGGGTCCAGCCAGACGCCCAGCACCGCCACCCCGGCCAACAGCACAAAGCCGGTCACATAGGCGGCGCGAAACCATACTTCGGCTCGCGACAGCTCACAGCCATGCCGCTGAAACGGCTCGATCAGGGTCAGGACCATGGCCGCCGACCCTGCCAGCACATAGACATTGGCCGCAACCCCGCGAACCAGTCCCAGGGGCATCAGGACCGAGACCATCCCCGCCAGCGCAAGCACGCCGGCCATGCCGCGCGCCCACGCTGCATCCTTCGGCGCCGGATCAAACAGGGCGCGTGTCAGCAGCCAGGCCCAGCCACAGGCCGTCACCCCGAACGCGGCCACCCACAGGGCGACCGGCCCCTCCAGAGCGCGCCATGCGATGTAGGCGACGAAGGACGCCCCGGCGATCCCGGCATGGACCAACAGGCGGCGCTGGCCGCCGCCGGGCAGGCCACCGGCGGCGCTGTCGGCCTCCGCCCGCAATGTCGGCATCAAGGACATGGTGCGAAGCCTAGGATCGGGCATCGGCGGCTGTCCAGACGGCCATGCCCGGCGATCCGGTGAAATCGTCAGCCGAATTCCAAATCGGCGAGACGGCGGCGCGCTCGATCCGCACCAGAGCCGGACAAACGACCCGCCGTCCCGGAGTTTCCATGTCCGCCCCGTCCTCTCCCGCCCACACGCCTGTCGCAGACCGCATTCTCAGCGGCTCGGGTGCCCTCTGGTTTGTGACCGCGTTCGTCGGTCAGGCGGCCTTCATCGCCTTCATCCTGGCCTTCTATGGCGTGCGGACCTTTTCCGGGAACTGGGCCGGATGGAACGACAAGCCTCTGATCGAGGGCTATGTCGCCGGCGACGACATCGGCAACGCCGTCTTCGCCGCCCATGTCCTTCTGGCCTCGGCCATGACCCTGTGCGGGCTGATGCAGCTGATCCCCCAGCTCAGGCGCGCCCAACCCCGTCTGCATCGCTGGACGGGCCGCATCTTTCTGACTCTGGCCTCCATCATGGCGCTCAGCGGTATCTGGCTGACCGTCGTGCGCGGGACCTTCCTGTCAGAGATCTCTGCCGCGGCCATCCTGCTCGACGGCGTTCTCATCTTGATCTTCGGCACCCTCGCCTGGCGCAACGCCGTCAAGCGGCACATCGACATTCACCGCCAATGGGCCATGCGCACCTTCATGGTCGCCAGTGGTGTCTGGTTCCTGCGCGTCGGCATCATGGGCTGGATCCTGATCAACCAGGGTCCCGTCGGCATGACCGATACCATGTCCGGCCCCGCCGACATTGTGCTCAACTTCGGCTGCTATCTGATCCCCCTGGCCTTGCTGGAACTGTATTTCGCCGCCGCTCGCAGTCGCAACGCCGTCGCCAAACTCGCGGTTGCGGGGCTGGTCGTGCTGGCCACTGCCTATACAGCCCTTGGCGTGTTCGGAGCCGTAGTCCTGATGTGGATGCCCTATCTCTGACGATCCGGGCGAACGCTTGCCTGGCGCACCAGCCCCGATGGTGGTCGGGGTAAATCACGGATTTCTCGGGCTCTGCTGAATTTCTGCCCCCTCGCCATCCCCGCCCTTTCGGCCTCTGCCACACAGGTGACCGCTCTTTGACAGGGCCACAGAACGTCGCCGCGCGCCGAGCGGGAACCGTAATTTCGCATAATCCGCGAACACTGACAGGCAGGATTTCTCAACCTCCTGAATTCATTAGGCTCGAATATCAGTTTGTCTGTCTGTGTCCGTGTCGGGTCGACCGACACACCCGACCCTCCAATACACTCCAGGCGGTGTCTTTCTTGCGCGCCGACGCAACGGCATCTGCCGCCAGGCCGACGAAACATGACGCGCCGGCAATTGCCACTGGCCAATCGCGCCGATCGGGCGCAAACAGCGGCGGGGCTTAACCTTGATCTTCGCCGTTCAGGCGCAAGGGCTGGACATAGACCGATGTTCTACGGCTAGGCTTGCGCCGCTTTTTTGCCGCCATGGGCGACTAACCCACACACCCCTCAGGCCCATTGGGGCCAACTTGGAGCTCTCCCCTCAATGACCATGCGTACCGTTCTGGCCGTCGCTGCGGCCCTTGCCTTTTCGACGCCGGTGATGGCCCAGCAGGCTCAGCAGCCGACCGCGCCGCAGGCTCCCGCCCGCCAGCCGACCGCTGAGGAAATCGCTTTCGGCCAGACAGCCCAGGCCTTCGACGGTCGCATGCAGGCCATGGTCGGTGAGATCCAGGCCATGCTGCAGGATCCGGCCACCAACGGGGCCCAGAAGCAGGCTGCCCTGGAAGGAATCCTCGCCCCCTACATCCCCGAGATCAACACCTTTGCCGACCAGATGCACACCTTCCTGATCGGCGCGCGCAGCCGCTCGACCGACCCTCAGGAACAGGCCGCGATCGATCAGGCCATCGCCAACGGCCCGGCGAACGTGCGCGCCATTCCTGATCAGGTCCGCGCCGGCGTCGCCCAGGCCATCGCCCAGGCGGCGGCCCAGGCTGAGGCCGCCGCGGCGGCCGGTCAGGGTGCCCAATCCGGCCAGGGTGCCGTCGCCGGCTCGATCCCGGTCCAGTAGGCGACCACGACACGATAAGATCAGGCCCGCTCCGGTCGTCGGGGCGGGCCTTTTCAATTGGCCGTTGACGCCGGACCCCAATGCCCTCAGAGGCCCGCCATGGCCTGGCCCGTCGATCCGCATCTGTATCTGACCTTTCTGGGGGTTATGGCCCTGATGGCGATGACGCCGGGGCCGGCCAATCTGTTCGCCGTGGCCACGGGGGTGCGCGACGGCAAGCGCGCCGCCCTGTTGGGCATGATCGGGATGAATGCGGCCACCCTGGTGTGGTTCTTTGCCGCCTCGCTGGGGTTGGGGGCACTGGTCGCCGCCTTCCCGGACCAGTTCCGCTGGATCGCCATCGCCGGTGGCCTCTACGTCGCCTGGTTGGGAATCCAGACCATCCGGGGAGCCGGCCATGCGCCGGGCGACCCCGGAAAGGCGCGGCTGACCCGGCGGGGTCCGCTGGTCGACGGCTTCATGGTTCAGATCGCCAATCCCAAGGCGGTTCTCTTCTTTACCGCCGTCCTGCCGCCGTTCCTGGATCCGGCCCGCCCGTTGGTGCCGCAACTGGTGCTGTTCGCGGTCGCGACCATCGGCCTGGATATGATCACCATGAGCGCCTACGGCCTGGGCGGCGCCGCCCTGACCCGTCGCATGACCGACCCGGCCTTCTCACGCGCCTTCGGCTGGATCAGCGGCGGCCTGCTGCTGATCGCGGCGGCGCTGATCGTGTTCCGGCATTGAACAGATATCTCCTCCCCATTTCATGGGGAGGGGGACCCCGAAGGGGTGGAGGGGTTCTCTCGGCTTGGTCCGGTGCGGTGGAGAGAATCCCCGCCGGATCATCCCTTCGGGCTGATCGTCCTCCCCATCGCCTCCGCGATGGGAGAGGAGACGCTCAGTCCACGCTCACCATGGCCCTGAGCGCCGAGGCCCGGATCTTTTCGCTCTCGGACTTCAGCTGGCCACACGCCGCCAGAATATCCCGGCCGCGCGGGGTGCGGATGGGGCTGGCATAACCCGCCTTGTTCAGGATGGAGGCGAAACGTTCGATGGTCTTCCAGTCCGAGCATTCGTACTCGGTCCCCGGCCACGGATTGAACGGGATCAGATTGATCTTGGCCGGAATGCCCTGGATCAGCTTGACCAGGGCGCGGGCCTCATCGGGGCTGTCGTTCACGCCTTTCAGCATGACGTATTCGAACGTCACGCGCCGCGCATTGCCCAGGCCCGGATAGGCCCGGATCGCCGCCATCAGCTGTTCCAACGGATATTTCTTGTTCAGCGGCACCAGGACATTGCGCAGCTCATCGTTGGTCGCATGCAGGCTGATGGCCAGCATGGTCTGGGTCCGCTCGCCGAGCTCCGGGATCATCGGCACGACGCCACTGGTCGACACCGTGATCCGCCGCCGCGACAGGGCGATGCCCTCATTGTCGGAGATGATGTCGATGGCGTCGGCGACGTGGTCCAGATTGTAGAGCGGCTCGCCCATGCCCATGAAGACGATGTTGGAGAGCTTGCGGTCCTCCTTGGGCGACGGCCATTCGCCCAGGTCGTCGCGCGCGATCTGAACCTGGGCCACGATCTCCGCCGCCGTCAGGTTGCGCACCAGCTTCTGGGTGCCGGTGTGACAGAAGGAGCAGTTCAGCGTGCAGCCCACCTGTGACGACACGCACAGCGCCCCGGCCCGACCCACATCGGGGATGTAGACCGTCTCGATCTCGATGCCCGGCGCCGTGCGGATCAGCCACTTGCGGGTGCCGTCCTTGGACACCTGGCGTTCGACCACCTCGGGGCGGTCCAGCGTAAAGGCCTCAGCCAGCCTCGCCTGCATATCCTTGGCCACATTGGTCATGGCCGCGAAGTCGGTGACCCCATAGTGATGGATCCAGCCCCAGATCTGGCTGGCGCGCATCCTGGCCTTTTCGGGCGGGCACACACCGGCGTCGATCAGGGCCTGACGCAGGCCCTCACGCGTGAGACCTGACAGGTTCACGGGGGCAGACGGCGTCGGCCGCGCGGCATGGCTGATGTCGAGCGAAAGGCTCACGGGTGGATCCTGAAAGACGGGAGGAGCGCGCTTATACCTCAGATCACGGCGAAAATCAGCCGTCCCGGTATCTGGAGGTTCCAGGGCAAGAGCTGGCGACCCCGGGGTGACTCGAACACCCGACCTCCGGTTTAGGAAACCGCTGCTCTATCCTGCTGAGCTACGGGGCCACTGGCGGGGCCTGTTTAGACGCAGCGCGCTCACGAAGCCAAGCGCCGATCCCGTCGCGGAAAAAGTGGACCATCTGACGAAGCGCGGCCAGGGCCAGACCGTTTCGCATGGCCCCCGAACGACGCAGCTCGGCGCGATACTGCGCCTGGGCATCGACAGCAGGTGCGTGACCCATGAGACCCTCCCAAGTCCATGAAGCCTGCGCCAGAGACTGCGCTCGAATGTTGAGGATTTCATAAACCGCCGCGACCCGACAGTTGTGGTTAATCAGCCTTTAGATACAATATCTTGCGGTGAACAAAGCCAGAAGATCGCGATGTCAGTGATTCGGACGTGATTCGTTCCGGGGGCGTTCCGCAAGATCGGGGCAGGCGTTTACCGCAACACCGAGCCGGCCTCGGGCCGACCCGCCCGGCACCTGTTCCTGGATATCGAAGGGGAAGCGATGGTGGGTGATGTAGGGCTCGAACCTACGACCCGCTGATTAAGAGTCAGCTGCTCTACCAACTGAGCTAATCACCCGGAACCATCGTCCTTGGGCCGGCCCATACGAGGCCATGCCAGCCGCAAGGCTCCGAACCGGAACATCGCGGGAGGCGCGGACATAGAGGCGATAGCCATCGCTTGCAAGGGGATTCCTGGCGGCGATATGGTCCCGGCACCGGCGACAGGCCGCCATTCTCGTTCGAGGAGCTTTGCAAATGAGCCGCCGCGACCTGACCGGTGCCATCGACATCTCGGTGCTGGACAGCTTCACACAGGGAGACACGGCCCTGGCCGACGAGGTGCTCGGCCTGTTTCAGCAGCAGGCCAGTCTCTGGGCGCCGATGCTTGAGGTGACGAGCCCCGGCTGGAAGGACGCCGTCCATACCCTCAAGGGGTCAGCCGGGGGCATCGGGGCCCATCGCCTGGCCGAGGCCTGCGTGTCGGCGGAACAGGCCGACCCAACCGCCCTGGCGGGCCGTCTCGAAGGGATCAAGGATGCACTGGACGCCACCCTGGCCGATGTCGCCGCCTGGCGTCACGAACTGATGCTCGCCAGCCTCAAGGGCTGATGACCGCCATGGCCTCAAAATCGACGACCATCGGCTCGACGCCGATCACCTGAAGAAACTGTCGAAACCCCGCCTGGTCCAGCCCCGTCGTGGCGGTGTTCAACAGGGGATGAAAGTTGACGACATCGGCCTCCCACAGATGTCGATCAATCACGAAGGTCACCCTGTGATCGGGGTCATTGACCAGGCCCAGCGCCGTCACCGACCCTGGGGTCAGGCCCAGCACCTCGGCCATCAGCTCGGCATTTCCGAAGGACAGGCGCGCCGATCCGATCACCCGGTCCAGTCGCTTGAGATCGATCATCGTGTCCTGACGAGCGGACACCAGCCATAGCCGCCCCTTCTTGTCTTTCAGAAAGAGGTTCTTGGTATGGGCGCCGGGCATCCCAGCCTTCAGCTCCAGCCCCTCCTCCACCCGAAACACCGCCGCGTGTTCGAGTGTCTTGTGAGCGATGCCCTGCGCATCCAGCCAGGCGAGAAAGCTATCCTTGTCGAAGGTCATGGTGACGCTTTACGGCACCCGCTCGCCAAGGCTAGGAAATTCGGCATGGAACTCTTGTGCTATCCCATGGGCTCGCGCCCGCCCGAGATCGTCCCCGGACGCGCCCAGCGCCGGTGGATGGACAATTTCTCCAACCGCCATCCCTACAAGTGCCTGCCGCTGACCATGGCCAATACGACGGGCTGGGAAATCCTGTCGCCCTGGGATGTGACGATCGAGTGGACGGGCGGAAAAAGCCAATCGGACATTTCGTTCCGTTTCGACCGCCCGATCCCCGATCAGGACCATTTCATCGCCTCGCATTTCGCTGGCGGGGTCGTCACCTTTCATCCCGGCTACCTGTTCCGCACGCCGCCCGGATGGGCCATGTGGGCCTCGGGCCCCCCCAATCATGTCAAGGACGGCATCCAGCCCCTGACCGGCCTGGTCGAAACCGACTGGCTGCCGTTCCCCTTCACCATGAACTGGATCTTCACCCGCCCGGGCATCGTCAAATGGGAGCGTGGCGAACCCTTCTGTTTCATCACCCTGGTTCAGAACCGGGCCATGGAACAGGTCCAGCCCGTCATGCGCTCGCTTGAGCGCGATCAGGAACTCCACGGTCAGTTCAACGCCTGGAACCGCCAGCGCGGCGAGTTCAACCGCCGCCTGGCCGCCAACGACCCGGATACGGTGCGCGAATCCTGGCAACGGTTCTATTTCAAGGGCGAGCTACCGGAAGAGGCTCCCGGCAAGGCCCCGGAGGATCACGTCAACAAGCGCCGGCTCAAGCCGATCCGTCTGACCTGAAGGTTTCAGCCGTAGGCACCCGGACGCGCGACGCGCGGACCCAGGTTCTCCATCACCTCGCGGGCGAGGAAAGCATGCCGCTCGCCTGCGGGCGGAACGCCCCGCCCCATGACGATCTCGGATCTGGCCTCGTAGCGCGTGGCCTGGCGGACATCCATGTCGCGGTACCAGGGGTCCCAGGCCGTCCAGTAGCCCCCGCGATAAAAACGCCAGCTGGGGCCCCAGTACGAACCGTAGGCCCCACGGAACCAGGGGTCGGGATTGGAGTAGTACCGGGTATCGGCCTCGGTCTCGCGATAGTCCGTGACGAACCAGTCGTATCCGGACTGCACTGTCAGCTCGGCCGCCCGATACAGCAGGTACATCTCGACCGTCTCACGACTGGTCAGGGAATTGCCGCTGAAGGCGACCGCCCAGCGGTCCTCCTGAACGCGTTGCTCGGCGTAGCCGCCGCGCTGGCCCCCATACCCCTCCGGCGCATAGACGGTCGGGGTGGCGCAGGCCGTCAGCATCAGGCTTCCGGCCAGGACGGCAAATAGCTTCTTCATGGCGATCCTCCAGGTCGAGGTTAGGCCCCTGCCACGCCCAAGCATAACCCATTTCGGGCCACGCTGTTCCTTTTCAGGCCGAACGGCGAAAACTCAGGCCGCCGCCGCCCGGCGGCGCAAGCGTGCCAGACGCCGAAGACGCCGCCAGAACTTCACCTTTTCGGCCTCCGGCTGAGGCTGAAGATTGCGCACGAACTCTTCGGCCGAGGCGCGCCAGGAAAAGCCCTCGGCATAGGTTCTCACCGCCTGTCGATCGAGATTCAGACAGGCCATGCAGGCGGTTCTGAGATCGTCGTCGATCGCGCCGGCCCCCGAGCCGGGGATAATGTCGATGGGGCCATGCGCTGGATAGGCCGCGACCGGCGTTCCGGTGGCCATGGCCTCCAGGATCACCAGGCCGAAGGTGTCGGTCCAGGACGGGAAGACGAACACATCCGCATCGGCGAAGGCCCGCGCCAGATCTTCGCCGAACATGGCCCCGGTAAACTTCACATCGGGATAGCGCGCCTCGAGATCCGCCTTGGCCGGACCGTCGCCCACGACCACCTTGGTGCCCGGCAGGTCCAGCTCGACAAAGGCCTCGATGTTCTTTTCGACGGCGACACGACCGACGTTCAGCCAGATCGGGCGCGGCCAGTCGGCGGGAAGGATCGCCTCCAGATCGGGCCGGAACAGCTCTGTATCGACCCCTCGCGTCCACGGCGACACATTGCGAAAGCCATGCTTGACCAGCTCATCCCGAAGCGTCGGCGTGGCCACCATCAGCCGCCCGGACGGCTTGTGGAACCATTTCATATAGGCGTAGCCGACCTGAACCGGCACCGGGAAGCGGGCCGAGACATATTCGGGGAATTTGGTGTGATAGCTGGTCGTGAACGGCAGCTTCCATTCCAGACAGATGCGCCGGGTGGCGATGCCGATCGGGCCCTCGGTGGCGATGTGGACGGCCTCGGGCTCGAACGCCGCCATGCGCTCACGGATTTCTTCTTCCGCGCCGAGGGCCAGGCGGATTTCAGGATAGGTCGGACATGGGATGGTTTTGAACTGATCCGGGGTGATGGTCAGGACCTCGTGGCCCATCTCACGACACTCCGCCACCGTCCGTGACAGGGTGCGAACCACGCCGTTGACCTGGGGTTCCCAGGCGTCCGTCGCCAGAAGAATACGCATTCTTATCCGTAGAGCCGCTGCGGCCTAGCCTGACCCTATAGGCGCGAAGTCGGGTCTAGGCTAGCGGCGGTCGTCCTCGATATCGTGGATGTCATCGTCCGACAGACCGAAGTGATGGCCGATCTCATGGATCAGGACATGCTCGACAAGCGCGGCCAGGTCGACGTTGCCCCGCTCGATCCATTCATTGAGGATGGGTCGCCGGTAGAGAAACACCTCGGCCGGAAACGGCATGGGGTTCGTCACCGAAGCATGGGTCAGGTCCACGCCGTGATAGAGCCCGGTGAGTTCGAACGGATCTTCAATTCCCAGTTCGGCCAGAACCTCGGGTTCGGCAAAGTCCATGACCCGGATCACCACCGGGCCGGACGCCTCTCGAAAGACCGGTGGAAGCCGTTGCCAGGCCTCTTCGGCCAGGCGGAGCATGTCGTCGATCGTGGGGAGCTGGAACATGCCAGACCTATCCCCCCGAAGCGGACGGCGGACAAGACGGCGGATTAGGTTATGGTGGGCCGAATCGCTCTTGAGGATGGCGGGACGGGCCGGTTCGAATGACGCCTATCGATATCGCATATGTGGCTTCTGCCGGGTCCGTTGGCCTGGCCCTGGCTGTGGTCATCTGGGCCTGGCGGATCCGACGCGGCGTCCAGCTACGACAACGCGGCATGGACCGGGAGGCAATGGCCGGAGCCCAGGCGCTCGCGGATGCCCGCGGTGCCGCCGAAGCGTTCGAAGGGGCCGTCATTCGCATTGAAGGCGGCGACGCTCGACTGGCCAGCGGGCGAGAGGCCCTGGAGGCGGTTGCGGCCGCCCTGGGTCTTGAGGTCGAGAAGCACGAGAATCTCGCTTTTTCCGTCATCCACGCCCTGGCAGATCAGGCCGCCGACACAACGCAGCGGCTGACAGCCCTGGTCGAGCGGGGCGAACCCTGTCGCTTGACGGTCCAGGGTGTGGCCGGCCCGGTCAGTCTGGAGGGCAAGGCCCTGGGAGGGTCCGCCTGGCTGCGGCTGGACCCGGGCGTTGATGTGGAGCCGGCCACCGACGGCCGCCTGTCGACGCTGGCGGACGTTCTGCCCGCCCCGGCCTGGATCTCCGATGCCTCGGGGAGCCTGGTCTGGGCCAATCGGGCCTGGCTTTCGGCCGTCGAGCAGCCGACGCTGGAGGCCGCCCGGGCGGCAGGGTCCATGTTCGACAAGGACGGCCCCGCCCTCGTTGTCGAGGCTCTCGAGGCCGGCAAGCGGATCGAACGCTTCCGCTGGGCGGTTCTCGGTGGGCGACGCCGGGCCTGGCGTATGGTCATCGAGCCGATCGGCCAGGGCGAGGTGCTGTCCTATGCGGTGGACGTGACCGAGACGGAGGAGACGCGCGAAACCCTGCGCCGTCACGTCGAAGCCCACGACGAAACCCTGGATCATCTGGACGACGCCGTCGCCATCTTTGGGGCCAATCGTCGGCTTGCCTATCACAACTCGTCGTTCCGCGACCTCTTTGGCCTGGACTCGGCCTGGCTCGATGAACGCCCGACCCACGCCGAAGTGCTGGATCGACTGCGCCAGCGCCGCAAACTGCCGGAGACAGCCGACTATTCCGGCTGGAAGGCACGTGAGCTCGAATATTACGGCTCAACCGAAATTGCGCCCGACGACGTTTGGCCGCTACCCGACGGGCGAACCCTGCGCGTGGTGCGCCAGCCCCATCCCCTGGGCGGGCTGCTGCTCCTGTTTGCCGACATTACCGATGAGCTCAAACTTCGGTCGGAATACAACGCTCTGCTCAATGTCCAGCAGGCCACGCTGGACAAGCTCAATGATGCGGTTGCCGTCTTTGGCTCCGACGGACGGCTGCGGCTGCGCAACGACGCGTTCGAGCGCTTCTGGGCCCTGACCGGCGAACAGCTCGATGACGCCGGTGGCTTTGATGAGGTCGCGGCGCTGTGCCGGGCGCTGCTTCCTGAGCCGGGATTGTGGACCGAACTCGGCGCGCGCGTGACTGACCCTGACCCCGAGAGCCGGGCACCCGTTTCGGGGGAAGCCCGTCTGGTGGATCGACGCATTGTGGCCTGGCAGACCCGGCCCCTGCCCGACGGGGCCACCCTCATCGCATTTTCCGACATCACGGCCCGCCGGGAGCTTGAGGACGCCCTGGAACAGAAGCAGGCCGCCCTGGGAGAGGCCGAACGGCTCAAGCGCGAGTTTGTCGGCAACGTCTCGTATGAACTGCGCACGCCCCTGACCACCATCATCGGCTATGCCGAACTGCTCGAGGCCGAGGGCTCCGGCCTGCCGGACCGCTCGCGCCAGCATCTGGCCGCCGTGCGCTCAGCCGCAGGCCAGCTGGCCCATTCCATCGATGATGTGCTCGACATGGCCCAGATCGACGCCGGCGAGATGGCGCTGGCTCTCGGCGATGTTCGTGTTGCAGACGTCCTGGCCAGGGTGGCGGACCGCATCCGCCCTGACCTTCAGGCCAAGGGTGCCGAATTGATCGTCGAGGTCGGTGAAGGTGTCGACCTCATCCGGGCCGATGAGGACCGGCTGATCAAGATCGTCGACCAGCTGGCCGACAATGCGGTGCGTGCCCTTGAAGGCGCAGGCGTGGTCGGGCTTCACGCCGAAACGACTGCAGGCGGCGTTCGCCTGACCGTTTCAGACACGGGCCGTGGCGTCCCCTTCCACAAACAGGCCCATGTCTTTGACCGGTTCGTCGGTCGTGATCGCGGCGGACCGGGCCTGGGCCTGGCCCTGGTCAAGGCGGTGGCGGAAATGCACGGCGGTACGGTATCCTTGCGAAGCGAGCCGGGACAGGGGGCTGAGTTCAGTCTCGACCTTCCCGTCCATGCCACTGACCGGGCCACCGCCCCCGAGCTTGAACTCGACGCCGGTTAGGTTCGGACCGATTTGGTGCTAGGAGGCCGCAAGACCTTCTCATTGCCGGCCGCAGAATGACCCAAGCCCCCCTGCTCAAGACCGCCCTCATCTACGATTTCGACGGCACCCTGGCGCGTGGAAACATGCAGGAGGTGACCTTCATTCCCTCCGTCGGCATGGGCGTGGGCGATTTCTGGGGCGAGGCCGACCGACTGACCCGGGACGCAGACGGCGACAACATCCTGATGTACATGCAGCTCATGCTTCAGCGCGCCCGTGAGCAGAAGCAGCCGATCACTCGCAAGCTGCTGGCCGAGCACGGTCAGGATGTGAAGCTGTTCGACGGCCTCAAGACCGACCTGACGGGACCGGGATGGTTCGACCGGATCAATGCGTTTGGAGCCCGATACGGCCTGGATATCGAGCACTACATCATCTCGGCCGGTCTGGAGGAGATGATCGACGGGTGCCCGATCCGCAGCGCCTTCAAACACGTCTTTGCGTCCAAGTTCGTCTATGACGACGACGGGGTCGCAATCTGGCCGGCGGTCGGGGTCAACTACACGACCAAGACCCAGTATCTGTTCCGCATCAACAAGGGCGTGCTCAATCACTATGAGCACGAGAAGATCAACAAATTCATGCCGGACGCGGATCGCCCGGTGCCCTTCAACCGCATGATCTTCCTGGGCGACGGCGACACCGATGTGCCGACCATGAAGATGATGCACTCCAAGGGCGGCTTCTCGATTGCGGTCTATGACCCGCGCAACTCAGCCCGCGATCAGGACAAGCTCTACAACCTGATCTCGGAAGATCGGGTCAATTTCGTCGCCGCCGCCGACTATCGCGAGGGCACGGCGCTGGACCTGATCGTCAAGGGGCTGGTCGGGCGTATCGCCATCAACGCCGGCACCATGCCGGCGGCTGAACTCTAGTTGCCGCCCCGCAGGCGCGACGACGCGCCGCCCCGAATCTCGCAGGCATAGTCGTTGGCTGCACGCGGTCC
This sequence comes from uncultured Brevundimonas sp., assembly GCA_964647275.1. GTDB lineage: Bacteria > Pseudomonadota > Alphaproteobacteria > Caulobacterales > Caulobacteraceae > Brevundimonas. The sequence continues at coordinate 70,163 of CAZYFY010000008.1, forward strand.
GGTGGCGCCCTGGATAGGCGTCAGCATGCCGCCCCGCGCCTCACACTCTGTGTTGAGCTGGGCCATTTCCTCGGCATAGGTGGGGTGTGTCTGCGCCGTCGAGGCACAAGCCGATACGAAAAGCGCGCCCGCAAGGAGGGCGACGGCAGCAATTCCTGAACGCATGTTTCTCTCCTTAGGTGGGTGCCTGAATCCGGCACACCGCCACCGTCGCCGCTGATCTTGGCGAAAATCGGTCCGTCCGCGCGAGAGATCGGGGCCGGATCTAGACCCCGGCCTCGGATCGGATGCGGTTGATGATCACCTCATTGACATAGCCGTCGGCGATCAGGCCGCGCGCGGCCTGGTACTGACGCAGGGCCCGACGGGTGCCCGATCCGATGACCCCGTCGATCCCGTTGGGATCGAACCCAAGGGCTTGCAGACCCCGCTGCAGGGCAAAGGCCTGGTCGCGAGACAAGGGTGGTTCATTGGGCCAGGCACGCATGACGCCGGGGCGACCATCCATGGCATCGGCCAGCAGGCCAATCGCCAGGGCGTAGCTCAGCGCATTGTTGTAGCGCCGGATCACATAGTGGTTCGGCAGGGCCAGGAAGGCCGGCCCGCCCGCGCCGGAGGGCAACAGGATCGTCGCATTCTCCGCCGCCTCGGCATCGCTCAGGGTCGCGCCTCCGGCAAGCTCAACGCCGCGGCTGCGCCAGAAGCTCCACGGCTGTTGGGCTGAATCCGACAGGCTGTAGTCAAAACCGGCGGGCAGGGTCACTTCCAGCGCCCACCGCTGATTGCGCCGCCACCCGGCCGTGGCCAGCAGATTGGCTGCTGACGCCAGGGCGTCCTGATCGGAGCCCCAGATATCGACCCGGCCGTCGCCGTCGGCATCGCGGGCCAGACGCAGATAGTTGTCCGGCATGAACTGGGTCTGCCCCATGGCCCCGGCCCAGCTTCCCGTCAGGCGACTGCGGTCGCGCCGTCCTTCGGTGACGATGGTCAGGGCATTGACCAGTTGGCCCTCGGCCCACTCGCGGCGACGCCCCTCCCAGGCCAGAGTGGCCAGAGAGCGCACCACATCGAAATCGCCCTGGATCCGGCCAAAGGCGCTTTCCTGGGCCCAGATGGCCACCAGGATCGACTTGGGCACGCCATACTGGTCCTGGATCCGGTTCATCCACGGCGCGGCTCCGATCCGGTCACGACCCGTCTGAATCCGGTCGGCGGTCAGGGCGCGGGTTATGTAATCGCCGGCACCGCGCGAGAATTCCGGTTGGGAACGATCGCGGTCGATGACCCGATGGTCCGGCGTCAGACCGGCCAGTTCCTGAGCCCAGACCGCCCGATTGGCCCCACCCCGGCGAGCCAGGAAGCTGTCGCGCCAGACGTTGAATTCCATCACCTCTTGCGGGGTCGCCACATCTGTCGCCGTCTGGTTCGTGGGGGGCGACGGCGGTGTCGGAGACGGTGTGGGGGTCTGGGTCGGCTGTGGCTGAACGGGAGGCAGGTCGGGCGCCATGGGTGCACAGGCGGCCACAATCAGACACAGGACAAGGCGCGACGTCATTTTCATCGCGCGAGTCTAGCGGGCTTTCCCCTGTTGGTTCAATCACAAGCGCGTGGGAGGCGAAGCGACGGATCGCCGCGTTCGGTCCCTGCGTTGACACCGCGGCGCGCTTTGCATATAGACCCCGCTCCGCCGCGAGCCCCCTCGCGGCGCTTGTCATTCTATGAACGTCCAGCCCGGAAGAAGACCATGAAGGTCCGTAGCTCGCTCAAGTCGCTCAAGTCTCGCCACCGGGACTGCAAGATCGTGCGCCGTAAGGGCAAGGTCTATGTCATCAACAAGACCGATCCGCGCTTCAAAGCCAAGCAAGGCTAAGCGTTCGCGCCGGGATCGGCGCGTCGGTACCTCAGAGATTTCCACAGGCCTCGGGCAGTTGTCCGGGGCCTGTTTCGTTATGGGCGGTTGAGGCGGGGGGACGTTCGGGGCTAGGAACCGGGTCTGTTTACCCTGATCCCTTCTGGAGCTTTCCCGTGGCCGACGACGCTGCCTTTTCCAATCCCGATGTCCTGACGGCGGCTGCCCAGGGGCGTCTGCGCACCATCATCGAGCGCATTGAGCGGCTGGAAGAGGACAAGGCCGCCGTCATGGCCGACATCAAGGAGGTCTTTGCCGAAGCCAAGGGCGAGGGCTATGACGTCAAGGTCCTGCGCAAGGTCGTGCGTATCCGCAAGCAGGACAAGGCCAAGCGCCAGGAAGAAGAGGCCATCCTCGACCTCTACCTGTCGGCGGTGGGAGAGATCTGATCTGAAAGCGAAACCGCCCGCCAATCCATTTGAAGCCGCCCGCCAGGCGGCTCAGCGGCGGGCGCTTCGCGCCCTGAAACGCGCTCAACGGACCGCCGAGCGCGGCGGCATCGAACTGTCAGACTGGGAAGAAGATTTCCTTGGCTCTGTAGGTGAGCGGATCGAGACCTACGGGCGCGCCTTTTCCGACCCGGACAAGGGGGCCACCGGTGCTCCCCTCTCGGCGCTACAGGGCCGCAAGCTCAAGGAAATCCAGGCCAAGGCCAAGGGCGAAACGCGCGAGCCGCGCGCTCGCCGTCGAAAGCCCTTTGGATGAGACGGCGGGGGTTTCTGGCCAGTGCGGCAGCTCTGATCGCAACCCCGTGGCACGCCCTGGCCCGGACCCGACGTGAGACCCTGGCCTTTCACTATGGCTGGTATGCGCCGAACCAGGGCTGGGCCCTCTCGGCGGACGGTGGCCGCAACCATCCCAATCAGCCCGTCGGCGGCCTCTACGACAGTCGTGACCCGACGGTCATTGCCCGCCAGATCAGCCAGGCCCACGCCGCCGGCATAACCGGTTTCATCACCAGTTGGGACGGAGAGGCCAACCCACGCGACCAGGTGCTCACGGCGCTCGTCGCCGCCGCGCCTGAGGGGTTTTCCATTACGGCCTATGTCGAGAGCTCGGGCGGATCAGCGGCGCACCTGACCGAACGGCTGAACGCGCTGTATCAGCGGTTCGAAGCGGCCCCTGCCTGGCTCAGGCTTGCGGGCCGGCCCTGCATTTTCGTCTTTGACCGCGTCCTGCAGGAGATCGGCGAGGACGGCTGGACCACGGCGCGCGACGCCCACGCCGCGGCCACCGGTGGCGGCTTTGCCTGTGTCGGAACGGCCAACAGCCTGGATGAGATCCAGGCGCGGCGGCCGCTGTTCGACGCCCTGCACATCTATTCGATCCAGTTCGAGACGGATGGCTGGTGGGTCGGGTTCGGCCTGCGCGCGCGCCGCTGGATGAGCCGCTGGGTTCGCGCCCAGGAGGGGCTGGCCGTCACCACCGCCACCGTCCTGCCCGGCTATGATGACCGGCGGCTGGATGATCGCACCGGCGACCGACCGACCACGCCACGGCGCGAGGGGCGCACCTTCCGCCTGATGCTGGAGGCCGCCCGCGCCGCCCGCCCGGACTGGCTGCTGATCGTCAGCTGGAACGAATGGTTCGAGGCCACCGAAATCGAGCCGTCGGTCGAGAACGGGGAGCGGGAGTTGGAATTCCTGCGCCGCACGCTCAGGTCGCCCCCTTCCGTCTGACTACTCGGGATTGTGCGAGCGCGCTCTTTCAATCAATATGAAGTAACGACGTTCGAGGAGGGCTGGGCATGTTAGAGAACTTGAGCGCGCAAAAGATCGCGGCGGTCATCCGCGAGGCCAGCGTCAGGGAAATGTTGCGCTTTCAACGTTGGGAGCCCGAGCCGGGTCATACCCCACCCCGTATCGAGCCGACTTGGAAGTTGAGGCGGGGCGCGACCGCCGAGTCATTCAACATGACCGAGACCGACATCGAGACCTTCGGTCAGAAGGTGACCGCCGTCGCATGTGCCGAGCTTGGGGCCCGTCCGTTTCAGTTCCGTGAGCGGGTGGCTATCGCGGAGCTAACCAACCTGAAATCGCTTCGGTTGGCGCTCTACGTCGCCTTGACCCAGAAGGAGAGCTGACGGTGCGTATGCGGCTAGTGTCGATAGCGGTCGCGGGACTGGGTCTCGGAGCCGGGTCGCCCGCCCTCGCCCAGACGCCCGCTCCGCTCCAGGTCTTCGAACGGGCCTGCGCCAGTCATCCCGGGCAAACCCTGCCGGCAGGGGACGTTCTGGCCATCCTTCTGGAGTCGAACGGCGCCGCCTGGTCTTTCTCCCTGGTTCAGGCCTATCAGCGAACCGTGAACGGTGACGCCTTCGGAGGAGCCGGGCCGACCCTCGCGGATCGCGAATTGGGAGCACTCGCCGGCGCTCTCAGTTTTGATCTGCTGGAAATCATCAGCGTGGCTGAATTGCGTCCGCTCCAGAGCCGGATCGTAGCGATCGTTCGGCCCGGTTCGGGCCAACCTGCCCAGGCTGCGGAAGCTTATCTCAACGGCCAACTGGACGTGATCAACATCCATTGTCCGGTTCCGACGCAGCGGGTTTCGGATTCGCCGAGCGATGACGGCTCAAACGGCCGCCCGGTCGCGCCCAGACCGTTGATTGTCGCTGGTGATGTCGCCAGCCTTAGCCAAAGCGCCCTTGGCGACCGCACCTTCGCCACCTTGAGCTATGTCGACAATCGCGAGACGGGCGCCGAAAGCATTGATGTAAACCTTGTCGCCGGCCTCGGTGTGTTCGAGCATGGCGCGCTGCGTTGGGTTCCCTACGTCGCCTACCAGCGCCAGACCTCGGCGTCCTCCCCGATCAACGACCTTACGCTTGGCCTGACCGGCTTTTGGCGGGGAGACTACCATCAGATCCGATGGACAGCCGCCTATGAGACCGACGATGAATTTCAATCGGCGCTCTATACCGCTGAGGTGGAATGGACGCCGCCTGCTCTGCAGCTCTGCCGCCAATGGGTGCGGTATCCGGCGAGGCTGACCTGCCAATATGGTCTGCGGCTTGACTACGTCCAGGTCGAAGATCCCGGCGAGAAGGCGAGCCTTCTTTCGGTCAACGAATACTTCCGCGCCGGCGGCTGGTTCAACTTCAACTATGGCCAGGGCTTTTCCGGCGGCTGGCTGGAGGCGGAACTCGACTATCATCTCATGGAACCGTTGAATGGCGAGGTCGGCGACGCGGCCCGTGGCCGGGTCAGTGTTTCCTATGCGCCGGGCGCGACCTCTCACTACCGGATCGGGCTGGCCTACGAGAACGGTGAAGACCCTTCCAGCCTCGTGCGCAGCGAGATCCTGAAGGTTACGCTCGGCTTCCGCTACTAACCCAGCCGCGCCACGATCTCTTCCAGCCCCTGTTCGCGGACCTTGCGGTAGAGGGTTGAGCGGCCGATGCCCAGCCGGCGCGCGACTTCGGACATGTGGCCGGCATAGACCTCAATGGCGTGCTGAATCAGGTCGCGTTCAATCGAATCCAGGGTGCGAAGATGCCCCCGGTCATCGAGGAACTTCACCGGCGCCTCGGGCAAGGGCGGCAGATCCTCCGGCAAGCGGATCGGCATGTCCATCATCGCGCCACCCGGCTCATCGGCCATCGGCGGGTTCAGGCCCGAGATCGATGGGAAGTCATGCGGCTGGAGATAGGCCCCATCCGCCAGGACGATGGCCCGATACACCGTATTCTCAAGCTGACGGACATTGCCGGGCCAGTCGAAGCCCTGAAGCAACCGCATGGCCTCAGGCGAGGCCCCGGCGATCCGGCGGCCTTCCTCGACGTTGAAGCGGGTGACGAAGTGCTCGACCAGGGCCGGAATGTCTTCGCGGCGCTCACGCAGGGCCGGAGCCTCCAGCGGAAACACATTGAGGCGATAGAACAGGTCCTCGCGGAAGGACCCTTCCCTGACCTGCTGGGCCAGATCACGATTGGTCGCCGAAACGATGCGGACATCGACCTTGACCGGACGTTTGGACCCGATGGGGTCAACCTCACCCTCCTGCAGGGCGCGTAGCAGCTTGACCTGCATATCCAGCGGCAGTTCGCCGATCTCGTCCAGGAACAGGACGCCGCCGTCGGCCTCCTTGAACTTGCCCAGATGCTTGTCGGTCGCGCCGGTGAAGCTGCCCTTCTCGTGGCCGAACAGGATCGATTCCACCAGATTGGCCGGCAGGGCCCCACAGTTCACCGCCACAAACGGTTTGCCCGCCCGGTCCGAAGATCCGTGCAGCGCACGCGCGACCACTTCCTTGCCGACGCCGCTTTCGCCGGTTATCAGAACCGGAATGGTCGACTGGGCGGCACGCTCTCCCATCCGCTTGACCATCTGCATGGCCGGGCTGGTTCCGACCAGATCGCCAAAGCCCATGCGGCCTGCCGCCCGCTTCTTCAGGCGGGAGACTTCGCTGGTCAGATCGCCCATCTGCAAGGCGTTGCGAACTCCGACAAGGATACGTTCGGGCGAGGCCGGCTTGACGAAGAAGTCCTGCGCCCCTGCCCGCATCATCTCGACAACGGTTTCGATTCCGGCATTGGCGGTCAGGATGATGACCGGACAGGCCACGCCGGACAGGCGCGCCTCTTTCAGCACCTCAAGCCCTGACATCTGGGGCATGATCATATCCAGCAGGACCACATCGACCCCGCCGCGCGCCAGGCGATCCAGACCGGCCGGCCCGGATTCAGCGCCCTCGAAGGCGAACCCCTCGCGCTCCAGCACCGCCTGAATCAGCCGGCGCTGGGTCGGATCGTCATCAATGACGAGAACCGTCTTGGCCATCAAACACCCCATCACATCACAGCGGCCTCGCCTCTGTCGGGCGTGGCTCGTTCTGGGACAGGTTCTAGCGTGTCTGAGTGAAGATCAGGTTTACCGCAAAGCCAACGTAGCTAACGGTTTGTTGACGTCAGGCAGCCGCTTCGGCTTCGGAGCGATGGGCCAGCAGCGCATAGAGCGCCTCTGGCGTGCGAGCGCGGCGGAGCTGTTCGCGGACCTCGGCCCGGCGCAGCAGACGCGACACCGCCGCCAGGGCGCGCAGGTGCTCTGCCCCGGCGTCCGCCGGTGCGAACAGGGCGAACACAAGATCGACCGGACGGTCGTCCAGAGCCTCGAACTCAAGCGGTTGCTCGAGCTTGACGAAAACGCCTGCGACCTTGCGGATCTCGGTAGAGCGGGCATGCGGAACCGCGGCACCACCGGCCAGGCCGGTCGAGCCGAGCGCCTCGCGCTCCATCAGGCCGTCAAACAAAACCTTCTCGGAGGCACCGAGCGACGGTGCCGCCAGCTCTGCCAGCAGGTTCATCAACTGCCGCTTGGTCGTCACGCCGGCGCGAACTGCGACGGTCGAAGGCGACACCAACTCTGAAATATCCATACTCTCTACCGATTCACCCCGTGGGTCGCACGGTCTATAGCCGGCGACTCTGTCATTATCGCGACGGGCGCCGCCCTAGCGGTGTTCGCCCAACGCGACAAGACTAGCGACTAACCCTTCCCGTTCGATGAACGCGTTCGCTCGGGATCTATCCAGCCGATATTGCCGTCGGGCCGGCGGTACACGACCGACAGTCCGCCGTGAGCGATGTTGCGGAAGATCGAGACGGGATAGCCGGTCATATCCAGCTCCAGCACGGCCTGACCGACCGTCATTTGCTTCAGCTCGGTATCCGTCTCGGCAATGATCATGGCGGCGGGCGGTGCCTCGTCCGGTCGACCGGCATCGCCAAAATCGACGTCCTCCACCAGGCCGGGATCCCGCAGCACCGTCGAGCGGGCCACAGCCGCGGCGGCCATCTCGGTCTTTTCCGGCGACATTCGGCGCGGGCCGATGTGGTGGTCCTTCAGCCGGCGCTTGTAGCGGCGCACCCGCGTTTCCAGCTTGTGCAGACTATCGGTGAAGGCCGAATGAGCATCCCCGCCCTCTCCGGTCGTCACCAGAGACTGGCCCGAGGCCAATCGGACCCAGCAATCGACGCGGTAGCTATGGCCGTCCTTGGACACCACGACTTCGGCCTCCTGGCCACCACGTTCGAAATACTTTCCGATCCCGTCCTGAAGTTCCTGGGAGATGCGCGAGCCTAACGCTTCGCCGACATCCATGTGCTTGCCACTGATCTGGACCTGCATGGCCCTAAAACGCGCCGGGAAGCGATTGGTGTCAAGCCGAACCCGACGTGTTCAAAAAAGTGTGTTTGAGGGAACCGAACCTAGCCGGAGCGCAACAGCCGGCGGCGCTCTACCGAGGAGGGAATTCTCAACGCTTCCCGATACTTGGCAACGGTCCGCCGCGCGATGTCGACGCCTGCCTCCTTGAGGATTTCGACGATACGGTCATCGGACAGAACCGCCGCCTCGGCGGATTCCGCCTCGATCATCTGTTTGATCTTATGGCGCACCGCCTCCGCAGAGTGGCTGGCCGCGCCATCGGTCGAATTGATGGCCGAGGTGAAGAAGAATTTCAGCTCGAACAGGCCCCGCGGTGTCGCCAGATACTTGTTCGACGTGACCCGGCTGACGGTCGATTCGTGCATCCCGATCGCGTCGGCCACAGTCTTGAGGTTGAGCGGTCGAAGACATTCTACGCCGAAAGCCAGGAAGGCGTCCTGCTGGCGCACGATTTCAGAGGCGACCTTGAGGATCGTCTTGGCGCGCTGATCCAGCGACTTGACCAGCCAGGCCGCCTGGGCCGAGCATTCAGCCACAAAGGTCTTGTCCTCGTCGCTGCGGGCCGAGGCCTGGACCACCGCGTGATACCGCTTGTCGACGAGCAGCCGGGGCAGGGTGTCCGCATTCAATTCGACGCGCCAGCCCCCGGCGGGGTCCGGCTTGACGAAGACGTCTGCCACAACCGTCTGGCTCGGCTCACCGCCGAAGGCCGCGCCCGGACGGGGCGTCAGGGCCTTCAGCTCGGCCATCATCTCGGCCATGTCTTCATCGTCGACGCCGCACAGCGCCCTGAGTTGGCTGAAATCGCGACGCGCCACCAGTTCGAGATTGTCCAGCAGGGTCTGCATGGCCGGGTCGAGCCGGTTCTTCTCCTTGAGTTGAAGCGCCAGGCATTCGGTCACCGACCGCGCCATGACCCCCGTGGGCTCAAAGGACTGGCATTGCACCAGGACGGCCTCGATCCGCTCGACCGGCCAGCCCAGCCGATCGGCCAGCTCCGGCAACTCGGCGCGCAGATAGCCGCCCTCGTCCACGCCATCGATCAGTGCCAGGGCGACCGCATGCTCGACGGGGGTGAAGCCCATCAGGGCAGCCTGGTTCTGCAGATGCTCGGCCAGGGAAATCTCTCGCCGGAGCACCCGATCCAGCAGATCCTCGTCCGCCTCGATCGAGCCACCGCGCCCCACCGTCGACCAATCGCCCAGCGGCTGACCCGTATCGGCCAGGCGGTCCGACGTCTTTTCGCCCGGTGCCGCATCGCCATAGACATCATCGCTGCGCGCATCGACGGCATCGGCCGCATCCGACGCCCGACCGTCTTCAAAGGTCATTTCGGTGCGATCGGCCCCCTTGTCGGCGACCTCGACCGGTTCGGTCGATTCAGAACGATCAGGATCATTGTCATCGCGCGCCAGAAGCGGATTGCGTTCAAGCTCGCCCTCGACGAAGGCTTCCAACTCGATGTTTGACAGCTGCAGCAGCTTGATCGCTTGCTGGAGTTGGGGCGTGATAACGAGCCCCTGCCCCTGCCTGATCTCCAGCTTTTGACCGAGTCCGGCCATCGCACATCCACCCCAGGGCCGATGGCCCGAAACTTGCTGATGGGCATCCTGGGGTCAGGGCGGTTAACGCCGATCTAAGCCTCGGGACTAAAGCGCCTCGCCCTTGAGCAGTCGGGGCAGGTCACCGACAGCGCCGCCGGCCTCGGCCATGAAGAAGCGCCGCGCCGCCGGCACGGCATTCACCGCCGCCATGCCCGTATCCCGCACCGCCCGGATCAAGGGGTTGTCGGTCGCAAATGTCCGATCAAAGGCTTCCATCATCAGGGCCATGGTCACATTGTCGAAGCGGCGCCAGCCTTGATAGCGGGCCAGCACCGTGGCCGAGCCGATATCCTCGCCCAGGCGTCGGGCATCGACCAGGGTTTCGGCCAGAGCCGCCGCATCCTTGAGCCCAAGGTTGAGTCCCTGGCCCGCCAGCGGGTGAATGCCGTGGCCGGCGTCTCCGACCAGGGCCACGCGCGGCCCGATCAGACTGTCCGCCAAAAGCAGGCTGAGCGGATAGACGAAGCGGGGTTCCAGCACCTCGACCTCGCCCAGGAACTCACCAAAACGGCGCGACAGATGCGCGGTAAAGGCCTCCACGCTCGCGGCCTTGAGGGCCTTGGCCCGATCGTGCGGCTCGGTCCACACCAGCGACGCCCGCTGGTCTGTCAACGGCAGGATGGCCAGGGCCCCATCGGGCAAAAAGACTTCGTGGGCGACCCCCTCATGCGGGCGTTCCAGCTTGACCGTCGCCACCACGCCGGAGCGCGGATAGGGCCAGGCGACCACGCCAATGCCGGAGGCTTCGCGAACCCTGGAGGCTCGACCCTCGGCTCCCACCACCAGCGGTGCCCGCAACCGGCTGCCGTCACTCAGGGTCACGGTTGCGCCGAACGCATCGCTTTCCAGCCCGGTCAATCCCACCGGGGTCCGCAATTCCACCGTCGACCGCTCCAGCGCCCGGGACAGCGCCGCCCGGGACTGACGATTCTCGACCATCCAGCCCATGGGCTCGCCCTCGGACCGGTCAGCGATCTCCTCGGCGTCAAATCGGAGAAACACCGCGTGGCCTGGCCCCGAGGCCGCGCCCGGCCGCTTGCCGTCCGTCACCAGGATTCGCTGGATAGGCTGGGCGACCTTGGCCAGATCGTCGCCCATACCCAGGGCCTGCCACTGGCGAAAACAGGCCCAGGCGATCGCAGAGGCTCGCCCGTCGAAACTGGCGTCGAGTTGGGTCGAGAACGGGGCGGGATCGACCACGATCACATCCAGCCCGCCACTGGCCGCCGCCAGGGCAAAGGTCGCCCCGGCCAGACCGGCCCCGGCCACGATCACATCGGCGTCAAAGGTGCTCATGGGGTGTCTCTAGCTGATTTTGATCAGGTCTGCATTGGCTCTTGCCCAGGCGCGCCGGGGCCGCAATGAAGGGCGTGGGGAGGCACATTGATGGCCATCAAGGCAGCACCGGGCGTTTCGCCCACCCGGCCAGAGCCCGGGACACCTGCGGCAAGGAAGCCCGTCTGGACCCATCTGTACGTCCAGGTCATTGCCGCCATCGTCCTGGGCGGCCTGATCGGACATTTCTGGCCAACCTTCGGCGAGAGCCTCAAACCGCTGGGCGACGCCTTCATCAAGCTGGTGAAGATGATCATCGCCCCGGTCATCTTCCTGACGGTGGCCACCGGCATCGCCCATCTGCGGGACCTCAAGGATGTCGGCCGCGTGGCCGGAAAGGCCTTCGCCTATTTCCTCACCTTCTCGACCCTGGCCCTGATCGTCGGCCTGGTTGTGGCCAATGTGGTCCGGCCCGGGGCCGGCATGAATGTCGACCCCGCCACCCTGGATTCCAGCGCCGTCGCCCAATATTCCGAGGCCGCCCACGACCAGACCGTCACCGGCTTTCTGATGCACATCATCCCCGACACAGTGGTCGGGGCGTTCGCCGATGGTGCCATCCTTCAGGTGCTGTTCTTCTCCATTCTGTTCGGCATTTCGCTGGCCGTCATCGGCGATCGGGCCCAGCCGGTCCTGAGCGTGCTGGAAAGCGCCTCTGAGGCCTTTTTCAAACTGGTCCACATTCTGATGAAGGCCGCGCCCATCGGCGCCTTCGGGGCATTTGCCTTCACCATCGGCAAATACGGCATCGATAGCCTCATCAACCTGGCCGCCCTGGTCGCGACCTTCTACCTGACCTCGCTGATCTTCGTGCTGGGGGTGCTGGGGGCGGTCGCTGCGGCCAACGGCTTCTCCATCTTCAAGCTGATCCGCTACCTCAAGGAAGAGCTGTTGCTGGTGCTCGGCACGTCCAGCTCCGAGGCCGCCCTGCCCAGTTTGATCGAAAAGATGGAGCGGGCGGGGGCTCGCAAGTCCGTCGTCGGCCTGGTGGTCCCGACCGGCTATTCCTTCAATCTGGACGGCACCAACATCTATATGACCCTGGCCGCCCTGTTCATCGCCCAGGCCTGCGGTATCGAGCTCAGCCTGACCGAACAGCTGCTCCTCCTCGCCGTCGCCATGCTCAGCTCAAAGGGCGCAGCGGGCGTCACCGGGGCCGGCTTCATTACGCTCGCCGCCACCCTCGCGGTCGTCCCCAGCGTGCCGGTCGCCGGCATGGCCCTGATCCTTGGCGTCGACCGCTTCATGTCCGAATGCCGGGCGCTCACCAACTTCATCGGCAATGCCGTCGCCACCCTCGTCGTCGCCCGATGGGACAAGGCGCTGGACATCGACGCCATGCGCGCCGCCCTCAACGGCGACCCGGCACCGCTGGCCGCACCCCTGGTTGAAGCGGACGAGGACTAGCCTTCCTCAGAGTCTCAGGCGACGGATATCCTCGGGATTCACATAGTCTTCAGGCGCGTGAATATGGGAGCCGGGATTGCACCCACGCTGAAACAGCGGGACCATTTCGGTTCCCGTCTGGATCATGCCGATGGGCGCCGTTTCGGTTCCGTCGGACATCAGCAGCCTCACAAGCCAGGTGGTCTCGTGGCAGACCTCGCCCCTGAGCCGCACGCGGTAGCGGTGACCGGCGCGCGGAACGCCCTGATTGGCCAGGCCCACACGCATTTCCCGTCGCAGATAGTGAACGAGGTGTCCGCCTTCGGCGTGAAAGGCTTGCAGAATGACTGAGACCGGTCGCTGAGTCTGGTTGGCGTTTGTGACAATCTCCAGCTCGTCGCCGATGTTGTAGATGCAGGGGTGGACGCCAAAGCCTGAAGACCAGCTCATCCCAAGATGGTCGCGCTGCGTCCGACAGTCACGCTCGGCCTGGCGAGCGTCGCGCGCCGCTTCTTGATCTGGCGTCGGCGTGAGCGGCGGCGCGGGATTGAACGGCAGGCGCGGTACCTCGCGGGTTTCCGGCGGTTCCGCCGGGCGGACATATTCAGTATAGGTGTTGTTGCGCGTTCCCACGAACGGCTGCGAATAGGCAGGATTGCCTGTCTGCGCCCGGCACCGTGTCATGACGCCTTCGAACCGGTTTTCGGCTGCGTTGAAGGTGACCCGAAACGTTCCGTAGATCAGGGTTTCGCGTCGACGCGGGTGGCCATGCGGTCGGACGCACGGCTGAAATGCAGTCCCCAGCGGCGGTCGCCCACCGTAGTGGTACCACTGCCCCTCCCAGACCAGATTTCGAAAATTCCCGTAGAAACTCAGCGAGTTCGAAGCGTTCGCCTGGACCGTCGTATAGATCCATGGCGGCGTCAGGTCATTGACGTTGGCCCGGTTGTCGACTTCGAGCCGAGTCGTCCCGAACGGAAAAGCCCATTCACCCGCAATCTGGGCCGTCGCCGGTGTCGTTCGTCCGGCCCCCGCCAGTCCCAAAATCAGGCCCAACAGAACCAGAAATCGTCCACGCATTGGCTCGCCTCCCGCTTGCTCCGCTGTCAGCGCACAACACCCTAGGTCGAAATCAGCCAATAATCGACCCGCGTTCGGTCATCATCAGGCCACGTCAGGCCGTGCGTCGGCACGCCGATGCTTCTGTGCTAGCCAGATGTGAACCGGAGATTCCCATGCACCTTGCCCGCTTCCCCCGTGTTCGCCTGGCTCACCTGCCGACCCCGCTGGAGGTCGCGCCGCGCCTTTCGGAGATGCTCGGGCTCGAGCTCTGGATCAAGCGGGACGACTGCACCGGTCTGGCCGGGGGCGGCAACAAGACCCGCAAGCTGGAGTTTCTGGTCGGCGCCGCGCTCGACGACGATTGCGACACCCTGGTCACGCAGGGTGCCGTCCAGTCCAACCATGTGCGCCAGACGGCGGCTGCGGCGGCGGCCTGCGGTCTGAATTGTGAGGTCATTCTCGAGGAACGCACCGGCTCGCGCGCCGAGGACTATATGGGCAACGGCAATGTCCTGCTCGACAAGCTCTACGGAGCCGCCATCCGCTTTGTTCCGCGCGACACCGACATGACCGCCGAGCTGGAAAAGACTGCCGACGATGTGCGCGGGCGCGGCGGGCGGCCCTATGTCATCCCCGGCGGCGGCTCCAATGCGATTGGGGCGCTCGGCTATGTCGATTGCGCCCGCGAGATCGTGGTTCAGGCCGACGAATTCGATCTCGAGGTTGACCGTATTGTCTGCGCGACCGGCTCGGCCGGAACGCAAGGGGGGCTGGTCGCCGGGCTCGCCGTCATGGGGGCCGACATCCCCGTGCTGGGAATCGGCGTTCGCGCGCCCCGTCCGAAACAGGAAGAGATGGTCTTCAAACTGGCGACCGAAACCGCCGTCATGCTGGGCCGGCCCGAAGCCGTCAGGCGGGATCAGGTCGTCGCTGACTGCGACTATGTCGGTGAGGGCTATGGGCTGATTGATCCCGGCGTCGTCGAAGCCCTGCGCCTGGCGGCGCGTACCGACGGCCTGCTGCTAGACCCCGTCTATACGGGCAAGGCCATGAAGGGGCTGATCGCCTTGGCCCGCACCGGCGCGCTTCAGGGCGAGACCGTGGTCTTCATCCATACCGGAGGGGCGCAAGGCCTCTTTGGCTATCAGTCCGAGATCGGTGACCTGTTCTAGGACAGGCGCTTCCGAAAGAGGATCAACCTTCGCCCTCGTCCCCCGCCATGCCCATCATGTGGAAGCCGGCGTCGACGTGGATGACCTCGCCGGTGGTCGAGAAGCCGAGGTCGGAACAGAGCCACAGGGCGCAGCCGGCGACGCCTTCCATGGAGGTGTCTTCCTTCATCGCCGACATTTCGCGGCCCTTGGACAGCATTCCGCGCCCGCCGGAGATGCCCGCCAGAGACAGGGTGCGCATGGCCCCCGCCGAAATGGCGTTGACGCGGATGCCCTTCGGCCCCAGGTCGCGCGCGACATAGCGCGTGGCGGCCTCCAGCCCGGCCTTGGCCACGCCCATGGTGTTGTAGTTCGGGATGGCGCGCTCGGACCCCAGATAGGTCATGGTCACGATGGAGCCGCCGTTCGGCATCAAGACCGAGGCGCGTCTTGAGACGTCAACGAAGCTGAACACAGAGATGTTCATGGCCAAGAGGAAGCTGTCGCGGGTGGTGTTCTCGACGAACGAGCCCTGCAGTTCGTTCTTGTTGGCGAAGGCCACCGAATGGACGACGAAATCCAGGGTGCCGAAGGTCTGTTCCAGCTCGGCGAAACAGGCGTCCATGGAGGCGTCATCGGTGACGTCGCACGGGATGATCGCCTTGGCCCCCACGCTTTCGGCCAGCGGGCGCACCCGCCGCTCCAGCCCCTCGCCCAGATAGGTGAAGGCCAGCTCGGCCCCCTGCGCCGCCAACTGTTGCGCGATGCCCCAGGCGATGGAGTTGGTGTTGGCCACCCCCATGATCAGGCCCTTCTTGCCCTTCATCAGCTCGCCCGCAGGCATATTCCAGCTGGATTCACCGGCCATGGATCACGTCTCCTGTTGTTCGCCGCTCTTCTGAACGCTCAGACGGTTCGGGGCAAGATCAGCGTCATCCCCCTCGGCCCGCCAGCGCGCCAGCCGCCTGAGCAGCGGCGTGGCCGTCACGCCGTGGATGACGATCGAGGCCAGGATGACAAACCCGACGATCGCCCACAGCCGTTCCGAACTGCCGAACTGGCCATGGTTGATGCCGTAGGCGACATAGTAGATCGAGCCGATGCCGCGAATGCCAAGAAAGGCCATCAGTACCTTTTCGCGCAGGGCATAGGGCGTCCCGATCAGGGCCAGCAAGCCGGCGACGGGCCGCACGATCAACAGGATGGCCAGACCCACAGCCGCGTCTAACCAGGTCAGGCTGTCGAGCAATCCATTGGCCAGAGCCCCGCCAAACAGCACCAGCACAAGCATGATCAGCAGCCGCTCGATCTGGTCGGACAGGTCGTGCATCCGGTGGTGAAAGACGCTCTCGCGCTCGGCGTTGCGGATGGTCAGGGCGGCGACAAACACCGCCAGAAAGCCGTAGCCGTGCACCAGCTCGGTCGCCGCATAGGCCACAAAGGTCGCCGCCAGCGCCACCAGCCCGTCCCCGACCTGTGACAGGCCGCGAATGAACAACAGCCGCCCGAAGCCGTATCCGACCAACCAGCCCATGCCCAGGCCGGCGGCGATCTTCCACACCACATTGACCAAGGCCCAGTCGAGCAACGCCCCCTGCACTGCCAGCCCACCGAGCGAGGCCAGAATGGCCAGATGCACGAAGGGAAAGGCCAGGGCGTCGTTCAGACCTGCCTCGGAGGTCAGGGCGAAACGCACCTCGTCGTCGTCCTTCGATCCCGGTGGCCCGACCTGGACATCCGAGGCCAGCACCGGATCGGTGGGGGCCATGGACGATCCGAGCAACAGGGCCATGGGCAGGGCGAAGCCCAGGCCCCAGACGCCGAGGAATGCCACCGCCGCAATCGTCAACGGCATGGCGATGGCCAGAAGCCGCCAGGTGGCGCGCCAGCTCTTCCATCCGACTGGTCGCTCCAGCTTCAGCCCGCAGCCCATCAGGCTGATGATGACCACGATCTCGGCCAGCCGTTCGGTCCGGGTATCCCAGGTGCGCGGGTCGGGGTTGAACGACAGGAGGTGGGTCGAGAACACTGCGAAGCCGATGCCCACGCACAGGATCGCCAGGGTCACCGGCAGGTTCTTCAAGCCTTCCGGAGCCCAGGACACCAGCAGGATCACCAGCCCCAGGGCCAGCAGGAACAGGATGTAGGGATCGGCGTGCAGCGTCAGGGCCCTCCCAGTCCAGACCCCTCCTCATTCAAGGAATGCTGCGCGACGATCAAGGGGCGCGATTCTCTTTGCTTGTTACAAAATAACACTCTAAAGCCGCCTCGATGTCCCTGCACCTCGATTTTTCCGGTGATCTGAGCCAGGCCTCGCTCGTCACCCTGGTCGGGGCGGGGTTTCTGGCCGCCTTGCTTCATGCGGCTCTTCCAACGCACTGGTTGCCATTCGTGGCAGTCGGAAGAGCTCAGGGCTGGAGTACGCGCACGATCCTGAATGTGGCGGCGGCGGCGGCGGTCGCCCACATCGCCTCGACCGCGTTTGTCGGGGTGTTGCTCACCCTGGCAGGTGGCGCGATCCCCGGCCTGATGCAGTGGTTGCCGGCCCTGTCGGCTGCCGTGCTGTTCGGGTTCGGCGTCTGGTATCTCTGGCGAGGGATCAGCCGTGCCTCGGCCCTCAAGGGGACGGCACCTCCCGCACGTGCGCGTGTCTCTGACGCGACCGCGGCAGCCGGGCTGATCGGGATGCTGGCGGCCTCGCCCGGTGAGGCGCTGCTGCCGGTCTATGTCGGGGCCGGCATGCATGGCTGGAGTGTCGTCTTGTGGCTCACCATCGCCTTCCTGGTCGGCACGGTGGCGGGCGTTGTCGGCTTTACCGGCCTAGCTCTGGCAGGGGTTGAACGGTTCCAGCTTCAGCGCCTGGCCCGCTTTGAAGGTGTGGGCCTGGGCCTGGTTCTGATCGTTCTGGCGGGCGTCGTCTTGCTCATGCACAATCACTGAGAAGCTAGGTTATACATTTACAAATCAACGACTTGATTGACGGCCCCATGGATCGGGCCTAGGCAAGGCCATGGCGCACGACCACGCCCACGATGAAGCCGGCCACGACCACCACGGGCATGACCATGGCCCCGGCGGCCATCACCACCATGCGGCCCCGGAGGACTGGCGCTATGGCGTCGGGCTGGTCGCCAATCTGGTCTTTGTGATCATCGAATTCGCCTTCGGCATCCTGTCCAACTCGACCGCCCTGATCGCCGATGCAGGCCATAACCTGTCGGATGTTCTCGGGCTCGGCCTCGCCGGCGGAGCTGCCTGGCTGGCGCGGCGTGCCGGATCGAAGCGGCGCACCTACGGCTTTCGCAAGGCCACCGTGCTGGCGGCACTGGGGAACGCCATCATCCTGGTCTTTGCCTGCGGGGCCATCGCCATCGAGGCGACCCGACGCGCCTTCTTTCCGATCGAGGTCGCATCGACCACCGTCATGGTCGTGGCCGGGATCGGCTTTGTCATCAATATCGGAACGGCCCTGTTGTTCCTGTCCAGCCGCAAGCATGACCTGAATGCGCGCGGGGCCTGGCTGCACATGATCGCCGATGCGGCGGTGTCGCTGGGCGTCGTCGTGGCCGGCGGTCTGATCCTGTTCACCGGCTGGACCTGGATCGACCCGGTCGTCGGCCTGGTCATCGTGGTGGTGATCCTGTGGGGGACCTGGGGCCTGCTGACCCAGTCACTGGACATGGCGCTCGACACCGTCCCGCCGGACGTTGATGTCGAAGAGGTGCGCGCGGCCTTGGCTGCCCTGCCCGGCGTCGTCGAGGCGCATCATCTGCACATCTGGAGCCTGTCCACCACCGAACGCGCCATCACCGCCCATGTGGTGCGCGGGGAACCGGCGACCGCGACCTTCTATGAGCAGGCGCAGGCCATGCTGAAGGACCGTTTCAACCTCGGTCACGTCACCTTGCAGGTCGAGGTCGGCACCTCGAGTGAATGTATCGACTGCTAGTGCTGGTTTTCCGGCAGACGGACGACCAGTCCGTCGAGCGTATCGGTCACCCGGATCTGGCAGGACAGGCGGCTGTTGTCTTCAACGCCCTCGGCGAAGTCGAGCATGGATTCCTCCATGGCCGAGGCTGATCCCGTCGCTTCGCGCCAGGCTTCATCGACATAGACGTGGCACGTTGCACAGGCGCAGGCTCCGCCGCAATCCGCGTCAATGCCCGGGACATTGTTGCGGATCGCGCCTTCCATCACCGACAGGCCGGTCTTGACCTCGACCTGATGCTCGGTGCCGTCGTGCTCGATGTAGGTGATCTTCGCCATTGTCGGGCCAATACGGCGTGACCCGCCGGGGGGCAAGGCCACGCCTGTGAAATCGAAGGAGCGAGGGCTCTAGTCTTCCCGGACCCGCTTCTTGCGGAAGGAGGGGTTCAGGACCTGTTTGCGCAGGCGGATCGACTTGGGCGTGACCTCGACCAGTTCGTCGCTCTCGATATAGGCGATGGCCTGTTCCAGCGACGGACGGCGCGGCGGGGTCAGGCGCACGGCTTCATCCTTGCCCGAGGCGCGCACGTTGGTGAGCTGCTTGCCCTTGATCGGGTTGACGTCCAGGTCGTCCGAGCGGCTGTTCTCGCCGATGATCATGCCCTGATAGGTCTTTTCGCCGGCCCCGACGAACATGACGCCGCGCTCTTCCAGGTTCCACAGGGCATAGGCCGCCGTGTCACCATCGGAGTTGGACACCAGCACGCCTTTCTGACGGCCTTCGATGGGCCCCTTGTGCGGCTCATAGTGGCTGAAGACGCGGTTCAGGACGCCCGAGCCACGCGTGTCGGTCAGGAACTCGCCCTGATAGCCGATCAGCGCCCGCGACGGGCACATCAGCTGGATACGGGTCTTGCCGGCACCGGACGGGCCCATGTCCTTCAGCTCGGCCTTGCGCTGGCTCAGCTTCTCGATGACGACGCCGGTGTATTCATCATCGACGTCGATGACGACATCCTCGATGGGCTCCAGCCGCTCGCCGTTCTCGCCGGTCTGATAGACCACGCGCGGGCGGCTGATCGACAGCTCGAAGCCCTCGCGGCGCATATTCTCGACCAACACGCCGAGCTGAAGCTCGCCGCGTCCGGCCACGTCATAGGCATCGGCCCCCGGCGTCTCGGTGACGCGGATGGCGACGTTGGCCTCAGCTTCCTTCAGCAGACGGTCGCGGATGACCCGGCTCTGCACCTTGTCGCCCTCGCGCCCGGCCAGGGGGCTGTCGTTGACGGCCACGGTCATGGAGATGGTCGGCGGGTCGATCGGCTGGGCATCCAGCGCCTCGGTGACCTCCAGGGCGCACAGGGTGTCAGCCACGGTGGCCTTGGACATCCCGGCGATGGCGACGATGTCACCCGCCTCGGAGCCCTCGTCCAGCGGCTGGCGCTTCAGGCCGCGGAAGGCCAGCACCTTGGTGATACGACCCTGCTCGATCTGCTTGCCTGAGCGGTCCAGCGCCTTGATGGCCATGCCGGGCACGGCCTTGCCGGATTCGATGCGCCCGGTCAGCAGTCGGCCGAGGAACGGATCGCTCTCGATCAGGACGTTCAGCATACGGAACGGCTTGTCGACATTGGCGGCGACGGCGGGCGGCGGCACATGGTCGACGATCAGATCGAACAGCGGAGCCAGATTGTCAGACGGCTGGTTCAGATCCAGCGTCGCCCAGCCGTTGCGGCCCGAAGCATAGATGTGCGGGAAGTCGAGCTGTTCGGGCGAAGCCCCGATGGCCTCGAACAGGTCGATCGTTTCCAGGTGCACGCGGTCGGGATCGGCGTGGGCGCGGTCAACCTTGTTGATGCACAGGATGGGCTTGAGGCCCATCTTCAGCGCCTTGGTCAGCACGAACTTGGTCTGGGGCATGACACCCTCTTCGGCATCGACCAGCAGCACACAGCCGTCGACCATGCCGAGGATCCGCTCGACTTCGCCGCCGAAGTCGGCGTGGCCGGGGGTGTCGATGATATTGATGCGCGTCTCGCCGGCCTTGCCGTTCCACAGCACGCTGGTGGCCTTGGCCAGGATGGTAATGCCGCGCTCGCGCTCCTGATCGTTGGAGTCCATGGCGCGCTCGGTCGTCGCCTCATTGGCGCGGAACACGCCCGACTGGGCCAGAAGCTGATCGACGAGGGTGGTCTTGCCGTGGTCGACGTGGGCGATGATGGCGACGTTGCGGAGATTCATTTTTCGATATCGGGAAAGGGCAGCCGCAAGAGCTTGGGCCACCGGATCAGAACGGGTTTCGGGGAAGCGCGCGCCTCATACCTGTGACTGGGCAGAAAAGCCAGTCCTGCTAGCTTCCCACCAGCAAGACCGCCGGCATCAGGGCCAGGCACACCAGAAGGATGATGGTCAAAAGACAGGTCGCGGCGACCCGGGGGCCGGCCTGGACGAGGCCGCGGGGATCAACCCCCAGCCCCAGCGCCGCCATGGCCAGTACCGTCAGGACCTTGACCAGATCGCCGATGGGGTCCGCCAGGGACGGCCCGATCCAGCCCAGTGACCGCGCCGCCAGCAGGAGCAGGAAGACCACGACAAACCAGGGCACCAGATAGCGCAAGGGTGGCCGTGTGCGCTCACCAGACGCGGCCGGGCCGTCGAGCCGGTGGGCAATCAGACCCAGAAACAGGCACATCGGGCCCAGCATCAGCACCCGCACCAGCTTGACCATCGCCCCGACCTGAACGGCCACCGGCCCCATGGGCGCGGCGGCGGCGATGACCTGGGGCACCGCATAGACCGTCAGGCCCGCCATGACGCCAAAGGCCTGTTCGGACATGCCCAGCGCCATGCCCCCCAATGGCAGCAACAGGACGACCGCCACGCCCATGACGGCGGTAAAGGCGATGGCTGCGCCGACATCCTTGGGCTCGGCCTTGATCACCGGGGCGACGGCCGCAATCGCCGAATTGCCGCAGATGGCGTTGCCCGAAGCGATCAGCAGGGCCATCCGGTCCGGCAGACCGAGGGCCTTGCCGATGGCGTAGCCGCCGAACATGGCGGCCACCACGAAGGCCAGAACCCCCACCAACAATGGCGCGCCGGCTGCGGCCAGGGCCTGGGCACTGACGGTAGCTCCCAGCAGGGCCACGGCAACCTCAAGCACCGGCTTGGCGGTGAAGCTGATACCGGGTCGAAACCGAGCCGAGGGGGTCCATACCAACCGAAGCAAAGCCCCCAGGACGATGGCCAGGACAAGCGGCTCCAGCCAGGCCCGCCCGAACAGTTGGGTCTCGACACGACCCAGGCCCCAGGCGACGGCACCGATCATGGCGGAGACGACGACACCCGGGATCAGGCCGCCGAGGTCGACCTTTCTGCCTGTGCTGTCCGCGCTCTGCGTCATGCCTGTTCGATTCGCCTGTCCTGCCGCACCGATAGCACGCCCGCCGACGGACGGCTTGTCGGCGCATGACGCGGCGGCAGGTGGCCCGTTCAGGGTCAAAAGGCACGGTGGACGAAAAAGGAGCTGGCCCCTCGCTTCCATCCGGGTAGTCGCCGCGCCTGAGCCCGCCTTCGAGGCGTGGCGGAGCCGCCGCGTGTCACCATCAACAATGTCAAAGACCACAAGGCTGTGCCGGGCGCAGGTTCGCACCTGAAGATCATCCTAACGCGCGCACCGGCTGCGGGGATGAACCGGGCCGGCGAGGGCCATCGCCGGTATCGAGACGGGCGAGATTACACGGCGAAAGTGCACGAGGAACGGTAGACGGTGGAAACACCCCCTTCCCTTCGCACCTGCGAAGGCCTTTATGGGAACGATGACCTCAACCGCCCCTGCTCCGACCCAACGCCTGATCGGCTTCAAGGAAACCGTCGTGCTGGTGGCCATGCTGATGGCGATGAATGCGCTGGCCATCGATTCCATGTTGCCGGCGCTGCCGGCCATCGGCGAAGGCCTGGGGGTCGGCGACCCCAATCAGCGCCAGTGGGTGATCACCGCCTATCTGCTCGGCTTCGGCGTCACCCAGATCATCTATGGCCCCCTGTCAGACCGGTTCGGGCGCCGCCCGGTGCTGTTCACGGGCGTGGCGATCTACGTCGTCTTCAGCCTGCTGGCCGCCTTCGCCTGGAGCTTTGAGGCCCTGATGGCGGCGCGGGTACTTCAGGGGGTCGGCGCGGCCTCGACGCGCGTTCTGGCCGTGGCCATCGTGCGTGATCAGTATGAAGGCCGGCGCATGGCCCAGGTGATGAGCCTGTCCTTCCTGGTGTTCCTGGGCGTGCCGATCATTGCGCCGAGCCTGGGGGCGCTGGTCCTGATGCTGGGGCCATGGCGCTGGATTTTTGCGGTGCTGGGCCTGTTCGGCGTGACCATTCTTATCTGGGCGGCTCTGCGTCTGCCTGAGACGCTCAAGCCCGAGAACCGGCTGCCCATCGACCTGAAGCGGATCGGCGGGGCCGCCTGGGAGACGGTCTCGAACCGGCTATCGCTCGGCTACACCCTGGCCATGACGGTGATCGTCGGCTGTCTGTTCGGCTTTTTGAACTCGTCCCAGCAGATCTTCGAAGTGGCGCTGGGCAATGCCGAGATCTTCCCCATCGTCTTCGCCATCGTCGGCTGCGGCATTGCGGCGGCGTCGCTGTTGAACGCCGGCCTGGTCCAGCGGTTTGGCCAGCGGCTGTTGTCGCACACCGCCCTGATCGGCTTCACCGTCTTTTCGGCGGTGCATATGGCGGTGGCCCTGAGCGGCCATGAGACCCTTATCAGCTTTGCGGTGGTCCAGACCCTGACGATGTTCTGCTTCGGCTTTATCGGCGGCAATTTCGGCTCGATGGCGATGACGCCGCTGGGCCACATCGCCGGCACGGCAGCGGCGGTCCAGGGCGTGATCTCGTCGGTCGGCGGGGCCCTGATCGGCTTTTTCATCGGCCAGCAGTTCAACGGCACGACCGTGCCGATGACGCTCGGGTTCACGATCTGTGGGCTGGCGGCCCTGGCCATCGTCCTGTGGACCGAACGCGGGCAGTTGTTCGTAGCCAAGGAAGAGGCGGCTGTCGCGAAGCCTGATTAACGGCTATCGCCGCCAGCGGGGCGCTCAAGGCTGGTGATGTCGGCGTAGGCTTTCAGCTCGATCAGATAGCCGTCCGGGTCGGCAACCATCGCTTTGGCGTGGGTATCCGTCTGAACGGGTTCTGCCTCGAGTCCGCCTGCGCAAGCGGCGGCTCTCTCCATCACGGAAGTCCACTCGTCCCACGCAATCGTTGCCCCGAAGTGCTGGGCCTCCCGGAACGGCGACGGAGTCACGGCCGCAGGTCGCTGGTAGGCTGTCAGCTGGGCTCCAAACAGCCAGATGTCGATCCAGGCATCGGTCTGGCGGCCAACCGTCGCGCCGAACGCGTCCTCGTAGAATCGCCTCGTCCTCTCGAGATCCGAAACGGATATCGACAGATGAAAGACGGGCTCCAACCTACACGTCCAGCAGGAACCGGCGCGGATCCTCCAGGTGTTCCTTGATGCGCACGAGGAAGGTCACGGCCTCCTTGCCGTCGACGATGCGGTGGTCGTAGCTGAGGGCCAGATACATCATCGGGCGGATGACGACCTGACCGTCGACGGCGACCGGGCGCTGGACGATGTTGTGCATGCCCAGAATGCCCGACTGGGGCATATTCAGGATCGGCGTCGACATCAGCGAGCCATAGACCCCGCCGTTGGTGATCGTGAAGGTACCGCCCTGGAGCTGATCGAGCGTCAGTTCGCCATCACGCGCGGCCTTGCCGAGGTCGGAAATGCCCTTTTCAATCCCGGCCAGAGACAGGGTGTCGGCATCCCGCAGCACCGGCACGACCAGGCCCTTGTCGGTGCCCACGGCCACGCCGATGTCGTAGTGGTTCTTGTAGATGATGTCGGTGCCGTCGATCTCGGCATTGACCGCCGGGATTTCCTGCAAGGCCGACACCACCGCCTTCACGAAGAAGGACATGAAACCGAGCTTGGTCCCGTGGCGCTTTTCGAAGGCGTCCTTGTACTGGCTACGCAGCGCCATGACGGCGGACATGTCCGCCTCATTGAAGGTGGTCAGCTGGGCGGCGGTGTTCTGCGATTCCTTGAGGCGGCGCGCGATGGTCTGGCGCAGGCGCGTCATCTTGACCCGCTCCTCCCGCGGATGGTCACCGCGCGGGGCAGCGGCCGCAGGTGCCGACGGCGTGGGCTGGGCTGCGGCCAGGGCCTTGGCGGCTTCCAGCACATCGCCCTTGAGGATATTGCCCTTGGGGCCGGTGGCCGCGACTGTGGACGTATCAACGCCGGTCTGAGCCGCCGTCCGCTGAACAGCCGGGGACAGGACCGCCGAGGCCGAAGGCCCTGCAGCCGGCACAGAAACGGGCACCGCAACGGGTACGGGGGCAGACGGGGACGAAGCCGCCGCCGAGGCCCCGGTGGTCAGCTTGCCGATGACCTGACCGGGCGTCACCGTGGCCCCATCGGCCGCGACGATTTCGGACAGCACCCCATCGGCGGGCGCGGAGACTTCGACCGCGACCTTGTCGGTTTCGATTTCGACGAGGACCTCGTCCTTCCGGACCGCCTCCCCGACCTTTTTGGCCCAGGTGCCAATGGAGCCTTCGGCCACCGATTCACCCATCACCGGGGTCTTGATCTCGACCGTCGTTCCTGTCGAAGCCGGTGCCGCCGCCACAGCGGGGGCCGCTTCGGCTACGGGTGCCGGGTCCGCCTTGGCAGGTGGCACCGCCACAGCGGCTCCGCCCGCGCCGACGCGACCCAGCACAGCGCCTGGCGTGATGGTGTCACCGTCCTTGAAGGCGATGTCCTCCAGCGTGCCGTCCGCCGGCGAGACGACCTCCAGCGACACCTTGTCGGTGTCCAGCTCGACCAGGACCTCGTCCTTCTTGACGGGGTCGCCGACCTTCCTGGTCCAGCGGGCAATGGTCGCTTCGGTGACGGATTCACCGAGGGCGGGGGTGAGGATATCGGCCATATTCGTTCCGGATCGTGTTTGCTCAGACTTCGCTTATCAGGCGAAGGCCTCAGTCGTGAAGGCTTTCAATTCAGCGAGGTGACGGCTCATCAGGCCGGCGGCGGTCGAGGCCGAGGCCGGGCGACCGACATAGCGGGCGCGTTTGGCCTTCACATCCATCTTTTCGAGCGTCAGTTCCAGCCAGGGGTCCACAAAGGTCCAACCGCCCATGTTCTTGGGCTCTTCCTGACACCAGACCAGCTCGGCATTGGGGAAACGCCCAAGTTCTGTCATCAGGGACTTCATCGGCCACGGATAGAACTGTTCCAGGCGCATCAGATAGATGTCGTCGCGGCCCGCCGCCTCGCGCGCATCCAGCAGGTCGTAGTAGACCTTGCCCGAGCACAGAACCACGCGGGAGATTTCCGCGTCCGGACGCAACCGGATCGTCGTCTTCTCCGGGTGCGACTGGGCGTCGTCGTGCAGAACGCGGTGGAAGGTCGAACCCTCGGCCAGCTCCGAAAGGGAGGATACCGCCTTCTTGTGCCGCAACAGCGACTTGGGCGTCATCAGGATCAGGGGCTTGCGGAACGGCCGGTGAATCTGGCGGCGCAGAATGTGGAAATAGTTGGCAGGCGTGGTGCAGTTGGCGACCTGCATATTGTCTTCGGCGCAGGCCTGGAGGAACCGCTCCAGACGCGCCGAGGAATGCTCCGGCCCCTGACCTTCGTAGCCATGCGGCAACAGCAGGGTCAGGCCGCTCATCCGCAGCCATTTGCGCTCGCCCGACGAGATGAACTGGTCGATGACGACCTGGGCCCCGTTCACGAAGTCACCGAACTGGGCCTCCCACATGACCAGGGTGTTGGGGTCGGTCAGGGAGTAGCCGTATTCGAAGCCCAGCACCGCCTCTTCGGACAGGGCGGAATCGATGACCTCGAAGAAGGCCTGATCTTCCTTCAGATGGTTGAGGAAGACGTAGCGTTCCTCCGTGGTCTGATCGACGATGGCGGAATGGCGCTGGGAAAAGGTGCCGCGCACGGAATCCTGCCCCGACAGACGCACGGCGAAGCCCTCGTCCAGCAGCGAGCCGAAGGCCAGGGATTCAGCCGTGGCCCAGTCCAGGCCCTCGCCGGCCCCAATCGCCTTGCCGCGCTCGTCGATGACCCGGCGCAGGGTCTTGTGGCAGTCGACGTCGTTCGGAACGGTGGTCAGAATCTTGCCGATAGCCTCCAGTCGCGACCGCGACACGCCGGTATTGCCCTTGCGCTCGTCACTTTCCGGCAGGCCCAGGCCCTTCCACTGGCCATCGAGCCAGTCGGCCTTCTTGGAAGCATAGGACTTGCCGGCCTCGAACTGCGCGTCGAGGTAGGTTTCGAAGTCGGTGACCATGGCGTCGGCCTCGGCCTGGGTAATCACCCCCTCTTCGACCAATCGCCGCGAATAGATCTCGCGCGTCGACGGCAGGGCGCGGATGCGCGAATACATCAGCGGCTGGGTGAAGGTCGGGTCGTCGCCCTCGTTGTGGCCATATCGACGATAGCAGAACATGTCGATGACGACGTCCTTGTGGAACGTCTGGCGGAACTCGGTCGCGACCTTGGCGGCAAAGACCACGGCTTCGGGATCGTCTCCGTTCACATGGAAGATCGGGGCCTGGACCATCAGGGCCACATCCGACGGATAGGGCGATGAGCGGCTGTTGCGCGGGCTGGTGGTGAAGCCGATCTGGTTGTTGACCACGAAATGCAGCGTGCCGCCGGTGCGATAGCCCTTCAGCCCCATCAGGGCGAAGCATTCGGCCACCACGCCCTGGCCGGCAAAGGCCGCATCGCCGTGGATCAAGAGCGGCATGACCCGCATCCGGTCCAGCGCGCCCGGCGCATCCTCACGCAGGTCGAACGCCTGCTTGGCGCGCGCCTTGCCCAGCACAACCGGGTCGACGATTTCGAGGTGGGACGGGTTGGCGGTCAGGCTGAGGTGGACGGTGTTGCCATCGAACTCGCGGTCCGACGAAGCCCCCATGTGGTATTTGACGTCGCCCGAGCCCTCGATGTCGGACGGCACCGATGAGCCGCCCTGGAACTCATGGAAGATGGCGGCATAGGGCTTGCCCATCACCGCAGCAAGGACATTCAGGCGGCCCCGGTGGGCCATGCCGAGGATGATCTCGTCGACCGACATATTGCCGCCGCGCTTGATCACCTGTTCCAGGGCCGGGACCATGGCCTCGCCACCGTCCAGGCCGAACCGCTTGGTGCCGGGGAAGCGTTTGTGCAGGAAACGCTCGAACGTCTCGGCCTCGATCAGCTTCTTGAGGATGGCGATCTTGCCTTCCGGGGTGAAGGCGTTCTCTTCCTGGCGCCGTTCGATCCGGTCCTGCAGCCAGTCCTTCTCGGTCGGCTCGGCGATATGCATGTACTGGATGGCAAAGGTGCCGCAGTAGACCTGATCCAGCAACTCCATGATCTGGCGGACCGTGGCCGACGTCTGGCCCATGACACCGTCCAGATAGATCGGACGGTCCAGGTCGTTGGGCCCGAAGCCCCAGTATTCCGGCGTCAGCTCAGGGTTGTCGACCGGCATCTCGATGCCGAGCGGGTCCAGCTTGGCATGCAAATGGCCGCGGATGCGGTAGGTGCGGATCAGCATCAACGCCCGCACGGAATCGCGTGCGGCGGCGTGAACCTGTTCTTCCGAAGCGCCCGGCTGGGCCGAGCGAATACCGGCGGCGGCCTTGGCCTCGACCGCGGGCCAGATGCCGTCAAAGGCCGACAGGGTTTCGTCACGGCGCTCGGGCGTGGGACGCGACCAGGGCGTCGTCTCGACCGAGGCCCGCACCGCATCGGCCCCTTCGTTCAGCCCCTCGAAAAAGGCCCGCCATTCGGCCGACACGCTCGAAGGACTGTCGGCCCAGCGGGCATAGAGCTGTTCGATATAGTCGGCGTTGCCGCCATACAGGAAAGCGGTCTCGGCGAAGACCTGGTTCAGTCGCCCGGCGTCATCAGCCATGGTGTCGTTCTGTTCCGTAGTGACCGCACACCCACGTCGGCGCGGAGACAAGCCGGTATATAGGCTGAGTTTCTTTCCGGGTCATGGCCGAAAGCGGGCATTTTCGGCGGATTTCACCGTTTCGCGTGCCCCGTCAGCCCGGCGCGAGAGCCTCGACCTGACAGCCCTGGATCAAAAGGTAGGCCGTGGCAGAGGGCACCAGCTGCAGCTGACCCGTCCAGGAGCCCTCACAGTCTTCGATGTCGACCTGCACCCGTGCCGTGCGGGCCGCGCCCCAGTCGAGGTCATACCGATGCTCGGCCCCCATAGGCGGAAAGGTCAAACGTCCATCGACGATGACCCGATCATCGACGGCGATGCGAAGCTGTTTGCCGACATAGTTGCCTAGCAAGGTCACCCGCAACGGGCCGCTCTCGGCCACAGCCGGCGGGTCGGAATCCGTAGTCGGCCCGCTTGCCGTCGCGCAGGCCGCGAGCATCAGGCCGCAGAGTCCCGCAGTGATGGCTAACAGTCGCATTGGCGTGCCTCCCGTTGGCACAATGAACAACCGGCTCGTCCCGCCGGTCAACCCACGCCTCGGCAGATGTCAGGTTTGGACCAACCGCAGGACGGCCAGCGCCACGAAATAGATCCCGGTCAGGGCCACCACCACCGTGCCGACGCCGAACAGGATCGTCTGATTGCGCCGCGCCGCGCGGGCGGAGCTGACGGCCACACGACCGATCAGCCCGGCCAAGGCCAGAAGACCCAGGCCGAACAACAACACCATGATATCGGCACCGATCAAAGGGTTCAGCCCTTCAGCACCTCAACCAGGGTCGCGCCTAGCCGAGCCGGCGAGGCCGAGACGCGGATGCCCGCCGCCTCCATGGCTGCGATCTTGGATTCCGCATCGCCCTTGCCGCCCGAGACGACGGCGCCGGCGTGGCCCATGGTGCGGCCCTTGG
>CAZYFY010000009.1:0-96225 GCA_964647275.1 uncultured Brevundimonas sp.
CCCAGCCCAGCCCCCAGGCCCCGACCGTCGGGTTCTCCCAGTCGTCCTCGACGAAGCGAATGTCATGCAGCTTGGGATCGATCCCGATCCGCTTCAGGCTGTTCAGATACAGCTCCTGAAGGTTGTCCGGGTTCGGCTTCAGGATGACCTGAAATTGATAATAGTGCTGGAGCCGGTTCGGGTTCTCGCCGTACCGACCGTCGCCCGGGCGTCGGCTCGGCTGAACATAGGCGACCTTCCAGGGGCGCGGCCCAAGCGCACGCAGCACCGTGGCCGGATGCAGGGTCCCTGCCCCCACCTCGATGTCATAGGGCTGCAGGATCGCACAGCCCTGCTCGCTCCAGTAATGCTGCAGCGTCAGGATCAGGTCCTGGAAGGAAAGGGGTTGTTCGGGCACGGGCAGTCCGGTCAGTCTGAGGATTGCCCCGTCCTAGTGCCCGGTCGCCTTTCGCACAAGGCGATCCACGGTCTGTGGCGGCTAATGCGGCCCATCCCCCACATGACCGGCATTCAGGCGGCAAGGCTGAACCCACCAGGTCGGATGCGCGCCGGCGATGCTCGTGGCCGCTGCCTGAGCGGCCTTTTCATCTTCGAACAGCCCGAACACCGTCGCACCGGAACCGGACATCCGGCTCAGGAGGGCTCCCGGCTGCTCCCGCACGGCGGCCAGCGCATCCCGCACTTCGGGAGCCAACCGAACCGCCGGCTCTTGCAGGTCGTTGCGCTGTGCGGCGAGAAAGTCGGCCACTTCGGCGACGGACGAGAACCGGTTTGGCATATCTGGTCGGTCGGCAGAGAACGCCCCCCTTCCCGCGTCGTAGGCGCCATAGACCGCCCCCGTCGGACTGGGGACGGCGGGATTGACCAGTACAGCAGGCAGGATCGGCATGTCCGGTGCCGGAGAAAGCCGTTCGCCTTCGCCCTCTGCGAGGCAGGTGCGTGCCTGGAGGCACATCAACCCATCCGCCCCCAGAGAACGGGCCGCCGCCTCCACCTGATCCAGCGACAGGTCGGGATAAATCCGCCTCGCCAGGCGCAGAACCGCCCCGGCATCGGATGTGCCTCCTCCCAAACCGGCGGCGGCCGGCAGGTGCTTGGACAGATGCACGCGCATCGGCTCGGCCTTCGCCAGCCTCACGGCGCGCACGATCAGATTGTCATCGACCGAACCGATCTGTTCGCCAAACGGGCCATCGACGCTCAGGGACATCTGCGCGGCCGGTTCGGCCTGAACCCGATCTCCGACATCCGCAAAGACCACCAGGCTGCACAGCTGATGACGCCCATCGGGACCCGGCGCAGCAACATGCAGAAACAGATTGACCTTGGCCGGCGCGAACTCGTCGGGCATCAGGGCTGCGTGGGTACAGCCCCTGACGGGGCCTGGCCGGCCAGCTTGGCCTCAAGGGCGGCGCGCTCTGCGTCGTTGGGATCGAGCGTCAAGGCCCGATACCACTGGAACGTGGCCTCGCGCGTGCGTCCGACCTGCCAGTAGGCATCCCCAAGGTGGTCGTTGATCGTCGCGCTTCCGGGCTCCATCCCGACCGCCAGCTCCAGAATGGTCACCGCCTCATCGAACTGGCCCAGCCGATAGCGCGCCCAGCCCAGCGAGTCCTGATAGTTGCCGTTGTCCGGTTCAGCGGCGACGGCCCGCTCGATCAGCGCCAGGCCGTCTTCAACCCGTATATTCTGATCCACCCACATATAGCCGAGATGGTTCAGGATTTCCGGCTGGTCCGGGGATATGGCCAACGCCTGTTGAAACGCGCTTTCAGCCTCCGCGTAGTCACCGCGCCGCTCCAGCGCAGCGCCACGTTGGAACAGAACCACCCAGTCCTGCAGGTCGGCCAGTGCCGGGCTGTTCAGAACCTCGATGGCGGCATCATACTGGCCATTGCTCGACAACAGCGCGGCCAGCACATAGGCCGAGGCCACGCCGGGACGCCCATCGGCCATCGTCCGAGCGATCCTGACCGCCTCGTCGCCAAATCCGTCTTCATCAAGGCTGGAGGCAATGCGAATCTGGGCCTCGACGTACTGAGATGCCCCCACCGGCGTCTGAGCCCAGGCCTCACGCGCGGTGCCCGACATGCCGATTTCCTTCAGAGCGTCCCCCAGCATCAGCCAGGATTCCCCGTTGTCGGCATCGAGCGCCAACGACATGCCGAGGTAGGTGATGACGAACTCATGGGCCTCAGAGATGGCCGCCGCCGCCGCCGCATGTCCAAAGGCAAGGGCAGCACCTTCATCAAGGGTGATCAGGGCGGGTGCGCGACCGCGACTCGTCGCCCGCTGCCGCGCGGCCGAAAGGGCCGAATCCGCGCCACGTGCCAAGCCTGCGTCATACAGGGCAATCGCCTCAGCCCGCCGACCGCGACGCTCCAGAAACTCACCATAGGGCAGCCGCGTCATGGAGACGGCGGCTCCGTCCAGCAACAGGGCTTGATACTGGGCATCCGCGGCATCGAACTGACGGCGGTGCTCCAGCAGGAGGGCGCGGTAATACCCCCCGAGAATGCGGGTCAGGGCATCGGCGTCGCTGGTCGTCGGAGCCAGCGCCGTGTTCCAGTCCCCGGCCGAAGCGGCCAGCCACCGATTGATCAGACGCCCTGCCAACTGATGCGGGGACTGAACCGGATTGGCCTGAATTTCGCGATTCAGATCTCGCGACTGATCATCAATGATGGCCTGGGTGATACGGGTCAGACGGCTGGCCTGAAACAATGAGGGGGACGACTCGCCCTCGATCAGTCGAACACTGGAGGCGGTGCGAACATCGCCGGCCAGGATCGCCGCCGAAAACGTCCTTTCGCGCACCAGCCGCTCACCGTCTGACTCCGCCAGGGCTCCTGCCAGGAACGCCGTTGCGGCCTCACCGTCTCCACGGCTCATCGCCGACCGGCCCGCCAGGAACAAGCCATAGG
This sequence comes from uncultured Brevundimonas sp., assembly GCA_964647275.1. Taxonomy (GTDB): domain Bacteria; phylum Pseudomonadota; class Alphaproteobacteria; order Caulobacterales; family Caulobacteraceae; genus Brevundimonas. Next base: position 2,925 of record CAZYFY010000009.1, read on the forward strand.
AGGTACCACCGTCCAGGTCGGGAGGACCCGGATCGACAACGACCGGAGCATCCGGTGTCTCAGCTGGTTCCTGGGCGACAGCGAACTGTGGCGCGACGACCAGGATCAGGGCGGACAAGGCAAGGTAGGACAGGCGCATGATCGTCACCTTCCCGCATAACGCGGCACAAGCAAGGCGTTTCCCTTACATGTTGGGATAGTTGGGGCCACCCCCGCCTTCAGGCGTCGTCCACACGATGTTCTGCGACGGATCCTTGATGTCACAGGTTTTGCAGTGAACGCAGTTCTGGGCGTTGATGACGAAGCGCGGATCGGTCCCGGCCTGCTCATCGGCATAGACGATCTCATAGACCCCCGCCGGACAATAGAGCCGCGCCGGCTCACCATATTTGGGCAGATTGACCGACACCGGCACGCTGGCGTCCAGCAGCTTCAAATGGGCCGGCTGATCCTCGGCATGGTTGGTGTTGGAGATAAAGACAGAGCTCAGCTTGTCGAAGCTCAGCTTCCCATCCGGCTTCGGATAGGTGATCGGCTTGTGATCCTTGGCCAGACCGGTTGACGCCGCATCGGTCTTGCCGTGCTTGAGCGTTCCGAAGAGCGAAAAGCCCCCAAAGATCGACTGGAACCACATGTCGAACAGGCCGACCGCCCCCCCCAGCGACGTGCCGAGACGGCTAAGCAGCGGCTTGGCATTGCGAACCAGCCGGAGTTCCTTGCGAACCCACGACCGCTCAAACGCGGCCTGATAGGCATCCAGACCTTCGGTGTCCGCGCCCGAACGTAGCGCTGCATAGGCGGCTTCCGCCGCCAGCATGCCGGTCTTCATCGCATTGTGGCTGCCTTTGATCCGGGGAACATTCACAAAGCCGGCGCTATCTCCGATCAGGGCGCCGCCCGGGAAGGTCAGTTTCGGGATGGATTGCAGCCCGCCCTCGACGATGGCGCGCGCGCCATACGAAATGCGGTTGCCGCCTTCCAGATGCTCGGCGATCGCCGGGTGGTGTTTGAACCGCTGGAACTCATCAAACGGAGACAGCCACGGGTTGGCGTAGTTGAGGTGGACGACAAAGCCGACCGCCACATAGCGGTCGCCAAAGTGATAGAGGAACGATCCCCCGCCGGTCTTGTCATCCAGCGGCCAGCCCGTCGTGTGCTGAACCAGGCCCGGACGATGCTGATCCGCCGGAATCTGCCACAGCTCCTTCAGTCCAATTCCGAACTTCTGGGGCTCGGCACCATCGGCCAGACCATGGCGCGCCATGATCGACTTGGCCAATGACCCGCGCGCGCCCTCGCCGATCAGAACATATTTGCCGTGCAACTCGATCCCGGGCTGAAAATCGTCGGTCGGCTTGCCTTCACGATCGATCCCGAAGACGCCGGCGACCACACCTTTCACGCGCCCGGATGGCTCGTCCCAGACGACGTGGCTGGCCGCCATGCCGGGATAGACCTCAACACCGAGGGTTTCAGCCTGCTCGGCCAGCCAGCGACAGACATTACCCAGCGACGCGATGTAGCAGCCATGGTTGTGCATGAAGCCGGGCATGGCGAACATCGGCAGACTAAGCTGGCCTTGCGGCCCCAGCATCAGGAACCGGTCTTCCTTCACCGCTGTTTCCAGCGGCGCGCCCCGGTCTTTCCAGTCCGGGAACAGCTCGGCGAGCGCCTTGGGGTCGATCACCGCGCCCGACAGGATATGGCCGCCGATCTCGGCTGCCTTTTCCAGCACCGCCACGGAAACCTCGGTGCCGTCGGCCTCGGCCTGCTGCTTCAGGCGGATGGCTGCGGCCAGGCCCGCGGGGCCGGCTCCGACGATCACCACGTCATATTCCATGATCTCGCGCTCGACGCCGGCCAGCGCCTCAGCTGTCGGCAACCGGTCAATCACCGCCTCTTGCCAGGCGTCCGTCGCCCCACCGTCGCGTATCTGTTCCGCCATGCCACCGAATCCCCGTCGCATTCCCGAATTCTCGTTTGTCGGTTATCGGAAGGTGACGCCGGGGCGGTCAAGGACTATCCCTGCCCTGTGATGTCCGCGCGCCCCGACGAAACGATAGACCGCGAGCTGGAAAGTGCCCTCGCCTTCTGGCGTGACGCCGGCCTGGAGACGTGCGTCGAAGACAGCCCGGTTGATCGCCTCCATGTCCCTCAGCCTGTTCGACGCTCGCCTGTCATCGTCGGCGCGGCCTCGTCTCAACCCGCGTCGGCCGGGCCGGATATCGCTGCCGCCGTCGCCGAGGCGCATTCGCGCGCGTCCGAGGCCGAAACCCTGGATGCCCTGGCCCACGCCATAAGCGCCTTCGACGGCTGCCCACTCAGTCGCCTGGGAGCCAAACAGGCCGTCTTTGCCCGCGGCAAGCCAGATGCCCAGGTCATGTTGATCGGCGAAGGCCCCGGTGCCGATGAAGATCAACGCGGCGAACCCTTTGTCGGCAAGGCCGGCCAGCTGCTGGATCGCATGCTGGCCGCGATCAATCTCAAGGACGAGGTGTTCATCACCAACACTGTCTTTTGGCGACCTCCGGGCAACCGGACGCCAACCCTGGAGGAGCAGATGATCTGCGTGCCGTTCGTCGAGCGCGCGATTGCCCTGGTCCAACCCCGGCTGCTGGTCCTGGTCGGTGGGGCCTCCGCCAAATTCATGCTCAAGAGCGATGACGGCATCCTCAAGCTGCGGGGCCAGTGGCGCGACTGGCGGCCCAGCGAGGGCGGCCAGACCTATCCGGCGCTACCGATGCTCCATCCCGCCTATCTGCTCCGGCAACCTCGCGAGAAAGCCAAGGCCTGGCAGGACCTTTTGTCGCTGGGCACGCGACTTGCTGGTCTGGATGCCCCTTCTCTAGAATCCTGAATCACCGGGGCGGAGATCTATTCGAATGCGTTTGCTGAGCGGCGCTCTCGCTGCCTTTGTCGGTCTTGTCCTGTTCGCGTCAAACGCGCTTGCCGAGCCGCGCCCGCTGAACGAAGCGGACGAAGCCTCCTACAGATCGGCGTTCCAGGATGTCCGCAGGGGCGATTTCGCCGCCGCCCTTGATCGGGCCAGTCGCGTTTCCGACCGTCTCCTGTTGGGACAGTTGCAGTTCGAGATTCTCTTCCACCGGGACTATGCCGCCTCGTTCGGCGAACTATCGGCCTGGCTGACCGAATATGCAGACCTGGCCGATGCCCCACGCGTCTATACCCTGGCCATGCGTCGACTTCCTCCGGGTGAGGCTGAACCTCGCCTTCCCCCCGGCCTTGCTGCGAGCCGCGCCTATCAAGCCTCGGTCGGCATGGGCGAGTTCCGTGAACGGGAAGCCCGCCATCAACTGAATGACGGCTTTATCCAGCGCGCGTGGGAGGTCGGTCAGATCCAGGGCGACTACTGGGTTGCGGGTCTGGCGGCCTATCGTTTGGGACGCTACGCGGATGCCTTCGAGGCCTTCGAACGCGTCGCCATCGACCCTTCGGAAAGCGGCTGGATTCGCGCCGGTGCCGGCTATTGGGCAGCCCGCTCCCTGACCCAGGACCGCCGCCCCCAGCAAGCGACAGACTACCTGCGCCTGGCGGCACGTTGGCCGACGACATTCTATGGCCAGATCGCCTTGCGCCAGCTCGGTGCCGAGCCGTTGATCCTCAATGCGCCGTGGCTCACACCGGGGCCCAATACGGTGGTCTATGGTGCGCCTGAGGTCGATGAGGCTGCGGCTGCGGCCTTCGTCAGCTCAAATCCGGCCGCGCGGCGCGTCGCTGCCCTCGCCCAGATAGGCCGCACGGAAGATGCGATCGAGGAACTGCGCCTGGGCACCTTCAATGCCGCCACATCCGACGAGCGCCTGCAATGGGCGATCCTCGGCGAAAGTCTCGCCTACCGCCTGGGGCTCGAACGCACCAGCCAGATCGATGCGGCGGACTATCCGATGCCTGATCTCCAGCCCCAGGGAGGATTTTCCCTGCCGCGCGGACTGGTCTACGCGATTGCCCGTAAAGAGAGCCGTTTCAATCCTCAGGCCCGATCTGGGGCGGGGGCCTATGGCATCATGCAGGTCATGCCCGCGACCGCCGCCGAGCTGAGCGCCAATTCCGCCTTCCGGCGCGAACCGACGCTCCTGTTCGATCCTGCGATCAACATGCGCCTGGGCCAGGCCTATGTTGAACGAGTCATGGCAATGGACGCCATCCAGGGCGATCTCCTGCGGGCTATCGTGGCCTACAATGGCGGGCCGCGTCCCGTCATTGAGGCTCGGCGTGCCTTGGGAGCCGACGCCGATTCCCTGCTGATCATCGAGAACATTCCGGTGTCGCAGTCGCGCCAGTACGTCGAGGAAGTCGTCGCGGCCTACTGGATTTATCAACGCCTGCTGGGAGGCCGTATGGATACCCTGGACGCGGTGGCCCAGGGGATGCCGGTGATCCATGTGGCCCTGGATCGGGACCCTGAACCCCCGCCTCCTGCGACGCCGCCGGTCACAACGGATACGGCGAACGACCAGGCGGCATCACCGGCAGCCCAGCCGACCGAACCGCAGGCTTCAGGGCTCGCGACTGAAACCCCAACTCGCTAGGCCGGGCAGCGTCGCCATTCGACGGCATAGGCCTCGTCGATCCAGGTCACTTCCAACCGGTTGTCGTCTGCCTTGAGGCTGACCGCCTCGTTCGAGGTTGTCCCCTCGGCCTGGCACACAAATGTCGCGGTCCAGCCAGTATCGGTCGCGGTCAGGTTGGTGATCTGACAGGTATTCTCGTACCCCCTGAACTCGGTCGCGGTCACCTCAATGGGGCGTTCGGGTCCAATGGTGTTGCTGCACCAGGACGGTTCCGCAGCCCAAAACCCCACAAAGGCCGGGGACGGCTCGACGGCCGGGCCGGCAGGGGCTGCTGCGGGCGATGGTGCATCCTGGGGCGCCGCTTCAGCGGCCTCAGTCGTTTCAGCTACCGGCTGACAAGCCACCAGCAGGGTTACCGCAGTCAGACACGCAAGAAATCTCATGGCGGGTTCCTCCTTATTCCATGAGGCGGTCGCGCTCGCCCCGCTCGGGGATCCAGCAATAGTCTGTATTGCCGAACAGGCGATAGCGGTGCCGGGCAACAAGATCATAGACCCAGTCACGACGGACGCGCGGCACGATGGCAAAGACCTCGACCCAGCGCCAGCCCTGAAGACTCGAAACAACGGCGATGACGGCGTCCGATTTGAACAACGCAAAGCCGTGTCGAATGACGGCATTGGACTGGGGATCGGTCGGATTCACCCCGAACCGCTCGGCCATGACTTGCCCCTGCGGGCTCTGGATGGGCAGGAACCGGTAAACGCCGGCCTTGTCGCGACTGATGATCCATCGCACCCAGCGCGAACAGAAGACGCACACTCCGTCAAAGAGGATCATCCCCTCAGGGGCCCCCTCTGCCGGGACGAGTTTCACGCCGCCGCCACCGCTTCGATTTCGACCAGCCACTCGGCTTCAAACAGGCCCGTGACGATGACCGTAAGTGCGGGCTGTCGGCCAGCCAGAACCTCAAGACGGACCTCTCGGTTTTCCAGCGCGTACCGTCGGTCCGCCAGATAGGTCGTCACCCGGACCAGGTTGTCCAGCGACATCCCCGCCGCGCTGAGCTGGACCTCCACATTGGCCCAGGCCTGGCGGCACTGGCCTTCGAAATCGTCCGGCAGACGGCCCAGTGGTCCGACCGGGATCTGACCGGACAGGAACAGCCAGCGCGACACATCGCTCACCTCAACCGCCTGCGGATATTCCCCCTCGGTCGGAGGCGAACCGTCGGCGGTAAAGGCCCGTGCCTTCATTGCCGAGCCGAGGCGCTTTGCGCCCGCGTGGCCAGGAACTCCGATCCTGGCTTCCAGTCCGGCCATTGGTCGCCGTCCGCCAGTTCTGCGACCAGCTGCTCAAGCAGATCGAGATTTTCGACGGCGGATCGCCAGTCGATATCGGCCGACCATTCGTCGCTCCGCTGATGATAGTGCTGGTCCCACTGCTGGCGGTAGGCCGGGGATCCGACATCGCGACCGCCCTCGTCCCAATCCACGCCGTGCCACACCATCAGGGCGGGAACGCCCGCCAGGGCAAAGGGGAAATGGTCCGAGCGATAGTAGAATCCTTCGTCCGGGCGTCCGTCATCGGTCACCACCCGCCCTTCAACCGCCGCGAGCCGTGCCAGATCGTCCTCCAGCGTCGTCTGGCCGTATCCAAAGATGGCAAGGTCGCGGGTCGGCGGCGACAGCGGCAGCATGTCGATATTGACGTCCGCAACGGTCGTCTCAAGCGGCCAGACCGGGTGCTCCGCATAGAAATAGCTGCCCAGCAGGCCCATCTCTTCGGCCGCCATATGGGCAAAGACGATCGAGCGTCGACGCGGGCCCTGGGCGTGCAGCACGCGCGCCAGTTCCAGAACGCCGGCAGTGCCCGACGCATTGTCCCAGGCCCCGTTGTAGACCAGATCGCCGTTCTCATCCGGCGTGTCCGCCACCCCGACATGGTCCCAGTGGGCCGAGACAATCACGGTCTCGTCCGGCTCCTCGCTGCCGGGAATGCGCGCCAGCAGATTGTAGGTCTGAATCGTGTCGACCTCTTCCCGGATATCCATCGACAGGGTCACCCCTTCCAGACGACGCGCGCGAAACTGACCGGAGGCCGCTTCGGCGAACCACTGTTCCGGGTCGCCGTCGTTCGAACGGATCCAGCCCATCAGAGGCTCCATGGCGAGATAGCCCGACGCTTCGATGTTCTCGACACCGACCACCTGGGTCGAGGGACGGCGCACATAGCCGGCAATGCCTTGCCACTGCGCCGATCCGGCCTGAACCGCGATGGCGTTCAGCACCGCCAGTGCGCCCCGCCGGTGCGCTTCCTCGGTCTTGTAGGAATCCAGGCCGTAGAGGCTCGGATATTCGCCATTGAATCGGTCATCATCGGGCTCGCCCATCAGGACGACGACGACCGCGCCTTCCACATCGACGCCCGCGTAGTCATCCCAGCCGCGGTCGGGGGCCGAGATCCCGTAGCCGGCAAACACGACCGGGGCTCCCTCGAATTGGACGCGACCGTCTCCGTAGGTGGCGCGCACCAGCGCCGCATTGACCGCCCCCGTCAGATTGACCGTCAGGCCATTGCGCATCGACGCCCGCACCGATCCGCCGGGCACCGGAGTGTAGCGCGTCAGGGTGACCGGCTGACGCCACTGGCCGTTCGGACCCCCGGGCTCTAGTCCCATCGCCTCATACTGGGCTTGTAGATAGTCCAGCGTCATACGCTCGCCGTCGGTCCCCGGCTCGCGCCCCTGGAAGGAATCATCGCTCAGGATACGGACATGGTCCGACAGCCGGGCCGCCTCGACCGCGACCTCCTGGGGCGCAGCCACCGGTGAACCGGTATTCGCTGTTGCACAGCCCGCCAGCACCAGGGCCAGCAGCCCGCCCATCGCAGCCCTGATCCGCGTCATCCCACTCTCTCCACCAACAGCTCAGGCCTCGCTGTCACGCACAGCGAGGCCTGACCAGTTACCATTGCGTCAGAATTCGCTGATTACTGACGACGCGCGGCCGTCCGGTCGCGAACCGGGCGGAACTCGGTGCCCTCGTTCCACGTCGGCCAGGTCCGGTCGTTGGCGATTTCCAGACCCATTCCGTAGAGCAGCATGATGTCTTCCGCCATGCCCTCCAGGTTCCAGTCCGCAGACCACTCATCGTCCGCCTGGTGATAGCGATGGGCGCGATAGTCGGCGCTGGCCGCCTCGACCGCCGCCGCTCCCCCGACCCGCAGGGCCGTCCCGCCATCGGCGTACAGCATCGGAATGCCGCGCTTGGCCAGCGGGAAGTGATCCGACCGGAAATAGTAGCCGGCTTGCGGTTCGGTATCCGCTGACACCGTCCGTCCCTGCAGGGCCGCATGGCGAGCCAGGTCCAGCTCAAGCGACGAATAGCCCGAGCCGGTTACCGACACGTCGGTCATCCGTCCCAGCACATTCATGCCGTCGATGTTGAAGCCGGCAACAGTCAGCGCCGGGTCATAGAGCGGATTGGCCGCATAGAACTCTGAACCCAGCAAACCGCTTTCTTCGGCGGTAAAGCCGATCAGCACGATGGAGCGCTCGGGCCGGGGGCCTGAACCATACAGACGCGCCAGCTCGATCAGAGCCGCCGTTCCCGTGGCGTTGTCGACCGCCCCGTTAAAGATCGCATCGCCGTTCGCATCAGGCTCGCCGATACCGATGTGGTCCCAGTGCGCCGTGTACAGGACCGTCTCATTGGCATGGGTCGTTCCCGGCAACCGCGCGACGATATTGGCCGTTTCGATCGTGTCGCTGGTCAGGGCATACGAGGCGTCAAAAGTGGCTCCCGGGATTTCCACTGCCTGGAAGTTCGGCGAGCGCGCCTGGGCCTTGAGCGTTTCGAAATCCAGCCCGGCCTGACGGAACAGCTCGACCGCCGTGTCACGTGTGATCCAGGCTTCCAGCGCCGTCCGCTCCGACGCCGGGTCGGCCCGTTCGATGTCGAACTGGGGCCCGGTCCAGGAATTACGCACCGTATTCCAGCCATAGGACGCCGGGGCATCCTCGTGGACGATCAAGACCCCGGCGGCTCCCTGGCGGGCCGCTTCCTCATACTTGTAGGTCCAGCGACCATAGTAGGTCATGGCCCGGCCATTGAAGGTGTTCAGGCTGGGGTCTTCAAAATCGGCATCATTGATCAGAACGACAATGATCTTGCCACGCACATCGACGCCGTCGAAATCGTTCCAGTTCCGCTCCGGCGCATTCGTGCCGTAACCGACAAACACCAGCGGCAGATCGCCCATCTCAACGCGCCCATCGCCGTCCGGCAGTCGGGTCGACATGACGATCTCTTCGCCCTGGTCCAGGCGGAGCATGCGCCCACCCACCGAGATCGACGCCTCGGCCTCACCCATGTTGAAGCGACGAAGGGTCACCGGCTGGACCCAGCTTCCGTTCGGGCCGCCCGGCTCAAAGCCCGCAGCCGCAAACTGGCGCGAGACATAGTCGATGGTGCGCCGCTCACCCTCGGTACCGATGCCACGCCCTTCAAATTCGTCGGACGACAGAACCCGAATGCTCTCTGACAGCGTCGCTGTCTGGGTCGGCGTCGGACCGGTCGGAGTGACAGCTTCCGGTGCAGCGGAACCGCCACAGGCTGCCAACATCAAAACGGCCCCGCAGGCCAGGGTGGATCGGATCATTCGGGCAGCCTCCTCAACTGTACGGGCGCGACCCTAGCGGGACGACTTCGGCCTGTCACGCAACCGCTACTCGATCTCGACGACCTCGACGCGGGCACCGGACAACACCAGGGCGATTTCACCGCGCTTGAGCTTGAGGGCATCCTCCCCGAACAACTCTCGCCGCCAGCCACTCAGAGCCGGCACATCAGCCGTGTCGGAAATCGCGATCTTTTCCAGGTCCGCGACATTGGCGACCAGCTTGGGGGCCACGCCACGATTCTCGCACTTGGCCTTCAGCAGCACCTTCAACAGTTCGACAACCGAGGCCGGTGCGGGCGGCTGGTGGGCCGGGCGCTCGACATGGGGCGCATTGGCCTCCGGGTCTTTCAGAACGGGACCCAGCGCCGCGATCAGATCGCCCCCCATGCGCGAGGCCCCAAAGCCCTTAGGCACCGAACGCAGACGATTGAAGGCATCGGCATCCAGCGGGGTCTGGGTCGCGATCTCGTCGATCGCCTCGTCCTTCAGAATGCGTCCGCGGGGCTGGTCGCGCTCCTGGGCGGTGCGCTCCCGCCATTCCGCCGTCGCCTTGAAGGCCGCCAGATATTTCGCCGTGAACCGCTTCGGCTTGAGACGCTTCCACGCATTCTCGGGCGACACGTCATAGAGCGCCGGGTCCGACAAGGCGGTCATCTCCTGGCTGACCCACTCCAGTCTGCCATCCCGCTCCAGACGATCACGCAGCTTGGGGTACAGCCGCGCCAGATGGGTCACATCCGCCAGGGCGTAGTCGTACTGGGCGGACGTAAGCGGTCGCCGCGCCCAGTCGGTGAAGCGGCTGCCCTTGTCGACCTGCTTGTTGAGCATCTGGCGAACCAGGGAATCATAGCTGACCTGATCGCCGAATCCCGCCGCCATAGCCGCCGCCTGGGTGTCGAACAGCGGGCGCGGCATGGCACCCAGCTTGTTGAAAATTTCCACGTCCTGACGTGCGGCGTGAAACACCTTCACCGTGGCCGGGTCGCGCAGCAGGTCCAGAAACGGCGTCAGATCGATCCCGTCGGCCAGCGGATCAATAACGGCCTCATGCTCGGGCGTTGCGGCCTGGATCAGACACAGTTTGGGCCAATAGGTCGTCTCGCGCATGAACTCAGTGTCCACCGCGATAAACGGAGCGCCTTTGACAGAATTACAGAGCGCCGCCAGGGCGGCGTTGTCGGTGATCGGGTTCATGGGGTAGCTATAGCCCGCTCGCGCCCTCCCCTGACAAGGGTGCCAACACCATTTTCCAGCTTTCGGAGCTTTGCGCCGCCATGTCCGACCGGCCGAACGGTCTTACCTATGCAGATGCTGGTGTCGATATCGACGCCGGCGAAGCCCTCGTCGATGCCATCAAACCGCTGGCCAAAGCGACCCGTCGTCCCGGTGCAGACCCCTCGCTCGGAGGCTTTGGGGCGCTGTTCGACCCCAAGGCGGCCGGCTTCACCGATCCCTTGCTCGTCACCACCACCGATGGGGTCGGCACCAAACTCAAGATCGGCATCGAGACGGGGCGTCACGATCATGTCGGCATCGATCTGGTCGCCATGTGCGTCAACGACCTGCTTGCACAGGGTGCCGAGCCTTTGATGTTCCTGGACTATTTCGCCACCGGCAAACTCGACATCGAGGTCGCTCGTCGCGTCGTCGCCGGCATTGCCGAAGGCTGCAAGCTGGCCGGATGCGCCCTCGTGGGGGGCGAAACCGCTGAGATGCCCGGCATGTACAGCGATGGCGAATATGACCTCGCAGGCTTCTCCGTCGGTGCGGTCGAGCGCGGGCACGTGCTGCCGCGCCTGGATGAACAGAAACCCGGCGACGCAATCATCGGGGTCGGATCATCCGGGCCGCACTCGAACGGCTATTCGCTCATCCGCAAGATCGTCGAACGCTCAGGCCTGGCCTGGGCGGACGACGCGCCGTTCGCCCGGGACCGCACCCTGGCCCAGGCGCTGATGGAGCCGACCCGAATCTACATCAAGTCGATCCTGCCCATCATGAAGTCGGGTCGCGTCAGCGGCGGAGCCCACATCACCGGTGGCGGCTTGATCGAAAATCCTCAGCGCGGCGTGGCCGAGGGCCTGGTCCCGGTCTTCGATTGGGAGGCCTGGGAGCTGCCGCCCCTGTTCAAGTGGCTTGGCGAACAAGGTGGCGTCTCCGACCACGAATTGCGCCGGACGTTCAACTGTGGCGTCGGTTTCGTGCTTTACGTCTCCGACGACCAGGCCGGTTCGGTCATCGCCGATCTTGAGGCCGCCGGCGAAACCGCCTTCATCTGCGGAACCCTGCAATCGGCATGAAGAAGGCCCAGGTCGCCGTCTTCATCTCGGGCACCGGCTCAAACATGGTCGCCCTGATCGAAGCGTCTCGCGCGCCGGACTGCCCGTATGAGGTCGTCTGCGTCCTGTCCAACAGGCCGGACGCGCCGGGCCTGAACCACGCGCGCGACCTCGGCGTCGAAGCCATCGCCGTCGATCAGGCTCCCTTCGGCAAAAACCGCGAAGCCCATGAGCGCACGATCCACGCCGAACTGGTCACCCGCAACATCGAGTGGGTCGCACTCGCCGGCTATATGCGTCTGCTGACCCCGTGGTTCGTGGGCCAGTGGCACGGCCGCCTGATCAACATCCACCCGTCCCTGCTGCCGAAATATCCAGGCCTCGACACGCACCGTCGCGCGATCGAGGCGGGAGACACCGAGGCTGGGTGCACGGTCCATCACGTCGTTGCCGAAATGGATGCCGGCCCGATCATCGACCGGGCCCGTGTGCCGGTCCTTGTGGGTGACACGCCCGAAACCCTCGCCGCGAGGGTGCTTGAGGCCGAGCATCAGCTTTACCCATTGGCACTCAGTAAGGTGATACTGGACGACGCGCACAAGAAAGGCCCCCGGGTCGCCCCGGAGGCCTGATCTTTCCGATTCAGATCGGGGGCTTAGCCCGGGATCTGATCCGCCGTGAAGAACTGGGCGATTTCGATGCCGGCGTTCTCGATCGAGTCCGAACCGTGAACCGAGTTCTCACCGATCGACAGGGCAAAGGCCTTGCGGATGGTGCCTTCGGCGGCTTCCTGCGGGTTGGTCGCGCCCATGACTTCGCGGTAGCGGGCCACGGCGTTGTCGCCTTCCAGCACCTGAACGACGACCGGCTCGGCGGTCATCTGGCTGACCAGCTCGTTGTAGAACGGGCGGGCGGCATGAACTTCGTAGAATTTCTTGGCCTGATCTTCGGTCAGGCGGATGCGACGCTGGCCGACGATGCGCAGGCCAGCGCCTTCGATCATGGCGTTGACCGCGCCGGTCAGGTTGCGGCGCGTGGCGTCGGGCTTGATGATCGAGAAGGTGCGTTCGGTCATGGGGAGTGACTTCTGGTTTGGGGTTTCAAGGTCGCGGGCTTATAGCGGCGCCCTCCCCGCTTTCCAACCCGCCGTTTTCGACCATGCTTCAGATCAAGGACCTGACCTTTTCCGCCTGGGGTCGCCCATTCCTGGAAAAGGCTTCCGTCAGCGTGCCTCCTGGGGCCAAGGTTGGGCTCGTCGGCCGTAACGGCGTGGGCAAGTCCACGCTATTCAAGCTGATTCTTGGTGAGCTGCAGGCCCCCGGTGACGAAATCCGCCTGCCCAAACAGGCGCGCATCGGCTCGGTCGATCAGGAACACCCGGCCACACCCGTCACCTTGCTGGACACGATTCTCGAGGCCGACGAAGAGCGTCACACCCTCATGCAGCGGCTCGAAACAGCCGATCCCGAGGACATGGGCGAGATCTGGGAGCGCCTGATTTCCATCGACGCCGAAAGCGCGCCGGCGCGGGCCGCTGAAATCCTCGTCGGCCTGGGGTTCACCCAGGAAGACCTTGATCGGCCGATGTCTGAATTCTCGGGCGGCTGGCGAATGCGCGTGGCCCTCGCCGCCGCCCTGTTTGCGGAACCAGACATCCTGCTGCTGGACGAGCCGACCAACTATCTCGACCTGGAAGGTGCGCTCTGGCTTGAGGCCCGGCTTCGCAGATATCCGCACACGGCCATCATCATCAGCCACGACCGTGAACTGCTGAATGCCTCCTGCACCCACATTCTGCACATGGCGAACCGGCGGCTTGAGCTCTACACCGGCGGCTACGACGGCTTCGAAAAGGCCCGCGCCGAAAAACTCCGCCTGCTGGAGGCCACCCGCGCCAAGCAGGATGCGGAACGCGCCCACCTCCAGGCCTTCGTCGACCGCTTCAAAGCCAAGGCTTCCAAGGCCGCCCAGGCCCAGTCACGGGTCAAGCGACTGGCCAAGATGCAGCCGATCAGCCTGCCGCCCGAAGAGCGGGTTGCTCCCTTCACCCTGCCCTCGCCGCTACGCCCTCTGGCTCCGCCTCTGATCCGTCTCGAGAAGGCCGATGTCGGCTATGAGCCGGGCAAGCCGGTCCTCAGAAACCTCAACCTGCGCATGGATGAGGACGACCGCATCGGCCTGTTGGGCGTCAACGGTGCCGGCAAGTCGACCTTCGCCAAGATGATCGCCGAGGCCCTCAAGCCAGAGAAGGGCGAATATCTTCATTCCGGCAAGATGAAGGTCGGCTGGTTCCACCAGCACCAGATTGAGGCGCTCGACCCCAACGACACAGCGCTCGAAATCATCCGGCGCGCCATGCCTGAGGCTTCCGAATCCAGCCGGCGCTCGCGTCTGGCCCAGTTCGGCCTGCCTTTCGAGAAACAGGAAACCAAGGTCGAGAGCCTTTCCGGCGGCGAACGCGCCCGCCTCCTGCTCAATCTCGTGGCCATGGAAGCCCCGCACGTCCTCATCCTCGACGAGCCGACCAACCACCTGGACATCGACAGCCGCCGAGCCCTGCTGGATGCGCTGAATGAGTATCAGGGCGCGGTGATCCTGATCACGCACGACCGGTCGCTCATGGAACTGGTGGCTGATCGCCTGTGGCTCGCCGCAGACGGAACGGTGAAACCCTTTGACGGCGACATGGACGACTATGCTCGCTTCGTCATCGACCGGGCCAAGGCCGCGGGGGCCAAGCCCCGTCAGGTCCAGGACCCATCGCCCGAGCCGGTCGCCGCCCCCGCACCGGCCAAGGCCTCGAAAAAGGACGGCCCCTCGCCCTCGACCCTGCGCTTCGCCGCCAAAAAGGCTGAAGAGAGGATGGCGTCCCTCACGGCCCGCCTGGCCCGCATCGACGACGAACTGGCCAACGCCGCCGTTGCCAATCCGAAGGCGCTCGGCGACCTCAGCCGCGAGCGGGCCAAGGTCCAGTCAGACCTCGATACCGCCGAAGCCGCCTGGATCGAAGCCGAAGAAGCCTTGGCCGAAGCCTAGACGCACTGAACCCGCTCAATGAGGCCGGTGCCCTCATCGAAGAAGATCGTCAGCCGGTCCCGCCGATAGTCCCGCGTCATCGGGCATTCGGTGCAGACGAACCGGACATTGGCATCCGCCGGAAAGGTCACCGCTCCGCGATGACTGCCGATCAGAGATTGCGCCGCCTCGGCGTCACACTGCCAGGCCGTGCCGCCCTCGTCCGCCACGGGCGTCGCGCAAGCGCCTAGCGCTAACGCCGCCGCAATCAGGAACTCGCGCATCACCCGCAGCTCACGCTCTGGATGATCTCCGTGCGATCATCATAGACAATGTTCATGCGACGCGGGTTGTAGTCCATCGTCACGGCACAGCTTGAACAGCTAACCCGCCAGGTGGCGCCAAGCGGTGTGGCCGGAATCTCTGACCGATGACGGCCAATCAGATTCTGGTGAACAGCGGCCCGACACTGGTCGTTTTCCGGCGGTACCGGATCTGGCCCGCCAATCTGGGGCGGCGGCGGCACCGGCGCACAGGCGGCTGCCACGATGAGCGATGACATCAAAAGAAGGGTCTTCATGGTCGATCTCCGGTCTATCCGCAGAACACGCGCTCAACCCGCCCGGTTTCGCGATTGTACAAGATATTCAATCGACTTTCCGAATTGTCTTCAGTCAGCGGGCAGGTCGAACAGGTCACACGGCGATGCGTGATGTCAACAGGAACGGGTATCTCGGTCCGAGGTTGCCCGACAAGATACTGAAGGGCCGACGCCCCGCACTGATCGCTCACCGGGACGGGCGGCGGGGTGACGACCGGCACGACCGGCGGCGGGGTCGACGCGCCGCCACAGGCCGCCAGGACCAGCGCCAACGACGGTAAAATCCAGTGACTTACGCTGCTCTTGACCATGCCCCCTCCTCGTTCTGTCTCCAGTAGGAGGCTTCAACGCCGCCCGCCTTCATAGACTTCCATTGCTGCCTGGCCTGGGCCAGAGCCGCCTCGTAGCGCCCGTCGAACAGAATCAGACACCGCGCGTACGATTCGATGTCTCCCGGGTCTGCACCGTCGACGATGAACAGCACCTGAGCACCATTGGGATTCGCCTCTGCCTCCTGCGTCAGCAGGATCGGCTGGTCCGCCGCATGCTCCGCCCGGTCCGTTCCGTGGGGCAGGAAGGATTCGGCCCGCCAGGTCCACAACCTTTCATCCAGAGCCGCCAACAGGCCCGGATCCCGGACCCGCACCAGCGCCCGCCAACCGCGCGCCAGGGTCTTTTCGAGCAATCCCGGCAGGGCCTGATCCAGGCTGGATTGTTCCAGATGGTAGAACCAGGCTTCAACCGCCGCGTCGCTCACATTCTCTCCTTGCGCCAGATATCATCAGTTTACGGCTTGCCCGCTGTGTGCATCCTGCGGTGGCCAATGAGGAGCCGCAAGTGCCGACTCCGCACTGACGCCGTTTCTCTCAACCCGCCTTTGGAGACTTCATCGATGATCGTTCGCATGACTGCTGCCGCAGCCGCCCTGGCCCTGCTGGCCGGCCCCGCCCTGGCTCAGGATTACAGCCTCGAGCCGACCTTTGGTCATCTCAACCTGGTCACGGGCTATGTTCCCGATCCTGCCGTCATCCCGATGATCGCGGGCGGCAGCATCGACGCCTCGAGCCTCGGTGGCGAGTGCGTCGGATTCATCGCCAATGAGCCGGACTTCCGGGTCAACTATGAAGCCGGCACAGACTTCCCGCTGATTATCTCTGCGGTCTCTGATGAGGACACCACCCTGGTGATCAATGCCGCCGACGGGTCGTGGCACTGCAACGATGACAACGACGGACTGAACCCTGCGGTGGCCTTTGCTTCACCGATGTCCGGCCAGTACGACATCTGGGTCGGCGTCTACGGCGAAGCGACAACGGCCCCTGCCGGTCTGTACATCTCGGAGGTCATGACCGGTGCCGAATCCATGGGCGGCGGCGACCACTAGACCCACCGTCACGACTTGACCAAATGCGCCGGGCTCTTCCCGAGAGCCCGGCGCTTCTTTTTGGAAGTCAGCCTTCGTAACGGTCCTGAACCATCTGGTTCAGCAGGCGCACCCCGTAGCCCGTGGCCCCGTTCGGAACCGTCTCGACCTTCGAATCCTTGGTCCAGGCGGTCGGCGCGATATCGATGTGTGCCCACGGTGTCTTGTTGACGAACCGCTGGAGGAAAAGGGCCGCAGTGATCGATCCACCGGAACGGCCGTTGCCCATGTTCTTCACATCGGCGATCGGGCTGTCGATGTGACGCTCATAGGCCTCCGGCAACGGCATCCGCCAAACGTGCTCACCCGTCGGCGGTCCAGCAGCCAGAATGTTGTCGGCCAGCTTGTCATCATTCGAGAAGACGCCGGCGTATTCCAGGCCCAGCGACACGATCATGGCTCCGGTGAGGGTCGCCAGGTCGATCATGAACTTCGGCTTGAAGCGATCCTGCGTGTACCAAAGCGCATCAGCCAGCACGAGGCGGCCTTCGGCGTCGGTGTTGATGACTTCGATGGTCTGGCCCGACATCGACTTGACGACGTCACCGGGTCTTTGGGCGTTTCCGTCCGGCATGTTTTCAACCAGGCCGATCACGCCAACGGCGTTGACCTTGGCTTTTCGTCCAGCCAGGGCGTGCATCAGGCCGGCGACCGCACCGCCACCGCCCATGTCCCACTTCATCTCTTCCATGCCTTCGGCAGGTTTGATCGAGATGCCGCCGGTGTCGAAGCACACGCCCTTGCCGACAAATGCGACCGGAGGCTCAGACTTGGCACCGCCATTCCAGCGCATGATCAGCAGCTGGCTTTCGCGCACACTGCCCTGACCGACACCAAGCAGGCTGCCCATGCCCAGCTTTTCCATTTCCTTTTCGCCCAGGACCTCGACGTCCAGGCCGATGGATTTCAGCGCCTTGCACCGCTCCACGAAGGACTGGGGATGCAGGACGTTGGCGGGCTCCGAGACCAGGTCACGGGTGAACATGATTCCATCCGCCAGAGCATCCCAGCTCTTGGCGGCAGTCTTGGTGGCCTTGGGGTCTGCACAGACGATTCGCACCGTCTGGATCGACGCGGTCTTCTCCGGCTTCAAGGTCGTCCGGTACTTGTCAAAGCGATAGGCGGCCAGTCGAACCGCGAAGCCGGCGCGCGCCGCCGCTTCAGCGGAAAGCTGAGTCAGCTCAATCGCCAGCGTCTGGGCCCCCGACATCTTGGCTGCGTTAAAGGCATTGGCCGCGGCAGCTTCAATCGCGAGATCACGGAACTCCGATTCGCCTCCGGCTCCGATCAACCACAACTGGGTCGAGTCAGACGCCCCCCCCAGAAGGGCCGTCTGGCCCGCCTTGCCTGAAAATCGTCCCTGCTTCGACGCCCGCGTCACAGCCCCGCCGAGGGCCGCGTCCGCATCTCGAGCTGCCGATGAAAGTCTTGATTCTTCAAAGACTAGCAAGGCTACAGCATCAGCGTCGCCGGCCTTGGCGACGAATTCGATCTTCATCTGAGGACTCCTGTCCGTCCGGAAGCCCACCGGACGGCTAACGTAATCTCACGGCGGACATGGTGTTCGCCAACGAGCGTGATAAATGCCTCGCGCGGGCCTCGCCCGCAATGTCCGCTATGAAGATCATTGATCGCTATCTTTTCCGTCAGATTGCCGTCCCGGTCATTGGTGCGATCGGGGCGCTGACGCTCGTGGTCATTCTGGGCCAGAGCCTGGGCCAGCTGGATCTGATTGTGGAGCGCGGACAAGGGGCCTGGACGCTGGCCAAGGTGACAGCACTGGCCATGCCCCAGGTTGTCACCCTGATTCTGCCGATCGGCGTGCTGGTCGGCGCGCTGATGGCTCTGAACCGGCTCCATTCCGACCATGAGATCGTCGTCTGCTACGCGGGCGGGATGAGCCGCTGGGGCGTTATGGACTCCGCCATGCGGCTCGCGACCTTGATCGCCGTTGTTGCCTTGGCCTCGAACCTGTTCCTTCAGCCGCTCGCCATGCAGGAAATGCGGCGCGAGCTCCACGCCGTCAGGGCCGATCTGGCCGCGATCCTTGTCCGCGAGGGCGAGTTTGTGGAGGGCGCACCGGGCCTGACCGTTTACGCCCAGCGTGTGGACCAGAACGGCCTGCTGAAGAACCTCTTCATCCACATCGAACGCCCTGACGGCGCCACCCTGTATGACGCCGAGGAAGGCCGGATCACCAATCTCGATGGACGGCCGGTGATCATCCTGTCGAACGGGTCGTCGTCAGAGTTCTCACAGGCGGGCGTGCTCAACTACCTGTCGTTCGATGACTATGTCGTGGAATTGGGTGGCTATGCGATTTCGACCGGTACGCTGCACTACAAGGAGTCAGACCGGTGGCTGTCCGATCTGCTGTTCCCGGACCCCGCCAATGAATGGGAAACGGGCAATCGGCTGAAGCTACTGGCCGAGGCTCATGCCCGCCTGGCTGGCCCCCTCTACGTCCTGGCCTTCATGGCTGTCGCCATTTCCGCCGTGCTGGGCGGAAGTTTCAGCCGCACCGGCTATTCCCGCAGGATCGCCATTGCGGTGGCGGTGGCCATTTCAGTGCGGCTTCTGGGTTTTGCCGCTGTGTCAGCCTGCGGCTCAAGCGGCTGGCTCAACATTCTCCAATACCTGCTTCCCCTGGGCCTCATGTGGCTCGCCCTCAAGCCCATGTTCAAACAGAGAATTCGACGCTTTGTTGAGATCGGTGCAGGGCGCAGGCGCCTCATTGGAGGGCTGAAGGCATGAGACGCAGGGGCGCACGGCTTCCCGGAGGCATGCCTCTCTGGCAGGGGCGGCTGACCAGTATCGAACGCTATGTGCTGTTGCGGACCATGCGGTCGGTTGTCGGCGCATTGGCGATCATCGCCGCCGTGATCATGCTGATCGATTTCGTGGAAATCTCGCGAGACATCGGCGGTCGAGTGGATGTGTCGGTTTTCGGCCTTGCCGGGCTGATGTTGATGAAGTCTCCCTCCGTCATCCTGCAGCTTCTGCCGTTTGTGTTCCTGTTCGGAACGCTGGCAGCCTTTGTTGGCCTGAATCGCAGAAGTGAGCTGGTCGCAATGCGTGCGGCCGGCGTTTCCGCCTGGCGCTTTATTTTTCCCGCTGCCGGTGCCGCGCTGGTCGCCGGGGTGATCACGATCGCTGTCCTGAATCCCGTGGCATCCTGGCTTGATGGTCAATACCAGGCACGCTCGAACGCGTTGCTGCAAACCCGCGAAGGGTTGGCCCCCGAATCCTCGACCGTCTGGGTTCGCCAGGGCGACGGTCGAAATCAGGTCGTGGTTCGAGCGGAGGAACGAAACGCCGAGACATCGGAACTGCGCGGCGTGTCGATGTTCATCTACACCACGGGCGCAGACGGTCGGCGCGACTTTGAACGCCGCATCGAGGCGGAATCAGCCCGGCTGGTGCCCGGTGCCTGGGAACTGACAAATGCCCGCGAAGCAGCAGCCGGTGAACAGGCGGTCACCTATGCGACCCTGTCGATCCGATCCAACCTGACGCCGGACAAGGCATTTGAAGGATTTGCCCAGCCGCGAAGCACGCCGTTCTGGCGTCTGCCCAGCCTGATTTCCACGATCGAGGCGGCGGGTTTCTCGGCGACTCAATACCGGTTGCGGCTTCAGGAATTGCTGGCGACGCCGTTGATGTTTGCCGCCATGTCCATTCTGGCAGCGGCCTTCTCGTTGCGGCTGATGCGCCTGGGCGACATGCCCTTCATGGTCGTCTCGGCCATCGGGCTTGGCTTTGTCTTTTATTTCCTCAGCGCCCTGATGCGAGCCCTTGGCGAGTCCGAGGTGCTCCCGCCAATGGCTGCAGCCTGGATTCCCCCCTTGCTGGTCGTCCTGTCAGCCTTCACCTTGCTCTGCTACACCGAAGACGGCTAACCCGGGGACAGGATTATTTTGGGACGCCATGCGCAGTTCTGACGCCAACACCGTTGGTCCACGGCTCCGGGCCGGGCTGCTCGCTGGAATCAGCGCGGCGGTCTTCGGTCTGTTGGCCGCGCCTGCCCTGGCCCAGGAGGCCCCCGCCCCTGATCGGCAGATCGCCGAAACGGTCGGACCAGACGGCTTGTCTGCCGAAGGTCTGTTCATCGAAGCCAACTCGATTGCCCACAATCAGGATACAGACGAGATCGTCGCCATCGGCGCTGTCGAGGCCCGCTATCAGGGTCGACTGATCCGTGCGGATCAGATCAACTATGTGATGCAAACCGGATTGCTGTCCGCGACCGGCAACGCCCAACTGATCAATCCCGACGGCACTGTCCAGTACGCCGACACCCTCGAACTCGATGACGAGCTTCGAGCGGGATACGCGACCGGCTTCTCGGCCCGGCTCGGGAACAACATCAAGATTTCGTCCGCAACGGCTGTTCGACGTTCGGAAACCGTGAACGAGCTGCACAACGCCATCTTCACTCCGTGCGACATCTGCGATTCCGAAGGCGACGCGTCTGAACCCACCTGGTCGATCCAGGCTGATACGGTTGTCCAGGACCAGGACAACGCGATCGTCTTCTACCGCAACGCGGTCATCCGCGTGGCCGGCGTGCCGATCTTTTACTCACCGGTTTTCTGGCATCCCGATCCGACCGCCGAGCGCCAGTCCGGCCTGTTGATGCCGACGGTCTCCACGTCAAATGGCCGGGGCTTTTCCTACGAACAGCCTTATCTGTGGGTGATTTCGCCGCATCAGGACCTCATCGTCAGCCCGCAGATCAACAGTTCGGTCAATCCGCTTCTGAACCTGGATTGGCGGCGGCGCTTCTATTCGGGCGAGGCCCGCATCCGTGGCGGCTACACCCATGAGCGCCTCTTCGGAAATATCGACGTCGACCCCGGACCGGGCGTCGACTTCGACAACACCCGCTATGGCCGCGCTGAATCTCGGGGCTACGTCCTGGGCAGCGGTGCCTTCGACATCAATCAGGACTGGCGCTGGGGTTTCACGGTCGAACATGCGACCGATCCGACCCTGTTCGACCGCTACGACATCGAAGAGGTGTTCCAGGATCGCGGCCTGTTCCGGGCAGATGATCGGCGGCTGATCAACCAGATCTACGTCGAAAGGCAGACGGATCGATCGTATTTCTCCGCGGCGCTTCTGGCATTCCAGTCGCTTCGGGTGACCGGCATCGACACCGTCACCTACAATGCCGGTGACGCTCGCGGCCTGATCTTCGAGAACGACGACACCCTGCCGATCGTCGGCCCCATGGTCGACTTCCGCTGGGAACCAGAAAATTCAATTTTGGGCGGCCGTCTCAGGCTGCGCGGGTCGGCCGTTGCGTTGTTCCGGGAAGACTACGTCGGGGCCCCGGTCATTTCGCCGACCTACCTGCCACCTCCGGGACCTACGACGGGCCTTCCAGGTGTCGACAGTGGCCGCGCCTCCTTCGAGGCAGACTGGCGACGGATCATCACCACGGATTTTGGCCTGCGGCTCGAGCCATTCATGAGCTCGCGAGCTGATTTCTACACCGTCGACGACCTGCCCACCGGACCGACGGATGCCGTTGAGGTTTCCCGCTTCAATGCCACGCTTGGCCTGGACCTGCGCTACCCGCTCATCCGGCGCTTTGCCGGGGGCTCGGTCATCATTGAGCCCATGGCTCAAATCGCGATCTCTCCTGAAGCGGACATCGACCCGCGCATTCCCAATGAGGACAGCCAGATCGTTGAGCTGGACCAAACGACCCTGTTCCAGGACAACAAATTTCCCGGCTACGATCTCTATGAAGGTGGGCTGCGCGCCAGCCTGGGCATGCGTTTCGCCGCCGAATGGGCTGATGGCCGCAATGCCAGCCTGTTTCTGGGTCGCATGTTCCGCGCTGAGGAAGAAGCCGGCTACCGGCGCCAGGTAACGGGCGCGCCTCCAGGGACGCTCTACGACCCCACCGGGATTTCTGAAACGTCCTCCGACTGGGTGGTGGCCGCGACGGCCCAACCCCTGCCGCGCGTATCTGGCTGGGCGCGGGCCAGGCTCGATGACAATCTGAACCTGCGTCAGGCTGAAGTCGGAATGAGTGCCGGCTTCCGTCAGTCCGACTATGTCTCGGTGCGCTACATCTCGGATCAGTCGGACCCCTCACCTCTGGCCAGCGCCAACTATGAGAACATCCAGGTTTCTGGACAGGTCTTTGTCGTTGGCGACTGGGGCGTCACCTTCAATGCCACCCGCGACCTCAGCCAGGAGCTCTGGAGGCGGTCGGAGATCGGCCTGCTCTACGAAGACGAGTGCCTGCGCCTGGAAATTCTTTACGAGCGCAACGAGGATCTGTTCGCCGGCCGCGGCGTCCGATCGTCTGAAGGCGTTTCCGTACGCCTAATCCTCGCCACATTGGGCGGTTCAAGGTAAGAAGCGCTCATGTTGTTCGAACGCCGTCCGACGGCTCAATCCGTGTTCACCCCGCTTGTCGGAAAAGGAATAACCTCTCCAATGCGTTGGATGCTCTCTGCAGGCGCGCTCGCCCTTGCGCTGTCCATGTCACAACCCGTTCTTGCGCAAACCGCAGCGCAACAGCAGCAAGCGCAGGCCGGTGCGACCCCTGCGCCTCAATTCACCCTCTCGGAGGGCGTAGCGGTCACGGTCAACGATGACCTCATCACCAGCTACGATGTTCGCCAACGTATGCTGTTTCTGATTTTCACGTCCCAGATTCAGGCCACCGCGGACAACCTGCCTGCGATCCAGCAACAAGCCCTGCGGGCATTGATCGATCAACAGCTCCAGGCTCAGGAACTGGAACGCTATGAGGTCCAGATCACCGATGCCATGATCGATTCCGAGATCGAAAGCATGGCGCAAGGCAATGGCTCATCCGCTGCACAAATGCTCGCCGCCATGCGGCAATTCGGGATTGAGCCGAGCAGCTTCCGAGAAAAGGTTCGCGTCGACATGGGATGGGGCATGTTGGTGGGCGGTCGCTATCGGGATCGCGCCCGCGTCGGCTCTGATCAGATCAATGCCGTTCTGGAACGCATCGAGGACGCCGCCAGCCGACCGCAATGGCTACTCGGCGAAATCTACATCGACGCCGCGACGGTCGGCGGGATGGATGTGGCGATGAACGGTGCGCGCCATCTGGTTCAGCAGCTCCTTCAGGGTGCCCCCTTCCCCGCCGTGGCACAGCAGTTCTCTTCAGCGCCATCCGCCACCTCTGGCGGCGATGCCGGCTGGGTCATCGAAGGTGAATCCCCCGCCCAGGTCCAGGCGGCGCTCGACCAGATGAACCCGGGTCAGCTCTCAAATCCGATTGCGGTGGATGGTGGTGTTTACATCATCGTGGTCCGCGATGAGCGCACCGGATCGGTTTCGACGATGGCCAGCCTTCGGCAGGCCGGCATCCGTCTGGCACCGGGGGCCTCGGAGGCTCAGGTGGCCGAGGCCACCGCGACGCTGAACCGTCTTCGTGATAGCGGCCTGACCTGTGACAACATCGTGGCGCGTGCCAATCAGACCCCGGGCGTCATCGGGTCCGAACTGGGTGAAGCCAACGTCGCCGATCTGACCTCTCCGTTCCAGGAGATCGCGCGTTCGGCAGAGGTAGGATCCGTCAGCACCCCGCAACGCTCCGAACAGGGCCTTCACCTTGTCGCGATGTGCGGACGACGCAGCGCCAGTGACCAGATCCCGTCACGCGAGGAGATCGAGCAGGAACTCGGCAGTCAGCAGTTGAACATGCTGGCACGTCGCTACATTCGCGATCTGCGCAACGCGGCGACGATCGAATCTCCCGGCTCCGACTCCTGATCCGATGACAGCGATCCCGCTCGCCCTCAGCCTGGGCGACCCGGCAGGGATCGGCCCGGAAATCATCGCCAAGGCCTGGGAAATGTCAGGTCAGAACGACCCTGCGTTCTTCGTTGTAGGAGATGCCGGCCTGCTTTTAGAGCAGGGCGTTTCCGTCCAGGTGCTCGACACCCCCGATCAGGCTCAGGAGGCCTTCTCGGCGGCGATTCCGGTGCTAGACCGCCCTTGCCGCGTTCGTCCGACTCCGGGGCGGGCATCTCCCGAGAACGCAGACGCCGTCATTGGGTGGATTGCCGAGGCCGTGGACCTGTCGGTGCGCGGCCAGGCCGGCGGCATTGTGACCTGTCCAATCGCCAAGGCCCCGCTCTATCAGGCCGGATTCCGGTTTCCCGGACATACAGAATTCATCGCCGACCTGACCCAGGCTGTGCCGTTCGAAGATGCGCGCGGGCCGGTGATGATGCTGACGGCACTGGATCTGCGGGTGTCACTGGTGACGATTCACGTTCCTCTCAACGAGGTACCCGAACTGGTGACCGTAGAGCGGGTTATGCGGACGGCGCGCGTCACGCACGAAGCCCTCAAGCGGGATCTTGGTATCGACGCCCCACGACTCGCCCTGGCCGGGCTGAACCCTCACGCGGGTGAAGGGGGGGCGATCGGACTCGAAGAACGCAACATTCTTGTCCCGGCCGCCGAGCGGCTCCGGGCTCAGGGGATCCAGATCACCGACCCGTTGCCGCCCGACACGATGTTTCATGCGGAGGCTCGCTCCCGCTACGATGCGGCGGTCTGCCTCTATCATGACCAGGGACTGATCCCGGTGAAGACCCTCGATTTCTGGGGCGGCGTCAACGCCACCCTCGGCTTGCCGATCATCCGCACCTCGCCAGATCATGGCGTCGGTTTCGATATCGCCGGAAAAGGAATCGCCCGGCCGGACAGCCTGATCGCTGCGATCCGCCTGGCTGGCGACATGTCTCAACGACGCGCCGCAGCATGAGCGACCTGGCCCCTCTGCGAGACGTTCTGGAGGCCCATGGGCTGTCCGCCGACAAACGGTTCGGCCAGCACTTCCTGCTCGACCTGAATGTCACCCGAAAGATCGCTCGACTGGCCGGTCCCTTTGCGGGTGATGTGGTTATCGAAGTCGGCCCGGGACCGGGCGGACTGACGCGGGCGCTGTTGGAGACTGATGCCGAACACGTCATCGTGGTCGAGAAGGATCGACGCTTCATCCCCCTCCTCCAGGAACTGGCCGAAGCCGGCGACGGTCGTCTGACCGTCATTGAGGGGGATGCCCTCAAGGTGGACGAATTGGACCTTCTCAAGGGTCGCACCGGTCATCTGGTATCCAACCTGCCTTACAATGTCGGTACGCCCCTATTGATCAAATGGCTGACCGGGCCCTGGCGACCGAAATCCCTGACCCTGATGTTCCAGAAAGAGGTCGCGGACCGCGTCGCTGCGCCGGCGGGGTCGGATGCCTATGGTCGGCTCAGCGTGATTTCCCAGGCCGTGTGCGAGGCGCGCGTCGTCATGGACCTTCCCGCTCGCGCCTTCACACCGCCGCCCAAGGTCGCCTCCGCCGTCGTCCGCCTCGACCCCCGGCCCGACGCGCCGTCGAGCGGCATGCTCCAGGCCCTCGAGAAGGTGACCGCCGCCGCCTTTGGCCAACGCCGAAAGATGCTACGATCCAGCCTGAAGTCGCTGGGCGGCGCGACGCTGTGCGAAGCCGCCGGCATCAGTCCAGAGGCACGGGCCGAGGTGATCGATGTGGCAGGGTTCCTACGATTGGCCGAGGCCAGCCGAAGCTAGCCCTCGACCTCTTCCGCCAGCAGGCCGCCGACAAAATCTCCGACCCACGGATTTCGCGCCCGCTTCAGGCGCTCGGCATGGAAGATGTGCGCCAGGTCGGCATAGGCCCGATCGAAATCGTCGTTGAGCAGGACGTAGTCAAAGGTATTCCAGCCGGACACCTCTTCCTTGGCGCGCGAAATCCGCTTGCGGATGACCTCCTCGGAATCCTGGGATCTCGCCGTCAGGCGGCGGCGCATTTCGGCCAGGGACGGCGGCAGGAGATAGACCAGCACCGAGTCTTCGGGCAGTTGGGCCGCAATCGTCTTGGCTCCATGGTCGTCGATGTCGAACAGGGCGCTTTGCCCGCGCTCCAGCGCGGCCATGATCGGAGCCTTGGGACTGCCGTAGCGGTTGCCGTAGACCTCTGCCCATTCGAGGAAGGCGTTCTCCTCGACCATCTGATCAAAGGTTGATCGGTCCACGAAATGATAGTCGCGCGCGTCATGCTCGCCCGGACGCGGCTCCCGCGTCGTATAGGACAGCGACAGGTGCAGGTCCGGGTGATCGGCAATCAGACGCCGAGTCAGACTGGTCTTGCCGACACCCGATGGGGCCACGACCATCAGCAACAGGCCGCGTCGCGGGGATGGGCTCGCCTGACCGTCACTCGACATTCTGCACCTGCTCCTTGAGTTGCTCGATGGTGGCTTTGAGGTCCAAGCCTGCCGAGGTCAAGGCAAGGGTGGCCGACTTCGAACACAAAGTGTTGGCCTCGCGCAGGAACTCCTGGGTCAGAAAGTCCAGACGCCGCCCGACGCTCCCGCCATCGCGGACAAGGGCGCGGCCTGATGCCGTGTGAGCCTCGAGGCGGTCGAGTTCCTCGCGTACATCGGCCCGCGCCGCCATCATGGCCGCCTCCTGGAAAACACGCTCCTCCAGGCCCGCTGCCCCGTCCGTCAGCTCCTCTACACGCCGGGCGAACCGTTCCCGGATGGCCGTGGTTTGAGCATCGGCTTCAGTGCGGGCCTGTTGGGTCAGGAATTCAATCTGATCAAGGAAACCCTCGATCAACGGCTTCAGCCGGGCCCCTTCGTCTCGCCGGGCCTCCAGCAGGCCATCCATCGCGACTGCCAGACTAGCCAGTACTGCCGAATGAACCTCGCTCAGGTCGGCATCATCCGCGTCGGACGCTTCGACCACCCCGCGCAGGGACAGAAGGCCATCTGCCCGTGGGGGCTGAGCCCCCTTTGAAATCAGCGCCTCTGCGACCGCTAGGTAGGCGTCCAGCACAGGCTGATTGATCTTGAATTCGAGGGACGGCTCGGATCGCCGGGTCAGAATGGTCGCGCCAATCTGACCGCGCTGAAACCGGCTCTGGGCGGCCTCGCGCACCTGCCGGTCCAGGCCATCAAAGCCCGGCGGGGTCTTGGCCCTCACCTCCAGCGACCGTCCGTTGACCGAGCGCACCTCGACGGTCCAGGCCCAGTCGCCCAGCGCGCCCTCGGCACGCCCGAACCCCGTCATACCCGAAAGCGGGAGGCTCATGGCACCGAGGCTTGGTCTGCAGCGGCACCCTCATTCGGGGCGGACGGGGTGGCCGGCGCTTCAGGCGTCGCCGCGGCTTCGCCCGGCACCGCAGCGCGCGCCCGTTCAATCTGACGCCAGCGGGCGACGTTCTGCAGATGCTCTTGATAGCTGGGGGCGAAGATGTGCCCTCCGGTCCCGTCGGCCACAAAGAACAGGTCGCGCGTGGCCGGCGGGTTGAGCACCGCCTCAATCGCCTGGCGCCCCGGATTGGCGATCGGCGTCGGCGGAAGACCGGGGATCTGGTAGGTATTGTAGGGTGTCTGACGCGCCAGTTCCGATCGACGCAGGCCTCGGCCCAGAGGCCGTCCGCCGGACACCCCGTAGACGACCGTTGGATCGCTCTCGAGACGCATCCCCAACCGCATCCGGTTGACGAAGACAGCCGCAACGCGAGGCCGCTCTTCGGCAAGCCCCGTCTCTTTTTCGACGACCGAAGCGAGAATCACCGCCTGTTCCGGCGTCGAGAACGGAAGGCCCTGAGCACGGGTCGGCCAGAGCTCCTCCATCAGGGCGACCTGGGCCGCCTGCATCCGTGCAATCACCGACTGGCGTGTTTCGCCACGGGTTACCTCGTAGGTATCCGGCAACAGCGACCCTTCCGCCGGGATCTCGTCGATGGTCCCGGTCAGCACGTCCTCGGCATTCAGAATGTCGATGGCCTGGGCCACGGACCACCCCTCGGGGATCGTGACAAAGTGCCGAGCCACGTCGCCGGACCGAAGCGTCTCCAGCACCTCGGCCAGAGAAGCGCGGCTTTCAATCCGATACTCCCCGGCGCGCAGCCCTCGGTCCGCTCCCGTCAGCTGTGCGGCGACACGGAAGGCCGTCGCGGATCGGACGACACCAGCCTCCGCCAGCGTGCCGGCGATCTCGCTGACTCCGGCACCCGATCGCAGAACGACGACAGTGTCGTCGCCCTGGCGAGCCACCGGCCCGTCCGAAGTATAGCTGGCAAAGCCCCAGGCCAGTGCGGCGATCAGCAATAGCGCCGCCGTTGCCAGGGCACTCAACACGCCCGCCTTCAACGCTGAACCACTCATGCAATCTTCTTGAAGATGACCGCGGCATTGGTGCCGCCAAAGCCGAAGGAATTCGACATTGCCACGTCAATCGCCATCGGTTTCGCCGCATTGGCGCAAAGATCGAGTGGCGTCTCGAACTCCGGATCATCCAGATTGATCGTCGGCGGTGCGACCTGATCGCGGATAGCCAGCACACTGAAGGCCGCCTCGATCGCGCCCGCTGCCCCCAGCAGATGCCCGGTCATCGACTTGGTCGACGACATGGCCGCCGACTTCGCCTGATCGCCCAACAGCCGCTCGACAGCCCGCAACTCGATCCCGTCCGCCATGGTCGAGGTGCCATGGGCATTGATGTAGTCAATGTCCGACGCCTCCAGCCCGGCGTTCTTCAGCGCCGCCTTCATCGCCCGGAAGCCACCGTCGCCATCCTCGGACGGGGCCGTGATGTGATAGGCGTCGCCCGACAGGCCGTAACCGGCCACTTCGGCGTAGATTTTCGCCCCGCGCGCCTTGGCGTGTTCGTACTCCTCAAGCACCAGAATGCCCGCCCCCTCGCCCATGACGAAGCCGTCGCGCGCCCTGTCATAGGGTCGCGAGGCCTTTTCCGGCGTCTCATTATAGCTGGTACACAGCGCCCGGCAGGCTACAAAGCCGGCGACGCCGATCGGCACGATGGAGCTTTCCGCACCGCCGGCCACCATGACGTCTGCGTCACCGTGGACGATCAGCCGGGCTGCGTCCCCGATGGCGTGGGCTCCCGTTGCGCAGGCCGTCACAATCGCATGGTTCGGCCCTTTCAGGCCATGACGGATCGACACCTGGCCACTGGCCAGATTGATCAGGGCTGACGGGATGAAGAACGGGCTGATCCGGCGCGGCCCCTCCTCTTTCAGCTTGATGGCTGTATCGGCCACCGGACCCAGGCCACCGATCCCCGAGCCGATCATGACGCCGGTGCGTTCCTTGTCCTCTTCGCTCTCGGGGTGCCAGTTGGCATCATCGAGGGCCTCATCGGCTGCGGCGATGGCATAGACGATGAAATCGTCGACGCGCTTCCGCTCCTTGCTCGACAGCACCTGTTCGGGGTCGAACGATCCCTCCACATCCGGCCCGCCGCCTCCGCGCCCGTCCACCGAGGGGATTTCCCCCGCGATTGAACAGCCAAAGCCCTCGGGATCGAAGGCCGTAATCGGTCCGATACCGGACTGGCCGGCCAGAATTCGCTTCCAGGTGATCTCGCGGCCCGCGCCAAGCGGGGTCAGCAATCCAATGCCCGTGACGACGACGCGGCGCATGGTGGCTCCTGCCTTCAGTTGACTCTCGCCTGGCAACATAAAGTCCGCGGCCTCGCGCGGCTAGGCCTTGCCGCCAAACGAAAACGACCGCCCGAGGGGTCCCGGACGGTCGAAATTCTGGTCTTCAAACCGGAAGAGGCCTTAGGCCGACTTCTCCGAGATGAACTTCACGGCATCGCCGACCGTCTGGATGTGCTCGGCGGCGTCATCCGGGATCTCGATGTCGAACTCTTCTTCGAAGGCCATGACCAGCTCGACGTTGTCGAGCGAGTCGGCACCGAGGTCGTCGATGAACGAGGCTTTTTCGGTGACCTTGTCCGGGTCGGCGTCAAGGTGCTCGATGACGATCTTGCGGACGCGCTCGAGAATGTCGGACATGGGTGTCTCTCTGTCTGCTGCCGCCGAGGCGGCGTTTAACTCAATCCTGCCCTAGGCCCACAGCGCCGCTTTCGCAAGTCATAACGTGGGGTCAGGGTCGGTCGCCGGGCTTTAGCACAGTCCTTCCGCTTGGGAAGGGCCTAGATCATCGCCATACCGCCATTCACATGCAGGGTCTGTCCTGTGACATAGGCCGCCTCGTCGCTGGCCAGGTAGCAGGCCGCCGCCGCAATCTCGTCGCCTGTCCCCAGCCGCCCGGCCGGGATCGACCCCATGATGGCTTCCTTTTGCTGGTCGTTCAGCACGTCGGTCATGGGGCTGGCGATGAAGCCCGGCGCGATACAGTTCACCGTGATTCCCCGGCTCGCGACCTCCTGGGCCAGCGACTTGGAAAAGCCGATCATGCCGGCTTTTGAAGCCGAATAGTTCGTTTGGCCCGGATTGCCCGTTACCCCGACCACCGAGGTCACCCCGATGATTCGACCGGCCCGGCGTTTCATCATGCCGCGCATGACCGCCCGACTGAGCCGGAAATAGCTCTCCAGATTGATGCGGATCACATCAGAGAAATCCTCGTCCTTCATCCGCATCAGCAGGCCGTCTCGGGTGATACCGGCGTTGGCCACCAGAATGTCCAGGCCCGCGCCCGCCGCCTCTTCGGCCGCCGGCACCAGGTTGTCGACACTTTCCGGGTCGGACAGGTTGCAGGTCGCATAGTGGGCGCGATCCCCCAACTCGGCTTTGAGTTCTTCCAGCACATTGGCGCGCGTGCCGGACAGCACCACCGTCGCCCCTTGGGCGTGCAGCGCCCGGGCCACCGCTCCACCGATACCGCCCGTTGCGCCCGTCACCAGCGCCGTCTTGCCTTCAAGATTGAACATGTGTGTCTCCTTCAGAGCGTCTGCGCGAACGCTTCAATGTCTTCGGGCCCGTTCAGCGCCACCGCTTCTGCGTCCGGCGCAATCCGCTTGGCCATGCCGGTCAGGACCTTGCCGGACCCCAGCTCGGCGAAGCGTGTCACCCCGCCCTCGCCGGCCATCCATTCCATGCTCTCGCGCCAGCGCACCCGCCCGGTTACCTGTTCGACCAGCAGCCGCCGGATCGCCTCCGGGTCGCTTTCGGGCCCTGCCGTCACATTGTCGATAATGGGAATGATCGGTGCCGAAATCCCGGCACCCGCCAGGGCCGCGGCCATCTCGTCTGCCGCCGGTTGCATCAGCGGGCTGTGGAACGGTGCTGAGACATTCAGCGGGATCGCCCGCGCGCCCAGCTCCTTGGCCTTTTCAATCGCCAGATCGACCCCAGCCCTGGTCCCCGAGATCACGATGTTGCCGGCATTGTTGTCATTGGCAACCACACAGATGCCCGCCGCCGACCCAGCCTTCGCCGCCGCCTCGGCCAGCGCCAGATCGGATTTTGGCCCGATCAGCGAGGCCATCGCGCCTTCGCCCACCGGCACGGCCCGCTGCATCGCCTGACCGCGCAGCTTCAACAGCCGCGCCGTCTCCGACAACGAAATCGCCCCCGCTGCACACAGGGCCGAATACTGCCCCAGCGAATGCCCTGCCGCGAACGCCGCACGGTCCATCGACACGCCGAAGTCCGTCTCCAGAACCCGCGCCACCGCCACCGACACCGCCATCAGGGCCGGTTGCGCATTCTCGGTCAGCGTCAGCTGATCTTCCGGCCCGTCCTTCATCAGCGCCGACAGCTTCTGGTTCAGAGCGTCGTCGACCTCGGCAAAGACATCGCGCGCTACCGAGAACGCCTCGCTCAGGCTCTGCCCCATGCCGACAGCCTGGCTGCCCTGTCCCGGAAAGAGAAACGCCAAACTCATGTGGTCCTCGCCTAGCCGCTGAATCGCGCTGCAGGCTTAGGCTGTCAGCTACAAGGCGGCAAGCTGGGCCTAGAGCATGGTGGTTTTTGTTGGAACCGCGGGGCGGTTCCAACAAAAAGCTGAATCATGCTCGCGCTTTTGTCTGGAGCCTGATTCACGCCTGAGATGAAATCGCGAAGCGATTCCACCTCAACCGATCAGGCTCTAGTCGGGATCTTCCACGGCAGCGGCTGCCGCCTCGGCCGCCAGCATGGCCGCAACGGCTGCATCGACGGCGGCATCTGTGGAATCGGCACCCCCCGACTGAATATCATCCAGTGACAAACCCGCCCCCGATGCCGATCCGGAATCCATACGGCGCGTCGGCTGGTCCGGCTCAACGGGATAGATCGTCAGGTCGTCTTCCGGCTCTTCGAATCCCAGCTGCTCACGAATGCCCGGCATGCTTTCGAGCGTCACCGTCATCAGGTTGATGACGAAATCATCCCGTTGGGCCAGAATTTCGGATCCACGGCGCGACTCGTGAAACCGGATCAGGGCCGAAAGCTGGGCCTCGGAATAGGTCCGGGCGTGGGTTTCGATCAGAATACCCTCAATGATCTCGAGGAATGGACGCAGGATCTCCATGTCGAGTTCCTGCGTAAACGTCGGCATGGGCGAGGTGGAGGTTTGGCCTTTGGTCGTTCCCATGACCTCTCGTTGCAGGCGTTCCCACTCAGGGGCCGCTTCGCTCATGCCCACATAGAGCTCCTGGATCAGGCGCTCGAGATTGAGAAGTTCGACATATTCCGTGGCCAGGCTGCGAGCTCGGGCACTGGGCTCATCACCATCCTGAGCCTGGGCCGGCACGGCGACAAACACAGCCAACACCAGCGAAACAACAGCGAGCACACGCATTCAACTTTCCCCTGTGAGGATTGATGGCGCACTCCCCAGGTGGGTGCAAGAGCTGCCCGGTCAGACCGATCCTTGCGTGCCCGGCAGTCTGCCTTGCCAGGCAAGCCTTTTTCGCCTATAGGCCCCGCCTTTCCAGGACGCCGGTCCCGGATGCGGAATATCAAAGGGTTGGGGAAATCGTCCCTCACCGCCGCCCCGGGAGCCATCGTCGGATCTGCGGTCTTCCGCCGTGATCCGCCGCCGTCGTCCATATCGGGAGCACCTGCCCATGGCTCTTTATGAGCACGTGGTCATTTCGCGCCAGGACATCTCTGCCCAACAGGCCGAGGCGCTGAACGACCAAATCAAGGCCCTGATCGAAGAGCGCGGCGGTTCCGTCGCCAAGATCGAATACTGGGGTCTTCGCAACCTGACCTACCGCATCAAGAAGAACCGCAAGGGTCACTATTCTCTCCTCGCCCTCAACGCCCCGGCGGATGCGGTCAAGGAGATGGAGCGCCAGCTGTCGATCAATGAAGACGTGCTGCGCTACATGACCATTCGTGTGGAAGAGCTCGATCTCGAGCTGTCTCCGATCCTGGCGCGCCGTGAGCGTGAACGCGAGCGCGAGCGCGAGCGTGGCCCGCGCACCGGCTATGATGATGCGGCCTGAGGCTAGATAGATGACTGATGTGACCCCCACTCCGGGCGCGCCTGTCGGCAACACGCCGGCCCGCCGTCCCTTCCACCGCCGCCGCAAGGTTTGCCCGTTCACCGGGCCGGACGCTCCGAAGATCGACTACAAGGACGTCAAGCTCCTGCAACGCTACATCTCCGAGCGCGGCAAGATCGTTCCCTCGCGGATCACGGCTGTCAGCCAGAAGAAGCAGCGTGAGTTGGCCAAGGCCATCAAGCGCGCCCGCTTCCTGGCGCTCCTGCCCTATGTGGTGAAGTAAGATGAAGGTCGTTCTGCTTGAACGCGTCGAAAATCTCGGCGCCATCGGCGACGTCGTCACGGTTAAGGACGGCTTCGCCCGCAACTTCCTGCTCCCGCGTGAAAAGGCCCTGCGCGCCACCAACGCCAACCTCAAGGTGTTCGAGGCCCAGCGTGCCCAGATCGAGGCCCGCAACGAAAAGGCCAAGGCCGATGCCGGCAAGACCGGCGAGAAGCTCGATGGTCAGACCTACGTCCTGATCCGTCAGGCGGGTGAATCGGGTCAGCTGTACGGGTCGGTCACCGCCCGTGACGTTGCCGACGCCATCCAGGCCGAAGGCGGCAAGGTTGAGCGCAGCCAGGTTGTTCTGAACAACCCGATCAAGACCCTGGGCGTTCACGATGTGCAGGTTCGTCTGCACGCCGAGGTTGCCGTGACGGTCAAGATCAACGTGGCCCGTTCGGCCGACGAAGCCGAACGCCAGGCGCGCGGCGAAGACGTCATCGCCAGCCAGTTCGCTGAAGAGCGCGAAGCGGCTGCCGAGCAGGTCGCCGACCTGGTCGAAGGCGGTGCCGGCCAGCAGGAGTTCCTCGGCGAAGAAGCCTGAGGCTTCTCAACCGCACTCTGATCAAAGGGGGCGCGTCCGATCCGGGCGCGCCCCTTTTTTCTTGCCTTTCGGGGTTCTTGTTCCACCATCATTGCGACGACATTCTTTGGGGTCGGAGGATTGAATGAAACGCCTGCTGCTTATCCTGGCCCTGGTGGCGACGCCCGCGCTGGCCCATGCCATGCCGGTGTCTGAGTTTCTGGCTGAGGCAGAAGACATTCCGCGCAACCCCAGCGCCCTGCTGAGGTCCGACACCCGCCGGCTGATGGGTGAGATCCGCGGGGCCTTTGAAACCCTTGGAAACGAGCGTCGGGCAGCCGAGGCCGCGGGGCGAACCCCAGCCTTCTGTCCACCGGAGGGCGGACGTGTTTCGCTTTCCGCCGATGCCCTGATGGACCGGCTGAACAGCATCCCGGCGTCCCGCCGTCACATCAGCGTGACCCAGGCCATGCGCGAATGGATGGCCGAACGCTACCCCTGCTGAGCCTCTTCCCGACCGGCAAGTTCGGGCAAACTGTTCACGCAACGTAAGCCATCTTTTCAACTGCCTCCGGCGCGCCTAGTTTCCCTGCCTCAAGAACGAAGGCGGATGAAATCCGCCCCGGAGGACAGTTTGCGTGAAACGCTGAACTACCAGGTCAACAGCGAAACGATTTTCGACGCCCTGATCGCGGCGCGAGACAAGTACGGCGACAAGGTTATCCTGGAGGACCAGGACCGCAATCCCCTGACCTATACGGGGTTGATCCGCGCTGCGCTGGTTCTCGGCGGCAAGATTGCCGCCATGACCGAGCCTGGCGAACGGGTCGGCATCCTGCTTCCGACCAGTTCTGGCGTGGTGGTGACCTACTACGGCCTCCTCGGCCATGGCCGCGTGCCGGTCATGCTGAATTTCACCTCCGGCGCGCGCAACGTGACCGCCGCCATCCGGGCCGCCGGCGTCAAGACGGTTCTGTCCGCCAAGCGGTTTGTGTCCCAGGCCAAGCTGGAAGACCTGGTCACCGCCATCGAAACCGAGGCCAAGGTCGTCTGGCTCGACGACGTACGCAAGACCATCGGCATCGGCGACAAGGTCTATGGCCTGATGGCCGGGATGTTCCCGCGCCAGTTCCGCGTCAAGTCCGATCCGGCCTCACCCGGCGTCATCCTGTTTACGTCAGGCAGCTTTGGTGCCCCCAAGGGGGTGGTCCTGTCCCAGTCGAACCTGATCGCCAACTGTCGTCAGGTGGCCCAGCATATCGACCTCGATCCGGACTGGGTCATGTTCAACCCCATGCCGACCTTCCACTGTCTGGGCCTGACAGGCGGGGTCTTGTTGCCCTTGCTGGAGGGGATGAAGGCTTTCCAGTACCCCTCGCCGCTTCATGCCAAGCAGATCGTGGAGCTATTGCCCGAGGTAAAGCCGTCCATCCTCTTCGCGACCGACACCTTCCTCAATCAGTGGGCTCGGCTGGCAAGCCCCGACGATTTCGACAGCCTGAAGTTCGTCGTGGCCGGGGCCGAGCGGGTGCGCGACGAAACCCACCACCTGTTCAATACCCGCTTCCACGGCCTGAAGCTGCTCGAAGGCTACGGCGCAACCGAGGCCGCGCCGGTCGTTGCCGTCAACCATCCCGACCGCAATCGCCCCGGCTCAGTCGGCCAGATGCTTCCCGGCATGGAGTGGCGCATCGAGAAGGTACCCGGCATTGAGGACGGTGGCCGACTTTACCTGCGCGGTCCCAACGTCATGGACGGTTATCTGTCGCCCGACGATCCTGAGATCATCGAACCTCTCGAGGGGGGCTGGCACGACACCGGCGATATCGTCTCCATCGACCGGGACGGCTATTGCACCATCCTTGGGCGGGTCAAACGCTTCGCCAAGATCGGTGGCGAAATGGTCAGCCTGACAGCGGTTGAAGGCCTGGCCTCGGCTGTCTGGCCAGAGAACCACCACGCCGTCGTAGCCGTGGCCGATACCCGCAAGGGTGAGCGGTTGGTTCTCGTCACCGATCGGGACGATGCCGAGGTCGCTCGGCTGGCCGAGTGGGCTCGTTCCCACGGTGCACCGGAACTGGCCGTGCCCAAGAAGATCATCAAGGTGTCCGCCGTGCCGGTCTTGGGGACAGGGAAGACGGACTATGTCTCGCTGCAGAAGATCGCCGAAACCGAGGCCCGCGCCGCCTGAGGATAACCGGCTTGCCAAGCGAGCCCGTAACAGTCACGGTTCCTGACAGTTGGGTCAACATGACCTGAAACAGGAGGGTTCCTCATGAATTTGACGGGTTTGTCCGAACGCGCGCCGCAAGTCCTGAGCCTGCTCAGGATCGTTGCCGGGCTGATGTTCATGCAGCACGGCACACAGAAGATTTTCAGCTTCCCCGAAGCGGCCCGTGGTCCGTTTGAGCTGATGAGCCAGATGGGGATCGGGGGCGTGCTGGAACTGGTCGGCGGCGCACTGATTGTATTGGGCCTGTTCACTCGGCCCGTCGCCTTCATCCTGTCGGGCATGATGGCGGTCGCCTATTTTCAGTTCCATGCGCCCAGCAGCCTGTATCCGCTGGTCAACGGCGGTGAACTGGCGGCGCTGTATTGCTGGGTCTTCCTCTATGTCGCCTTCGCCGGGCCGGGTGCCTGGAGCCTCGACGGGATGATGCGCAAGAAGGCCTGATCACACCTGCGATGGGCGGTCCGGTGACCGCCCATCAGTTCTTCAGCCGATAGCCCGTCCTGAAGACCCAGCTGACGACCGCCAGGCACACAATGAGAAAACCGCTGATGGCCGCCAGACTGATCCCAACCGGCACATCGCCCTGGCCATAGAAGGTCCAGCGAAAACCCGAGATCAGATAGACGATCGGGTTGAACAGGCTCACCGTCCGCCAGAAATCCGGCAGCATGTGGATCGAATAGAAGGCCCCACCGAGGAAAGTCAGGGGCGTCACGATCAGCATCGGCACCGCGTTCAGTTCCTCGAAGCCCTTGGCCCAGATGCCCAGGAGGAACCCAAAAAGTGAGAAGCTAAGCGCGGTCAGGAACAGGAAGGCGAGCATCAGCACCGGATGCTCGATGCGCAGCGGCACAAACAGAGACGCCGTCCCCAGGATCACCAGCCCCAGAATTATCGACTTGCTCGCTGCCGCGCCGACATAGGCCGTGACGATTTCAAACGGAGACATCGGGGCCGACAGGATTTCGTAGATGGTCCCGGCGAACTTGGGAAAATAAATCGCGAAGCTAGCGTTGAAGAGGCTCTGCGTGAACAGGCTGAGCATGATCAGGCCCGGCACAATGAAGGCGGCGTAGTCTACGCCCTCGATCTGGTTCATCCGGCTGCCGATGGCCGATCCGAAGACCACGAAATACAGCGACGTTGTCACCACCGGCGTGACCAGGCTTTGCCAGAGGGTACGCCGTGCCCGGTTCATTTCGAATTTGTAGAGCGCCCAGACGCCATGCCGATTGAAGGTCATTGGCCGGCCTCCTCATCAGTTGCGTGGACAAGTCCCACGAAGATCTCCTCCAGCGAGCTCTGGGCGGTATTCAGGTCCTTGAAGCCGATTCCCAGGTCCGACAAGCGCCGAAGCAGAGACGGCACGCCTGTTCTTTCTGCATTGCTGTCAAATACATATTCCAGCTCAGTGCCCTCGGATTTTAGCGTCAGGGACCAATCAGCCAGGCCGTCTGGAAGGGCCGCGAGGGGTTCTTGCAACGCGAGGGTCAAGGTTTTCTTGCCCAGCTTCTTCATCAAGGCCTGCGTCTCTTCGACCAGGATCAACCGCCCCCTGGAAATGACCCCGACCCGATCGGCCATCTCCTCGGCCTCCTCGATATAGTGGGTCGTCAGGATGACGGTGACGCCCTCATCTCTGAGGCCGCGCACCAGCGCCCACATGTCACGGCGCAGCTCGACATCAACGCCGGCCGTCGGCTCATCCAGAAACAGGATCGTCGGCTCGTGCGACAGGGCCTTGGCAATCAGGACGCGGCGTTTCATTCCGCCCGACAGGGTCATGATCTTGTCGTTGCGCTTGTCCCAGAGGGACAGCGATTTCAGCACGCGCTCGATAACCGCCGGATCCGGGGCCTTGCCGAACAGGCCGCGGGACAGACACACCGTCGACCAGACGCTTTCGAACGAGTCCGTCGTCAGTTCCTGCGGCACCAGACCGATGCGCGAGCGTGTCTCCCGGTAGTCCAGCTGGATGTCATATCCATCGGCCAGAACCTGGCCATCCGTTGGGGTCACAATCCCGCAGACGATCGAGATCAGGGTCGTCTTGCCGGCTCCGTTCGGTCCGAGCAGGGCAAAGATCTCGCCCTTGTTGATGTCCAGATCGACGGGATGCAGCGCCTGCAGGCCTGTCGCATAGGTTTTCGACAGGCCGCGGATCGAAAGAATGGGGTCCATGGGGGCCAGTTAGGCTGAGGCGTGGCGCAACTCAACCCTTGGCAAAATACGGTTATCCGCCGCCGATCTGAGCCATCATCAGGCCTGTCGCCCAGCCTGCCGCCGTGCCCACGATGTAACCGAGAACCGCCAGCAGCACCCCAACCGGAGCCAGTGACGGATGGAAGGCGGCTGCCGCGACGGGCCCGCTGGCCGCCCCGCCGATATTGGCCATCGAACCGACCCCCAGGAAGAAGCTTGGGGCCCGGATCAAGCGCGCCACGGTGAACATCAGGATGACGTGAACCAGCATCCAGACGCCGCCGATCAGGAAATAGACCGGGCTCTCGAGGATCGCCCCGATGTTCATGTTCAAACCGACGCAGGCCACCAGAATATAGACGAAGACCGAGCCGACCTTGGCCGCCCCTGCCCCTTGCAGTTTGCGCGCCGATGTAAAGGACAGCACGACCCCAATGACCGTCGCCACCAGGACCAGCCAGAAGAAGCTGGAGTTCAAGGACAGCTGATCCAGGCCCGGGTAGGTTTCACCGAACCAGACGGAGAGGTAATCGGCGGCGAAATGCGAAATGCCGACGGCACCGAACCCTACGGCCAGAATGATGATCAGGTCTTTCAAAGTCGGGATGCGAGCGTTGGCCAACTCGTAGGCTTCCGCCTTTTCGCGTACGGCCTCCACGGCGCTGGAATCTGCCTTCAACCAGCGATCCACCCGCGTTTGATTGGCTGCGATCCACAGCACAACGGCCATCCAGATGTTGGCCACGATCACATCGACTGCAATCCAGATCGAGAAGACGTCCGGGCCGGCCCCGAAGATCTCATACAGTGCCGCCTGGTTGGCCGACCCTCCAATCCAGCTTCCGGCGACCGTCGCCATGCCACGCCAGATGGCCTCGGGTCCGGTGCCCAGAAGGTCAGGCGCAAACACACTGGTCAGCCATATCGCAACCGGCCCCCCGATCATGACGCCCAGCGTTCCGGTAAAGAACATGATCAAGGCCTTGGGGCCCAGGCGCAGGGTGGCAGGAAGGTCAGCCGACAGGGTCAGCAAGACCAGAGCCGCCGGCAACAGATATCGCGAGGCCACAAAATAGAGCTTGGACTGCTCAGGATCGACGATCCCGAAGGTCGTCAGGAGCGACGGCAGAAAATAGCAGAGCAGCAGCGCTGGAATGATCGAGAAGAACCGCTGAACTGCCCGGTTCTGTAGGCTCGAGGCCCAGAACACGACCCCCAGGATCATGGCCAAAAGACCCAGGACAACAGCGTCATTGGTGATCAGGGCGGTGGTTTCGGCGGGGTCAGTCATTCTCGGCTCCGTCGGAATCAGTCTTCATTCAGCCCGCCAAGTCCACCTGTGGCAAGGCATTATGGCTTTTGGGATTGCCAAACGCCGGTCGCCTCCCGATCCTCAGCCTCCCGATTCAGGCAGGTTCCCCATGGCATTTCTCACCTCGGTCAGCGGTCGCGTGCTGTTGGCGCTCATCGCCGGACTGGCGACGGGAGCCGTCCTGCAGGGGATGAACCTGGCCTCGACCGGCGGCCTGATCTCGATTGCCGAGGCTGTCGGCGGCATCTGGCTGGGGGCGCTGCAGATGACCGTTATCCCGCTGGTGCTGTCGCTGCTTGTGGTGGGAGTTGCGGCGGTATCTGACGCAGCATCGGCCGGACGCCTGACCTCACGGGCCATCATGTGGTTCGCGGGCCTGCTGGTGGTGGTGATCGCCGCCAGCCTGATCCTCTACCCGCT
The DNA here is from genome assembly GCA_964647275.1 of uncultured Brevundimonas sp. Taxonomy (GTDB): domain Bacteria; phylum Pseudomonadota; class Alphaproteobacteria; order Caulobacterales; family Caulobacteraceae; genus Brevundimonas. Next base: position 43,711 of record CAZYFY010000009.1, read on the forward strand.
TGTCAATTCCGCATGGCCGGTCGACCCAGACAGCGCCGCTTCGCTTTATGTCGGCGCGGCCGGCACCGAGGCACCACCACCACCGCAGGCCATCGATTTTGGGTCCTGGCTGCAATCCCTGGCCCCGACCAACCCGGTTACGGCGGCTGCCGAAAACGCCATTTTGCCGCTGGTCATCTTTGCCCTGTTCTTCGCCTTCGCGGTGACACGGTTGCCGGAGCACCAGCGCACCCTTTTGGTCAGTGTCTTCGATGCCGTCGCTGACGCCATGATCGTCATCGTCAATTGGGTGTTGTTCGTTGCGCCCGTCGGGGTCTTCGCCCTGGCTCTGACACTGGGGCTACGCAGTGGGTTCGGCTCGACCGGTGCCATCGTCCACTATGTCCTGCTGATTTCTTCAGGTTGTATTCTGGTCGCTCTGTTCGCCTACCCCCTCGCCACCGTTTTCGGAAAGGTGCCGCTAGCCAGGTTCGCGCGCGCCATTGCGCCGGCCCAGGTCGTCGCTTTCTCGACCCAGTCATCGCTCGGCACGCTGCCGGTCATGGTCGAGCGGGCCGTGGAGCATCTCAATGTGCCGGAACGCGTTGCCGGCCTGGTGCTGCCGCTGGCCGTGGCGCTCTTTCGCCTAACCAGCCCAGTGGCCAACCTCGGCGTGGTCTTCTTCATCTGTCATGTATCGGGGATCGAGCCGTCCATCGGTCAGATGATTGCCGGTGGTATCGTGGCCTTCGCCGTCTCCATCTCGTCGGTCGGCCTGCCCGGCCAGTCGAGCTTCTTCATTTCCATCGCGCCAATCTGCCTGGCGATGGGGGCACCGGTGGAGTTGTTGCCGCTGCTTCTGGCGGTTGAGGTTATCCCCGACATCTTCAGAACGGTCGGCAATGTCTCAGCCGACCTGGCGGTGACGACAATCCTCAACCGCAGCGAACAGGTCGTTGCGTCCGACCGCGGCTGAGGCTATCGCAACGCCATGTCCGAGACGCCCCCAGATCGCCTGTCGTCGAACCCGAACAGCCCCTTCTATGACGAGGATGTGCTGATGCGCGGTGTCGGCATCCTGTTTAACGGCCAGGAAAAGACCAACGTCGACGAATACTGTGTCTCCGAAGGCTGGGTTCGGCTGGTTGCCGGCAAGGCCCTGGATCGCCAGGGCAACCCGATGACGATCAAGCTAAAGGGCGTCGTTGAACCCTTCTTTCAGTCTGGCGAACCCACCGAGTCTTGATTTTTCGGCCCGTTTAGGGTTTTAGAGGGTCGCCCACAGCGGCCTCCCCCAAAGGATTCATGCAGTCTAAGATCTCTCCCGGCTTTGCCGATCGCCTCTCGACCCAGGCCGAGGCCAAAAAGGCCCTCCTCGCCAAGTTCAAGCCCAAAGCCACCGTGGCGGCACCTGAGGGCGCGCTGACGCGCGACCAGATCAAGGCGCAGGAACGCGAAGCCATGCGCAAGACGCGGGCCGAGGAAAAGGCGCGTCAGGAAGAAGAACGCCGCGCCCAGCAGACCCAGCGCGCCGCGTCCGTCCTGGCCGAAGCGCAAGCCGCCCTCGAAGCCAAGCGTGCCGAACGCAAGGATCGTAAGGCTGCGGCCAAGGAAGAGGCCCGTCTGCGCCGTCAGCTCAAGCGCGCCTGATCAGCTCTTCCCTGATCGCTCATACAGATTGACCTGGGCCCCGTGGTAGACGGTGCGATCGTACTGCTGGAAGCCTAGCTTTTCGGCCAGCCGGATCGAGGGCCCATTGCTCGGCTCGATCAGGCACACGGTGCGTTCGATCCCCTGAGCATCAGCCCAGTGAAGAATCGCCCCAACGGCCTCGGAGGCATAGCCATGTCCCTGTGCCGACGGCGTCAGGGCCCAGCCCACTTCAGGCGTTTCGTCGAACTCTGTCCCTAGCGACCTTTGCCCTCTGAGTAGCCCGCCTTCTCCGAGGTAGGCTCCGCTCGCCTTGTCGCGAAAGGTCCAGAAGCCCTGGCCCAGCATGGCCCAGCTTCCCGCATAGCGCAGGAGCCGGGCCCAGCTTTCCTCCCGCGTCGACGGTCGCCCGCCGATGAAGCGGACTACCTCTGGATCCGACCACATCGCAGCAACGGCTTCAAAATCGCCGGGCTGGTGCCCGTTCAGACGCAGCCTGTCCGTTTCAATCTGGGGAGCTATCCTGAGCATGCCCCCTTATGAACCCCCGCCCCCCGTCGGGCGAGCCCAAACAGCAGAACGCCCCGGCCTTGCGACCGGGGCGTCCAGAGGCTCGTCGGCTTGCCCCTAGTAGGTGCTGAGTTCCGAAATCCCCAGAACAGCTGCTGCGGGCTGGCCGTTGTACGATCCGACCCAGATATCATAGGTGCCTGACGGCGGCGTCCCCCAGCGCAGCGACGGGTTCAGGCCAGCCGCCCCGCTGTCATCATCGCAGTACCAACGGCCGTCCGGCCCATTGATCACCAGCGTGGTGTCAGCGTTCGAATTGACCGAAATCGCCAGCGGCAAGGAACCGGCCGAATAGGTCAGCTCGAAATCCGGGGCCGCCGAAATCCAGCCCCGGCAGTCACTGCTGACTGCATTGGCGGCGTTGATGGTGCCACCCGCCGTCACGTTGACGGTGAAGGGATCGGGCGTAAACCCGGCGTACAGGGTCACGGCCCCGTAGTTGGCCGGCAGGCGCCAGTCCTGGGCGGCAGCCGAACCAGCGGCAGCAAGAGCCGCGACAGCGGCGACGGTGGCAATAACAGCCTTCATGTCTAGTCCTCCAACCCCTCAAATCCCAGAGAGGCATTCCCCGGGTCCGACCGATTCGAACCGCCCCCGAAAGCGCAGACCCGCGCACCGGTTTCAGGATGTAATTCATGGTTCCGTGGGAACCGCCAGCGCAACTTGCTTCAATCTTTCGGTTTTCGCCGCTGACGTTTTCTGACGCCAACCATCGATTTTTGACCCGTCGACCCCGGCAAAGCCCTTTCGTCCGGTTGACCCCGCCCAATCCGTTCGCCATCAAGGATCTCACGAGCTCAGGTGACAATCGATGGACTTTTTCGGGCGGCTGAACCGCGACATTCGATTTGCTCAGGCGGCCAACCGCCTCAGCCAGCGGATAAAGCCCATCAAGGCGGAATCCGCCGATCTGGTCTGTGATGATTTCGAAGCCGCCGTGGACCAGTGGCCCGAGCGCACCGCCGTCACCGACGAAAGCCGCAGCGTCACCTATCGCGAGCTCGACATGCTCGCCAATCGGTTTGGACACTGGGCCAAGGGGAGAAACCTGCGTCGCGGCGACACCGTCGCGCTGGTCCTGCCCAACCGCATCGAGTTTCTGGCCGCCTGGCTGGGCTTTTCCAAGGTTGGCGTCGCGGCGGCGCTGATCAACAACCAGCTGACCGGCGCACCCCTGGCGCACTGCATCCGCATTTCCAAGGCACACCATGTCATTGCCGACATGGATACCTGGCGGGCCGTCGAGGACGCCGGGCGCAGCCTGGATCACTCTCTGATGATCTGGGTTCTGGGTCTGGAGGAAGAGGATGAGGCCAGCGCGCGGCGCGGGCTCGATGCTGCCATCAAGGGAGCCTCGGCGGTTCGTCCCGACCGCTCGACCCGCGAGGGCCTGACCAACCGCTCGACGGCCCTTTACATCTACACCTCAGGCACGACCGGCCTGCCCAAGGCGGCGGTTATTTCGAACAGTCGGGCACGGTTGTACATGCGGGCCTTCGCGGCCGTGACAGAGACAAAGCCCCACGACCGGGTCTATTGCGTCCTGCCGCTCTACCACTCGACAGGTGGCCTGTGTGCTGTCGGGGCCGCCCTGCTGAATGGCGCGGCCCTGATCGTCCGCAAGAAGTTCTCGGCATCGCACTTTTGGCCGGATGTCGTAGCCACCGAGGCCACGCGGTTCGTCTACATCGGTGAGCTGTGCCGCTATCTGGTCAATCAGCCTGAGCAGCCGGATGAGCGGGCCCACAAGCTGCAACTTGCGTTCGGGAACGGGCTGCGCGGCGACGTCTGGGAGGAATTCCAGACGCGATTCCGCATCCCGAAAATCCTGGAGTTCTACGGCTCAACCGAAGGCAATGCGTCGGTCTTCAATTTCGACGGCAAGGCCGGCGCGATTGGCCGGATCCCGCGCTTCTTGCGCGGGCGCATGAACCTGCGACTGGTGCGGTTCGACCCGGAAACGGACGAGCCCATCCGCGGCGCGAACGGCCTGCTTCAGGAGACCGCCAACGGTGAGATCGGCGAGGCTGTCGGCATGATCGGCACCGAGGCGCGCCACGAGTTCGTTGGTTATGCTGACAAGGCCGCGTCGCAGAAGAAGATCATCGAAGATGTCTTCACCCGCGGTGATCGCTGGTTCCGCACCGGCGACCTGATGCGCCGGGACTCAGAAGGCTACTTCTATTTCGTCGATCGGATCGGCGACACCTTCCGCTGGAAGGGCGAGAACGTCTCGACAACGGAGGTCGAGCTTCGCCTGGCCGAGGCGCCCAATGTCGCCGAAGCAATCGTTTACGGCGTTCCCGTCCCAGGGGCTGAGGGCAAGGCCGGCATGGCCTGTCTGGTTGCCGAAGGACGATTCAACGCCAAGGCCTTTGCCGCCTACGTCGATGAAGAGCTCCCGCCCTATGCGCGGCCGATCTTCCTGCGCCTGCGCAAGGTCATGGATACGACCGGAACGTTCAAGTACCGCAAGGTCGATCTGGTTGCTGACGGCTTCGACCCTGATCGGACCAGCGACACCATCTATGTTCGCGACAAGGGCACCTATGTCCGAATGAAGCCGGAGCGGTACCGGGACATATTGGCGGGCAACGTCAAACTCTAGGTTCGCCCGCGCACCTGTCGGCCCTTCGGCTCCGACCGTATCGCCGGCCCGTGGCCGGCCGGTGCTTCGCATCCCAGCATCGGAAAACGAAAAAACCGGCCAGGCATCCGCCTGACCGGTTTCTCGCCCCAGAAGCCGCCCGCCGGACATACCCGGCGGGCGCGCCCCTTGTTCAAACGTCCTAGTAACGCACGCGCAGGGTGACACCCCACGTCCGCGGCTGACCCAGGAAGGCATTGTAGGTCTGGGTGTCCAGAGCCGGGTTGTAGAAGGTACCCGTCGGCTGGAGGGTCTGCTGGAAGGCCGTACCTTGCAGCGGCGCATTGAACACCACCTGATAGTACTCCTCGTCGGTCAGGTTCTGACCCCAGAGTTCGACCGTCCAACGCTCATCGGCAGAGCCCAGGCTGACGCGGCCATTGAGGAGCGTCATGGCTTCCTGAACACCCGACGGCAGCAGGTCCGACTTGGTGTTGTATTCAGACGTGTACTTGGCCGACAGGTTGAAGCCCGCCATCAGGCCACCGCTGATTTCACGCTCGTAGGACACCGAGCCCGTCGTCGACCACTCGGGGGCGAACGACATGGTGTTACCCGGCAGGAGCGACAACGGACCAAACCGGGCCGGGTTGGACAGGTCGGCGGCGGTGAAGTTCGAGTACTCCGTCTGGGCGTAGGTCACGCCGCCCTGGAAGCTCAGGCCATCGATCGGCGTGAACCAGATCATGTCCAGGTCGACACCCACCGAGGTCACTTCCGGCACCGACTCGACCACGAAGGCCGTGCCGAGGAAGGTGTTCAGCTGGAAGTCCGAGAAGGTCTGGTGGAAGGCCGTCGCGTTGAACAGCATGGAGCCGTCGAACAGCGTGGACTTCAGACCCAGCTCGTAGCTGTCGACCGTTTCAGCCGGGAACAGGAGCGAGGCGTCGGGGGTCACACCCGTCTGCACGCGGTCCAGGTTGTAGCCCGCACCCTTATAGCCACGTGAATAGCTGCCGTAGATCATCAGGTCGTCATTGAGGTCATACGACAGATTGATCGTGCCCGAGAGAGCGTCTTCGCTGAACGATTCGCTGAGCACGCGGTTGTCGAACAGCGGGTTGGTCCAGGGCAGACAGATGGCACCCAGGGCCGCAGCCGGGGTCCGGTTGGCGACAACCGGGTTGGACTGGTTGGCCAGGGCACCGCCGCAAGCCTGGCCGTTCAGGCCGAGGTTGTCTTGCAGACCGGAGAGATCCTTCTCCTCCTGGGTCCAACGCAGACCGACCGTCAGGGTCAGGGCATCGGTCAGATGGAAGCTGTTGTGAGTGAACAGGGCGATGGACTGGCTATCGACCGAATAGTGGTCGCGCACGCCCTGGCCCGTGCTGAAGCTCGGACCAGCACCCCCGCCCAGAACGGTACAGGCAGCCACAAAGCCGGCCGGATTGGTGAAGCACGGAATGCGGCCGGTGTAGGGGCCGCCGGGAGCCGTCGCCGTCAGCAGAAGCGACAGGTAGCTGTTATAGGCCGTGCCCAGATAGTAGCTGTCACCCCGTGACAGATCTTCGGACGAGAAATAGCCACCGACCAACCAGTCAACACGATCGGTCGAACCGGCCAGGCGGAATTCCTGGCTGAACGTATCCAGCCCGAAGCCGTAGTCGCCGTCCTGGACGCGATAGAGCAGGTCCATGCCGCTGAAGTCGATGTCCATGCCGTTTTCGGCAGACCACGAACGGAAGCCCGTGATCGAGGTCAGCGTCGAACCACCGAAGGCTTCCAGATCAATGTTGGCTTCAACCGAGACACCCATGTCCTCGATTTCCTGGCCCGTGTCGCGGTTGGTGAAGCCCGTGCGCGAGAACGGCAGGTACTGAAACCCCGGGGCCGGACCGAACGACCCACCCGTCACGGCCGGGCGCACGCCATTGCCGCCGGCGAGAGCATTGACCAGTTGCGCGGTCGGGCCCGAGCGGATCTGAACGGCTGTACAGCAGTACTCTTCACGACGGCTGTAGTCCGCGATGGCACGAATCGACACGGTGTCGGACGGCAAGAACAGCAGCTGGCCACGAACCGTCCAGAAATCCTGGTTCTGGTCGTCCGTGGTGGTCCGCGGACCAACGCCGGTGTTGACGTCATAGAAGCCGTCGCGTTGGCGCGCGGCAACGTACAGACGACCCGCGACCGTATCGCTCAGGCCACCGGTCACCGACCCGGCAATGCCCCAGGCCCCGTAGTTGCCACCGGTCAGTTCGGCTTCAAAGCCGGGCGAGAACGACGGGCGCTCCGTCAGGATGTTGATGACGCCTGCCGAGGTGTTGCGGCCGAACAGGGTACCTTGCGGGCCCTTCAGAACTTCGATGCGCTGGAGCTCGCCCAGATCGCCGAAGCCAACACCGTTACGCGGACGATAGATGCCGTCGATCACAACGCCGACCGAGCTTTCCAGGCCGGGGTTGTCGCCGACGGTGCCGACGCCGCGGATACGCGCGGTCGTGATCGATTCGTTGGTCGTCGAGGTCACGGTCAGGCCGGGGGTCAGGATCTGCAGATCCTTGATGTCCCGAACGCCGGCGTCCTCAAGGAGTTCTTCCGACAGGGTCGTAACCACGATCGGCACGTCCTGCAGGCTTTGCTCGCGCTTCTGAGCCGTGACGATGATGTCATCGACGCGGGTCGGTTCGTCACCGGCGTCCTGAGCCTGAGCGGCACCCGCCGCCACCCCCAGAATAACCGCGGCCGAAGCCGTAAGACGCAGAACTTGATTAAGGCGCATATTCAACCCCGATTTCCGGTCGCCCCGGCCCTGCCGGCGCGCACCGCGTTTCCAACCTGACGAACGATCCGCTGTGGTTCGCGGATTCTGTCGGAAATTGGGTAGATCAAGCGCGGCTCAATCACAAGGCCTGACAAGGATTTGCGGGGTTCGAATACGGAGCGTGTGACGAAAAAACGACAGACAAAAATGACGCTGGGTCAATATTCAGACAGTCTTCGCGGCCCTATTTTTGGTCTTCGATGTCGACATCGTCCAGCACGCCTCGCCTCGCGATGGCCAGAACGACCGCCCCCACGACAGCGGACAACAGCGATCCCCCCAGAACGCCCAGTTTCACTTCGATCTGCTCAGGGGAATCGATCGCCCCCGGGAACGCCAGGGCTCCAATAAAGAGACTCATGGTGAAGCCGACGCCACACAACAGGGCAACGCCATACAATTGGGGCCAGGTAGAATCGCTCGGACGCGCGCCCCACCCCATCCGCGTCGCCAGCCAGGCAAAGCCGAACACACCCAACTGCTTGCCGATGAACAGCCCCGCCGCGATGCCGATCACCAGCGGCGCCAGCATCTGTTCGGTCGTAACACCTGCAAACGAAACCCCGGCCTTGGCGAAGGCAAAGATCGGAAGAACGCAATAGGCGACATAGGGGTGAAGGTCATGCATCGCCTCGCGAAGCGGGCTCTGACATTCGGGGCCGCGCGGGCTGATCGGGACGATCACCGCAAACGCCACCGCAATGAGCGACGTTGAAAGCCCACCCACCACAGACAACCACCAGACCAGGCCGAAGCCAAGCATCCAGAACGGGGCCGGAATCGCGCGCTGCCTGGACCAGGCGGAACCCACCACCAGCAAGGCCACGGCCAGGGCAATCGGCATCCACGACACCCCGTCCGAAAACAGGATGGCGATTAGCGCAATGGCCCCCAGATCGTCGACGATCGCCAACGTCAGCAGGAACACCCGAAGCGACGACGGCAGCCCTTTGCCGACCATGGCAAACACCGCCAGGGCAAAGGCGATATCGGTGGCCAGCGGAATCGGCCAGCCCTGATGAGGACCACTCAGCCACCCTGCCACGATCAGATAGACAATGCCCGGCGCAATCATCCCGCCCAGGGCTGCCATCACCGGCGTCACCAGCTTCTTGGGGTCGCTCAGTTCGCCGCGCAGAATCTCATATTTGATCTCCAGGCCGACCACGAGGAAGAACAGGGCCATAAGCCCTTCCTTGATCCACTCGGAGACGGACATCTCCAGGTGAATGGGACCAAGCTGCAAGGTCTGCTCGCCCTTGAGCACATGGAAATAGGTGTCGGCCCAGGGAGAGTTTGCCACCACGAGCGCGGCCAGGGCCGCCAGCCCGAGGATCGCCCCGGAGGCTGCCTCCGTCTTGAGAAAGTCGAGAGTCCAGCGGCGGGGTGATTTGCTCGTGATCGTCATGCGTCGTGGTTAGCCGCTGGGGCCCGCAAAGGCAAAACCACACTGACTTTTTCTCGATCGCGCGGCATCCGCGCCGGGGGCGAAACAACAACGGCAGCCTCGGTGACAGGAAGGTGCCCACGCTATCATTCATGCGAATTGGTCCGTGATCGCCCCGCACGTCATCAGCCCCGCCGATCACGCCGAAACCTCTCCATCGCCGTACCTCGCCTGCCCGGCATCCGGTTTCTGTGGCGCAAAGGCCTCGCCTGGGCTAGCCTCACCCCAAGCAAGGAGAAGCCATGTTTTTTTGGGTTGCTGCCGTAATCGTCGTCCTGGCGCTGTTGGTTGCCTTCAGCGTCATCAAGATCGTGCCTCAGGGGCGTGAATTCACCGTCGAACGATTCGGGAAATACACACGTACCTTGACGCCGGGCATCCATCTTTTGACGCCATTTGTGGAACGAATTGGCCGTCGAATGAACATGATGGAGCAGGTTCTTGATGTGCCTACTCAAGAGGTCATCACCAAGGACAACGCCATGGTCAAGGTGGACGGCATCGTCTTCATCCAGGTTATGGAAGCAGCCCGAGCGGCCTATCGCGTCGACAATCTTCAGTACGCCATCGCCCAGCTCTGCATGACCAACCTGCGTACGGTTGTGGGCTCCATGGAACTGGATGAGGTCCTCAGCCAGCGGGATTCGATCAACAGCCGCTTGCTGACCGTCATCGACGCGGCCACGGAGCCGTGGGGGGTCAAGGCCAACCGGATCGAAATCAAGGACCTGACGCCGCCGACCGACATCACCAACGCCATGGCCCGTCAGATGAAGGCTGAACGCGAACGCCGCGCGGTCATCACCGAGGCGGACGGCGAGAAGCAGGCCGCCATTGCCCGCGCCGAAGGGGCCAAGCAGGCCGCCATTCTTGAGGCCGAAGGCCGTCGCGAGGCCGCCTTCCGTGACGCTGAGGCGCGCGAACGTGAAGCCGAGGCCGAGGCCAAGGCCACCGCTATGGTGTCGGAGGCCATTGCCCGCGGTGACGTCAATGCCATCAACTACTTCGTAGCCCAGAAGTACGTCGACGCTTTCGCCGAGCTGGCTTCCAGCCCGCAACAGAAGACGGTCATCGTTCCTGCCGAGATGGGAGCCCTGGTCGGATCGATTGCGGGGATCGGCGAATTGGTCGGCCTTGCCCGCGATCAGCAGGGCAACCGACCGACGCCGCCGGTGCCCCCCACAGGTCGCCGCAGCTCGGTTCCTCGCTCGGAGTAAGCCATGGATGCCGTTCTCGCCCTTTATCAGTCCCAGCCCTTCTGGCTCTGGCTGGTGGTCGGCTGTCTGATCCTCGCCATCGAGGCGGCGTCCGGCACCGAGTGGCTTCTGTGGCCAGCCGTCTCGGCAGGGATCGTCGCCGTCATCACGCTGTTGGCTCCCAATATGGGCCTGCCCGTCGAGGTCGTGATCTTCGCGGTTCTGACTCTGGCAACCACGCTGGCATCGCGACGCCTGATCCGTCGGGTCAATCCCGACGGACCGGACATCAATGATCGCGCCCGCAGCCTGATCGGAGAGCGCGCGGAAGTCACCCACCCCTTCGTTGATGGACGCGGCCGCGTGACCGTGTCCGGCTCGGAGTGGCTAGCAGACATTGAAGGTGATGCCCCGCCGGTCGGCGGCAGCGTGACCGTAGAGGCCGTGGACGGCTCGCGGCTCCGGGTGAAGCCATGAGGCGATGGCTGCTCCTGGCCGTCGCCGTGGGGGTCGGCCTGATCGCCCAGACGGCAAACGCACAGAGCTGCCCCACCCTGCTCCGTTTGGACAATTTCGGCGATGTGCGGTTGGGCGCACGGCTGAACGCCATACCGTCCGGCCTGACGGTGGTTGAGCAATGCGCCGGAGGGATTTCTGTTGGCGTCTGCGTTCTGCGCGATCCTTCCGGCGTCACCTATACGGTTCTGGACGGGGCCGTGATCTCCAAATTCGTTTTCGTCGGCCAGGGAGACCTGCCCTGGGGATTCGACGACGATCAGGATCGGGCCGGGGCCGCCGGTCTGTTGAGCCGGCAAACCGAGTTTCGGGCTACCGGCGTCCTCGACGCTGACAATCAGCTTCATGTCCGGTCCCGATTCGGGTGTGGCCAGGGCGTGTTCGGCCAGGCCTTCGCCCGCTATTCCGGCAATCGCCTGGTGGCGGTGGGGGTTGAAGCGGATCTCTAGCTGCGGTGCCCGCTAGGGCTTTCTGACGAATTCCCGCCACCCTGAATGTTCAGCGATGGCCAGCATCTCGGTATCGCCCGAGGTGTCGCCGTAGGCGGCCGCCAGCTTGAGGTCCGGGCCAAAAACCGCCTGAAGCCGCCTCACCTTTTCGGCCCCGCGACAGTTGGGGGATGCAAAGCCGCCCGTCAGCACGCCTTGCCGGACCTCCAGCTCGGTTCCGATCAGTCCGTCCGCCTCCAATCGAAGCGCAAAGGGCTGAACGGTCAGGGCTGGAGACGCCGTAACGATCACACGCCGCGCGCCCTTCTTGCCCCACGCATGCCAGCAGTCCAGGGCGTCCGGGCGCATGAAGTCGCCCCAGACACGGTCACAGAACTGCGCCGCCGCCGTTTCGAGCGCCTCAATCGGGGTCCCCGCCAGGAAGCGGCGTGTCGCCGCCGCCTTGAGGCGTCCCCGATCTCGCCGCACGGGATAGGCCATGAGTTCAGGCGCAAGGGTCACCAACCCGGCCAGATAGGCACCAGAGCCCGCGTTCCAGCGCAGAAATTCGGTATAACTATCGCGAATCGTGAGGGTCCCGTCGAAATCGAAAGCGACAACGGGACGGGTCTGGCGATCCGCCTGTTCAATCTCCATTTAGGCTTTATCCTGACAATGAATCCCGAATGGACAAGGCCCGGCTCGCTGGGGGTGGACGATTGGGTCAGGCATTGTCATTGTTTTGAGAACTTTTCGGCCAGTATCCTGCGATACAGAGCCGGAAAGACGTGGGGTGTTCCGGTTTGTGACAATCCCCGGTGTGAGTAGGACGAGAAGATGACCAAGGCCGCCGGCGGTGAATCCAAGAGCACGCTCTACTGTTCCTTCTGCGGAAAAAGCCAGCATGAGGTCCGCAAGCTGATCGCGGGCCCGACCGTCTTCATCTGTGATGAATGCGTCGAGCTGTGCATGGACATCATCCGCGAGGAGCACAAGGCCGGCTTCGTCAAGACGGGCAAAGACGGCGTTCCTTCACCCAAGGAAATCCGCAAGGTTCTGGATGACTATGTCATCGGCCAGGACCACGCCAAGAAGGTCCTCTCCGTTGCGGTGCATAACCACTACAAGCGCCTGAACCACGCGACCAAGAACAACGACGTCGAGCTGGCCAAGTCCAACATCATGCTGATCGGGCCGACGGGCTCGGGCAAGACGCTGCTGGCCCAGACGCTGGCACGCATCATCGACGTCCCCTTCACCATGGCCGACGCCACCACCCTGACCGAGGCCGGCTATGTCGGTGAAGACGTCGAGAACATCGTCCTCAAGCTGCTCCAGGCTGCCGACTACAATGTTGACCGGGCCCAGCGCGGCATCGTCTACATCGACGAAATCGACAAGATCAGCCGCAAGTCGGACAATCCGTCGATCACGCGCGACGTGTCCGGCGAAGGCGTCCAGCAGGCCCTGCTCAAGATCATGGAAGGCACGGTCGCCTCTGTGCCGCCGCAAGGTGGGCGCAAGCACCCGCAGCAGGAGTTCCTGCAGGTCGACACCACCAACATCCTGTTCATTGTGGGCGGCGCTTTCGCTGGCCTGGAACGCGTGATCTCGGCGCGCGGCGAAGCCGCCTCGATCGGCTTTGGGGCCAAGGTCAAGGAACTGGATGAGCGCCGCACGGGCGATATCCTGCGCGGCGTCGAACCGGATGACCTGATGCGCTTTGGCCTGATCCCCGAGTTCATCGGGCGACTGCCTGTGCTGGCGACGCTGGAAGACCTGGACGAAGAAGCCCTGGTCAAGATCCTGACCGAACCCAAGAACGCGCTGGTCAAACAGTACGGCCGCCTGTTCGAGATGGAGAACGTCACCCTCACCTTCACCGACGACGCCCTGTCCGCCGTCGCCAAGAAGGCGATCACGCGCAAGACAGGCGCGCGCGGTCTGCGCTCGATCCTGGAAGGCATTTTGCTGGAGACGATGTTCGAACTGCCGACCTTCGAAGGCGTCGAAGAGGTTGTCGTCAATGCCGAGGTGATCGAGGGCAAGGCTCAGCCCCTGTTGATCTATGCCGAGAAGCGAAAGGCTGACGGCGCCGCCTGACTGCGCCAATGACCTGATCGATCAAGGCCGGACGCCGCGCGCGCCCGGCCTTTTTCGTGCCTGTCGGCACCCCGGGGACCGGCCTGGAGCCTGATCGGTTGAGATGGAATCGCTTCGCGATTTCATCTCGGGCGTGAATCAGGCTCCAGACAAAAGCGCGAGCATGATTCAGCTTTTTGTTGGCACCGCGAGGCGGTTCCAACAAAAACCATCATGCTCTCGACGCGCCCTTGAGGTCACAATCTACGACCGACCATTGCTATCGACCGCAGACGGACGATTTCGCACTTGCGTTATGCTGCAATGCAATGTCCTTTCACTTCCCGGGTCGCCTCCCGGAATCGCCATGAAAAAGATCGAAGCCGTCATCAAACCCTTCAAGCTCGACGAGGTGAAGGAAGCCCTTCAGGACATTGGCGTCCAGGGCATGACTGTGCTCGAGGCCAAGGGATATGGCCGCCAGAAGGGCCATTCCGAACTGTACCGCGGAGCCGAGTACGTCATTGATTTTCTGCCCAAGCTGAAGATTGAGGTCATCGTGGCCGACGACATGGTCACACCAGTTACCGACGCCATCATCGCCGCCGCCCGCACGGGCAAGATCGGTGACGGCAAGATCTTCATCACCGATGTCATCGACGTCATCCGGATTCGGACCGGCGAATCCGGGTCGCAAGCCATCTAAGTTTCCACCAGGGTCGCTTCGGCGGCCTTTTTTCGTTCTCCTCCCCAGCTGACGGACCTCCCCGACATGAACGCAGCCAGCATTCTCAAACAGATCAAGGACGAAGAGATCCGCTACGTGGATCTGAGGTTTACTGATCCCAAGGGCCAACTCCAGCACGTCACCTTCGACATCGGCATGGTCGATGAGGACTTCCTGGAAGAAGGCACCATGTTCGACGGGTCGTCCATCGCCGGATGGAAGGCGATCAATGAGAGCGACATGCTGCTCAAGCCGGATCTGACGACCGCCTATGTTGACCCCTTCTATCAGCAGGCCACGCTCTTCCTGTTCTGCGATGTGCTGAACCCGGATACCGGCGAACCCTACAACCGCGATCCGCGCTCGATGGCCAAGAAGGCCCTCGCCTACATCCAGTCGGCGGGCGTCGGTGACACGGTCTATTTCGGCCCGGAAGCCGAGTTCTTCGTCTTCGACGACGTGCGCTGGTCAACGGCGGCCGAGAACACCGGCTACAGCTTCGATTCCATCGAGCTGCCGTCAAACACGTCCAAGGTCTATCCCGAGGGCAACCTCGGCCACCGACCTGGCTCCAAGGGCGGCTACTTCCCGGTCAACCCGGTCGACAGCGGCCAGGATCTGCGCGGAGAGATGCTGGCGGTCATGGGCGAGCTCGGCCTCGAGCCGGAAAAGCACCACCACGAGGTTGCTCCCGCCCAGCATGAACTGGGCCTCAAGTTCGCCGATCTGCTGACCATGGCCGACCGGATGCAGCTCTATAAGTACGTCATCCACAACGTCGCGGCCGCCTACGGCAAGTCCGCCACCTTCATGCCCAAGCCGATGTTTGGCGACAACGGCTCGGGCATGCACGTCCACCAGTCGATCTGGAAGGCCGGCAAGCCCCAGTTCGCCGGTGACAAATACGCCGGCCTGTCGGACATGTGCCTCTGGTACATTGGCGGCATCATCAAGCACGCCAAGGCCATCAACGCCTTCGCCAACCCGACGACCAACTCCTACAAGCGTCTGGTGCCCGGCTATGAAGCGCCGGTGAAGCTGGCCTATTCGGCCCGCAACCGGTCGGCCTCAATCCGGATTCCGTGGGTCAATTCCCCCAAGGCCAAGCGCATCGAAGCCCGCTTCCCCGATCCGATGGGCAACCCCTATCTGACCTTTGTGGCCCTGCTCATGGCCGGTCTGGATGGTATCGAAAACCGCATCGATCCCGGCCCGGCCATGGACAAGAACCTCTATGACCTGCCGCCGCAGGAGCGCAAGAACGTGCCGGAGGTCTGTGGCTCGCTGCACGAAGCCCTGGAATCCCTCGACAAGGATCGGGCCTTCCTCAAGAAGGGCGGCGTCATGGATGACGACTTCATCGACGCCTATATCGATCTCAAGATGGAAGAGGTGGCGCGACTCCAGCTCCACCCGCACCCGGTCGAATTCGACATGTATTACAAGTGCTGATCAGCAAATCCTGATCTGACGACAGAAGCGCCCCGGCCCAACGGTCGGGGCGTTTTTCGTATCAGAGGTCCAGCGTGGCGCGATAGGTCGGGTGCACCACCTCGGCCCATTCGGGGTGCTTCTTGAGGTAGGCGGCAAAGAACGGGCAGACCGGCAAGATCACCAAGCCCCTCGCCTTCACATCGGCCAGCACATGGCGGGCAAGACGACTGGCAATTCCTCGCCCTTCCAGAGCCACCGGCACCAGCGTCTCGGTGACCATCAGCCCGCCCTGGATGAGATTGTAGGTCACCACAGCGACCTCACCGTCGACAGTCAGGACGTATCGCTTGTTGTCGACCTCATCGCGGATATCGGGATCCAGGTCGCTCATGACACCTCTGCCGGCAGGTCGATATCACAGACCGAAAAGTCGGCACCCCGGGCGGCCCGAACCTGATCCACCAGATCGCGGAACGCCTGGCTGGAGGTCGACAGAACCCGCACGCTCGGACGCTCGGCTTCGGGAATGTCAGAGGCCACCCGCACCTGCGTCATCACATCCGGTTCGGCCACGGCCCCGGATGGATCGGTGCCATGGCTGAGCGACCGAACAACATCCAGCCCCGCCACGGCGCGTCCCCAGACCGTGTAACGCTTGTCCAGCGACGGATAAGCCTGACGCATGATGAAGAACTGGCTGTTGGCGCTGTTGTTTTCATCGCCGCGGGCCATACCCGCCACGCCCGGACAATAGGTGCCCCAACCATGCACCTTGCCGTCGCCGGTCTGGCTCATCAACTCATCCGGCTGGCTGATGACGGGCAGCGAATCCATGAAGCCCAGCACCGACCCCATGGGACGCGATACCGGCGCGAAGCCCATCTCAGGCCCACGACGGAAGGTGAATTCGGCTTCGAGGTCGGGATAGGCGCTTTGCCCCTCCCCCCACAGCGCCCGATCCGCGCCCCGGCTCAACGGGTCGCCGGTCTGGGCCATGAACCAGTCGATGACCCTGTGGAACCGCTGATTGTCATAGAAGCCGTCGCGAGCCAGCCGGCGCACGCGCTCAACATGGTTCGGAGCCACCTGGGGGGCCATTTCGACAAGGATGCGACCGCGCGATGTATCAATGACCAACAGATTCTCGGCCTGCACGGCGCGCCATGCCTCTGCCGGAATGGCCGACACCTCGGTCGCCGCCACCTCGCCGCCGGCATCCTGGGCATTCGCCCCAGAAGCCAGGCCGAGGGCGCAAACCGCCCCCAGGATTACGCGCATCATCATCTCATCGTCTCCCGATCAGTCGATCAGCTCAGCGGGCGGAATCACGTCACAAATCGACAAACGCGCACCTTGCGCAGCGCGGCGCGCCTCAACGATCTCCGCAAAGCGTGGCGACCGGACGTCCATCACCCGAACGTTCGGACGCTCGGCCTCCGGAATATCCGAGGCGATACGAACCCGCTCCATCCGGTCACGCTGATCAACCGGAACCATGCCCGAGGTCGGGTCACCCGCCGTGAGCAGATTGACGGCATCCATCGGACCGACCACCCGCCCCCAGACGGTGTAGCTACCGTTCAGGCTCATGTTTGTGCCGGTCATGATGAAGAACTGGCTGTTGGCAGAGTTGATGTTCTGAGCCGTGCGGGCCGCCCCAACGACACCCGGGCAGAACCAGGCCGTCGCATCGACCCGACCATCGCGTGTGGCGAACATCTGGCCATCCGGCTGGGTCTGCACCGGCAAGACGCCGTAGACGCCCAACTGCACACCCGTCGGCCGTGTAAACCCGCGGTCACTCCCCGTCACCTCGACGTAGGCCGGCTCAGCACCGCGCCGAAATGTGAATTCGGCTGCCAGATCGGGCAGGCCACTGTCGCCCTCACCGGTTCCCGTCGGATCGCCGGTCTGTGCCATGAAGCCCGTCATCACCCGATGGAAGGTGATGCCGTCATAGAATCCCTGGCGCGCCAGCACCCTCATCCGCTCGACGTGACCCGGTGCCGCTTCCGGCACCATTTCAATCAGAATGCGCCCGCGTGTGGTGTCGATGACCAACAGGTTGTTCGGATCCACAGTTCGCCAATCCGACGACTGTGCCAGGGTGGGCGTGACGAACACGGCGGCAGCCGCAGCCAGGCAGGCAAGGAGACGCATCACTCAGACTTTCAACTTGGCACGAACGGCGCGCGCAATTTCCGGGGGAACAAAACCGTCGATATCGCCATGCAGGCGGGCGATTTCCTTGACCAGCCGCGACGCGATGGCCTGATGCCGCGGATCGGCCATCAGAAAGACCGTCTCGATCTCGTCGTTCAGCTTCTGGTTCATGGCGGTCATCTGGAACTCGTACTCGAAATCCGCGACGGCCCGCAGCCCACGAATAATGACGGCCGCTCCCACCTCCTCGGCGAAGTGCATTAGCAGGCTTTCAAACGGCCGGATTTCGATGATCGTGCCGTTGCGCATCGGCTCGACCGCCGTTTCCAGCATGGCCACCCGCTCATCTGTCGTGAACAACGGGCCCTTGTCGTCGTTGCGGGCCACCCCGACGACCAGTTTGTCGACCAGCTTTACCGCCCGGCCAATGATGTCGAGATGACCGTTGGTGACGGGGTCAAAGGTCCCCGGATAAAGGCCAATGCGCAAAGGTGTCCTCCGGTGGATCGCCTGTACGTCCTGTCTAGCACGGATCAGCGTTTGGCCTAGATGGCCTCGACGGGATTGGTCATCCACGCGGCTTCCAGCCGATCAATCATGCCAGGGTCGGTATCCAGTCGCTGGTCATCAATCGCCGAAACCGGCGCGGCCGGCGTGGCGCTATTGCAGATGAAGGCACCATCGAAGGCCCCCACCTCCGCCAGACGAACCGGTCGGGTTTCGCTATTCAGGCCGACGGCCTCCAGCCCGTGCTGAATCAGGGCCTGACAGGTTCCTGCCAGCATGGGTGCGCGTGGCCAAACAACCGTCTGCCCTTCGATGAAACCGATGTTCCAGATCGACCCTTCACTGACCAGCCGATCAGTCGTGACGAACAGGGCATCGTCAAAATTGGCCGCCCGGGCCGTGCGCATGGCGCGAACCAGTCCAAACGTCCCGACATGCTTCAAATGCGGGGCCTCGCGCTCATAGGTCTGGCTCTGTAGCCGCAACGGGCCTTTCAGGGCACCCAACGGCCCGGCCACGCGGATCAGTACACTGGGCCGGCCCAGGGCCTCGGGCTTGCGGACCGAAATCGTCGGCAGGAAGAGTTGAACCCGAACCGTTGCACGCCCCTCCACGCCCTCCAGAGCCGTTCGCAGGAATGCGCGAATACGCTCGTCCGGCACGCTGTGGCCGAACAGCTCCGACGCCGATCGGCCCAACCGCGCCAGATGCAGCCCCAGGCCTCGCACGCCGCCCGGCTCGTGCTGGAACGAGGTGAAGGCCCCGTAGCCCGACACCACCGCCGGCATCAGCCCCTCAACGGTCGCCGGCGCGCCGTCGATGTGGACGGTTTCGATCACGCCTCGCCGTCTGTCTCGGTTGGCGTCGCTTCGCCCTCGTCGCCGTCGTCCTCGCCCGAGTCCGGCAGGCGCTCAACCGACACCACCTTCTCGCCGTCAGCGGTGCGGAAGACGGTAACGCCCTGGCTGGTCCGTCCAACAATGCGGATCTGATCGACCGGCGTGCGGATCATCTGACCGCCCGAGGTCACCAGCATCAGGTCATCGCTGTCCTCGACCGGGAAGCTGGCCGCCAGCCGGTCGCCGGCGCGCCCACCCAGACCATGGGCCGTCAGCCCCTGCCCGCCCCGTCCGGTGCGGCGGTACTCATAGGCCGAAGACCGCTTGCCAAAGCCCGTCTCGGTGATCGTCAGGATGAACTGTTCGGCGGCCCCCATTTCGGCAATGCGTTCCACCGACAGGACGGCGTCTTCGACACCCTCCTCGCCATCATCCGAAGCCATCTCATCTTCGCCCTCACCCATGGCGCGGCGCATGGCGTTAGCGTGCTTGACGTAGGCCGCACGCTCTTCCGGTGTTGCTTCGAAGCGACCGAGCACGGCCATGGAGATGACCTCATCGTTGGCTTGCAGGCGAACCCCGCGCACCCCGGTCGACTTGCGCCCCTTGAAGACGCGCACATCATCGGCCTTGAAGCGGATGGCGCGGCCCAGCGCGGTCGTCAGCATGACATCGTCTTCGGCTGTGCACAGGGACACGCCGACCATCGAGTCGCCGTCTTCCAGATCCATGGCGATCTTGCCGGCCCGATTGACGCTGGCGAAGTCCGACAGCTTGTTGCGTCGCACGTCGCCGGACTTGGTGGCGAACATGATGTCGTAGCCGTCCCAGGTCGCCTCATCTTCCGGCAGGGGCAGCACATTCATGATGGTGTCGCCCGGCTCAATCGGCAGCAGGTTCACAAACGCCTTGCCGCGCGCATTGGCCGCTCCGAGAGGGAGTCTCCAGACCTTGAGCTTGTAGGCCTTGCCGTTGGTCGCGAAGAACAGCACCGGGGTATGCGTCGAGGCGGAGAAGACACCGACGACGGCGTCCTCATCCTTCATTCGCATGCCCGACTTGCCCTTGCCGCCGCGATGCTGTGTCCGATAGTCGGCCAGGGCCGTGCGCTTGACGTAGCCGCCGTGGGTAACGGTCACCACCATGTCCTCGCGCGGGATCAGGTCTTCGTCTTCCAGCTCGAAGTCGCCCTCGACGAACTCCGAACGACGCGGCACCGCGAACTCGGCCCGCACGCGGATCAGATCTTCGCGGACCACCGCCAGGATGTTCGCCCGATCCGAAAGCAGCGTCAGACGTTCCTGAATGTCGGCGGCAACCTCGCGCGCCTCCTCGAAGATCTCGTCGCGGCCCAGGCCCGTCAGACGGCTCAGCGTCAGGGCCAGGATGGCGCGGGCCTGCTCATCGGTGAATCGCAGCTTGTCGCCCTCGACCACGACCGAGCGCGGGTCGGCGATGAGCTCGATCAGGGCCATCATGTCCCCGACCGGCCAGACCTTGGCCTGAAGCTGCTCGCGGGCCTCTGCCGGGTCCTTGGCCGCACGGATCAGGGCCACAACCTCGTCGATGTTCGCAACCGCCAGGCCCAGACCAACCAGCACATGGCCGCGATCCCGCGCCTTGGCCAGTTCGAACTTGGTCCGCCGGATCACCACCTCTTCTCGATGATCCAGGAACAGCTCCAGCAGGGTCCGCAGACCCATCTGCTCGGGACGGCCACGGTTCAGCGCCAGCATGTTGACGCCGAATGAGCTTTGCAGGGCGGTGAACCGATAGAGCTGGTTCAGCACGACATCGCCCGACGCATCGCGTTTCAGCTCGACCACGACGCGCATGCCGTGACGGTCGGATTCATCGCGCACGTCAGAAACGCCTTCGACGCGCTTTTCACGCACCAGCTCGGCGATTCGCTCTTGCAGCGTCGCCTTGTTCACCTGGAACGGCAGCTCGGTGATGATGATGGCTTCACGATCCTTGCGGATCGTCTCGATCGAGGCCTTACCGCGCACGACCACCGACCCACGGCCGCTCAACAGGGCATTGCGCGCCGCTGTTCGACCGAGGATTTCGCCGCCGGTCGGGAAATCCGGCCCCGGGACGATTTCAAGCAGACTGTCGGTGCCGATGTCAGGATCATCGAGCAGCGCCAGGCAGGCATCGACCACCTCACCCAGATTGTGCGGCGGGATATTCGTCGCCATGCCCACCGCGATGCCGCCGGCCCCGTTGACCAACAGGTTCGGATAGCGTGCCGGCAGGACCACGGGCTCTTGCCGGCTCCCGTCATAGGTCTCCTTGAAGTCGACCGTATCCTTGTTGATGTCATCGATCAGGGCCTCGGCGGCCTTGGTCATGCGGCTTTCGGTGTAACGCATGGCCGCCGGCGGATCGCCATCGACCGAGCCGAAGTTGCCCTGACCATCGACCAGCAACAGCCCCATCGAGAACGGCTGGGCCATCCGCACCAGGGCATCATAGATCGCGCTGTCGCCGTGGGGGTGATAGCGACCCATGACGTCACCGACGATATTGGCCGATTTGACGTACTTCTTGTCGTGGGTCCGACCTTCCTCGTGCATGGCGTAAATGATGCGGCGATGCACAGGTTTCAGGCCGTCGCGCGCATCCGGCAACGCGCGGCTGACAATCACGCTCATGGCGTAATCGAGGTAGGATTTCTTGAGCTCGTCCTCGATGGCGATGGGGGCAATGTCGCCCCGGCCCTCGGGTGTGCCGTGGTCTTCAGTTTCGTCGGTCAAAGGGAGATTTTCTGATAAGAATCGAAGCGTTCAGCGCTGACGGATTGTTAGCATTTTCAGCCCGGCGGGGCAAATATGCCCCCTCTCAACGGAGGATGAGATGCCCCGGATTATGTCACTGATTTCTCTGTCATTTATTTGCCTCACGGGCGGGTGCGGCTCGGTCGGTCAGATGATCGGTTCAGAACGTGGCGCAACCACTCCGTCGGAACCCGTGCATTCGCCGATCATCGCCCCTTTGCGAGGCGGCGATGGCGCACCAATGGGTCAGGTCACCTTGCGTTCCGGCCCCCAGGGCCTGCTCCTGACGATCGAAGGACAAGGCTGGTCGCCGGGGTGGCATGGGGCGCACCTCCACGCGATTGGAACCTGCGACGGCCCCGGCTTCCAGAGCGCGGGCGGCCACGTCAATCACCCCGAACAGAGCCGCCCTCACGGCCTGTTGAACTGGAACGGCGGGCCAGACTACGGCGACTTGCAAAACGTCTTTGCCCACGCTGATGGGACAGCCAATGCGGAAGTCTATCTATCTCAGGCCGGGCATTCGCCTTCGGGCAGCGACCTGGGAGATGCCGATGGCCTCTCGCTGGTGATCCATGTCGGACCCGACGACCATGTCAGCCAGCCGATCGGCGGGGCCGGTGCACGCATGGCCTGCGCCGTGTTGGTGCCCCCCAATTCCAACCCTGCAGATTGACAGAGGGGGGTCTTGGCGGCTGAGTATTTGATCCATGGACCTGATAATCGGCGATCACCTTCCCCCGCTGCGCCTGCCCGGCGTCACCAATCCGAACTATGTCGTTGACTCGGCCGGGGGACGCTACCTGCTCATTGCCGCGCTCAGCCGGGCCAGTGATGACGAGGTTCTCAAGGGTATCGAACACCTGGAAGCCGCCCGCCATCGCTTCAATGATGTCCACGCCTGCGCCTTCGGCGTCGTCCCGGACCATCCCCGCTGGCGCGAACGCTGCCAGGATCAGGTCCCTGGCCTTCGCTGGCTTTTTGACCCGGAAGGCGTGGGCGCGACGACCCTGGGCGCCGAGTCAGGCCCGGCCTGGTTTCTGATCGACCCCAGCCTGGTCATCTTGCGGCGAACCGGCATGGAGTACGCCGCCAACATCCTGGAAAATGTCTCTACCCTGCCACCACCGAACCTGCATTCCGGATCGGAGATCTTTGCGCCGGTCCTGGTGGCTCCGCGCATTTTCGAACCCGCCTTCTGCCAGGCCCTGATCGACGAATATCAAAGGATCGGCGGTCAGCCCTCGGGGTTCATGCGCGAGGTCGACGGCATGACCCGCCTGATCAACGATCCAAATCACAAGCGCCGGTCAGATGTCATGCTGCCAGACGGTCCGCTCAGGGAGCAGGCCGGTGCCCGTATCCAGCGCCGCCTCGTCCCGCTCATTCACAAGGCCTTCCAGTTCCGCGTGACGCGCATGGAACGGTATCTGGTCGCTTGCTACGATGCGGAAACCGGCGGCCATTTTCGACGCCACCGGGACAATACGACCAAGGGGACGGCGCACCGCCGCTTCGCCGTGTCGATCAACCTCAATCACGACTTCGAAGGCGGCAACTTGTGCTTCCCTGAATATGGCGACCGGACCTACCGGCCCCCGGTCGGCGGGGCCGTCGTCTTCTCGTGCTCCCTCCTGCACGAAGCGACCACAATCACGCGCGGCACACGCTACGCCTTCTTGCCCTTCCTCTACGATGAGGCGGCAGCTCAGGTGCGGATGGAAAATCTCAAATTCCTCGACCTGCAGCAGGCCGAAACAGCGATGCCGGCAGCGCCTGTCGATCCGGCCTAGCTAGAGGCCGCGCCGGCCCTCAACCCCCGTTCCGCCAGCGCCACCAGCAGAACGCCGGCCAGGGCAATTCCACCGCCCACCAGGATCTGAGGCGTCAACACGTCGCCCAGCCAGGCGACCCCGATCGCAGCGCTGACCAGGGGTGTCGCCAACAGATAGGGGGTCACCCGCCCCGCTTCGCGTCGCTGGACCAACCAGAACAGTAACGCCGTCGCCACCACCGACGACACCAGCCCGGCCCAGATGACACAGGCCCAGATCAATGGCGTTGCCGCCCGCGCTGCGGCCCATTGCCCCTCTTCAAACAGCCAGGACGCCACGGCCATGACCGGAGCCGTCCCCAAGGCCAGCAGCCCCTGCATCTGAAACGGCGAAACGCCTCGCGTCCGCCGGGCCAGCACTGTGCAGCCCGCCCATGCCAGACCCGCCGCCAGGCCGATCAGAATCGGAATCCAGTCGCGCATGGCACGCGGGTCTGCCGTCATCCAGGCAATACCGAGGAAGGCCACAACCAGCCCCGCCACGGCCATCGGCCGGAGCCGTTCGCCCAACACGACAAAGGCGATCAAGGCCGTGAACGGTATCCACATCTGCTGGGCCACGACAAAGGGGCTGAGGTCCTCGGCCAGCGCATATCCCGTATAGATCAGACCAAAATGGATGGGTCCGCCCAGCAAGACCAGCAGGGCCAGACTCTTCCAATCCGGGAACGGTGGCCGCAGGAACGGCACCAGCACCAGCCCGGCCAGCGTGAACCGCAGGGCCGTCATGAAGAGCGGAGGCAAGACCTCGGTCCCAACCATGGCGGCGGCATTGTTGATGCCCCAGATCACCACGATGGCGGCGATGGCCGCGATTTCTGTCGGGCTCAAACGATCAGTGGAGGCAGGTGACGAACCGGACACCGACGCTACATGCCACAGACCCTCACCGCGCACCCGTCACGTCGCGTATCCAGCAGTTACGCCTCGTGCCGAGGATGCTAGGTTCGCCGCCATGAAAATCCTCATGTTTGTCCTCTCGATCTGCATGGGCCTGGCTGCCCACTCCCCTACGCATGCTCAAACCGTCGGAGCCACCTTGATCACCTCGCCCGCTCCGCTCCTGCAAGACGACCCTCGCCCCCGCGTTTTTGTGGCCGGGTCGATCAATATGGGCGCAACGCGGGACTGGCAGACCGAGTTCGCTGTTGCCCTGTCGGATCTCGATGTTGTCCTCCTGAATCCGCGCCGCAGCGATTGGGATTCCACCTGGCGGACCGAGGCCGACGAGCCTGAGTTTCGTCGCCAGGTCGAATGGGAGTTGTCCGCCCTCGAGAGCGCGGATGTTATCGTCATGTACCTCGACCCGGCTTCGCAGAGCCCCATTTCGCTGCTGGAGTTCGGCCTCTATGCCAGGTCTGGTCGATTGATCGTGCTTTGCCCGCCGGGCTTCTGGCGAAAGGGAAACATCGACATCACGTCTGAATTCTACGGCGTGGAACAGGTCGACAGTTTCGACGCCCTGGTCGCGGCAGCGCGACGCGCCCTGCTCTCGCGCCCACAGGGCGCCTGATTCACGGGATCGACGGCTTCGCGTCGACCGATCCGGCTCTAGAAGTCGGGTTTGGCAATCATCAGCCAGTAGATGCCCAGGACCGCCGCAAAGGCCGGCCACCCCAGCGCAAACCAGAGCCGGTAAAGACGATTGTAGGCTGCCGGGAGCTCGCTGCCGTCTGCAACGGCCTGCTCGGCCAAACGCTTGAGCCGGATCTGAATCGCCACCACCGGCAGCCAGCACAGACCTGTCAGCGCATAGAGGCCATAGGCCACCATCAGCCACGGCTCCATCAGGCTGTAGCCTTGCAATGCGATCAGCATCAGCCCTGAGATCGGCTGCACGACAACCGCAGACGCGGTGAAAACATAGTCGGCCAGCACCACAATCCGCGCCACCGCCGCCACCGTCGCCGGATCACGACTGGCATGGGCCCGCAGCATGAAAAACGCGATCCCGGCACCCGTTCCGAACAGCACCGCGCCCGACAGGATGTGCACCATCTTGACCAGAAAATAGGCTGTCATCGCCGGTCATCCGTCGCCGCGACAAACAGGCACAAGACCATCATCGGCAGCACCTTCACCCACGGGCCGAGGGGATCGAGCCACAACTGGGGCGCCCACAAGCTCGCTCCGATCAGATACCCGACCGTCGCAACGACCATTCCCACCGCGACAAGACGTGTCCACGGTCGCACCCAAAGCGCAAGCCCCATCACCACGTCAAACCAGCCACCCCACCAGGCCCCGTGCCAGGCAGAACCGTCACCGAATCCAGCTGTGACCAGATGCTGGCGCGCCGCCTCGAAACCCGGCCCAAGCGTGACCAAGCCGGTCACCAGCCAGAACACCCCGAGCACAACGATCGCCATCGGGCGAACAAAATACAGGCGGGCCTGCCAGCGATCCGCCGTGGTCGAAAGCTCAGCCCCCAGAACCTCGGCGAACCCTCGCGGAACGATTCCCGTGGCCCGCGTCACGGCCTCAGGCGAGCTTCCCGCTGCCCCATGGGCCATTTGACGGACAGACGTTGTTCGAAACGGCGAGGGCCAGCCGAGCCAACCCAACAGGTCCCCCACCTTGACGGCAGGCCAGGCAATCCAGGCCGGAACCCGCAGGACCGAAGCCGGTTTGAGCCCCAGCCAGCCCCTCAGCCCAATCAGCAGGTCGGCCTGGGTCACCAGATCAGGACCACCGACATCCAGCTTCAGCCGGGTCGCTTCCAAACGTCCGGCCAGAGCCAGGGTGACATCACAGAGGTCCGCCATCGCCAGGGGACGAAAATGCTGATCTCCACCCAACACCGGGATGACACCCGGAAAGGCGGCCAACCCGCGCAACATAGCTGTGCCGCCATAGCTCGCCCGCGCCACGACAAGCGATGGCCGAAGAATGACCCAGTTCAGGCCCGACGCCTCCACGAGCCGTTCCGCTTCCGCCTTCGAGCGGCCATAGGCGGTCCCGGAGGATTCGTCCGCACCCACGGCTGACAGGTGAATCAATCGCCCGATCCCCGCGTCTTCACAGGCCGAAATCAGCGCGCGCGGGCCGTCAATATGGGCGACGGCATTGCGCTCCCCGGCCCCGTCCTGAAGCACACCAACACAATTGATGACCACGTCCACGCCCGCGAGCAGAGGCATCCATCCTTCGGCCTCGGTCAGATCAGCGAAATCGGCCTTTACCCAATCCAGGGACGGCATCCGACGTCGAGCTTGCGCCGGGTTTCTGGCCCCCGCACGCACGGTCCAGCCCGCCCGCTTAAATGTCTGGGCGAGATGAGAGCCGATGAAGCCGGAGGCCCCGAGAATGAGCACGGTACGTGTCATGTCTGGACCTTGCCGCGATTCCCTGAGCTCACCACGTCGGGCCGGGACACACACCCTGCCGATCAGGCGTCTTCCAGCATCAGCACCCCAGGCGAGGCCTTCAAGGCCCCCCGCAGGGCCGCATCGAGCCGGTATCGACCGGGCAGACGGACCTCAACCTCGGCACGCCCTTGCAAGGCCGCCACCAGGGTGACCTCGCCTCCACGTTCAGCCGCAGCCGGTTTCAAACGGGCCTTGATCGATTCCATCTCCACCGAGCCGGGTGAAACGAAAACCCGGAGCCCCTCGGCCGCATCGACAACGGCTGCAATCGGCTGGGCGTCATCACCGAACCAACGGACCTCGCCATCGGCGGCCTTGGCCCGAACCCGCAGCATCACGCCGGCACCCGGTTCAAGCACATCACGACAATTGCGCAGCTGTTCGGGAGGGAACAGAACCTCAAACTCTCCCGTCGGATCGGAAAAGGCGACGAAGGCGAATTTCTCTCCGGTGCGAGCCGAAGCTCGCTCCTGACGGCGGCGCACAACGCCGGCCATCATGAAGGCCTCATGGCCGGCCTCAGCCTGGGGCAAAGCCTCCGCAAACAGGGTCACGCGACGCTTGCGCAACACGCTGACCATGTCTTCCAGCGGGTGGCCCGACAAATAGTAGCCGACCGCGGCAAACTCCTCGTCCAGACGATCCGGCCCGATCCAGTCTTCAATCGCATTGAGCCGGGGCCGCGACGCATCGGCCTGGTCCTCGCCAAACAGGCTGACCTGGGACGAGGCCCGCTCCGCCGCCATCGACTGGGCGTGGGCGACCAGAACATCGGCGCATTCGACGAGCTGGCGTCGGTTGGGATGGATGGAATCGAAGGCGCCGGCCCGGGCCAGGTTCTCGATGGCACGCTTGTTCACGGCCTTGGGGTCGATCCGCTCGAGGAAATCAAAGATGTCGGTGAAAGGGCCGCCTTCTTCGCGAACGGCCACCACGGTCTTCATCGCCTCCATACCCACATTGCGGATCGCGCCCAGGGCATAGAGGACCTGGCCATCCTCAACATCGAAATCGGCCATGGAGCGGTTGATGTCCGGTGCCCGCACCGGAACATCGAAACGCCGGGCGTCCTGATAGAAGACCGCCAGCTTGTCCGTATTGGCGGCGTCCAGCGACATCGAGGCCGCGATGAACTCGACCGGATGGTTGGCCTTGAGATAGCCGGTCTGGAACGAGATCAGGGCATAGGCGGCCGCGTGCGACTTGTTGAAACCGTATCCGGCAAACTTGGCGACCAGTTCAAATATGAAGTCGGCCCGGTCGGGATCGACGCCCTGGGCCCGGGCACCGTCCATGAACCGGACCTTCTGCTTGGCCATTTCCTCGGGCTTCTTCTTGCCCATGGCCCGGCGAAGCAGATCGGCCTCTCCCAGGCTGTAGCCCGACAGGATCTGGGCGATCTGCATCACCTGTTCCTGGTAGATGATGACCCCGTAGGTCTCGGTCAGGATCGGGGCCAGGCTCGGGTGCAGAACGTCCACCTCCTGGCGCCCGAATTTGCGGTCCACATAGGTGTCGATCATCTCCATCGGCCCGGGCCGATAGAGCGAGATCAGGGCGATGATCTCTTCGAGGCTTTCACACCGCATCTTGCGCAGCGTGTCGCGCATGCCCTGACTTTCCAGCTGGAACACGCCGATCGTCTGGCCCGACGCCATCAGCTCGAAGGTTGCCGGGTCCTTCAACGGCAGGTCCAGCAGATCAATGCTCACCCCCCGCTTGTCGAGGTAACCCAGCGCCCGCTCGAGCACAGTCAGGGTCTTCAGCCCCAGGAAGTCGAACTTCACCAGGCCCGCCGGCTCGACCCACTTCATGTTGAACTGCGTCGCCGGGATGTCCGAACGCGGGTCCTTGTACAGCGGGGTCAGCTCGGTCAGGGCGCGGTCGCCGATAACGATCCCGGCGGCATGGGTCGAGGCATTGCGATACAGCCCTTCCAGGCTCTGCGATGTCTCGATCAGCGCCTCGACCGTCCGGTCCTCGCGCTTGGCCTCCTTGAGGCGCGGTTCCAGTTCCACCGCCTGGGCCAGGGTGACGGGATTGGCCGGATTGTTCGGCACCATCTTGGCCAGACGGTCGACCTGCCCGAGCGGCATCTGCATCACCCGGCCGACATCGCGCAGCACGGCGCGGGCCTGAAGCGTGCCGAAGGTGATGATCTGGGCGACCCGATCAACGCCGTACTTGTCCTGCACGTAGGCGATCACCTCGTCGCGACGTTCCTGGCAGAAGTCGACGTCGAAGTCGGGCATCGACACCCGCTCCGGATTCAGAAACCGTTCAAACAGCAAGCCAAAGCGGAGCGGGTCCAGATCGGTGATCGCCATGGCCCAGGCGACCATCGACCCCGCCCCCGAGCCACGGCCCGGCCCCACGGGAATGTCGTGAGCCTTGGCCCATTTGATAAAGTCCGAAACGATGAGGAAGTAGCCGGCGAACCCCATCGATTGAATCACGCCGATTTCGCGATCCAGACGTGCCCAATAGTCTGCCTCCTCGGCAGCCAGCTCCAAACCGTCGAGACGAACCTTGAGGCCCTCCCGCGCCTGGTGGGCCAGCTCCTCGGCCTCGGACCGGCCCTGGCCGGTATCGAACCGCGGCAGAATGGGATCACGCGGTTGAACCAGGAAAGCACACCGGCGCGCAATATCGACGGTGTTGTCGCAGGCCTCAGGCAGGTCCGCAAAGAGGGCCCGCATATCCGAGGCCGGCTTGAACCAGTGCTCCGGCGTGGCCTTGCGGCGATCCTCCTGCCCCAGGAACGCCCCGTCCGCGATGGCGATCAGGGCTTCATGGGCCTTGGCCATATGCGGCGGGCCGAAATAGACGTCATTGGTCGCCACCAACGGCACATCATGGTCGTAGGCAAAGGACACCAAGCCGGCCTCGGCCTGTCGTTCCTCTGCCAATTCATGCCTTTGCAGCTCAATGTAGAATCGACCTTTGAAGACCGACTTCATCTCCGCCAGGGTCTTTCGGGCGTCATCGATGCGCCCTTGAACAAACAGGGGATCGACCGGACCGTCCGGCCCGCCCGACAGCAGGATCAGACCGTCGCAATGCTCGGCAACCTTCGACCACGGGACCGAAGGCTCCTCGGCGGCATCAATATCCAGGTAGGCCGCGGACGACAGAACCGACAGGTTCGCCCAGCCCGTCTCATCCTGTGCCAGCAGCACCACCGTCGAGGTCCGGGCCCAACGCTCTGTCCGCTGCCCGCCGATCCCCGTGACCGGCAAGGCGCAGCCGATGATCGGCTGCACGCCCGCTTCCTTGCAGGCCTGCGAAAACTCCAGGGCTCCAAACAGATTGGTCCGGTCGGCAATGCCGATCGCCGGCATCTGGGCGTCCGCCGCCAGCCGGCCCAGCTTGCCCGCCTTGATCGCCCCTTCCAGCAAGGAATAGGCGCTGCGAACCCTGAGATGGACGAAGCCTTCGCTCACGCGCTCGGCCTTTCGAGTCTAAAACCACCCTATGGTCGCCGGTGCCGCCGCCCGGCTCAAGCACTTACGGCGTCTGGACTGTGGACGGATTCAGCCGGCCATGGCCGCCACGCTCCAGACCATCCAGACAAAGGCCCCAACCGAGGCGAGTGACAGGGTTTCGCGAACCGCACGGACCATTGGGTGTCTCCCGGAATTTCTGTTCCATGTTTGTTCTATTCTTGTTTTGTTCCACTTGCAAGCCGAACGACGAAATCTCTCGACACCGGGAGGTCAGGAGGTTGATCCGGGCGCACACAACACGCCCGCGTGTGAGAGCATCTCGGGAATGGCGCGTCGCGCCGTCATCCGTCGGGGGTAGAGCTAGTCCCCGCCCGTCCAGCTAAACGACTGGCCCTCATAGATGTGATCGCCGATCGTCAGGGTTCCATTCAGAACAATGTCGTCGCCACCGTTGGCCCTGACCTGATCAAAGGCCGGGCGGATGAAATTCCCTTCAAAGGTCACCAGACCCAGCGTCGGGTCCTGGCCGACGAAGCGCACCACACTGTCCGAAACGCCATAGCCCGTCGGCAAGACGCGAACGATCACTTCGGGCGTCTGCCCACCCAGTTCATTGGCGATAGTCGGCGACGACAGATCATCGAACTGGAACATGACCGGTGCGAAGTTGGTCGCCCCGCGCCCTTGCGTCTGTTCCCATTCATTGAAATCGACGTCACGGCCCAGGTGGAAATGGCTGAGCTTCAGATTGTCGATCTGCACGTCGCTGGCCGGCAGGTAATAGCCGAACAGGTCAGCGTCGGCCTGGTGGGCAAAGCCCTGAACCGGAGCCATCTCCGCCAGGGGCGCAGGCTCAGGCGGTGCCGGCGGCGCGGGGGCGGTCCCGGCTTCACAGGCCTGCAACAGGCTGGCAGCGGCAAGAACGATCAGGAGGCGGTGCATTTGATCAGGGCTTGGTGGTGGCGGGAACCCCGACAGGAGAACCCCGAAACTGTGGATTGTCCATACGGTCCACGGCCATCAGCGTCTCCCACGCCGTCTGCACCGCGCCACGATACCAGGCCGCATCAATCCGCTCCGCATCGTCGGACGGCTGGTGATAGTCGCCGTGGTCATCAACGCTGAAGAATACAAAGGGCACGCCGCGCGCATGAAAGGCAGCCTGATCAGACAGATTGACCCAGTTGTTGCGGCCCCGCACCGCCGGGTCGTCATAGCCGAAGCGCCGCTCGATGCCGGGCTGTTGCGGCAGGCCTTCGATGACCGGAACCAAGGCGGGATACAACCGGGTGCCGACCACCCACAGAATGCCGTTGTCGCCCCTCGACACCATGTCCAGGTTGATGTTGAGCAACACCTGCTCCAGCGGCACCGGCGAATCCGCCACAAAGGCACGCGCCCCCAACAGACCCGCCTCTTCACCGTCCAGCGCAACAAACATCACCGATTGGCGCGGCGGGTGATCCCTGAGCAGTCGCGCCAACTCGATCAAGGCCGCCGTGCCGGAGGCGTTGTCGTCGGCACCATTGTAGATCTGGCCGTTCTGGATGCCTTCATGATCATAGTGGGCCGTCACCACGATCCATTGATCCGGATTCACGCTGCCACGGACCACGCCGACGACGTTCTCGCCGGCGGTCCCACGCGCAGTGAACGGCTTCAGCCAGCCGCCAGCCGGCGCTTCCAGGCCGGCCGCTTCGAAGGCGGAAACCACATAGTCACGCGCCCGATCCCCTCCCGGCTGACCGAAGCCGCGCCCCTCCATGTCGTCGGCGGACAAGGCTCGCACATCTGTCATCAACCGTTCGGCATTGACCTGGGCCGGCTGCGCCTGTTGAGCAATGCCGGGCGCACCATGGGCACACCCCACCAGGGTCAGACCCGCGACAACAACGGCCCAGAGTTTCACGCGACGGCCTCTTCCTCGTCCTCGTCCGGCGTTTCGTCACGCCGGCGCAACTCGATGATGCGAACGCACCAGATCGAAATTTCGTAGAGCAGCACCAGAGGGGCCGCGAGCATCAGCTGGCTGATCGGGTCCGGCGGCGTCACCACCGCAGCCAGAACCACCACGCCGACAATGGCGTACCGCCGCCCGGAAGCCAGGGTCTTGGAATTGATGATCCCGGCCATGCCCAGAAGCGTCACCACCACCGGCAGCTGGAAGCTGAGGCCGAACGCCAGGATCAGCGCCGTCACAAGCTGTAGATACTCGGCGATCCGGGGCAGCATCTGAACCTGGATGCCCTCGCCCGAAATCTGCTGGCTCAGGGAGAACCAAAGCACGAACGGCAGCATCACATAATAGACCAGAGCCGATCCCATCAGGAACAACACGGGCGAGGCGAACAGGAAGGGCAGGAAGGCCCCCTTCTCTCTCCGATACAGGCCCGGCGCGACAAACCGGTACAGCTGCCAGGCCAGTACCGGGAAACACAGCACAACCGCGCCAAATCCGGCCAGCTTCAGCTTGGCAAAGAAGAACTCCAGCGGGGCCGTGAACACCAGGTTCAGCGGCTCACCCCCGGTCGGCGGAGCCGCCGTGGCCTGGATAAGGGCCGTCAGCAGCTCCAGTCCATGGCCATGCCCGGACCCCTGGCTGGTGAAGATGGTGTTGGCCACCCGGAACGGATGGAAAAGGAACAGCGAGATCGGCTCGGCAAAGGCAAAGCAGAGAACAAAGGCGGCGATAAACGCCAGCACACACACGATCAGACGTGAGCGCAGCTCGGTCAGGTGTTCGAGCAGAGGCGCGCGCGAGGCCTCGATCTCGGCTTCTTCGTCGACGGCCTTCGTCATGCGCCCGCCTTCTTGCGTGGCGCGCGCGGTTTGGACGGCTTGGTCCCCTTGGGTCGCGGCTTGGTCGTCGTCTCAGGCACGGAGTCCGCAAGGCTGGGTTCTGTCATCGGCGGCGTATGGGTGACCGCCTCCATCTCTGCGGAGGCCGGCGGCAGCTTTTTCATCTCAGGCGACGAGGCCAGCGGCTTTTTCAGCTCGGCGTCGATATCCTTGAAGGTATCCACGGCCCCCTTGTCGAAGCCGCCCAGTTGCCCGGACCTCAAGGCTTCGACCTCCTTGCGCAGGTCATCCAGTTCGGACTGGCGGGCCATGTCGTCAAAGCTGGCCCGGAACTCGGCCGCCATCTTGCGCGCACGGCCCAGCATCTGCCCGACACGGCGCATCAACAACGGCAGATCCTTGGGGCCGACGACGATCAACGCCACCAGGGCGATGACCACCAGTTCGAACCCGCCAATTCCGGGGCCGAGCATCCCTGTGGCTCTCCTTGCCCCGCCCTAGCGGTTGGCGTCTTCGCGCTCACGCTCAGACTGGGGCAGCGAACCGGCTTGCGGCTCGTCGCGATTGGTCGCCCCGTCATCGTCGTTCTTGAGGCCGTCGCGGAAGGCGCGGATGCCCTTGGCGGCATCGCCCATCAGGCCCGACAGCTTGCCGCGGCCACCAAACAGCAGCAGCACCACAACGATAACGATGGCCCAATGCCAGATGCTGAAGCTGCCCACGCGGTCGTCTCCTTAGGTGGCGGCCAGACTCAAGGGCCGCGAACGGCCTGACATATAGGCCCTTAGATGGATTCAGCCAACCGATGCCGTCACCAGACTTCGACGCGATCCGCCTCAGCCAGATAAAGCGCCTGGCCGGGCTGAACGTCGAAGGCTGCATACCACGGGTCCTGATTGCGAACCTCGCGCACGCGCCACGGTCCCGGTGAGTGCACGCCGGTCAGGATGGCGTTCCGCAACGCCGGGTCACGGTACTTGGAGCGCCACACCTGGGCCCACCCCAGATAGAACCGCTGATCGCCGCTGAACCCTTCCAGCTCAGGCGCTTCCGCGCCATTCAGCGACAGCAGATAGGCATCGTGCGCTGTGGCCAGACCGGCCACGTCGGCGATGTTTTCGCCCAACGTCAGCTCACCGTTCAGACGCAGATCCGGGAAGGCCTGATAGGCATTGTACTGTGCCACCAGCGCCTGTCCCGCCGCTTCGAACCGCGCCAGATCCTGGGGTGTCCACCAGTCCCGCAGCCGGCCCAGCTCGTCAAACAGTGCCCCGGTTGAATCGAAACTGTGGGTGATCTCATGGCCGATGACGGCACCGATCCCGCCATAGTTGATCGCTGCGTCCGCTGCCTCATCGAAGAACGGGGCCTCGAGGATCGCCGCCGGAAAGATCAGACGGTTCTCCAGCGGGATGTTCAGCGCGTTGACGGTCTGCGGCAGCATGTACCACTCGTCATGCGTCACGGCCCGACCCAGCTTGGCCAGGTTGCGTTGATACTCGAACACCCCGGCCCGTTCGGCATTGGCCCAGGCCTGATCCGGTCGCACCTCCAGACCGCTGTAGTCCCGCCACGTCTCGGGATAGCCGATCGAAACGCTCAGGGTTTCCAGCTTGCGCCGTGCGGCCGCACGCGTCTGGTCCGACATCCACTCCAGACCGTCGATCCGGTGCCCGAAGGCCGTGATCAGATTCTGAACCAGCCCCTCCATCGCCGTCTTGGCATTCTCCGAAAAATGCCGCTCGACATAGATCTGGCCGACCGCCTCGCCCAGTGCGGCGTTGACGGCATCCACGCCCCGCCGCCAGCGCGGAGCCTGCTCCGGGGTTCCCGACAGCGTCGAGCCATAGAAGCTGAAATGCTCCTCATCGAAGGCCCGCGGCAGGAAGGGCGATGCCCGATCCAGAGCGTGGAATGTCAGATAGCTCTTCCAGGTATCCAGCGCCTGAGATCCCACCAGCGCAGCAATGCCGGTCACGGCCCCGGGCTGCCAGACGACGAATGTTTGCTGTTGCGCCAGACCGGCCCCTTCGCGCCAGGCCGTCCAGTCGATCCCCGGTGCGCGCGCATTGAAATCGGCCTGGGACCAGTGATTGTTCCCGGCCTTGACGTCATTCGTCTGCTCGGCCGTGGCATGGACCCCGGCGATCGCCGTTTCTAGCGCCAGAATGCGACTGGCCTTCTCCTCGGGCTCGGCAATGCGCGCCAGGGTCAGGACCTGAACGATGTGCGCGCGATAGTTCTGGCGCATTTCGGCCATCCGGCCACCGTCCAGATAGAAGGCCCGATCCGGCATCCCCAGACCGCCCTGCACCAGATACGGCGAGTTGCGCGTCGGCTCGTCAAAGTTCTGACTGACCCACAGACCGAACAGCCTGTCGGTGTAGTAGTTGGTCATGTTCAGCAGATCGACATCGGCCCGCAGCGTCTGGCCCAGCGCCCGCGACAGACCCGACACATCGCGGATGCCGGCAATCGCCTCGAGCTCGTCGCGCACCGGCGTCAGGCCCGCCTGTTCGATCGCAGATTCATCCATGAACGCGGTGTAGAAGTCACCGATCTTGCGTCGTTCACCGTCCGCCCGATTGTCGGCGGCGGCCTCTTCGATGATGACCTTGGTACGCTCGTCGGCCTGGATCGTCAGACGCGTAAAGCTGTTGAAACTGGAGCGGTCCGCGGGAATTTCCGTATCCCGGGCCCAGGTTCCGTTGGCGTAGCCGAAGAAGTCTTCGCCAGGCACGACCGATCGGTCCATGCCCCCGGTATCAAAGCCGAAGCTGCCGAACACCGGCGTGGTGCGTGATGCGGCCCCACCGCCGCCACTGTTCTGACAGGCCGCCAGCATGGCGACCGCCGGAACCGACATCAGGAATGTGCGTCGAAGCATGATCGGACCTCCTCGTCCTGAGACAGGATAGAACGTTCCAGCAGCCAGAACGCCTCATTTCTGAAATTTAATCGGAGGCCCTAACCCTCGTCCTCGGTCACGAAGTCTTGCGCGAATTCGGGGGCGTCATCCCCGTCCTCGATGGGATCCAGGTCGTCATCGCCGGCGCGGGCTGGATCCGGTGCCATGAAGTCCGCCGGCAGCGACAGATCCAGCAATCCGGCGGCTCGCATATCCGCAGCCCCCGGCAGGTCCGCCAGATGGGCCAGGCCGAAATGTTCCAGAAAATGCTCGGTGGTGCCGTAGGTGACCGGCCGTCCCGGTGTGCGCCGGCGCCCGCGCAACCGCACCATGCCCATCTCCAGCAGCAGATCGAGCGTCCCCTTGGACAGGCCCACGCCCCGCACGCTTTCGATCTCGGCCCGCGTCGTCGGCTGGTGGTAGGCGATGATGGCCAGCGTCTCCAGCGCCGCCTTGGACAGCTTGCGCGGCTCATCGCGCTGCTCGGTCATCATGAAGGACAGGTCCTGCGCGGTGCGAAACGCCCAGCGATCCGCCACGCAGATCAGCTCCACCCCGCGCCCGGCATAGCGCGCCCGCAAACCCGCAATGGCCTGACCGGCATCGGCCCCTTCCGGCAGCCGGCGCGCGATCTCCGCCAGCGTGAGAGGCCCCGCCGCAGCGAACAAGAGCGCCTCGACCCGGCGTTCGATCTCGGCCTCATCCGGCGCGAACTTGATCATCCCTCGGACTCCAGAACCAGGGTGTCCCGGCGCGATTTGACGAAGAGCGGGTCGAACGCTTCCAACTGTTTGGCGCTCAGACGACCTTCCTTGACCAGCTCCAGGCTCGCCGACAGCGTCGAGGCCAGATACGACGCCTCGGTCGGTCCCTCCCCGTCGGCGCGGCTCTCGGGTGTGATCGCGCTCAACTCTGTCCAGGCCGACAAGCGCGGTAGCTGCTTCAGCATCCAGTCCCGCGCCTCTTCCAGGGCGAAGGCCTCGACCCGCTGCGTCGGACTATAGTGCCGTTCGGCCTCCCGCCGCCGCTGCGACACATAGGCGGCCATCAAATCATAGAGGTTGGCGTCCAGACGGTTGGACGGGATCACCTCGATCGCCTCCGGGTCGCCGCGTCCGAACACGTCGCGCCCCAGGACCGGGCCGCTCGTCAGGGCCTCGACCGCCTTGCGCATCGCCTCCAGCTTCATCAGCCGGAACGCCAGGGCCTGGGCCATGACCTCGGCCGGCACCTCGTCGTCGCCCTTCTTTTCCGGCTTGGGCAGCAACAGGCGCGATTTCAGATAGGCCAGCCACGACGCCATCACCAGATAGTCAGCCGCCAAGGCAAAGTTTCGCCGCCGGGCCTCATGCACAAAGGCCAGATACTGTTCCGCCAGGCGCGTGATCGACAGCTTGAGCAGGTCCACCTTCTGGGTCCGCGCCAGGACCAGCAGCACGTGAAGCGGTCCTTCGAATCCGTCCAGATCGACGACGAAGGCCTCGCCTTCCTCGATGTTGTCGGCGGCAGAAAAATCGAGATTGGGCTGAAAGGCGTCGGTCATGGGGCCTCTCCCACCGCCGGTCCGGCCTTGGCCTCAAAGCGCCCCTTCAGCACCGCAGCAAGCTCAGCCGCTGCCGCCTCCGCGTCGAAAGGCTCCGGCTCAGCCGTCGCATGGGCCAGAGCCGCTGCCGCCCGCTCGGCGGACCGACCGCTCAGATCGGCAGCCCCTTCGGCCACCGCCCGCATCTCATGCAGGTCACCATTACAGTGCAGGACCACATCACACCCTGCCGTCAGCGCCTGCCGGGCCCGTTCCTGCATGGGCCCCTTCAAGGCCCTCATCGACAGATCATCCGTCATCAGCAGGCCATCGAACCCAAGTCGCTCGCGAATGATCTCGAGGGTGTCGTGCGAGGTCGTGGCCGGTCGCTCCGCGTCCGCAGCCTTGAACACCACATGCGCCGTCATCGCGGCGGGCAGGTCGTTCAACGCCTTGAATGGCGCAAAGTCCCATGCGTCCAGGCTGACCAGATCCAGCTTCACCTCAGGCAGGTGATGATGACTGTCGCTCATCGCCCGTCCGTGACCCGGAATGTGCTTGATCACCGGCAGGACACCGCCGGCCATCAACCCTTGCGCCGCCGCCTTCCCGAGACGCGCCACCGCGCCCGGCTCGCGGGCAAAGGCCCTGTCCCCGATGATGTCGTGCGCGCCGTCGACCGGCGTATCCAGAACCGGGGCGCAATCAACATTGATCCCCACCGCCTTCAGATCCGACGCCATCAGCCGATGGCCGAGCTCAACCAGACGCGCGGCGGCTTCGACATTGCCGCCCACCGCTTCCAGGTAGGCCTGGGCCGGCGGATATTTGCGCCAGTGGGGCGGGCCCATGCGCTGAACCCGTCCGCCCTCCTGGTCGATCAGGATGGGCGCATCCCGCCCACTCACTTCACGCAATTCACGAGTTAGGGCGGATAACTGTTTTGAATCTTTTACATTTCTCTTGAAGAGAATGAAGCCCCAAGGCCGCGCCTCCCGGAAGAAGGCGCGCTCACCGGCGGACAGCGTGGTCCCTGAAAGCCCGTAAATCGCCGCCGAAACGTCCGTCACTGAACGATACAGTCCCGTCCTGACGCCCGCATCGCCCCACAGAATGCCCGCGCATCCTGAGCCGAGAAGCCGTTCACCGTGGTCCGATAGACCGTGCGACCGTTCGAGGTGGTCACCTGCTGAATGCCGCGCGTCCGCCCTGAAGCAAATTGCGGGAAAGCCGCCGCCACCTCGGCATAGGCACGCTCGGCGGCCGCCTCGGTCGAGAACGCCCCAATCTGAACGGACGTGCCACCGCCCGTGGCTTGCGGCTGGGGCTGCGGACGGGCCGGAGCCGGGGTCGGCGTCGGGGTCGGGGTCGGCCGCTGGGCCGGCGGCGTTGCCGGGGTTTCGGCGCGCGGCTGTGTCGGCGGCGTGACGGGTCCGTCGGTGGTCAGCGGCGGCGGACGTTGCCCCGGCGCTTCCGGCGGCGGGGCCAGATCGACCTGCTCATCCAGCGGATCGAAGACCTCGATCTGGGCCTGGCCCGATGACGGCTGGGCTGCGTCCGGCGCGGCGGCGGCGACGCCCTCGGCCCCTTCGATGACCGGCGGAGCTTCGCCTTCATTGCGAACACCCGCCCGATAGAACAGGACCACCGCGATAATCAGGATCAGCAGCACGACTGCTGAAATAATCAGCGTCAGCGGCAAGGGCGGGCGACCGCCTCCGTGGCTGCGGGCATCGAAGCCGGACCGCTCAAACGGCAGGTCGTCATCGTTGCGGGGCGTATAGGGGCCGCGCTCAGGATCGGGCCGTTCGTAGGACATCAGGGTCGCCTCGTTATTGTCGCCTCGCCCACGAATCGCAGGCGAACCGAAAGACTCTAGCCCATCCCCGCCGCCATCCGAATCACAACTGGGCTTCATCCACAAGACCGTACAGCCGTCGGTGCTCTTCAAAGGCAAAAAGATCGGTCATCCCGGCGATGTAATCGCACACGGCCCGCGCGCGTCGCTCGTCTCCTCCGACCTGCGCCCGTGCCCGCCACTCCACCGGCATCAGGTCCAGGTCGGCCATATAGCTCGCAAACAGATCGTCGACCGTGCGTGCCGCGCGATCCCGCATGACATTGATCCGGTCGTGCCGGTACATCCGCTCGAACAGGAAGGCGCGCAGACGCGCCAGGTCCTGCATCATGCTGTCCGAAAACTGCACCATGGCTCGGCCGGCGACGCGCACATCCTCTGGCGTTTCGATACCGCCTTCCACCAGTCGCCGCGTCGTCTCGGCCAGAATGTCGCCGATCATCACCCCGATCATGCGCCGGACCGTCTCGATCCCGGTCATCCGCTCGCCGACCTCGGGCCAGTCCGCCCGCACCCCCGCCAGGATCGGTCCCACCAGCGGCACGTCCGCCAGTTCATCCAGCCCGAACAGGCCCGCCTGCAGCCCGTCGTCAACATCGTGGTTGTTGTAGGCGATGTCGTCCGCGACCGCCGCCACCTGGGCCTCCATCGACGCGAAGGTTGCCGGCCTCAGGTCCCAGGCCTGCTGATATTCCTTCACCGCGCGCCAGGCCGGCTCATCCATGCGATGCGAAATCGGCCCATTGTGCTTGATCACGCCTTCCAGCGTCTCCCAGCTCAGGTTCAACCCCTCGAACGCCGGGTACCGATGCTCCAGTCGAGTGACGATCCGAAACGTCTGAACGTTGTGATCAAAGCCGTTCCACGCCTCCATCAGGTCCCGCAACCGGTCCTCGCCCGCATGGCCGAACGGCGGATGGCCCAGATCATGGGCCAGGGCAATCACCTCGGCCAGATCCTGATCCAGCGACAAGGCCGCTGCCAGCGATCGTGCAATCTGGGCCACTTCCAGACTGTGCGTCAGGCGCGTTCGATAATGGTCGCCCTCATGGGCGATGAACACCTGGGTCTTGCCCTTCAGCCGCCTGAACGGCGTCGAATGGATGATCCGATCCCGATCCCTGGCAAAGGCCGTGCGCGTCGCGCTTGGGGCCTCGGCAAACAGCCGCCCAAGGCTGGCCCCAGGATCAGAGGCGTAGGGGGCGATCACCACGTCACCTTCTCCCATTGGGAGAAGGGGGCCCCGCATGCCGGAGCGCAGTGAAGGCCCATGCGGGGGATGAGGGTCGGCTCTCTCCGGACAGACCGACGCCCTCTCCCTCCGCGCACGCCGATCGCGCGGACGCGCTCTCGGGCGCGGAGCCTCCCTCTCCCCTCGGGAGAGGGAATCCGCCGTGCGAATGAAGGATACCGTCCACCACCATTTGAACTCACCTCAATCGCCCCTCATATAGACCTCACGATGAGCCTGAAACCCGTCACTCTCGCTGAAAGCGCCGCCCGTCGCCTGGCCGACCTGTCCAAGGCCGAGGGCAAGCCTCTGATGCTGCGTGTGGCGGTCGATGGCGGCGGCTGCTCCGGCTTCCAGTACCGCCTTGATCTGGTCGAAAGCGCCCAACCTGACGATCACCGCATTGAACACGCCGGCCAAACCGCGCTGGTCGACGACATCTCGATGCCCTTCCTCGCCGGTTCCGAGATCCAGTTCGTCGATGAGCTGCTGGGGGCCCAGTTCAGGATCGTCAATCCGAATGCCGTGGCGAACTGCGGCTGCGGGGTCAGTTTTTCGGTTTAGGCACGACCGCTTCTG
The DNA here is from genome assembly GCA_964647275.1 of uncultured Brevundimonas sp. Taxonomy (GTDB): domain Bacteria; phylum Pseudomonadota; class Alphaproteobacteria; order Caulobacterales; family Caulobacteraceae; genus Brevundimonas. Next base: position 84,985 of record CAZYFY010000009.1, read on the forward strand.
ACGTGAGCGCGCCAGAATGTAACGTCCGGTATCTACCCAGATCGGCCCATGACCTCTCGTATCAACCTCCCCGTCGCCTACTGGCTCGTATGGACTGCTGCGGCGACCGTCGCCTTTTTCAGAGACGGCATCGAAGGCTTCGCCGGCTTCATGATCCTTGCTGGGCTGGTCTGGTTTTTCGTTGGACGCCACCTCAGCGGATCGGGCCGCTAAAATGTGTGCGGCGCGGTGGCGTCGGCGAGGATGAAATCCATGCCCGCATTTCCAGGCCGCCTCCTGTTGATTTCAAAGACCTTCCACAGTTTTTCTGTTCCGTTTCCCACCACCCTGAGGCCCTGCCCCAAACTCCGCCCCGGTCTTTGACATCGTGGGATTTTGGCGAGCCGCGCCGGAGCGGATCGTTTGCGAGGAGGCCACGATCCAGGCCATTGAATTTCCATCGCTCGTCGTCCTCGGGCTTGACCCGAGGACCAGGCGTCCCACCACTCAGCATCGCCGGATAGACCTCCCAAGCCGACGCCTGATCTTCTGATCAAGTCAGAGGAGGACGCGTTTGAATCGTATAAAACCCTGTGGGCAGTCTGGATGGATCACGACGACGTTTTTCCGCATCCGATGCGCCGGCACGCGACCTCGCGGCAACACTCGCCGAAATTTAGTGCACCTTTTGCACTTAATGCACCCGATTCACAGTGCACTATTCGCCAACGCCCGAGGCCCCTCAGTAAGCCCGGCCCTCCGCCGCGCGCTCCTCCAGGTGCCCGTCCTTGATAGCGAACACACGGTCCATATGGCCGGCCAGCTCCATGTTGTGGGTCGCGATCAGCGCCCCCACACCCGTCTCGCGCACCAGATCATGCAGCGCCTGAAACACCGCCTGACTGGTCGTCGGATCGAGGTTGCCGGTCGGCTCATCCGCCAGCAACAGACGCGGGCTATTGGCCAGCGCCCGGGCAATCGCCACCCGTTGCTGCTCCCCGCCGGACAGTTGGCCGGGCTGGTGCGTCAGACGCTCCGCCAGGCCCAGCCGGCTCAACATCTCCGCCGACCGCTCTCGCGCTGCCGTCTGGCTCAGGCCCGCCATTCGCATCGGCAGGGCGACATTATCCTGGGCATCGAACTCCGGCATCAGATGGTGGAACTGATAGACGAAGCCGATCTTGGCCAGCCTCAACCGGGTCCGCCCCCGCTCGTCCAGGGCGGCGACATCCTCGCCGTCGATATGGATCGAACCGGCGTCGGGCCGCTCCAGCAGACCCGCCGCGTGCAACAGGCTCGACTTGCCCGACCCCGACGGCCCGATCAGGCCGACGACCTCGCCGGGCATGACCTGCACGTCGACGCCCTTGAGCACCTCCAGCGTCCGGTCCCCCGTCACATAGGCGCGACGCAAACCTTCGATCTTCAGCAGCGGCTCACTCATAGCGAAGCGCCTCCACCGGATCGATCTTGGACGCCCGCCACGACGGGATCAGCGCCGCCAAGGCCGACAGCACCAGCGCGGCGCCTGCAATGATGATGATCTCCGGCCACTCGATCCGGGCCGGGATACCGTCGAGGAAATAGATCTCCGGCGGGAACAACGACCGCCCGATCAGGCTCTCGATGAAATGCTGGATCGGCCGGATGAACAGGCAGAACAACACGCCCAGACCAAAGCCGATCAAAGTCCCCGCCGCTCCAATCGAAAAGCCCGCGGTCAGGAAGATCCGCAGGATCGACCCCTGACCGGCTCCCATGGTCCGCATGATGGCAATGTCACGGGTCTTGTTCTTCACCAGCATGACGATGCCGGAAATGATGTTCAGCGCCGCCACCAGTACAATCAGCATCAGGATCAGCCGCATCACCGTCCGCTCGACGGCCAGGGCCCCGCGCATGGTGGCGTTCTGCGTCGTCCAGTCCAGGACCATGGCCTGAGGCCCCAGCAATTCCCGCAACCGCTCGGTTGTCTCGGGCGCGCGCTCCGGTCGCTCAATGGTGACCTGGATCATGTCCCACATGCCTTCGCGCGCGAAGAACAGCTCGGCCTGGTCGATCGGCATGTAGATCATGACCTGATCAAAGGTCGCCACGCCGGTGGTGACGATGGCCCCGACCACATAGCTCTTCTCCAGCGGGGCCGCGCCGAAGGCCGAGCCACCGCCATCCTGAGACAACAGGGTCAGAATGTCGCCCGGCCCGACGCCCAGGCGCTGAGCCATGACCTCACCGATCACGATGGTGTCGCCGCCGTAATCGCCCTGACCGAACGAGTCCAATGATCCAACACGAACCCCATCCTGGCCGATGGTCGATGCCCTCAGATCGTCAGGGCGAACCCCGCGCACCAGTCCGCCGGCCGATGTGCCGCCGGGCCCGGTCACGAACGTCTCGGCCTGGATCAGCGGCGTGGCCTCGACCACTTCGGGAAGGCTGCGAACGCGCTGCAGCGTCTGCTGGCGCTCGGCCCCGGTCAGGGTGTTTCCCTGGACATAGACATGCCCATCCACGGCCAGCAGCCGGTTGATCAGCTCTGACGTAAAGCCGTTCATCACCGACATGACGATGACCAGCACCATCACGCCCAGCATGATCCCCAGGAAGGAGATGATCGCGATCAGGGCCACCCCGCCGTCCTTGCGCCGCGCCCGCAGATAGCGCCACGCCAGCCCCAGTTCCCACGCAGAGAAAGGCCCGGCGGGTTTCACTTGATCGGTCATAGTCCGTCTCCCCTTCTCCCCTCGGGGGAGAAGGTGGCATGCGGAGCATGACGGTTGAGGGGGCTGGTCGTTCCGGGTCGGATGCCCTGGAGACCCGCCAACGGAGAAAGCCCCCTCATCCGACCGGCTTCGCCAGTCACCTTCTCCCCCGAGGGGAGAAGGAATCGTAGCGCCATCATCCCGCAATCCTCTCCAGCGCCTCGGCCAACGGCAAGCTGGTCTTCTCGCCGGTTGCCCGTCGCTTCAGCTCGACCACGCCGTCGGCCAGCCCCTTGGGCCCAATGGTCAGCTGCCAGGGCACACCGATCAGGTCGGCGGTGGCGAACTTGCCGCCGGGCCGCTCGTCGGTGTCGTCGTACAGCACATCCTTGCCCGCGGCTTCCAGCGCCGCCACAGCCTCTTCACAGGCCGCCGAAACAGCTTCGTCGTTGGCTCGCAGATTGATCACCACGACGTCGAAGGGGGCCACCGCATCCGGCCAGATGATGCCGCCTTCGTCGTGGCTGGCCTCGATGATCGCGCCCAGCAGACGGCTGACGCCGACGCCATAGCTGCCCCCGTGGATCTCCGTATCGACCCCGTCCGGCCCGGCCACCTTGGCCTTCATCGGGGCCGAGTATTTGGTCCCGAAATAGAAGATGTGACCGACCTCGATACCCCGCGCCGTCAGCCGGTCCGCCTCCGGCGTCCGGCTCTCGAAATCGGCAGCATCGTGCATCTCTTCGGTGGCGGCGTACATCGATGTCCGCTCATCGACGATGCCCTGGAGGTCATCCCAGTCCACCTCGGCACCCGGTGCCGGCATCTCGACCAGATTGCGGTCACAGAAGACCTGGCTTTCGCCGGTGTCCGCCAGAATGATGAACTCATGGCTCAGGTCGCCGCCGATCGGCCCCGGATCGGCCTTCATCGGCACCGCCTTCAAGCCCATCCGCGCGAAGGTGTTCAGATAGGCGACGAACATCCGGTTGTAGGCCTTGCGAGCCGACGCCTCGTCGATGTCGAAGGAATAGGCGTCCTTCATCAGGAACTCGCGCCCGCGCATCACCCCGAAGCGCGGCCGCCGCTCATCGCGGAACTTCCACTGGATATTGTAGAGGTTCAGCGGCAGCGCCTTGTAGCTCTTCACATAGGCGCGGAAGATTTCGGTCACGACCTCTTCCGCGGTGGGGCCGTACAAAAGGTCGCGCTCGTGCCGGTCCTTGATACGCAGCATCTCGTCGCCGTAGTCGTCGTACCGTCCGCTCTCGCGCCACAGATCAGCCAGCTGCAGCGTCGGCATCAGAATTTCGACGGCACCGGCGCGGTTCATCTCCTCGCGCACGATCTGCTCGACCTTCTTGAGCACCCTCAGGCCCAGCGGCAGCCAGGCATAGATGCCCGCCGCTTCCTGACGGATCAGGCCCGCGCGCAGCATCAGCTGATGTGAAACAATCTGGGCGTCCGAAGGCGCCTCTTTCAGGGTCGGCAGGAAGTAGCGCGACAGGCGCATCGAACAGGTCCAGGCAATCAAAACAGGGAGGAACGCTGGTGTAGCCTTGCACGGCCCCGCTCCGCAACGGAGCCGCTCGAAATCCTACTCGCAACGCTGCATTGGCGTGGCCTCCGCTGCCGGCAATTCCACGCCGTCGTAGACCCCACCGATCAGGGTGAGGTCCTCCCCCTGGGCCGCGAACGACTCTTCGATGCGACCATTGCCCGTCGTATACTCGACCCACAGCGACTGGCCGTCATAGAAGACCGAATTGATCGGATAGGTCTGGCCATCGGCAAAGATCTGGATCTCGTGCTCGGCAAAGCGGACGTAGGGGCGCTGGCAGTCCGCCGCCCAGGTGCCGATGAATTGCTCGGGCGTGCCTTCCGTGGCGGCGGCTTCCTCCTCATTGGCGCCGCTGGTCAGCTCGCGCACACGATCACAGCCAGCGAGAGCCACCAGGCTCGCCAGGGCCAGAACGGTCATTCGCTTCATCTGAGTGTCTCCTGGGTCAGGCGATCGTCGAGGGAAAGTCCGGCAACGGAATCAGTTGGAACTGGATCACCAGAACCAGGACCAGCCAGACGATGGCCGCCACCCAGGTCGTGGTGATGAACTTCTTCTTGAGGTTGGTCTGGGCCGGCGCGCCCCAATCTCCTCCGTCGGAGGGTCGATCCTGTGCGCCCTGGTTCATCCCCAGCGGCAGGATCGTGAACAGGACCAACCACCAGATGATGATGTAGATGGCAAACAGGGTGATGGGACCGACAAACACGGCCTACTCCGAACAGCGAAGAGACAGAACGACGAGCGCCCGACGTCGGGGCCAACCTCCCTCTGTATTGGGCTGAAACTGTGGCCGGATCAATGATCCGGCGTTTCCATCAACTCGATCAGGACGCCGCCCATGTCCTTGGGGTGCAGAAAGATGATCGGCGTGCCGTGCGCGCCGATGCGCGGCTCGCCCGTCCCCAGGATAGTCGCGCCCCTGGCTCTCATCGCGTCGCGGGCCGCAACGATGTCCTCAACCTCGAAACAGACGTGATGCTGCCCGCCCTTGGGATTCCTGGCCAGGAATCCATGGATCGGACTGTCCTCGCCCAGCGGCTCAATCAGCTCGATCTGGCTGTTCGGCAGATTGACGAAACAGACCCTGACCCCCTGTGCCGGCAGGTCGAAAGGCGTTTCGATCGAGCTCACCCCCAGCACGTCGCGGTACAGTTTGAGGCTGTCCTCGATGGACGGCGTGGCAACGCCGACGTGGTTCAGTCGTCCGATGGTCACTTGGGTCCGCTCCCGCCCTGTTGCCGCTGTCCGACCGCGACACCGGTCTGGCGCTGCTGGAAGGGGGCCAGATAGCGGATCCAGCCTTCGGCACTCACTGCAATATTCATCACGGGCTGACCGGGGACGGAGCGGAATGAGGAATCGGTTCCCACCACCGAATAGCGCCCACCCGACGACCGAACCATGAAGGGAGAGCCGGAATCGCCGCGCGTCGTGTCGCACTCATGGGCAAAGGTGTTCTCGCCCCCCTGAACCGCGATGATGTGACATTCGAGGTTGCCCGACAGATGGGTGCCGGTATCCCATGAGAACCCGGCCTGATAGAGATTGGCCGTCAGCGCGCGCGCTCGCCCCATGCCCGTCAGATCGACCACCTGAAGAAAGCCGATCTCATTGCCCAGCGGCCGGTCCAGGCGCAGCAGGGCCCAGTCCAGCCCGTCAATCTGGTCGGTCGTATTGAACCGCCGATAGTCGAAATTGGGGTCGATGAAATAGTGGGTGATCCGGGCGCGCTCGCCGTTATTGGCGATGAACTCCCCGGCGGCATTGGCCTGGCCGTTCTCACCGTGGATACAGTGGGCGGCGGTGATCAGGACATCCGCCCCGATCAGGGTCGCCGTACACGACCCGCCGGCGGCCATCGAAATCTGCCCCACCATCGTCCAGGGGTATTGATCGACCGGCACAAAGATCCGGTCATCGCGACCGAAAAAGTGGTCATTGATCGTCATCGGGCGCTCGGCCCCGATACAGTCGCGACGATCCGTCCGTGCCTCACAGCTGCCGTTGCCGGCTCCCGGCTCCTCGCACACATTGTTGAAGGCGGTGTCGCAGCTGTCATTGCGGAACCGCAGCTGGGCGACCGGGCCACAGTCGGTTCGGTCAGAGCCGTTGATGCACGCCCCGGTGCCGATGCCGGGCTCGTCGCATTCGCCGTCATTGGCCCACTGGCAGGCGTCCTGCTCACCGTTCCTCAGATACTGGCAATCGGTCCGGTCTGTGCCCAGTCGACAGGCCCCGGTTCCGATGTCGGGATCGTCGCATTCATTGTCATTGGCCCACTGGCAGGAATCGTCGCCTCCGCCCCGTCCTTGCGGCGTCGGGGGATCGCCCGGCTTGAGCTCCTGTTTTATCCAGGGACTGAACCCCGCCGTGAGTCCCGCGTCGTCCATCAATCCAACGCAAAGAACGGCGGCTACAGCGGTCGCGATCCAGGCTTTCACGGTCTTCCCCCCTCAGCCAGCGCCAGTGACGTCAACTGTTCTGACCCAATGCAACCTAGGCGTCAAAGTCGAATGACGCCGCTATCAGATTCTGACGATCAGCGTCTCGACTGCGGGTTTGCGGTCCCAGATCTGGCGAGCGGCCCGCTTGAGCGTCCGGCTCACGGCCTGTTCCACCGTCTGATCATCCAGCCGCTCCGCCGGCTTCATCTTCGCCAGGGTCTGGGCCGCGAGGTCGGCCAGATCGTCCAGGGCTTCCTCCAGCTCACCGTCACCCGGCAGGCCCAGCCCCCGGATTTCCAGGTCCCCGGCCAGCTTGCCCTTGCCATCGATGGCCACGGCAACGGCCAACACACCCGCCAGCGCCACATGGCGGCGCTCACGCAGGGCGTCAGAGCCCTCTGGGGTCAGCAAGCCACCATCCACAAACAGGCGACCTGACGGCACCTCGTCGATGATCTCGGCCAATCCAGGAGCCAGCCTCAGCAGGTCACCATTCCGCATGGCAACGGCCTCTGGCACCTGCATATCCCTGGCCAGGTTGCAGTGCTCGATCAGGTGCCGCCGCTGGCCATGGGTCGGTACCGCAATGCGCGGTCGCGCCCACTGATACATTTCGCGCAACTCATCCCGACAGGGATGGCCCGACACATGGATGCCTGGATGGTCCCGCTCGGTGTAGAGCCGCACCCCCCGCTCAGCCAGCTTGTCCTGCATTCGCCCGATCTGAAGTTCATTGCCGGGGATCACCCGCGACGAGAACACACAAGCGTCACCCTTGCCCAGGCTGATGTGCGGATGGTCGCCATTGGCGATCCGGTTCAGCGCCGCGCGCGGCTCGCCCTGGCTACCGGTACACAGATAGAGGATCGCCTCATCCGGGAAATAGCCCGCCTCGCTCATGTCGATGAAAGGCTGCACGTCTTGCAACAGGCCGACGGACTTGGCCGCCGCGGTGATCCGGTGCATCGACCGCCCGACCAGACAGACGCGACGTCCGCACGCCTCGGCCGCCCGGATGACACTGTCCAGTCGTGCGACGTTCGAAGCAAAACAACCGACCGCCACCTTGCCGGTCAGCGACCCGATCAGACCTGTCAGGGCCACCTTGACCTCGGCCTCCGATCCCGCCGACCCGTCGACAAAGACGTTGGTGGAATCACACACCATCGCCAGCACGCCCTCATCGCCGAGGCGTCGGATGGTCTCGACATCGGTGCGCTCGCCGATGACCGGGTCCTCGTCGATCTTCCAGTCGCCGGTGTGCAGCACCGTGCCCAGCGGCGTCTTGATAGCCAGGCCGTTCGGCTCGGGGATCGAATGGGTGATGGTCACCATCGTCACCTCGAAGTCGCCCAGGCTGATCGTCCCGCCCAGCGGTACGACATTCAGCTCCACCTCATCCAGCAGACCGGCATCACGCAGCTTCTCGCGGATCAGGAAGGCGGTGAACGGTGTCGCATAGAGCGGGGCCTTAAGCCGCGGCCACAGCCAGCCCAAAGCCCCAATGTGGTCCTCATGGGCATGGGTCAGAACGATGCCCAGAATAGTCTCGCCTTCGAGATAGGTGGGGTCCGGCACGATGACGTCGACGCCAGGCGTCGTCGAATCTCCGAACGTCACCCCGACATCGACCACGATCCACTTACGGTCGTGCTCCGGCCCGAAGCCATAGGCGTTCAGGTTCATGCCGATCTCATTGGATCCACCCAGCGGCAGGAAGACCAGTTCGTCGCGCGTCTCGGCGCTCATGCGTTCGCTCCAAAGAAGACATCGCCGGCCGAGATCAGTCGGACCTCGCCGCTCTCGAGGCGCAGCCTAAGCGCGCCGTCCGGGGCCAGCCCTTCGGCCCATCCCGTGACGGTTTCATGGCCGAGCCGGGCCGTGCAGGAACCGGGAATGCCCGATGCACGGTCGGACCAGTCATCCAGGATCGAGCCCGCACTATCGCGCGTCCACTGCCCCAGCCTCGCCTGCATGGCCCGGTCCAACTCGGTCAGCGCAGCCTCCCGCGTCGGGGCCGCACCGCGATCCGCCGCCAGATGATCCGCCAAGCATGTCGCAGGCCGCTCTGCGTCCCCGGGCGACCACACAAGATTCAGGCCCATGCCGATGGCCAACCACAGGCCGCCGTCTGGGGATGCGCCCGACTCGATCAACAGCCCCGCCGCCTTCTCCCCGGCGATCAGCACGTCATTCGGCCACTTCAGGGTCACCAGTCCGGGTGCGGCATGGGCCTGCATCACATCATGGGTGGCCAGCGCCGCCACGAAGCTGACCATGGCCGCGTCGGCAGGCTTGCGGTCTGTGGTGATCAACAGGGTCGCGGCCAGATTGCCCGGATGGCCGGACCAGTCGCGGCCGCGCCGACCTCGCCCCGCCGACTGTTCGCGCGCCGTGATCCAAAGCGGACCGCCCTCGCCCGCCTCGGCGCGACGACGCGCCTCGGCGTTGGTCGAGTCCAGATGGTCGAAGGCCAGAACCGGCCAGGGCTGAAGGATCACCCCAGTCCCAGGGCGCGCGCAGCCGTCCCGGCGAAGCCGTCCAGCCAGCCCAGCGCAAACAGCACCAGCGGGAAACTGAACGCCGCGGCCGCATAGGCCACCCACTGGGCATCGCGCGGAGCCGGATCGGTGTCACCCGGCGACGGGTCGAACCACATCAGCTTGATGATGCGCAGATAGTAGAAGGCCGCCACCACTGAAGCCGCCAGACCCAGCGCCGCAAAGATCCAAAGCCCGCCCTGGATCGCCGCACCAAACACATAGACCTTGGCCCAGAAGCCGGCGAAAGGCGGCATCCCCAGCACTGACAACGACAGCATGGTCAGCACGATGGCCGTACCCGGGCGGTCCTGTTTCAGGCCTGCCAGATCGCTGATCTGGGTGATCGGACGCCCGCCCCGGCTGAGCGCCAAGAGACAGGCGAAGAAGCCGGTCACATCGACCATATACAGCACCATGAAGACCAGCATGGCCTTCACGCCCACCGTGGTCCCCGCCGCAATGGCAAGCAGCGCATAGCCCATGTTCGCGATCGACGAATAGGCCAGCAGGCGCTGGATGTTCTTCTGCATCAGGCCCCCGAAGGCGCCGACACAGAAGCTGAGCACGGCCAGCGCCAGAATGACCTGACGCCACTGGTCCTCGATGACGTGGAACCCTTCACCCAGCGTGCGGGCGATCAGCACCAGCGCCGCCAGTTTCGGAGCGGCGGCAAAGAAGGCCACCGCCGGCGTCGGCGCGCCCTCATAGACATCGGGCGTCCACATGTGGAACGGTGCCGCCGAAATCTTGAAGGCCAGGCCACACAGCAGAAACACCAGGCCGAAGATCAGGCTGGTGCCGTGGGCCCCCGCCGCCGCCACGGCGATGTCGTCAAACGCCATCGACCCGGCGAAGCCGTAGATCAGGCTGGCCCCGTAGAGCAGCAGACCCGACGACAGGGCGCCCAGGACGAAGTACTTCAGCCCGGCTTCCGAGCCCTTGGCGTCGTCGCGGTTGAACGCCGCCAGCACATACAGCGCCAGCGACTGAAGCTCGATGCCGACGTAGAGCGAAATCAGATCGCCCGCCGAGGCCATCATGCTCATGCCCGCCGCGGCCAGCAGGATCAGGATCGGGTATTCAAACCGCGCCTGATTGTTGCGGGTCATCCAGCCGTGGCCGAGCAGGATCGCGACCGCCGAGGCCAGATAGATCGCCACCTTGGCGAAGACCGCCAAACTGTCGTTGACGAAGGCCCCCATGAAGGCCTGCCCCAGAGGCCCGGTCGCCGAGGCCACAGCGGCCCCGATCAGGACCAGTCCGCTGAGCAGCGAGATCGCCGGGCGCGCCTTGTCGCCGCCATAGGCTCCGACCAGCAGCAGGACCATGGCCCCGATGACGACGATCAGCTCGGGCGTGGCAATCGAGAGTGCGTTGGTGAATTCCATGGTCGTCCTAGCCCCCGATGGCCGACTGATAGGTCGTGACCAGCTGGTCGACCGAGGCTTGGGTGATGTCGAAAACGGCGGCCGGATAGATGCCCAGCCACAGGGTGCCGATAATCAGCGGTACGAAGATCGCGATCTCCAGCGGCGTGACATCGGTGATGTCGTTCAGCTTGGGATTGGTGATCTGGCCGAACATGACCTTGCGATACAGCGTCAGCGCATAGACCGCCGACAGGATCACCCCGGTGGCCGCCCCGAACGCCGCCCAGGTCGAGGCCTGGTACACGCCGGTCATGGTCAGGATCTCGCCGACGAAGCCCGACGTTCCCGGCAGGCCGACATTGGCCATGGTGAACAGCAGGAAGATGGCTGCATAGCGCGGCATCCGTTCGGTCAGCCCACCATAGAAGCTGATCTCGCGGGTATGCATCCGGTCATAGACGACCCCGACGCACAGGAAGAGCGCGCCCGAGATGATGCCGTGGCTGAGCATCTGATAGACCGCGCCCTGCACGCCCGTCGCATTGGCCGCAAAGATGCCCATGGTGACGAAGCCCATGTGGGCGACCGACGAATAGGCGATCAGCTTCTTGATGTCGGTCTGCCGGAAGGCGACCAGCG
>CAZYFY010000010.1:0-94014 GCA_964647275.1 uncultured Brevundimonas sp.
TCCAGCAGCCCATCATCACCCGCTTGGCGTGGCCGGGGTAGGCCTTCTTCATCGAGACGACGGCGATGCGATAGCTGCACCCCTCGGGCGGCAGCCAGAAGTCGGTGATCTCGGGGAACTGTTGCTGGAGGAGGGGGATGAAGACCTCGTTCAGGGCCTCACCCAGCACGCTCGGCTCGTCCGGCGGACGGCCGGTGAAGGTGGTCAGATAGATCGGGTCGCGCCGCATGGTGATGGCCGTGGCCACAAACACCGGGAAGGTCTCGACCGAGTTATAATAGCCGGTGTGGTCGCCGTAGGGGCCCTCGTCGGCGTGTTCGTCCAAGAGGACATGGCCCTCAATGACGATCTCGGCCTGGGCCGGGACCATCAGGGGCACGGTTTTGCAGGCCACCAGCTCGGCCTTGGCCCCGCGCAGGAGGCCGGCGAACTGGTATTCCGACAGGGTGTCCGGCACCGGCGTCACCGCCGCCAGGATGGTGCCCGGATCGGCTCCCAGAACGACGGCGGCCGGCAGGGGCTCACGCTTTCCGGCCTTCTTGTGCCGGGCATAGTGTTGGGCCCCACCGCGATGGGCCAGCCAACGCATAATGGCCTTGTCCTTGCCCAGTACCTGCATACGGTAGATGCCGAGATTGAAGTCGTCTTCGCGGGCATCGGACGGTCCCTTGGTGACGACCAACCCCCAGGTGATCAGCGGCGCAGGCTCGCCGGGCCAGCAGCCCTGGATCGGCAGTTTGGTCAAGTCGATGTCGTCGCCCTTGAGCACCACCTCATGCACAGGGGCGGATTTCTGGACCTTGGGCCGCATGGTCATGGCGGTTGAGACCATCGGCAGCATTTCGACAGCGCCCGCCATGTCGCGCGGCGGGGTCGGGTTTCGCAGGTCCGCCAGCAGATGCCCGACCTCGCGCATTTCGGCGGCGGTCGTGCGCGAGGTCTTGCCCAGGGTCACCCCCATGGCCACCCGCTTCACCGTGCCGAACAGATTGGCCAGGCAGGGGATCGGGCTGATCGACCCGTCCGGCATGACCGGCTTTTCAAAGATCACCGCCGGGCCGCCGTTCCTGAGCAGGCGGGTCTGGATTTCGGTCATCTCCAGATGGGTCGCCACCGGCTCGGTGACGCGCACCAGCTCGCCCTCGGCTTCGAGGATCTGGATAAAATCGCGCAGGGACTTGTAGGCCATGGGATGCGCTTAGGTCAGATCGCCTTGTCTGTCATCGTCAATAGACGGGCCGGTCGGACTGTAGCGCCCACAACGGCAAACGCAGGGCGCTGATGGCCGCGCCGAGTTTCAGGCTGTCCAGATGCAGTCGACCGGCTTCAGCCAGCCGTTCTTCCCGGGGTGACAGGCCGAGCGCCGTCGCCACGGCCTCGACACTCATGCCGCGCTCGCGTCGCCACCGTTTCAGCCGCGCCCCGACAGCGGCGTCGGTCGGGTCAGGCGCCGGGAAGTCGAGGATGGTCACCATGCCAGGGCCAGCCCGTCCTTGCGCATCTCGGTGGCCGCGCCATAGGTCCAGCCGCCTTCGGGGTTTAGCTGGCGGATGATGTTCTGATAGCCGCCGAAGCCGCCGTCGGGGGGGCCGAGGACCCAGCCCATGGCCTCCAGACGGCTGCGGGTTTCGGCAGGAACGCCGGATTCCAGATGCAGGCGGCCGACGCCCTCGGCCGGCTGGCCGGTCGGCTCGGATGAGCCGTAGTGCTGCCAACGTGGGGCGTCTCCGGCTTCCTGCGGGCCGAGGCCATAGTCGACCATATTGATGACGATCTGGGCCTGACCCTGCGGCTGCATCCCACCACCCATGACGCCGAACGCCATCCACGGCTGGCCGTCGCGACAGGCGAAGCCGGGGATGATGGTATGGAAGGGTCGCTTACCCGGCTGGTAGAGATTGGGGTGGCCGTCCTGCAGCGAAAATAGCTCGCCGCGATCCTGGAACATGAAGCCGAGCGTTGCGCCGTCCGGGCCGTCCGGGACAAGGCCTGAGCCCATGCCGCGATAGTTGGACTGAATCCAGCTGACCATCATGCCGTCGGCGTCAGCGACCGAGAAATAGGTGGTGTCGCCTTGCGTCGGGGCGTCGCCGGGGAAGACCCGGTCCATCACCCGGTCGGGCCGGATCAGGGCGGCGCGTTGGGCGGCGTAGTCCTTGGAAATCAGCCATTCGACCGGGATGTCGGTAAAGCGCGGATCGGAGAACCAGCGCGCCCGGTCCTCGAACGCCAGCCGTTTCGCCTCGGCCTGATGATGGATGGAGGCCGCGCTCTGGAAACCCATGTCGCTCAGGTCGAACTGTTCGGCGATGTTCAGAAGCTGAAGCGTCGACAGACCCTGGGTGTTCGGCCCCAGCTGATAGACATCCACCCCGCGATAGGGGCTCATCAAGGGCGTCACCCACTCCGTCTCATGCGCCGCCAGGTCGGCGCGGGTCATCCAGCCGCCGATGCGCCGGAAATAGCTTTCGATGTGATCGGCGATGGGGCCGTCATAGAAGGCGTCACGCCCGCCCTCGGCGATCATCCGGTAGGTGCGGCCCAGATCCGGGTTGCGGAACATTTCGCCTTCGCGCGCCGTGCGTCCGCCTAACGCATAGATTGACAGCGCATTGTCAATCTCCTCAAGCCCTGCACCAGGACGTTGAAAATTAGCCATATTTCGTTGGAGGTAGTAGGCGATGAGCTGGGGCACGGGTGCACCGCGCTCGCACAGTTCGGCGACCGGCAGGAGCACATCGGCCCAGGGCAGCTTACCGTAGCGTTGGTGGGCGTTCCACCAGGCGTCAACGGTTCCTGGCACATTGACGGTGACGGCCCCATAACGCGGCAGATAGCCGTCCACCGCCCGACTGCGCGCCGTCTCCAGCGACAGACCCATGGGCGAATTGCCCGAGCCGTTGAAGCCGACGACGCGGCCCTGGGCCGGGTCCCACATCAGACAAAAGGCATCTCCGCCGATGCCGTTGGCGACCGGTTCCAGAAACCCCAGGGCCGCATTGATGGCGATGGCCGCATCAATCGCCGACCCACCGCGTCGGAGCGTGTCGATGCCGATCAGGGTGGCGATGGGGTGGGCGGTTGCCGCCGCGCCCTGTGATCCCCAGACCGTGGATCGACCCGCGAACCGCTCGCCGGTGATACGGTCGCCCATGCCGACGCCCGGATATTGCTGGGCCATGGCGGCACCGGCCCCCATCACACCCAACGGCAAGGCGGCGAGAAACGAACGTCGACGCATGGCGGTCCTCCCAAGATCGCGTCCGCCATTGAGCCCGCCTGGAACCGGCTAGGCAAGGGGCAGGCTAGTTCAACTCGACCTTGCGACGGGGTGACAGGGCGCTCGGAAGCGGCGCACAGGGCACGCCATCGGCCTCCAGCGCCTTGATCTCGGTCGGTGTCGCTTCGCCGTAGATGGAGCGTTTTTCGCTGTCGCCCTCATGGATGGCGCGGGCCTCGCGCGCAAAGGTATCACCGACATAGTCGAAGTCGCTCTCGATCTTCTTTCGGATGGCGGAGGCCGTATCCATCATCATGTCGCGCGGTGCGGAGTCAGGCCGGCTGTCAGCGGTGCGGACCGCCGGGGCCATGATCTGCTTGGTCACCTGACGGCTGGCGCAGAAGGGACATTCCAGGCGGCCGGCCTGAAACTGGCTATCGTAGTCTACAGACGAGCCGAACCAGGCCTCAAACTCGTGGTCGTGATCACACTGCAGCGCATAGCGGATCATGCGCGCGGCCTCGGATCGGCGAAGGCGCGCTCGTGAACCAGTTGCGGGATGGCGGTCCGGGCACGGGCCACGGCGGACAGGTCCAGCTCGGCGAACAGGACACCTGGGTCATCGTGCTCGAATGCGGCGATGATCTTGCCCCAGGGGTCGATGGCCATGGACCGGCCCCAGGTGGCGCGCCCGTCTTCGTGGTCGCCGCCCTGGGCCGGGGCGAGGATGAAACAGCCGGTCTCGATGGCGCGGGCGCGAAGCAGGGCTTCCCAGTGAGCCTCACCGGTTGGGCGGGTAAAGGCGGCGGGCACGGTGATGATGTCCGCCCCGGCGCGGGCCAGGCTACGGAAGAGGCCGGGGAAACGCAGGTCGTAACAGACCGTCAGGCCGAGGCCGCCCCAGGGTGTGTGAGCCAAAACCGCCCGATCACCGGGCCGAACACCGGCGGATTCGCGGTGGCGCTCCCCGTTGGGCAGATCGACGTCGAAGACGTGCAGCTTGTCATAGGTGGATTCAATCTCGCCGCGATCATTGATCAAGATTGACCGGTTGGCCGCCCGCAGATCGTCCGGGTCGTCCGACCGCACCATGGCCGAGCCGATCAGAATCCAAAAGCCATGGTCGGCGGCCTGGGCTTTCAGGCCCTGAACCACAACGTCGGTGCCGGTGTCGGTGATCAGCCCCGCCTTCTTCTCGGGCCGCTTCTCCATCAGATTGGTCGCCTCGGGGGTGACAATCAGCTTCGCACCGCCCGCCGCCGCCTGTTCGATCAGCGGTCGCACATGGACCACCGCCGCCTCGGGCGTAGCGGGCGTGCGGGTCTGGATCAGGGCAACGCGCAGCGGGTCCATCAGCCGGCCAAGAGGGCGTCCAGCTTGCCGTCCCGTTCGAGTGCGTCGAGGTCGTCGAAACCACCGATGTGCGTTTCACCGATGAAGATCTGCGGATAGGTCATGCGCCCGGACCGTTGCCGCATCTCTTCGCGCTTCTCCGGGTCCATGGAAGCGATGATCTCTTCGAAGTCGACACCCTTGGCCTTCAACAGGCTCTCGGCCCGCGCGCAATAGGGGCAGAAGGGCTTGGTATAGATGACGACCTTGGCCAAGGGCGAAGCTCCGAACGCATGTCCTGCCGGCAAGATAGGCTGTCAGCGTCGCGAACGCACCCTTGCGATGACGGCCAGGTCGACAGAGCGGGCACCTGCGTCCAGCAGGACACGCGCGCAGGCGTCCGCCGTAGCCCCGGTCGTCAGCACATCATCGACCAGGAGGATGCGCCGCCCACGCACCGATTTTGCGGCCTCATGCGCGACGTTGAAGGCCTTCTTCACGTTCAGGCGTCGCCCGCGCGCTGATTTGCCGCCCTGGGTGGGGGTGCGGACCGTGCGCACCAGCGCGTCGGGCAGATAGGCCCGGCCCGACAGGCGCGCCAACGGTCTGGCCAGTTCGGCAGCCTGATTGGCCCGGCGTCCGATCAGTCGGGTCCAGTGAAGCGGCACCGGGACGAGAGCGTCGGCCTCTTCCAGCAGCGGTGCCGCCGCGCGACTGAGCCAACGGGTGAGTACCGGCGCATATTCCAGCCGATCCGCGTGTTTGAAGGCCAGGATCAGGTCGCGTGAATGTTCATCATAGATGCAGGCCGCCCGGGCCCGAACAAACACATGCGGCTGGGCCAGACAGGCAGGACAGCGGGGCTCGCCCAGGGCTCCCGGATCATGGTCGAAACCGATGCCACAACCGTCACAGACCGGTTCCTCCAGAAAGGTCACACGCGACCAGGCCTGATCGGACAGGCCCGATACCTGTGGCGGTGCCCCTCCATCAAAGGTGACGGGCGGCATGATGACATCCAGCAAACCTCGACCGAGCGCGCGCATACGCGGGCCGGGTTTCATTCCAGCGAGAAAACCGCCATCCATGCCGACCATGAGCGCGCCCCCCCAACTGTTCGACTGGTCCCTGCGCCGCCGCCGTCTGGAGCGGGCGATGCGCGGCACCCGCGTCGCCGATTTCCTGCGTCGTCGCGTGGCCGAAGACATGGTTGCCACCCTGATGGGTATCGTGCGTGACTTTCCCGAGGGAGTCGATCTTTCGGCGCGCGACCGCATGTTTGAGCAGGCCCTGGCCGAGGCCGGTGGCGCAGAGCGGGTCGGCCACTGGCGACGGGTGGATCAGACCGGGCCGGGGTTGGACGCCTTGCAGGACAAGGAAATTCCAGCGTTGACCGAAGGGTCATCTGACCTTGTTGTCAGCCTCCTGTCATTACACTGGACCAATGACCTGCCCGGCGCGCTCAGCCAGATCCGCAGGGCGCTACGGCCCGATGGCCTGTTCATCGGAGCACTGTTCGGAGGAGCCAGCCTGAACGAACTCCGCTGGGCACTGGGGCAGGCCGAGATGGAGCTGACCGGCGGACAGGCCACACGCGTCTCGCCCTTCGCGGATGCCTTTGACGGGGCCGGCCTGCTGCAACGGGCGGGCTTTGCCCTGCCGGTGTCGGATATCGACCGGCTGACGGTGACCTACGCCGACCCGCTGGCCCTGATCCGAGACCTCAGAGCCATGGGGGAGACAGCCCTGTTCGCCGAGCGACAACGACCCCTGACGCGCGCGGTCGTGGCCCGCATGGCCGGCCTCTATGCCGAGCGTTATGCCGATCAGGACGGACGGATTCCGGCCACCTTCGAGATCGTTACCCTGTCCGGCTGGGCCCCTCACCCCGATCAGCAGAAGCCGCTGCGTCCCGGTTCGGCCAGGATGCGACTGTCTGATGCCCTGGGGGTCGAGGAGGGCAAACTTTGACCCTTCTCCCCCGGAGGGGAGAAGGACATCACTGTCCCTCCAGCTCGTCGGCCAGCGCGTCCATGTCATAGATCTCACGCAGGGCCAGGGTGACCATTTCGGCACTGACCGTGACGGCCCGGTTGCGCGCGCCGTCATAGCCATAGGCTCCGCCCAGCGATTCCAGGTTGCCGTCAAAAACAGCCCCGATGACGTCGCCATTGGCATTCAGCAGGGGCGAGCCGGAGTTCCCGCCGACGATGTCGTTGCTTGAGGCGACTGTATAGACCGCATCCATCGGCAAACGGTCACGCGCCGCGTCCAGTCCCGCAGAAACATTGAACGGAGCCGCCCCTGTCGCCCGCTCCCACAGACCCGCGACCGTTGTGGTCGCCGGAACGTCGCGCGTGCCGTTGTTCCAGCCGGCGATGCGGCCATAGGACAGCCGCAGCGAGAAGGTGGCGTCGGGATAGGTCTCGTCTCCCATGACCGCAAAGCGGGCGGCGGCGATCCGCTCACCGGCCTGGTCGATCGGGGCGCTGACGCGCGTGCTCCAGGCGCTACGAATCGCCCGCGCTGCCGGGTCAGTCCGCAGGACGAACTGGATCAGCGGATCGGTCGAGGCCTCGACGGCGGCGCGACCGCCCTCAAACAGCGCAGTGCGCGCAGCGGGATCCCCCAGGGTCGTGCCTTCGATCAGACGGGCACCCAGGGCTTCCGGGCTTTCGCGACCAAGCATCTGCTGCACATCCGGGTCATCGGTGCCGAGGTTCTCGCGCGTCTTGTTGAGCCAGAATTGCAGATAGAGGCTTTCCAGCGGCGCATCGATATTGCGTTCCTGGGCCAGGTTGCGGCCGAGGCTCTCAAGCTGGGAATCTGAAAAGCCGCCGAGGCGCTGACTGGCCGGGCGTTCACGCTCATAGGCGGCGCGGACAATCTGGCGGGCATAGTTGAACAGGACCGAGCCCTGACCGGCGCCCGTCTCGAGCCAATAGCTGCGCGGATACAGCAGGACATAGTCGTCGTGGGCCGTGGCGATGTCGGTCCAGGGATCGCCGTCGACCAGTTCCCGGCTGGCCGCTTCCCCGATCAGGGTTGTCTCATTGATCACCAGGCTTCCAAAGAAATCCCGATCAGCGAGGGCCTGGTGCATGCCGTTGTTGCGCTTGAGATTGTTCTCGATGCCGCGCAGGGCGTCGCGCGCCATGCGGGCATTCTCGGGGCTCTCCTCGGAGAACCGGATCACCCGCCCGCGAAGCTCGGCCAGGCGGCGCAGCTCAGATGGGATCTGATAGTCGCGCTCGATCCGCAGCTGGTCGACGGTCTTGAGACGCGAGGTCGAGCCGGGATTGCCGGCCACGAACACCGGCTGCCCCTCGACGATCCGCTCGGGATTCCAGGTCAGATGGTTCGGAGTCGAGGCCGGTTGGCCATTCTCGTAGACACGCAGGAAGGCGGCATCGAGGGCAAAGCGCGGGAAGTTGAAATTGTCGGGATCGCCGCCGAACACCACGGCCTGGTGTTCCGGAGCATAGACCAGCCGCACATCAGAATACCGCTGATACCGATAGAGCTTGTACTGGCCGCCGCGATAGAAGCTGATCACCTGACAGCGCAGCGCCTGATCCTCACCACAGGCCTCGCGCTCAATCTCGGCCAGGGCCCGCCCGCGCGCACCGGCGAATGCCGCCCCGCTCAGGCCCTCGCCGGCAGCCATGACCCGGTCGGTCACATCGACGATCTCCAGAAGCACCTCGGCCACCTGTCCGGGACAGGTCAGTTCCTCCTCGCGTGAACGGGCGAAGACGCCTTGTGACAGAAGGTCCTGCCCCGGCTCGGCGTGGGCCTGAACGCATGACCGGATGCAATGCTGATTGGTCAGGACAAGGCCCTGCTCAGACACCAGTGAGGCCGAACAGCCCGCCAGTCGCACGGCACCGAGCCGAACCCGGTCCAGCCAGGCCTGGTCGATCGTCGTCCCGAGCGCGGCATTGATCCGGTTCAGGGGGGCCTGATCAAAGGTCCACATCCCCTCGTCCGTTCGAGCCGAAGCTGTAGCCGGCAACAGAAGCGACAGGGCGGATGCCGAGGCGACGGCGAGGGTCATCAGGCGCATGGGAAAACCTTGGAGTCTCTAACAAACAAGAAGGGCGGCGATCCGCCGGATCGCCGCCCCAGGGGGAACCCCTTGATCAGTGAACGCCCAGTTCGTGCAACAGGGCCTCGCGTCCATAGACGTTGCGCAGCGCCTCGGTGATGGCCGAGGACGACACAACCACCGTCCGGTTAAGCTCGCCGTCATAGCCGTAGTTGCCACCCAGCGAATGGATGTTGCCGTCAAAGGCCGCGCCGATGACTTCGCCGCGGGCATTGACGACCGGCGAACCGGAGTTGCCGCCGATGATATCGTTGGTGGTGGTGTAGTCGAACACCACATCGCCATTCACACGATCCCGCGCGGCGGCCCAGTGCGGGGCCAGATCGAACGGCGGCGAACCGGTCGCGCGATCCCACAGGCCGTTGACGTAGGTGAACGGCGCAATCGTCTGACCGCGAAAGGTCCAGCCGGCCACCCGCCCATAGGACAGGCGCAGGGAGAAGGTCGCATCTGGGTAGGCTTCCGAGCCATAGACCGCAAAGCGGGCCGCCGCGATCCGCTCGGCGGCGCGATTGGTCGGGGCAGTGATCCGGGTATTCCACTCCGAGGCGACCTGACGCGAGGTAGCGTCATTGGCCAGGACGAACTGGATCAGGGGATCGGTCGACGCCTGGACGGCTTCGGCCCCCCCACGCAGCAGGGCCAGGCGAGCGGCCGGGTCGCGCAGGGTGGTGCCGGAAATCAGCCGATCCGCCAGGGCTTCCGGGCTCTCGGCCCCCAGAAGCTGACGCACCGCCGGATGGTCGACCGTCAGATATTCGCGCGTCTTGGACAGCCAGAAGGACAGGTACATTTCCTCCAACTCGGGCGAGATGGGGGCTTCGGACGACAGCGCGCGTTCAACAGCCGCCGTATTGGAGCTTGCCGAGGCTCCGACGGTGGCACGAACAATGGCGCGGGCCATACCGTAAAGGGTCGAGCCACCCCCCGCGCTACCAACCAGCTGACGGTAGGGCAGGAACAGATCGGCATAGTCGTCCTGGATTCCTTCGATTTCGGACCAGGGGTCGCCAATGCGTTGGGACAGGGCCGGATCGGCGGCGACGCGGGTGCGCAGATCGGTCTCGCTGTCGCGAATGCGCTGCATGAAGGCCCGGTCATTCAGAGCCAGATCACGACCATAGATGGCCTTGAAGCTGTTCTCGACGCCGAACAGCGGATCCAGGGCGACGCGGGCGTTCTCCTCGGACTGCTCCGAAAAGGCGATCAGGCGACCCCGAAGCTCGGACCGCTGCAGCTGGCCGATCGGCAGGTCGAAATCACGCTGGGCCTCCATCTGGGCCACCGTCAGCAGACGAGCCGTCGAACCGGGGTTGCCGGCCACGAAGGTGGCGTCGCCCTCGGCCGGGGCGCTCGGGTTCCAGGTCAGGAAGGTGTTGGACTGGACGGGCTGTCCATCCCGGTAGAGGCGTAGGAAGGCCGCATCCAGAGCATAGCGCGGGAAGTTGAAGTTGTCCGGGTCGCCGCCGAAGAAGCCGGCCTGCATTTCCGGCGCAAAGACCAGACGGACGTCCTCAAACCGGTCGTACTGGTACAGCTTGTACTCGCCGCCGCGGTAGAAGCTGATCACCTGACAACGCCGGGTCGTCGAATCCTCACCGCAGGCCTCGCGCTCGATCCGGCTGGCGGCGGCATTGCGGGCTTGAACATAGGCGTCGCCGTCCAGCCCTTCGCCGGCGGCGGTGATCTGGTCCGTTACATCTGTGATGCCGGTCAGGATTTCAGCCTGCATGCCCGGGCACTGGCGTTCTTCGTCGCGCGTGGCCGTCAGCCAGCCGCCCTGGACATGGTCATTCTCGGGCGTCGACAGGTCCTGGACGCATTCCAGCACACAGTGATGATTGGTAAGGACCAGGCCTTGCGGGCTGACCACCGAGGCCGAACATCCGGTCGTCAGGCGAACAGCCGACATGCGGATATGATCCAGCCAGCCCTGGTCGATGCTCGTGCCCAGTTCGCGGTTGACGCGCGCGATCGGGAAGTTGTCGAAGGTCCACATGCCCTCCTCGCGGGCCTGGGCGGCCGGGGCGAAAGACAGGGTAGCGCAGGTCAGGGCCGCAACAGCGACTCCGGCAGACAGGCGACGAATGAGCATGGCAGGGTATCCTCCAGGTAATTTGGACGAACCGCTAGACCATCCAGGCCGGGCTGACCAGACCGCAAAGAAAAGCCCCGCCGGCTTTCACCGACGGGGCGAGTTCAGGCCGATGAGGGCCCCTTGAAGCTCAATCAGCCGCCCTGGGCGGTCGTTTCCTCGGCGATGATGGTGCGCGCCTGGGCGATGGCGGCCTCGGTGGTCATCTCGCCGTCCTGGATCTGTCCGGCCAGGGTCATCAGGGCTTCGGACACCTCGGACCCCCAATCGGCCTGTTCGTCGACGTGGATGGTGCCCTGTCCGGCTGTGATGGCGGCGTCCCAGAATCCGCGAACCGCAGTCCAGTAATCCGCTGTCGCGGTCCAGTAGGCGTCCCCGGCGGCGACATTGTAGGCGTCGAAGCGGGTGTAGGTGTTGACGCCGAACTCGTGAACCACGGTCTCAAGCCCGTTCGGGCCCTGACGCACCTTGAAATTGTCCTGCTCGTGGACCCAGCCGGTCGGGGTCAGGACGTGTCGGTTCATGGCGTCGTAGCGGTCATAGGGCGGGCTGCGGGTGGCATCGCGTCGGGCCAGGGGCCGCCAGGCGCGCGCCTCCCACGAGGCGACGCCGTTGGAATAGTCCCAGCGACCAACGCCGCCGTAGCGCGGTGAATCGTCTGTCTGCCAGACCGTCTGCGACCAGGCCCCGGCGCGGTCCGTGTCAGACACCGGCGAGAGGGCCCAGGTGTCCGGCCCGGAATAGGTCAGGACCGTTTGGGGCTCATAGGTCCAGTCCTGACGCCAGTGTTTGATAATGATCACCTGACCGTCGTGCTCGGCAACCAACGTGTGTTGCAGGCTGATGAAGCTGCCCGTGTCGGCGATGACGCGGACAATTTCATGCCCGCCCGACCGGGTCGGCTCGCGCGGTTCGTAGCCGTCCAGAAAGGGCGTGGTTTCATCAAATTCGAAGCGCACCCGATAGTCACCGGCCATGGCCAGGATCGACTGTCGATCCTGTTCGAAGCGGGCCTGGGCGGCGGCCTCGGGTCTGGCGGACTGGGCCACGACGGGCAGGGCGGTTCCAGCCATGACGGTGGTGGCCAGGGCGGCGGCGGCAAGCCTGAGAAGCATCTGCATTCTTCCTTCAAATACGCGTTTGCGACTTAGTAGCGATAGGTCAGCGAGATCGCAAAGTTGCGACCGGGCTGGCTATAGGCATCGAGGACCGACGAGGTTGCCGACAGGCCGCGCACGTCCGACCAGTTCCAGTAGGTTTCGTCGGTGAGGTTGAAGACGCCCGCGCGGACGGCGACGGAATCCGTGACATTCCAATAGGCGGTCGCGTCCAGGATGTTTGTGGTCTCAGCCCCAAAACAGTTGGCCCCGCATGACAAGGCCATGCCGTTGGCGTCCATCTCGGCGGCGTGGGTCGCGATCAGCTGTCCTCCCCAACGACCGTCAGGATCGGCATAGGACAGGCCGGCCACGACCTTGAACGGATTGATCGTCGGCAGGCGGAACTCTGAGCCGTAGCGTTCCTGCTCGCCGCGCTGCCAGGAGATGGCGAGGTTTACGCCCAGGCCATTCTCCCAAATGCCGGACCCCCTGACCTCGAGGCCCGAGATGGTGACCGCGTCAACATTGATGAACTGGTAGACGGCCGGGTCGATGGGCGTGAAGGAGCCTGAAACGACGTCCTGGGTGATGAAGTCGTCATACTCGCCATAGAAGGCTGTCACGCCGGCAGACCAGAGGCCCCCCGAGCCGTCCTGATAGTCGCGCAGGCGCAGGCCGCCCTCGATGGTGCGGCTCGTTTCCGGCTGAAGGTCAGGGTTAGGCAGCGAGACATAGCCGAAGGCCAGGTTCGAGAAGCCGTTGTTGACCTGGGACGGGGCCGGAGCCTTGAAGCCCATGGCCGCATTGGCGAAGACGCCCAGGTTCTCGGTGAACCAGTACATGGCCCCGAACTTGGGGGAGACATGAGAATCGCTCGAGCCTTCGGCGGTGTAGGCATACAGGGCGTCCACCTCTGGCGAGAGGTCATAGGTGTCCAGGCGGATCGCCGGGAACAGGATCAGGTCGCCGCCCATCAGGGTGATCTCATCCTGGATGAACACGCCCGCGAGCATATAGTCGGTGTTGGGGAAGGACCGGTTGGGGAAGGTTTCGCCGAACGGCGGGACGGTGCCGGAGCGCAGGCCCTCCTGACGGGTCATCGAGTAGTCGCCGCCCCAGGTGAAATGATGCGCAACCCCGCCCAGGGTGATCGCCTTGTCGAACTGGGCGGAGAGGCCCCAGACGCGATTGTCAAAGGTGTTGTCGCGGGTGCGATCGGCGGCCGGGTTGCGGTCCTCAAATGTGAACTGGCGGACATCGGCATCCTGCCAGTAGGCGGTGATGCGGGCGTTATCAATGAAGCCGCCCTCGCCTTCGAAAAACCAGTCGGCCGAGACGCGGTCACGATCGGTGGTGTCGGTTCCCAGCACCTGCAGCGTGGAGGCGGTCACGCCCGAGAGGATGTCCGACGTGACTTCGCGGTCCAGGTGGTCCCAGGTCAGACGCAGGCGGTTCTGGTCGTTCAGCTGGACAACGCCGCGCGCCATATAGGCGTTGGATTCAATGTCCTGCGGATTGGCCGTGGTGCGAAGCGAGCCGACGATGTCATTGGCCCCTTGCGTCTCCTGTTCGTGACCGTCACGGCGCGTGTAGGACAACAGGCCGGACAGACGGCCCAACCGTCCGGCGACGATCAGGTTCTCGGACCATTGATCCGAAGCTGAGGCATAGGCGGCGCGCGCCCGAACGCCGACATCGCGGCCCCGGCTGAGGAAGTCTTCGGGATCACGCGTCACAAAGGTAACCGCGCCGGCCACCCCATCCGAGCCATACAGCGCCGAGGCCGGGCCGCGCAGGATCTCGACCGACGACAGCATATCCATGTCAACAAAGTCGCCGCGCCCAAACAGCGACGGGCCGTAGGAATAGGCGTCCGGCACCCGGACGCCGTCGGTCTGGATCAGCACCCGATTGCCTTCCAGGCCACGGATGTTGAAGCCAGAGTTTCCATCGCGGCCCGTGCCGCCCAGGGCGGCGCCAAAGCGGGCCGGGCTGGTGGGGACCTCGACGCCCGGCTCCCAGCGGACTAGGTCCTTGATGTCGATCACCAGATTGTCGTCGATTTCCTCGTCGGTGATGACGCTGACGGTGGCCGGGACCTCGTCGACCGACTGCTCGGTGCGTGTCGCGGTTACGGTGATCTCGCCCAGATGGACGGGTTCTTCGTCACCAACATAGGGCTGGGCCTGGGTGGCCCCGGCCCCCAGAATTGCCACGAAGGCGACGGACGAAAGCAGAAGAGTGCGCATGAAGAGACGGCCCCGCAGGTATCGAAAACTGCGGGCGCTCTAATGCGATGGACTCTCAATTGCAAGGATAATGAGAGTCGTTCGCATATCAGTCGGAGGATGAGTCTGCCGTGTTTTCGGCGATGAGCCCCCTACTCTTCCAATTCGTCGGCCAGTCGTTCCATGCCGTAGACGTCGCGCAGGGCCGCTGTGATGGCCTGGGCGGTCACGCTGACGCTGCGATTGACCGCGGGGTCGTAGCCGAAGGCGTTCCTCTGACCCAGGAAGGTCGAATCGAAATTGGCCCCGATCACTTCGCCATCCGCATTGATGGCGGGAGAGCCGGAGTTGCCGCCGATGGTATCGGTCGAAACCGCCATGTCGAAGCGCGTTGACATGTCCAGCCGGTCGCGCGCGGCCAGCCAGCGCGGCGCGATCTCGAAGGGGGCCGCCCCGGTCGCCCGGTCGAACAGGCCGCCAAAGGTCGTGAACGGCTCTACTGTGCGGCCATCATAGGTCCAGCCCTCGACCCGCCCGAAGGTCAGACGCGGGGTGCGGGTGGCGTCGGGATAGAGCGTGTCGCCATAGACGGCGAAGCGGGCCTCTGCCAGGCGCTCTGCGGCCCGGTCGGTCGGGCCCTCAACGCGCTCCTCCCATTCAGCACGGGCCTCGCGCCCCAGGGTTTCGGTCGCCAGGACGAACTGGATCAGCGGATCTTCGGACGCTTCGATCGCCGCCAGACCGCCGTCCCAAAGCGCCGCCCGCACCGCCGGATCGGCCAGGGTCGTGCCGGCAATCAGCCGCTCGGCCAGACCCTCGGGGCTTTCGTTGCCCAGCAACGGCCGAATGCGTGGATCGTCGACGGTGAGGATTTCGCGGGTCTTGGACAGCCACCACTCGAGCTGGATCTCATTGAGTTCGGCATAGGTCGGATTGTCCGCCACCGTCTGGGCGCGGATCAGGCCCAGACGGCTGTCGGCATATTCGGGCAATCGCTCCGCTGCCGGGCGTTCGCGCTCGCGGGCCGCCCGCACCAGGGATCGCGCCCAGCTGTAGAGTTGCGACCCGCCACCGGCCCGGCCTTCGAGGAAGAACCAGGCCGGATAGAGTTCGGCGTAGTCGTCCTGAAGCGCGGCGATCTCGTCCCAGGGGTTGCCGATGCGAGCTGACAGGGTGGCGTCGGCGGCGACCCGGTCGCGCAACTCCTGTTCCGCGGCGGCCCGTCCGGCCATGAACTCCGCATCGATGAGGGCGCGCGCCTGCCCACGGCCGCGCTTGTAGCTGTTCTCGATGGAGCCCAGCGTCGAGCCGACGATAAAGGCCTGTTCGTCGCCTTCGGCGGCATAGCGAATGATCCGCCCGCGCAGCTCCGAGCGTGTCATCTGGTCTATCGGCAGGGCCACATCTCGCACGGTGGCCAGCTGGCTCATGGTCAAGAGACGCTGGGTCGAGCCGGGGCTGCCGGAGATCACCACAAGTTCCCCGGCCTCGGGGGCGTCGGCATCCCAGCCCAGATGCACCGGCGTCTGCATCGGCTGGCCATCGCGATAGAGCCGCAGGAAAGCCGCATCGAGCGAAAAGCGCGGGAAGTTGAAGTTGTCCAGATCGCCGCCGAAGCTGCCCGCTGCCTCTTCTGGGGCGAAGGCCAGGCGCACGTCCTCGTACTTCTCATAGGTATAGAGTTTGAACTGACCTCCGCGATACAGGCTGACGACCTGACAACGCAGTTCGGGCCGGTCAGCGCAGGCCTCGGTTTCGATCTGGGCCATCATGGCGTCGCGCGCCTGGGTAAAGGCCCGCCCTTCAAGTCCCTCTGCGGCGGTCCGAACCCGATCGGTCACATCTTCGATCCCGGTCAGGATCTCGGCCTGCATCCCCTGGCACCGGCGCTCCTCCTGCCGGGTCGCCGGCAGGAAGCCGGTCAGGGCGTACTGGTTGTCCGCCGTCGACAGGTTTTGCACGCAGGCCTCGACGCAATGGTTGTTGGTCAGGACCAGCCCTTCGCCCGAAACGATCGAGGCCGAACACCCGGTGGACAGACGGATCGACGCCTGACGCACCCGATCCAGCCAGGCCTGATCGATCCTCGAACCATAGGTCTGGTTGACCCGGGCGATAGGGAAGTTGTCGTAGGTCCACATCCCCTCCTCGCGAGCCAGGGCCGGCGTGGCGCAAAGGGTCAGGACCGAGGCGGCGGCGAATAGCTTGAGGCGCATCAGGCGAACTCCGAAAACCAGTTTCGGAGACCCTAGACGGAGCACGCGACCCCGCCAAGTTTGCGGGCGTCAGGCCCGTCCGTCGGCAAGGGCCTGACGGAAGGACCCACCATTGGGATCCAGCACATCGTCGATCAGCCAGGCGTCATCGATCTTCTTGAGGCGCAGCCTCACCCGGACCGGTTCACCCGCCGGCGTCAGCTGGACGGTGGCCTCTGCGGTGTCAGTGCCGGTGAATCGGGCGGTGATGGTACCGGCCTCCATGCCGGTCGGGTCCTGACAGAAACACAGGGGGTCCGCCGAGATGGCTCCGGGGTCGCGCGCCCAGGCCGCCTCGATGTCGGCCCAGGCCTCCGGCGTCCACAGGCCGCTGTTGGCTTCATCCAGCGGGGCCAGATCGTCCTCGAACATCTGGGTGTAGAGCTCGCGGACGAACGTCTCGACCTCCACCTCGGGCCGGGCTTGGGGTTCGATGTCGGACTGGCCGGCGGTCTGTTGGATCGTCTCGGCGTCGGATGCCGCCTCGCCGCCGGTGTTGATGGCGGCGGGGCCGCACCCGGTTGCCAGCAGGGCGGTGATAAGTAGGGCGGTTCGTCGCATCTCGTGGTCCTTCCGCTATCCTGTCGATCACAACTCTCCAAACGCGGGAAAGCACCTCTCCCATCACTAACTCACTGGGCCAGCAGACGGAGCATCGCGTTCGGCGCATGCACCAATCCCCGACGCCAGCTAGGTCAAATCCAAATTCAGGTCAGTTATTCTTTTTAATACAAGCATATCCGTTTAATACAAACATATCCGTCATGGCCGGGCATGTCCCGGCCATCCATCGCCGCTAGCAGCCGCAAGACGATTGTGGCTGTTCCAATATCAAAACCACTGGATATTCAACGAGGTGATGGATTCCCAGCGGGTTCACCCCTCGGGCGGGCCGCGGAAGCGGCGCGACCCGGGGGCCGAGAACAACGATTTTTTGAATGTCGATTAAACCTAGGTCGTGTGGACAAAGGGGATTCTCAAATTGTGTGAAGTCTGATTCAAGGCTGTTCTTTGCGGAGAGCGGTGTTGGTTCGGGGATTGATGACGGACGCGGAGTGGGCGTTCTTTGAGCCGTTTGTGGTGGAGCGGGGTCCGCGCCGGGGGCGGCGACCGCGGGATCACCGTCGGGTTCTGGACGGGGTGTTCTGGATTGCGCGGACGGGGGCGGCGTGGCGTGATCTGCACAGTCAGTTCGGCGCGTGGAACTCGGTTTATCGGCAGTTCCGGCGCTGGACCCAGGCGGGGGTTTGGGATGTGATGCTGGAGGCGCTGAACGACACCGGCGCGGGCCAGGACAGCGTTCAGATGATAGATTCCACCATCATCCGCGCCCACCAGCACGCCGCCGGGGCGCTTAAAAAGAGGATCAAGACCAAGGTCTTGGCCGCTCGCGAGGCGGCTTCTCGACCAAGATCCATCTCCGCAGCAACGCTCAAGGCCTCCCTGTCGCGATTTGTCTGAGCGGCGGCCAGACCTCGGACGTGAAGGGCTATGATCCGATCATGGAGCAGCCCGGTCCGGCCCCCAGGGTGCTGCTGGCCGACAAGGGGTACGACGCCGACTTCATCCGCCACGATCTCGAAGCCCGAGGCGCCGTTCCCGTCATTCCCGCCAAGCGAAACCGCAAGGTCCAGCCCGTCATCGACGGCCACATCTACGCCCTCAGAAATGTCATCGAACGCTGCTTCTCAAAGCTCAAACACAGCCGCAGACTGGCTACCCGATACGACAAAAACGCAAACAGCTTCCTCGGCTTCGCCCCCATCGCGTCCATCCGACTCTGGATTAGACACTTTGTCCACACGACCTAGGTCCCAGCAGGCTTGGCGGAATCTAAGAATACAACAAGGGCTAGGTCCGAGGTGATGCTCCGCACAGTCGCCGAACCCGGCATTCGGATAAATTTCTCCATAGAATTAGTAGTCTTCGGCGACCTCTTGCATGGGCAGCTCTTCCGCCACCTCAGGTGGTATAGGTGCCGCCTCAGATAATTCGCTTTTACCTGTTTTTGCCTTCGCGACCGAGGTTGGGGGTGGTTTTGGGGGTTCACGGACGAGTTCAGGATCCAGCAAGATATGCGCCCAGGCGGCACTGCGGATGAGACCCCCGTGGGGCTTTGGCGTTTTCAGGCCAACATGAATGACCTTCTTGTCCAGAACGTCCTGCACACATTCGACGCTCGGGATGAGATCGGCGTCATCAGACAGCACAAGCGCAATATCGTAGAGATCGCGCATTGCGAGTGATAGCATATCGCAAGCGATCTTCGTATCGACCCCCTTTTCTCTATACGCCGTTGTCTTGTGTCCGTGACTACAGACTTCCTCGATTGCTTGCCTTGCGGAGATTTTGACCGTGTACCCCTCCATCTGGTCCAGCACAGACTGAAGCCAATGTGCCCGGCTTTTCTCGCGCCCCTTGTCCCCGGAGGGGCAAGGGTGGACGGAGGCATAGACACTGACTCCGCGAAAATCGATCTCTGATCCGGTCAATGATTCAAGATGCATCATCCGTTCGATCAGAACGTTGGGGAGGCGTGCCCAGTTCAGCCTGTCCTTGGCCGACGCCCGCGCGCGCTCCCAGGAACACTCAAAATTGGAATGATCGACGAAAACACGAACCTTTGCCATCGGGCCCCTCCCCACATTCGAGCATATATTATTGACACAATTTTAACGCGATCAAGGGGCCCCTGCCATCAGCCCCGCGATTCAACCAGAAATTCCGATCTCGCCGGGTATGGCGCTGGACCGCCTGCCTCTGCTAAACCGCGCAAACCATGACCGTCCGTGTGTTTCGCCTGATTTCGATTAGCCGCCCGGCGTAGCGCCGCAGGGGTTTCCCCGCGCACGCCGGGATCGAGATACGCGAACGATCAACGACACGAGACAAGACCTCATGGCCGACACCGCCGACAATTCGACCGCCCGCGATTATCGCGACACCGTCTTCCTGCCCGAGACGCCCTTCCCCATGCGCGGCGGCCTGCCCCAGAAGGAGCCGCAAATCCTCGAACAGTGGGGCGACCTCTATTCGACCCTGAGGAAGGCGCGTCAGGATCAGGGCGCACCCCTGTTCGTCCTGCATGACGGCCCGCCCTATGCGAACGGTGACATCCACATCGGCCATGCGCTGAACAAGACGCTGAAGGACTTTGTGGTCCGGTCGCGGTTCCTGCTGGGCTATGACGTCGACTACCGCCCGGGCTGGGACTGTCACGGCCTGCCGATCGAGTGGAAGATCGAAGAAGAGTTCCGCAAACAGGGTCGCCGCAAGGACGAGGTGTCCAAGAGCGAGTTCCGCGCCGCCTGTCGCGCCTATGCCGGCAAATATATCGACCTGCAGCGGGATCAGTTCATCCGGCTGGGCGTCACCGGCGATTTCGCCCATCGCTACGCCACCATGGACTATGCGTCGGAAGCGGCCATCGTCGGCGAATTCCACAAGTTCAAGAACACCGGCCAGCTCTATCGCGGCTCAAAGCCGGTCATGTGGTCACCGGTCGAGCGGACCGCTCTGGCCGAGGCCGAGATCGAATATCACGACCATGTTTCGCCGACCGTCTGGGTGAAATTCCCGGTCACGGCCATGACCGATGACCATCCGGATGACCTGCTGTCCTTCCAGACGTCCACGCCGTCCGTGGTCATCTGGACGACGACGCCCTGGACCCTGCCGGCCAACCGGGCCATCGCCTATGGGCCGGACATTTCCTATGGCCTGTATGAGGTTACCGGTGTCGAAACCGGGCTGGAGTTCGAGCCCTGGGTCAAGGCAGGCGATCGGTTGATCCTGGCCGACAAACTGGCCGAAGAGGTGCTGAAAGCGGCGAAGGCTGCGTCATGGACGCGGGTCTATGACATTGACCCGAATGGCCTGGAGGTCGCCCATCCGCTGGCCGAGCTGGATCCCGGCTACGGGTTCAATGTGCCGCTGCTGGACGGGGATCATGTGACCGACGACGCCGGAACCGGCTTCGTCCACACCGCCCCCGGCCACGGGGCCGACGACTTTGAGGTGTGGAAGGCCCACGGCCATCACGAAGTGCCCGAAACCGTCGATCCGGACGGGGCCTATTATGACCACGTCCCCCTGTTCGCCGGCCTCAAGGTGCTGGAGACCGAAGGCAAGAAAACCGGCAAGTTCGGCCCCGCCAACGGCGCCGTCATGGACAAGCTCATCGAGGCCGGAAACCTCTTGGCGCGCGGGCGGATGGAGCATTCCTATCCGCACTCCTGGCGCTCCAAGGCCCCGGTGATTTTCAGAAACACGCCCCAGTGGTTCATCCGCCTGGACAAGCCGTTGGAGGGCGAGGTCACCTTGCGTGACCGCGCGCTGAAATCCATCGACGAGACGGCCTTCTTCCCGGAGGGCGGGCGCAATCGCATCCGCTCGATGGTCGAGGGCCGCCCCGACTGGCTGATCAGCCGCCAGCGTGCCTGGGGCACGCCCTTGGCCATGTATGTCGACAAACACACCGGCCAGCCCCTGCATGACGAAGGCGTCGATGCCCGTATCGTGGCGGCCATCGAGGCCGGTGGGGCCGATGCCTGGTTCGACACGCCGGATTCCGAGTTCCTGGGTCTCTATGACCCGAGCAACTATGAGAAGGTCGAGGATATTCTCGACGTCTGGTTTGATTCCGGCTCCACTCACGTCTTTACGCTGGAGGGCCGCCCCGACACGGCCTGGCCGGCAGATCTCTATCTCGAAGGCTCGGATCAGCATCGTGGCTGGTTCCAGGCCTCGCTGCTCGAAGGTTGCGGCACGCGCGGTCGCGCGCCGTTCAAGGCGTTGCTGACCCACGGTTTCACCCTGGATCAGAACGGGGAGAAGATGTCCAAGTCGCGGGGCAACACCACCGACCCGGCGACCGTCATCAAGGAGAGCGGGGCCGATATCCTGCGCCTGTGGGTCGCCATGGTCGACTACGCCGAGGATCAGCGCATCGGCAAGGAGATCCTCCAGACCACGGTGGATGCCTATCGCAAGCTCAGGAACACCGTCCGCTATCTGCTGGGTGCCCTGAACGGCTTCACCGAAGAAGAGCGTTTGCCGCTCGACCAGATGCCGCCGCTGGAACGCTACATCCTGCACCGCCTGTGGGAACTGGATGGCCAGGTCCGCAAGGCCTACGAAACCTATCGCTTCCAGGACGTCATCCGCCCGGTGCTGGATTTCTGCTCGGGCGACCTGTCGGCGCTGTATTTCGACATCAGGAAAGACAGCCTTTACTGCGACCGGCCCGATGCCATTCGCCGCCGCGCGGCCCGCACGGTGATGGACGAGGTGTTCATGCGCCTGACCGCCTGGCTGGCCCCACTGACGCCGTTCACCATGGACGAGGCCTGGACCACCCGCTTCCCCGACGCCGGGACCAACTGCGCACGCGTCATCCCCGATACGCCGGAAGCCTGGCGCAACGACGCCGAGGCCGCGCGCTGGACGCAGATCGAAACCGTCATCGAGGCGGTCAATGAGGCGCTGGAAGCCGCGCGTCGTGACAAGATCATCGGCGGTGCGCTTGACGCCTGGCCGACAGTCACCGGTCCGGCCGAGGCCTTTGCCCCGTTCGAAGGCCTGGATGCGGCTGAAATCTTCCGCACATCAGGGGCCGAACTGGTCGCGGGCGGTGACGCCGTGGCCGTTCAGGTCAAGATCGCCGACTATCCCAAATGCGCCCGCTCCTGGCGCCGCGTCCCTGACGTGGGTTCAGACCCCGACTATCCCGACCTGTCGGCGCGCGACGCGGATGCGGTTCGGTGGCTGGATAGTCGGCGCTGATGTGTCGTCTCCTCCCTGACGGCGCAGCCGTTGGGGAGGGGGACCACGAAGTGGTGGAGGGGAAATCTCTCGGCTTGGCTCCGTGCGGTGGAGAGGGTCCCCGCCGGATCAGCCCGTCGGGCTGATCGTCCTCCCCATCGCCTTCGCGATGGGAGAGGAGACGGGATTTACGCCCGAACGGCCCGTTCCGCCTCGACGCCCAAGGCGGCGAGGGCACTGGCGGCGATACCGTCGGCGTTCAACCCGGCCAGGTCGTACATGGCCTCGGGCTTGTCGTGGTCCTGGAAGATGTCGGGCAGGGTCAGGGTTCTCACCTTGAGGCCCCGATCCAGCGCGCCCTTCTCGGCCAGCAGATGCAGGACAAACGCCCCGAAGCCCCCGATAGAGCCTTCTTCGATTGTGATCAGCGCCTCATGTTCGCGCGCCAGCCGCAGGATCATCTCCCCGTCAAGCGGCTTGGCAAAGCGGGCATCGGCAACGGTGGCGGAAATTCCACGCGCCGCCAGAAGATCAGCGGCCTTCAGGGTCTCTCCCAGGCGCGTTCCCAGGCTGAGCAGGGCCACGGTCGTTCCCTCGCGCACGATGCGGCCCTTGCCGATTTCCAGCGGGCCGGCCAGTTCGGGGATCTCGACCCCCTCGCCGTCGCCGCGCGGATAGCGGAAGGCCGAAGGCCGGTCATCAATCGCCAGGCTGGTCGAAATCATCGCCGCCAGCTCGGCCTCGTCCGCTGCGGCCATCAGCACCATGCCGGGCAGGGCGCCCAGATAGCCGATGTCGAACGAACCGGCGTGGGTGCAGCCATCGGCCCCGACCAGACCGGCCCGGTCGATGGCAAAACGCACCGGCAGCGACTGGATGGCCACATCGTGCACCACCTGGTCGTAGCCGCGCTGGAGGAAGGTTGAATAGATGGCACAGACCGGCTTCAGCCCCCCTGCGGCCAATCCGGCGGCAAAGGTGACGGCGTGCTGTTCGGCAATGCCGACATCATAGGTGCGGTCCGGGAAGGCCTGACCGAACAGATCCAGGCCGGTGCCGCTGGGCATGGCGGCGGTCACCGCGACGATCTTGTCGTCGAGCCGGGCATGTTTGATCAGCTCGGTGCCGAACACCTTGGTATAGCTGGGCGCATTGGACGGCGCCTTGTGCTGGGTTCCGGACACGACATCGAACTTGACCACGCCGTGGTATTTGTCCGCCGAGTTCTCGGCCGGGCCATAGCCCTTGCCCTTCTGGGTCACGACATGGACCAGGACCGGACGGTCGGTGATCTCCGCCGCATTTTTCAGGATCGGAACCAGCGCCTCCATGTCGTGCCCGTCGACCGGCCCGACATAGTAGAAGCCCAACTCTTCAAAGAAGGTACCACCGGTGACCATGCCACGGGCATATTCCTCGGCCTTGCGTGCCGCCTTCTGAAGCGGTTGGGGCAGGACGCCTGCCACCTTCTTGCCGACCTTGCGCATGGACCGATAGGTGCCGCCCGAAACCAGACCGGCCAAATAGGCGCTCATGCCGCCGACCGGCGGGGCAATGGACATGTCGTTGTCGTTCAGCACCACCATCAACTGGCCGGTCGTGTCGGCGGCATTGTTCATGGCCTCATAGGCCATGCCGGCGGACATGGAGCCGTCACCGATGACGGCGACGACCTTGTTGCCCGTGCCGGCCTTGTCGCGGGCGACGCAGAAGCCCAGGGCTGCTGAGATCGAGGTGGCGGCATGGGCCGCGCCGAACGGGTCGTAGTCACTTTCAGACCGCTTGGTGAAGCCCGACAGGCCCCCGCCCTGGCGCAGGGTGCGGATGCGGTCGCGTCGCCCGGTCAGCACCTTGTGCGGATAGGCCTGATGGCCGACGTCCCAGATCAGGATGTCATCCGGCGTCTTGAATACATGATGCAGGGCGACCGTCAGCTCGATGACGCCGAGCGCAGAGCCCAGGTGTCCACCGGTGACCGAAACAGCATCCACAACCTCGGCGCGGAGCTCATCGGCGAGCTGGCTCAGTTGTGGAATCGACATCCGCCGCGTGTCGGCGGGCCAGGTGACGGTATCCAGAAGGGGCGTATCGGGCATGGTCTCAAGGCTTTGGCCACCGGGCGGTGGCGACGTCAGACCGTTCGCTCTAGCACGAAATCCAGGCTGTCTTTGAGGGAATCCGCATTGGCCCCGAAAATCTCAAGCCGGCCCTTGGCCTGGTCTGCCAGGACCTGAACGCGCTCGCGCGCCGCTTCGATGCCCAGGAGCGTGACGAAATTGGCCTTGCCACGGTCGAGATCCTTGCCGACCGCCTTGCCCAACCGGCCCGGATCGCCCTCGACGTCGAGCAGGTCGTCGGTGATCTGATAGGCCAGGCCCAGGTCTTGGGCGAACCCCAGCAGGGCGTGGCGTTCCGACTCGCGCGCGTCGGCTATAATGGCCGGAATTTCAAAAGCATAACAAACGAGCGCGCCGGTTTTCATGCGCTGCATCCGGGCCACCTGTCCCAGATCGTCGCCCAGGCCCAGCAGGTCGATCATCTGTCCGCCGACCATGCCCAGCGCGCCTGAGGCGCGAGCCAGCCGCAGGATCAGTTCGGCGCGGATGTCGGGATCGTCGTGGGTATCCGGGTCTGCCAGAATTTCGAAAGCGAATGCCTGCAGGGCATCCCCCGCCAGAATCGCCGTGGCCTGGTCATAGGCGATATGCACCGTCGGTCGTCCCCGCCTCAGCTCATCGTCATCCATGGCCGGAAGGTCGTCATGAATGAGGCTGTAGGTGTGGATGCATTCCAGCGCACAGGCGGCCCTCAGGACCGCCCGCTCGTCCACGTCAAAGAGGCGCGCGGCCTCCAGGGCGAAGAAGGGGCGAATCCGCTTGCCGGGCCCGAGGGTGGCATAGCGCATGGCCTCGACCACCCGGGCCTCTGGCCCATCGGCGCGCGGCAAAAGCTCATCCAGGGCGACCGTGACCAGATCGGCGGCTTCGGCCAGTCGACCGGCGACGCTTCGGGCAGAGGCGGTCGGGCTCAGAACAGCCTCCCGCCGATGGGGGCGTCGCGGTCCACTCCGACCAGCACGACCTTGCCGTTCTCGTCAGGGAAACCCAGTGTGAGCACTTCGGACATCACCGGCCCGATCTGGCGCGGCGGGAAGTTCACCACGGCTGCGACCTTGCGGCCGACTAGCTGGTCCAGCGTGTAGTGTTCGGTGATCTGGGCCGAAGACCGCTTGACGCCGATCTCGGGGCCGAAGTCGATCCTCAGCTTGAACGCCGGCTTGCGGGCCTCGGGGAACGCCTCAGCCTCAATGATGATGCCGAGTCGCACATCAACCCGCATAAAATCGTTGAAGCTGATTTCGTTGGCCGGTGGCCCGCTCATTGGAAATCGGCTGCCTCGGCCGCGGCGGCATTGCCGTCCTGGCCGACCACGATCTGCTCGACGCGCAGACGGGCGGCTTCAAGCCGGGCCTGACAGTGCGCCTTCAGGGCCGCGCCGCGTTGATACAGGCTGATGGCTTCCTCCAGCGGAGCCTCGCCATGCTCCAGCCGGTCAACGATGGATTCCAGTTCTTTCAGGGCCGCCTCAAACGAAAGTTCGGCCACACCGGCGGTGGGTTCGCGCGCTGCATCGGTCATGCGCCGGACCCTAGAATTCCCGTCGAGAGAGAGCAACGACAGAAGCGCATTCAAGCGGCCTTGACCTGCCATGTACTTTATAATATAAAGTCCTTCATCATCCGTTCCCAAAGGAGATAGACGATGAAACGAGCGATCACTTTCCTGGCGGCTTCGGCAGCCCTTTTGACAGCCGGCGCGGCCCAGGCCGGCGACGTCAGTATCAATCTGACGGATGTTCAGGCCCGTGGCGGACGCCTGTTGGTGGCCCTCCAGACCGACGACCAGTTCATGCAGGCCGCCGGCTTCGGCGAGATCGTCGACAATCCCCAGGCCGGGACGGTGACGGTGACGTTCCGCGATGTCCCTGCGGGCGACTATGCCGTTTCGGTTCTTCATGACCTGAACGGCGATGGCCAGATGCAGACCTCGGATATCGGTATTCCGGAGGAAGGCTGGGCCATGTCGAACGGCGCGACCCTGCGAGGTCGGCCAACCTTCGATCAGGTCCGTGTGTCGGTTCCGTCCGGCGGGGCGCAGATCACCGAGCCCATGTTCTACTGGGACGGTCAGATTCCCGGTCAGTAACGACTAACGCGCTTTCAGCCGGTTGATCAGGGCGGTGGTGGAGGGGTCGTGTGGCCCGCCATCACCGCCTTGCAATTCCGCCTCAATGGTCCGGGCCAGCACCTTGCCCAGCTCAACCCCCCACTGGTCAAAACTGTTAATGCCCCAGATCATGCCTTCGACGAAGGTCTTGTGCTCGTAGAGCGCAATCAGGGCCCCCAGCGCTTCGGGGGTCAGGGCCTCAATCACGATCATCGAGGACGGCCGGTTCCCCGAAAACGCCTTCTGTGGGGCCAGGACATCGGCTTCGGCCGCGGCAACGCCTGCCGCAATCAACTCGGCGCGGACCTGTTCGGCGCTCTTGCCGACCATAAGGGCCTCGGCCTGGGCCAGGGCGTTGGCATTCAGCGCCCCCTGGGTGTTCAGCCCCTCGGCATTGGTCCGCACGACGATGAACTCGGCGGGAATGATCTGGGTTCCCTGGTGCAGGAGCTGGAAATAGGCATGTTGGGCATTGGTCCCCGGCTCTCCGAACACAGACGGACAGGTCGGGCCGGCAACGGGTGTCCCGTCCGCCTTCACCCGTTTGCCGTTGGATTCCATCTCCAGCTGCTGAAGAAAGGCGGGCAGCAACCGCAGGCGATGGGAATAGGGCACGACCGTGCGGGCGGCCCGCCCGCTCGCGACGTTGAAGACTTCGGCCAAGGCCAGGAGGACAGGCCCATTCGCGGCCAGATCGGCGCTCTGGAAATGTGCATCCATCGCCCGCGCGCCGCTGAGCAGGCGCTCAAAGACATTCCAGCCCAGGCCGATGGCCAGACTGGTACCCACCGCCGACCACAGGGAATAACGCCCGCCAACCCAGTCGGCGAAACCCAGAACCTCGCCACATCCGAACGCCGCCGCCCTCTCGGGGGCCGCTGACACCCCGATCAGATGGGCCGCCAGACCCTCATCTCCGACGGCCACATGCAACCAGTCGCGCGCCTGTTTGGCATTGGCCAGGGTTTCCAGCGTGGTGAAGGTCTTGGAGACAACGACCACCAGGGTCCGTCTCGGATCCAGTCCGGTCAGGGCTTCGGCCAGGTCCGAGCCGTCGATATTGGATACGAAGCGCACATCGATGCGCGGCGTCAGCGGCTTCAGGGCTGTCCACACCATGCGCGGCCCGAGGTCCGAGCCGCCGATACCGATGTGAAGCACGGCCTCGAACCGCCCACCGTCCGCCGCCGTGCGCGCGCCGTCTCGGACACCCTCCGCCAGAGCCTTCACCGCCGCCCGCGTTGTCTCGACCTCACCCGAGACAGCCTGGCCCAGCGCCCGAAACCCGGCCCCGTCAGCGCCACGCAGGGCGGCGTGCAGCACGGCCCGGCCTTCAGACGCATTGATAGCCTCACCGGCAAACATGCGGGCTCGACCCGCCTTCACGTCCGTTGCGTCCGCCAGATCGAGGGCTGCCTCGAGGCCCTCAAGACTCCAGGTCTGTTTGGACAGATCGACAAACAGGCCACCGGCCTCGACCGTCAGACGTTCCAGCCGGTCCGGCTCCTGATGGAAGCGGGCGCTGATATCTGTCCCGGCATCGCGGTGGGCGATGGCGTTCAGGCGTTCGCGGGCGGCGTCGAGGCTCATGGAATCAAGGTCTCATTAACCGTTTCAGGCGCAATTCTCAGCCTCCCTCCTAGCGCAAGGAGCCGCTTATGTCCTGTGGTCTCGCCGTTGCCGCCGTCTTGTTGATGAGCGATCCCTCCGGGGTGGCCGCCCAGCCGGCCCCGCCGCCTCAGACCCTGGCCGAAGAGCCCATGTATGCCGATATCGTGTCGCGGTCCCGGGCCTTGCGCCATGTCGTTGATTCCTGGATCGCGCGGGGCATGGCCGACGATGCCCAATTTGCCCAGAGCGAGGAATTCGCCGGGTTCCAGATCGCGGCGGCCGAACTGTCCGAGCGCGATATGGCCGGCCACCTTGATCTGCGCCAGCGCGGTACGGATGGCGATCTGCGCTGCATCCTGCGCGGCCTGTCGGAAGACCTGACGGTCCGTGTTGAGGCCCTGGCCGCTGCGGACACGCCGACGCGACGCGGGGACGCCTTGTCAGAGCTTCGCTACCTCCTGAACGACAATGTCGAGGTGGTTGTGGCTCCGCCGGGTCCGTCGACGGGTGAACCCCCGCACTAAAGTCTAGTTGCGCGGCGACGCGGCCGCCTCAAGGGCGGCTACGACCCGCCCCTCGCTCAGAAGCTGAGGCAGGATCTCCGGAGCGCCGCCATTGGCCGGATAGACCAGATAGAGCGGCACGCCCGAGCGTCCATGGCGGGCCAGTTCCGCCCCGATGCGATCATCACGGCGGGTCCAGTCTGCCACCAGATAGGCCGTATCGGTGCGCGCCAGGGCATCGGCCACCCGTCGCGACGACAAGGCCGTCGCTTCATTGGTCTTGCAGCTCAGGCACCAGTCGGCGGTAAAATTCACGAACACAGGTCGACCCTCGGCGCGAAGGGCTGCCAGGCGTTCTGTCGACCAGGCTTCGGCACCAAGATTCGCGTCCGACCCCGCAAGTTCGCGTGGTGCTGTCGCGGCCCAGACCAGACCGATGCTGCTCAGGGCGATCAGGATGGCCAGTACCACCGGAGAGGGCGGGTAGGCCCAGCCCTCCATCCGGGCGGTCTGACGGCGGCCATAGACCCAGGCGGCTGCGGCGAAGACCGCCGCCGTCCCGGTCAGGACAAGAACCGGGCCGGGGCCCGCCTGCCGCCAGAACACCCACCCCAGCCATAGCGCGGCCCCATACATGGGCAGGGCCAGGATCGCCTTGGTCCGCGACAGCCAGGGCCCGGGACGCGGCAGCACGCGTATCGCCGCCGGCGAAAACGCGATCAGGACAAACGGCGTGGCAAACCCAAGGCCGAGCGCCCCGAAGATCAGAAGGGCTGTGGCCGCCGGCTGTGTCACGGCATAGCCCAGGGCCGCAGCCATGAAGGGGGCCGTACAGGGCGCGGCCACGATGACGGCCAGGGCTCCGGTCAGGGCCGAGCCGGCCCACGGAGCGATCCGGGCCAGCGGCCCCTCAAGGCTGTCTCCAGCCTCCGCCCCGAGACGTTGCGCCCAGGCCCCGACATGAAAAACACCCGATAGATTCAAGGCTGCGGCCAGCATGATCAGGGCCAGGCTCGCCACAACCGCAGGATTCTGGAGCTGGAAGCCCCAGCCCGCCGCCTCACCGCCACTTCGCAGGCTCAGCAGCCCCCCCGCCAGGGCCAGGAAGGTCAACAGGACGCCGATCAGAAAGCCCAATCCTTCGCGCCGCGCGACGGCGGGTCGCGCTGAGGTCGCCGCCAGGCTTGCCGCCTTCATTGACAGGATCGGAAAGACGCAGGGCATGATGTTGAGGATCAGCCCGCCCAGGAAGGCCAGCCCCAGAGCGGCCCACAGCCCAAGCCCAGCTGACGGGTCGAGTGACCCGGTCAACGAGGCCGGCTGGGCCGAACCCAGACCAAAGGAACCGGCAGGTGGTGGCCCGGTGGTCAGATCGACCGTCCATGTCCCCCGGGACGTGGCCAGAATACCGGAGACAGGTCCGGTCAACGGCACCAACGTCTGGGCAGCCGGGGCAGACAGGATCAGGCCCCGCGCTCCGCGTTCGACGCGCTGGACTGCCGCCTGGTCAATGACGCCCGGCCGATCCGGCAGAAAATAGGCGCCATCGGCATCGATGCCGTCCAGGGGCGGTCCGGCAAAGGCGAAGCTGACAATGCCGGCGGTGGTGGAGACACGTCCGCTGATGTCGCCCTCAGCCGGGGCCGCCGCCAGGGCCTGATTGATCAGGGGCCCCCACCGGCGGTCAAGTTCGGGCCGTTCGTCGCGAACCGGCAGCTCGAGGGAAAGCTCGGCGTTTTCAGGAATGCACAGCGTATCCGAACAGACAAAGAAGGTCGCTGACAGCCGCACCGGCAAAGATGTCCCCGGCGTCGCAAAGGCGGGAACCGCCACTGGGATGGGGGTGATCACCCGGCCTTCATAGGCATAGCTGGAAAACCGGTCCTGCCCCGCCACCGTCAGGATTCGGGCGGGCACGGGCCAGACCGGCTCTCCGATCTGGACGCCCGGCGCAGGGCTCCAGACAAGCTGGGTGGCCTGTCCAACGTCGCCCGGATTGATCCAGTAGGTATGCCAGTCGGGGTCAATGTCCTGAACGACCGCTACATAGACCAGGCCGCCGGGAACAACGGATCGCGTCTGAGGCACCAACTGGGCTTGCAGGTGGCCGGTATCCACGGCCTGGGCCATCGCCGGGAGCGGCATCAGGCTGACCAGGGCCAGAACCAGAAGAACAAGGCGCGCGAACATGACGGGATCGAAAACC
This sequence comes from uncultured Brevundimonas sp., assembly GCA_964647275.1. Lineage (GTDB taxonomy): Bacteria > Pseudomonadota > Alphaproteobacteria > Caulobacterales > Caulobacteraceae > Brevundimonas. The sequence goes on from CAZYFY010000010.1 coordinate 30,648, forward strand.
CTATCCGGGGAGGCTCGACAAGGGGTTCGTTTGGCGCTGAATAGGGTCGCAAATAAGGACGGAGCCTTCCGATGACCAAAAACCGCCAGTGGGTTCTCAAGAATCGCCCGTTCGGAGACCTCAAGGACGGCGACCTCGAACTGGTCGAAACGGTGGTGCCGGCACCGGCGGACGGCGAGGTGTTGATTCGCACCGTCTATCTGTCCCTGGACCCGACGAACCGGACCTGGATGAACGATTCCGAGGGATATCTGCCGCCTGTGCAGCTTGGATCTGTCATGCGGGGCCTGTCTCTGGGGGTTGTCGAGGCCTCGAAATCGGACCGCTTTTCCGTCGGCGATATCGTCACCACCTCGGCCGGCGGCTGGGCGGACTATGCCGCGATCCCGGCGGCGGCAGCCGGCAGGGTGCATCGTTTTCCGGGCCTACCGCTGACGGCCAATATGTCAGTCCTCGGCATGACCGGCCTGACGGCCTATTTCGGCGTCACGGACGTTCTCCAGCCCCAGCCGGGCGAGACGATGGTGATCTCGGCGGCGGCGGGTGCGGTCGGTTCCATCGCCGGGCAGGTCGCCAAGCAGAAGGGCGCGCGCGTCATCGGTATTGCCGGTGGTCCGGCCAAATGCGCCTGGCTGACCGATGAGCTCGGCTTTGATGCGGCGATCGACTACAAGAACGAACGGGTTGGCGAGGCGCTGGGTCGCCTGGCCCCGGACGGCGTCGAGATGAGCTTCGAAAATGTCGGCGGCGAGATCATGAACGCCACCTGGAACCGGACCAAGATCCATGGGCGCATCGCTGTTTGCGGCATGATCTCGGCCTACAATGCCACCTCAGCGCCCAAGCCCCCCAATCTGGCACGACTGATTACTCATCGGCTCAAGGTCCAGGGTTTCCTGGTGCTGGATTACCAGTCCCGCGCGCGCGAGATGGTTGCTGAAATGGGTCCGTGGCTTGCCGACGGCCGGGTCAAGTGGAAGGTTCACGTCGATGAGGGGCTCGAGGACGCCGTGGCGTCGCTTGGCCGCTTGTTCACCGGCGCACATGACGGCAAGCTGCTGGTGCGTGTATCGGAGGAACCGTGAGCGACGAATTTCTGGTCCATTTCGATGATCTTGAGGTTGGCCAGGTGGTCAATCTGGGAACCTGTGCCGTCGACGCCGAGGCCGTGGTCGACTTTGCGCGCCGGTTCGCTCCGGGCTGGGACCCGACTCAGGGGGCGCCGGAGGTTCTGGTCTATGCCTACTGGTCGCGCCTCGAAACGGACTCGGCCAAGAAATGGGCGCGTTCCAAGTCGCTGGCGGTCGATGCGCTCAGGTTTTCGCGTGTCCCTCCCGCCGGAGAGCTGTTGCGGGGCCGGATGACCGTCATGGGCAAGGACCCGGTCGGAGACGAGCGCGGCGTTATCATTGCCCAGCAGGACCTGCTGGATGAGGCGGGTCGGCTGATCTTTTCGTGTCTGACCCGCGCCGTCTTCCTGAGGCGCTAAACGAAAAAACCCCGGCGGACAGGGCCCGCCGGGGTTTCGTTATTTCGGACCAGACGCTTGATCAGGCGTTGGCGGCCGGCGCGCGCTGAGCCCGATCCATGGCCAGGGCGATCAGGCGGTCCCAGCCCATCAACGAGTTCATGTGGGCATAGATCTGGCCCAGGGCACCGTTGTCGCGCAGTTCGGTCAGCTTTTCGGGGCTCAGCTTGGCGAGCTTCTCTTCTGACACCGCCCAGTAGTCGGCGATCTTCTGCGGCGCACCGGCCGATCCGTCCGGGTTGCGCGGCGTGAAGTTGGCCTCACGACGGTCAAGCAGGTCGAGCTCCGTGAGCAGGGCCATGAACGACGTCGTGCGCTGACGCTCGGTTTCGAAATCATTGCAGAACTGCATGGCCTGGTTGGTGTAGTCCGACGGCTTTCCGTCGACGAAGAACGGCGTTTCATAGTCCTCGCCGACAAAGTCAGCCGAACGGTCGACGCACAGGATCATGCGGTCAGATTCCGTGTCGTTGGCATAGACGAACGGATAGCGTCGCACGAAGGCCGGGACATAGGCGTCGGTGCGGAAGTCGCCCTTGGCATCGATGTACAGGTTGTCACCGGTGCGCAGACCCATCACGGCCAGCGGGGTCTTCACGTCTTCGCCGACAAAGATCACCGGATAGGACAGGCCCGCCGGCGCGAATTCGGTCACGGTCACCGGGATGATGTGCGACCCGGCGACGAAGGCGTAGGGGTGTGCAACCTGCTTGACGCCGAGCTTGCCGTGATGCTCCGGCGTGATCGGTTCAGGGTTCTTGTAGAAAAGGACATTGCCCGACATCTGCGGGGCGAGCGGCGACTGTTCCATGAAACTTGGCTATCCGGCGGATTGAAATGGTGCGGGCTTCTATCTTGTTAGGGCCGCGGGATCAAACCGGCTCGCCTAGAATCGGTAGTTCACACCCAGACGTATATTTCGCCCCGGAGACGGAGCCAGATCTTTGAGGAAGGACGCATGCTCGCGAACTTCCGCATCGTTCAGGTTTCTGGCCTCGGCATACAGTCGCAGGCCGCGATCAGGGTCCGGGGCCCAGGAGACGAAAGCGTTGAGGGTGGTGTAGCCGTCCGTCGGCAGCTCAAACGCCCCGGTTCGATCCTGTTCGCCAACCTCTCGGAGCTCTATCCGACCGGTCCAGGCGTCGATTTCGAGCACGCCGCGGACATTGACGGACCAGGGTGGAATACGCGCCGGCGGACCCAGATCGGTTGTCGCGCGGACAGCGTCGGCAGTGGCTTCCAGCGAGAAGGATCGACGCTCGCCGGCATCCCAGACGCGCCAGGCGACCTGGGCCTCGAACCCGCTGAAAGCCGCATCAGTCTGGACATAGGAGAAGACCGCAAGTCCGTCTTCTTCCGCTCCGGTGGGGGCCAGGTCGATGAAACCGTCGTAGCGGGCGTGATAGAGGTGCAGGTCTGCCGTGACCGACCCGAAATCAAGGTGAAGTGTGCCTTCGATGGAGGTTGCCCGCTCGGACCCAAGGTCGGCGGAGCCGATCTCAAAACTCCGCGTCGCTGCGTGCGGGCCGTCAGCAAAGAGCTCGGCTTCGGTCGGCGCACGACCGTTGCTGGCCAGGCTCAGGCCGACGAACCACGCGCGGGTGGGTCGGAAGAACAGGCCCAATGAAGCCGAGACATTCTGAAAGTCGCGCTCCCCCGCCAGACTGTCGAGGCGTCGGCGATCATAGCGCAGTCCGCCTTCGAGGCCGAAGCGGCCGCTATCCAGGCGTTGAAGGGTGTAGACGCCGGCTTCGGTGATGCGGGTTTGAGGCACATAGGCTTCATCACCAACGGCGTCGAAATTTCGGCTCAGGGCCTGAAAGCCGAAGGCGCCACGCCATCCATCAACAGGGCGCTGCACCAGCTCGGCCCGGCCTTCCCAACCGTCAGACAGAAACCGGGTCCCGGCCTCCTCGCCCTCGAATTCGGTGTGCTCATAGTCGGCATAGCCGCCCGAGAACCGGATACGTTCGAACGGGCCGGCGTTCAGGCCCCACTCCCCTCGCACGTCGTAGCGGGTCTGTTCCAGGCCAATGGTGACGGGGGCCTCGTCAGCATCAGGGTCGTGATGGGCTTCATGGCCCGGGACGCCATAGTCCGCATCGGTATGTCGGATGGAGACGCCGAAAAAGCCGTCCGAGCCAATCCAGCTCAGGCCGCCGCCATAGACACTGAGGTTCGAGAAGCTGTTCTCCAGGTCACCACCCTGAAGTGTCTCAAGGCTTTCGCCCTCAGCCTCGATCAGTCGCCAGGATTCCGCCGGGCGCGGAACGGCATAGTCACCGGCCTCCCGCCTCTGGCCCCCGAAGGAAAGGACGAGGGGGCCGAGCGCGGCGGACAGGTCCGCTGAGGTGGACCATCCGCTGTCGACTGATGTGGATTGGACCGAGAGGCTGCCGCCCAGGCCGTTGACCGGTCGTTCTGATGCGATGCGGCTATCAATGACATTGACCACGCCACCGATGGCCGTGCCACCGTAGGCGAGAGTCGAGGGGCCTCGCAGCACTTCTATGCGGCTGGCATCACCGGGGTCTGCGGCGACCTGATGGTCTGGCGACAGCCCGCTTGCGTCGATCAATCCGACTCCATTGGACAGGACCAGAACACGCGGGCCGGCCATGCCGCGAATGACCGGGCGGCTCGCGCCGGCGCCGAAGGCTGTGCTCCGCACGCCAGGCAAGCCATTGAGGACATCGCCCAGCGTTCCGGACGGAGCCGTGGAGAGGGCTTCCTGGTCCAGCACATCCACCGCCAGCGTCGTCGCGCGGCGCGTGACGCCGTAGGGCATGCCTGTGATCACGATCTCGCCGAGGTCTTCCGTGGGAGGTGCAGGCTGGGCGTGGGCCTCAGGTGACAGCAGAGGACCCGCCACGGCGGCGGAAATCAGCAGGGTACGCAGACGGGAACTGTATCGCATCATTCGAGTGTAATATAATAACATTACACTCGGTCAATCCTTGCGTCGCCTGTGCCGGATGTTTAGCTCCAGCGTATGGCAACGACCTGCGATCATGATCATGGTGGAAGCGAGGGGCTTTCGGGCCCTGCTTTGACCCGCGCGGTCAGCGACATCGAGGCTCGGCTGGGCGTGGTGGGTGAACGTCTCACCGATCCGCGCCGCCGGGTTCTGGAACTGCTTCTGGCAGCCGGAAAGCCTGTGAAGGCCTACGATCTCATCAGCAACTATGGTCGGGACGGCAGCCCGGCCAAGCCGCCGACCGTCTACCGGGCCCTCGATTTTCTAGAGCGCACGGGTCTGGTTCACAGGATCTCGTCAATTTCAGCCTATGTGGCCTGCGCCCACGGCAAGGTCGACCATGCGGCGGCTTTCCTGATCTGTGACTGTTGCGGAGACACCCGCGAGATCACCACTCCGACCAAACCCCTGATCGAGGCCAGCGCGGCGAAGGCCGGCTACCGGCTGGATCGCGTGACCGTGGAGGCTCACGGACTCTGCGAGGCCTGTCAGGCGGCCTGATGCCAACGCTTGCTTAAGTCTCCGCCCCCATAGTTGCAGGATCGAGGGGCGACGAGCGGGGACGGGGTGTCGACAAAGCTGATCAAGCTGATTGATGCTTCCGCGCTGCGCGAGGCCCTCGACGCCCATGGTCGCTATGTCCGGCGCGAACAGGGCGGGCGGCGCGCCAATCTCGCCTACCACGACCTCAGCAACTGTGCCCTTGAGGGCGTAGATCTGAGCGAGGCTGATCTGACCGGTGCGCTCCTCTGCGGTGCGGCAGCCCGCAAGGCCCAACTGGACCGCGCCATCCTCTACGGAGCCGATCTGCGTGACGCTGATCTGCGCGAGGCCAGCCTGAACCGGGCGGACCTGCGCGGGGCCTGCCTGAGAGGTGCCAACCTGGCCCGGGCCCAGATGTTGAACTGTGACCTGCGGGAAGGTCAGACGGCGATCCAGAATCGATCCGACGGCTTTCGGCTGCTTCAGCATGAGAAGCGGGCCGGTGATCTCGAAAGTGCCGTCCTGACCGGGGCCGATCTGTCCGGCGCGCAACTCGGAGGCATGGGAGGGATCGCGGCTGACTTCCGTGATGCGGTGCTGACGGGTGCCAGTCTGAACGGCGCCCGGATGCGCAATGCCCGCCTGGACGGTGCCGATATGTCCAACTGCGACGTCGCGGGGGCTGACTTTTCAGGTGCCAGCCTCAAGGGCGCTGTGGTGATCGGGACAAATCTTGCGAGCGCGTCGACCAGTGGAGCTGACCTGGACGGGCTGTTGCGCGCGCCCCCGCCGATTGTTTTCATTGATGACAGGCCCCTGATCGACCTTATCCGCGATCATCAACTCTGGTGCGAGACCGGGGGGATGGAGGGAGCCTTCTTTAGTGGCAATGAGGTTGATTTTCGGTCGGTCGGGACGCTCAGAAACGTGAGCCTGACGGCGCTTACGGCCAAGTCTGCGGTCTTCTACGGCATGGATATGACCGGGGCCGAACTTCAGGGCGCGGATCTGACAGGGGCGGACTTGCGAGGCGTTTGCCTGCGAGGGGCCGACCTGCGCGGAGCCAAGCTGCGCGATGCTCGCCTGACCCGTGCCGATCTTTCAAACGCCAGCCTCGGCCCGCTGGATGTCGGTCAGGGCCGGGTGGTTCGGGCCGATCTCAGCCGGGCCTGTTTGCGGCAGGCCGATCTGTCCGGTGCCGATCTGACCCGGGCCCGCCTGATCGAGGCGGAGCTTGACGGCGTCAAGACCGCCGGGGCCAATCTGAGCCTGGCCGAATACGACGAAGCGGCCATCGCGGCGGCCTAGAGCCAGCCGGCCCCCACGGCCACCAATCCCAGGGCTCCGACGGCGATCCGCCACCAGGCGAAGGGCGCAAATCCATGCCGGCTGACGAAGTCGAGCATGGTGCGCACCACAAACAGTCCGCTGAGGAATGAGACGACGAAGGCGATGGCGATCGTGCCCAGGAAGTCGCCGGTGAGCACATCGCGGCTTTCCCAGAAATCCAGGGCAAAGGCCCCCACCATGGTCGGGATGGCCAGAAAGAACGAAAACTCCGCCGCCGCGCGCTTGTCGACGCCGGACACCAGGCCGCCGACGATCGTGGCACCTGATCGCGACATGCCCGGAATGATGGCCAGGCACTGAAACAGGCCGATCAGACCGGCGGTCTTGAACGAGAAAGCCATGGCGTCGTCCTCACGCGGAGCCGGGGCCCAGCGTTCAACGGCCATCAGGGCAATCCCCCCCACGATCAGGGTGACGAAGACGATGCGAACGTCGAACAGCACCGTCTTGATGAAATCATGCAGCAAAAGGCCAACCACAGCCGAGGGCAGGAAGGCCACCAGAACCGAAATGGCAAAACGTCGAGCCCAGGGATCCGGCGAGGCGAGGCCCATAAGCACCTTCCACAGGCGCTGGAAATACAGGGCCACGACCGCCAGAATCGCGCCGAGCTGAATGAGGACAATCAGGGTGTCCCACTTGGGATCGGTCAGGCCGAGCATCTCTTTGGTGATCAGGAGATGCCCGGTGGACGACACGGGGATGAACTCGGTCAGGCCCTCTACGAGGCCCAGGATAATGGCGGCCAGCCAGTCAGACATTTCGTGCTTTCAAGATTGATTCAGATCGTGGCGGATCCGCTTGCGACATAGCGCAGTCGGGCCTGGAAGGGCGAGCCCGAACCGGTCTGCTCCATCGCGTGGCCGAGCCAGCCGACGCAACGACCCACGGTCATCAGGGCAAAGGCGGCATCTCCGGGAAGCTCGAGGCTGCGCGTGGCCAGACACAGGGCCAGCGGAAAACTGGGCGCGCGGCCGGTGAGGCCTTCGCCCACGCGCACAATGTCCGCCAGGGGCTCGGGCAGTTTGGCCGTGGCGATGAGAGCCCGGGCGCGCGGGTCACCGTCCGGGTGCGGCCCGGCTTCGAAGCCGGGCAGCTCACGACCTTCAGACAACAGTGTCCGGCAGGCCGTGCGGGCGTCGGTCTTGCGCGCCTCGATGACAAACGAATTCACCTGAGCCAGTCGCCCGCCCAGTTCAGGACTCGAAAAAGCGGCCAGCCCGGCCAGAGCTGAGGCGGAAAGCGGTGCACCGGCATCGGCGGTCACCCGGGCGGCGAGCACAGAGGCGTCGGGTCCATGGCCGATCGACAGGATCAGGGCCTGGCGCAAGACGGGGGCCGACAGTTCCGACAGTTTCCAGGCCCGGGCCAGTCGCTGGTGTATGTGCAGGCGAGGGCCGGGGCCGGCCATGGCATCGACCACCTCATTGAGGATCGCTGCCGACTCGCGCCGTAGCGATGCGGCAGATCGGCCGGTCGTGGGGCCGTCCTCGTCGGCACGGCGCGCCAGACAGGCAAAGGCCCGGCTGCGTGGCGTGCCGGGGAAAATGACGTCAACGCGGGGGCGCTGGTCAGCAAAGGGATCGTCCGCCTCTCCGCCCCAGACCAGGCGCGCCGCCTGTTCAAGGGTGGCGGTTTCAGACAGGGCGATGGCATCCACGCCGCGGAATTCCACCGTTCCCGGCTCCAGACGGGACAGGCCACTGGCGATGACGACACCGGCGGCGCGCTCGACGGGGCCGCGCGTCGGACGCGGGGTCGAATGATCCTTCAGGCGTCGGATGTCCTCGGCTGAATACAGGCTTCGTCGAGGATTGGCCGGGTCCGGTCGTGCCGCCAGATGACCGCGGCTGACATAGGCATAGAGGGTCTGGCTCTTCACCCCCAACAGAGCCTCGGCATCGGCTCGGGGTATCCAGCTTTGCTGATCGACAGTCATGGACCCTCGTTAGTTGATCAATGTTGATAATCCATGACGACGCCCACCCGCAAGCTGCCGGTTGCACGAATAGGTTTAGGGGGCCACAAGACCCCCATGACAGTAGAGGTCGAGACCCCGCCCCAGGACCCAGAGGCCGGCGCCCGTGCGGTCCAGCAGGTGACCCGCCTGTCGATCCTTGCGGCCAGCGTGCTGGTGTTGCTCAAGGTCTTCGGCTGGGCAGCATCGGGGTCAGTGTCGCTGCTGGCCTCGCTTCTGGACTCGGGCCTCGACCTGGTCGCCTCGTTGGCGGTCTTCTTTGCCGTCCGCTGGGCCGCCCGACCGCCCGACTGGGATCACCGACACGGCCACGGCAAGGCCGAGGCGTTTGCCGGACTGCTCCAGGCGGGGCTGGTCATGGCGTCGGCCCTGTTTGTCGGGTGGGAGGCGGTCGACCGCATTCTGACGCCACGTCCGGTCGCCAACGGCCTTTGGGCGGTCGGGGTTATGGCGGTGTCGATCCTGGTCACCCTCGGCTTGGTCTGGGCCCAGACCCGGGCCATCCGGCTGAGCGGCTCCCTGGCGGTCAAGGGTGACCGGGCGCACTATTCGGCGGACCTGGCCTCCAATCTGGTGGCTCTGATCGGGGTGGCGTCGGCCACCTTCCTGTCGGCCGCGCCGCTGGACGCGGCGGCGGGTCTGGTGGTGGCTATCTGGCTGCTTTGGGGCGCGCTCAATGTGCTGCGGGAGGCCGCGGACCAACTGCTTGATCGAGAGCTCCCGCTCGAGGATCAGGCCGCGATCACGGCGGCGGTTCTGGCCGACAAGCGGATTGGCGGCGTCCACCGCCTGCGGACTCGCGCCTCGGGGGCGGTGCCCATTGTCCAGATGCACGTCGATCTGGCCCCCAATCTGACCTTGAAGAAGGTGCATGACATTCTTGAGGAGGCCGAGGCGCGCATTCTCGAGATCCTGCCCAGAGCGGACATCCTCATTCACCCGGACCCGCGCGGGTCGTCGCCGGACACTGCATCAAAGTGAACGCGCTCTTAAGGCTTGCCGCCTAAGGGAGATAGACGACCATGGCCCAGTCTCTCCTGCTTCATCACTTTCCGCTCGATCCCGCCTCTCGACAGGCGCGCCTGGCGCTGGGCGAAAAGAAGCTGGCCTTCGAGGAAAGACCGGTTCGCTACTGGGAATTCGATGAGGTTTTCCACGCCGTGTCGCCGACAGGCCGCACGCCGGTTCTGGAGATTGGCAAGGGTCAGGGCCGCATTCTGGCCTGTGAGCTTCTGGCGGTCCTGGACTGGATCGAAACCCAGGCCCCCAAGCCCCCGCTTCTATCGGCCGATCCGGCGGAGCGGGCTGAAACCATGCGGCTGCGGACCTGGTTTGATCGCAAGTTCGAGGTCGAGGTCGATGCCCCGATCCTCTATGAGCGGATGGAGAAACGGCTTCAGCGGCTCGGCCCGCCGGAGGCCGAACCCCTGCGCCAGGGCCGGACGGCCCTGAAAGAAAACCTGACCTATCTGGAAGAGCTTTTAACGCGTCGCGACTGGCTGGCGGGGACGGCCATGAGCCAGGCCGATCTGGCGGCGGCGGCGCATCTGTCGGTCCTAGATTATTTCGGCGAGATCGCCTGGCGGTCGTTCCCCCACCTCAAGACCTGGTACATGCGGCTCAAGAGCCGCCCCAGCTTCCGGCCGCTTCTGGCTGATCGCCTGCCTGGCATGGCTCCGGTCGAGCACTATGCGGACCTGGATTTCTGAGCCGCCGGAACCGGCCTATAAGGCCGCGTGAGCCCCTCATCTCCACAGCCTCGGCCCAAAGACCCCCGCCCGGGACTGCGCGCCCGCGCGCGCGACCTAGGCTTTGACGTCTGCCGGTTTGCCTCGGCGGCTGCGGCCTGGCCGGCCGGCGATCGGTTGGCCGCATTCGTCGAAGCGGGCCGGCACGGATCCATGGACTGGATGGTGACGACGCTCGACCGCCGGTCACATCCAACCGCCATGTGGCCACAGGCCCGTAGCGCCGTGGTGCTGGGCCTCAACTACGGGCCAGAGACAGACCCGCGCCGGCTTCAGGCGTTCAGGGACCGCGCGGCCATCTCCTGTTACGCCCAGGGCGACGACTATCATGAGCTGATCAAGGGGCGGCTCAAGGACCTGGCCGGGGTTCTGGCGCGCGACCTGGGGGCCGAGGTCAAGGTCTTCGTCGATACGGCCCCCTTGATGGAAAAGCCGCTGGCCGAACGGGCCGGGGTCGGCTGGCAGGGCAAGCACACCAATCTGGTGTCACGCGATCTGGGGTCATGGCTGTTCCTGGGCGTGATCCTGACGGCGGCCGAGCTTGAGCCGGACGACGCCGAGGCGGACCATTGCGGGTCGTGCCGGGCCTGTCTGGACGCCTGTCCGACCGCGGCCTTTCCGGCACCCTATCAACTGGATGCCCGGCGCTGCCTGTCGTACCTGACCATCGAGCACGCCGGGCCGTGGCCGGAGGACCTCAGACGGGCGATGGGCAACCGGGTCTATGGCTGCGATGACTGTCTGGCGGCCTGTCCGTGGAACAAGTTCGCCCAGGCGGCGTCCGAGATTCGGCTGCACGCTCGCGATGAGCTGAAGGCCCCACGGCTGGACGCGATGGCAGACCTGGACGATGCCGCCTTTCGTGCCCTGTTTCGCAAGTCTGCGGTCAAACGCATCGGGCGGGATCGCTTTGTCCGCAATGTCCTCTACGCCATCGGGAACTCGGGCGATCCGGCCTTGAGGCCATCAGCCCTGGCCCGGCTGGATGACCCCGATCCGGGGGTTCGCGATGCCGCCCGCTGGGCGCTTGATCGGCTGGAGGCGGCATGACCGGGCCGAGCGTCAGCGTCATCATCGTCACCTATGAGAGCCGCGCGGTGCTGGCGCGTTGTCTCGAACAATTGAAGGCCCAGTCCTTCACCGATTTCGAGGTCATCCTGGCCGACAACGGCTCGGTAGACGGCGCGGCCAGGGCGGCGGCGCGGACGGACCCGTCGCTTGTCCTTCTGGAGAATGGCACCAATCTCGGCTTTGCGGCGGCCAACAACCGGGCGGCCCGCGTGGCGAAGGGGCGCTGGCTGGCACTGCTGAACCCGGATGCCTTTGCCCAGCCTGACTGGCTGGCACGGCTGATGGCGGCGACCGAGGCCCACCCCGATGTCGGCTGTTTCACCTCGCTCCAGGTGGCGACGGATGATCCGGGGCTCCTGGATGGGGCGGGAGACGCCATGACCCTGGCCGGTCTGCCCTATCGGATGGGCTATCGGCGGCCCCGCCCGCCATCGATCCCGGCGGGCGAGGTCTTCAGTCCCTGCGGGGCGGCCATGCTGGTCCGACGCGAGACATTTCTGGGCCTTGGCGGCTTTGAGGCCCGGTTCTTCAGCTATTGCGAGGACGTGGACTTCGGCTATCGGCTGCGCGCCGCCGGTGGCCGGACGCGGCTGGTGCCGGATGCGATTGTGGCCCATGTCGGCTCAGCGACGCTGGGCGCGCGGTCCGATTTCGCCCAGTTCCATGGCTTCAGGAACCGGCTGTGGTGCTTTGCGCGCAATACGCCGGGCGTCTTGATGCCGCTGGCCCTGCCGCTGCATGCCGTGGCGACGGCGGTGTCGCTCATCGGCTGTCTGGCGCGCGACGAGGCCGGCCCGGCCTGGAAGGGCCTGATGGCCGGGATGCACGGCTTTTGGGCCCTGCGGCGTGAGCGGTCCGGCAAACGGGGCCATGCGCGTGACGTCACCGCCGCCATGACCTGGAATCCGCTCAAGGCGACCAGACGCGGCCTGGATGTGCGACCTGACCCAGCCCAATAGTGCACTGTGAATCGGGTGCAATTCGTGCAAAAGGTGCACTAAATTCGAGCCGCCCAACGAACAAGGCAGGATAGACGCCGGCTGTGCGACGGGAACAGATTTCCCGCCACCGCCGTGAAATCCGAAGGAATTGAGCCGGCAAGCCGCTCGGCAAGGGAGCAGCTAGCCCTGTTGTGCGCCTGCCGGTGTGCCGCCGGGGACGGGGGCGACGTTCAAGAGCTCGATCTTGAAGACCAGCACGCTGTTGGGCGGGATGGGGCCGGAGCCTTCGGCCCCATAGCCCTCAGCCGGCGGCACCCACAGGGTCCATTCGTCACCGACGCGCATGTGCGGGATAGCCTCTTCCCAGGCCGGGATCAGACCATCCAGGGCAAAGGAGGCGGGCCGACCGGCCTGATAGCTGGAATCGAAAACGGTACCGTCCGTCAGTCGGCCTTCGTAGTTGACCATCACCAGATCGTTGGAATCCGGTTGGGCGGCATCGGGCGAACCGGCTCTGTCGACGCGGTACTGGACGCCGGACGGCAGGGTTTCCACGCCGTCCTGGCGACCGTTCTGTTCCATGAAGAAGGCTGCGGCCTCGGCGCTCTGGTCGTCAGAACCGCCCATGCCTCCCGAACAGGCCGACAGGATCGACAGGGCCACCAGGCCGACGAGCGCCTTACGGCTGTTTGAGGACATAACCTTTTTTCTCCAGAGCCTTGCCGATTTCCTCGGCATGATCGTCGTCTCGGGTTTCGACCTGAATATCGTATTCGGCTCCCTTGACGGGCACGTCGAGTGCCAGACGGTTGTGATGGATGTCGATGATATTGCCGCCCATCTTGCCGATCACCGAGGTCATGCCGGCCATCATGCCGGGCCGGTCGTCTCCGACGATCCGATAGGTGACCAGACGGTGCTCGCGAACCAGTTCGCGGTTCAGAACCATGGCCAGGATACGCGGGTCGATATTGCCGCCGCACACGACCAGTCCGACCTTCATGCCCTTGAACCGTTCGGGATAGCGCAGGAGCGCCGCCAGGCCGCCGGCCCCGGCCCCTTCGACCACGGTCTTTTCGATATTGGCATAGAAGGCCACGGCCTGTTCGAAGTCGGCCTCGTCGACGACCAGCACATCCTCGATCAAGGGGTTGCCCAGGGCGAACGGGATCTCGCCCACGGCCTTGATGGCGATGCCTTCGGCAATGGTCTGGCCACTGCATTTGGGCGGCTCTCCGGCGCGGCGTGCGGTGAAGGACGGATACATGGCCGCCTCGACCCCGAAGATGCGAATGTCCGGCTTGAGCGCCTTGGCCGCAATGGCCGAGCCGGCGATCAGGCCACCCCCGCCGATCGGGATGATGAGCGCGTCCAGGTCCGGCGCATCTTCAACGAATTCCAGCCCACAGGTGCCCTGGCCGGTGACGATCCCCTCGTCGTCGAAGGCCGAGACGAAGATGTAGTCATGCCTGGCCTGAAGCTCGCGGGCGTGGTTGGTGGCCTCGGTGAAGTCCGCGCCCTTGATGACCACCTTGCCGCCATAGCGTTCGGTCTTCTCGATTTTTACGAAGGGCGTACCCTCCGGCATGACGATGGTGACGGGGATGCCCAGTCGGCTGCCGTGATAGGCCAGCGCCGAAGCATGGTTGCCCGCCGACGCCGCCACGACGCCGCGGTTGCGCTCTTCGGGGCTGAGTTGCGACAGGCGATTGCAGGCCCCGCGCTCCTTGAAGGACGAGGTGTAGTGCAGGTTCTCGAACTTGAGCCAGACCTCGGCTCCGGTCAGTTCGGACAGCTTGCGGGAATAGCGGGTCGGGGTGCGGTCCACATGGCCGGCGATACGCTCGGCGGCGGCCTGGATGTCGGCAAAGGTGACGCTCATGGGCGCGGACCCTAGAACCGAGTGCGGGCCGGCACAACGGCCTGTTTGTCGTCAGATCATTTCCCGAAACCTTGGCTTTCGCGGCGCGTTGGAGTTTGATTGCTCCCCTGTCTGAAACGGAGGCCGCCATGCCCGCCCATCGTCATCTCGCCCTTGCTGCTGCCCTTGGAGCGGCGTCGATCCTCGCGGGCTGTGCGACGGGGCCGGCACCCGCCTCCAGCGTCGCCGTCTTTGATGCCGCAGCCTTCGCCTGGTCTGCTGTTCCGGGCGACAATGGCATCTCGGGCCGGGTGGCCTATGTCGGTGGGGGGCGCAGCTGGTCATGTGCCGGGTCTGTCGGGCTGACGCCCGAGACGCCCTGGACCCGTCAGCGGTTCCAGACCCTGTATGGCTCGACCCAGCGCGCGGCGATCCCGGCGGCGATTGTGCGGGCGCGCAGCGTCACCGAGGCCAGCGCCGACTATCAGGGGTTTGTGCGGTCCGAGACGTGCGACGGCCAGGACCGCTTCCGCTTTGACAATCTGCCGGCGGGCAACTGGTTCGTCATTGTGCCGGTGACCGATGGCGGGTCTGAGCCGGTCGTGCTGATGCGGCGCGTGACGACCCGCGGGGGTCAGACCACCGACGTCACGCTGGATTAGAGCCTGATCGGCTGAGGTGGAATCGCTTCGCGATTTCATCTCAGGCGTGAATCAGGCTCTAGGTGAAAGTGCGAGCATGATTCAGCTTTTTGTTGGCACCGCGAGGCGGTTCCAACAAAAACCATCATGCTCTAAGCCCGCTCAGGGCCGCGCAACACGAACTGACGGCCCAGATATTCCACCGGATTGAGCTTGGCACCGCGCCGACGCACCTCGAAATGAAGGTGCGGCCCGGTTGAATAGCCGGTCGAGCCGACACGCCCGATCTGCTGGCCGCCGTCGACCTCGACCCCGGCGGTCATGCCGCGGGCGATCTCGCTGAGATGGCCATAGAAGGTGGTCAGGCCGTTGGGGTGGCGGATCTCGACAAAGTTGCCGTAGCCGCCGTCATAGCCGGAGCGCACGACGATCCCTTGGGCCGAGGCCAGAACCGGTGCGCCGGTCGGGGCGGCAATGTCGACGCCCTGGTGCATGCGCGGAGCGGCTTCCCCGACCAGATGGCGGACGCCGTAGTTGGAATTGATCGGGCGGTTCGCCACGGGGCGTTCAAAGGTCATCACGCGAACCATCGGCGTCGGACGGGCCACAACGGGCGGTGCGATCGGCTGGGCGCTGTCGGGCGTGACTTCCAGCTCGACGGCGCTCAGGGCCTGGGGTGCGGCGGCCATGGCCAGGGCGGCAACCATGGCGAGGGTTGAAAGCTGCCCAAAGCGGTACAGCAGCGATTTAGCAGTGGAAACCATGGGGGAGGATCGGTCTTCTTGCGGTGACGTCGGCCCGCGATACGCGCAGGACGATAGCCGGGTGGGCCGAAAAACAGTCGGCCCCGGTGTTGCCGGGGCCGAAGAGCGGCGGCTGTTAACCCATCGGTAAGGATGAATCAACCCGCAGGGGATTTTGGATCAGGGCTGGAAGGCCGGGGTCAGGGTACGGAAGGGGCCAAAAGCCACCGGCGCGCTGGCGAAAAAGGCCGGAGCGTCCCACGAGCCGTCGGCTTCGGGGGCCACGTTCTGAAGGGCGAACGAACGGCCCAGGAAATTCTCGGGATTGATCTGACGACCGTCGCGACGAATCTCGAAATGCAGGTGGGCCCCGGTTGAGCGACCGGTCGAGCCCACGGCCCCGATCTGATCGCCGGCGGCGACGACGTCGCCTTCGCTGGCACCGATCCGGCTCATGTGAGCGTAGAAGGAGGTGACGCCGTTGGCGTGCTGGATCTCGACGAAGCGACCGTAGGAGTTGGAGGTGCCGGTGCGGATCACGCGTCCGTCGGCGGCGGCCAGGATCGGCGTGCCGGACGGGGCGGCATAGTCCAGACCCTCGTGCATGCGGGCCCGGCGCTCGAACGACAGACGGCGCAGACCAAAACGGGAATTCGTCTGATAACCGACGACCGGCGCAGAAAAGGCGATGGTGCGAACGGCGAGGGCCGGGGCGTCAGCGACGGTATCGGTCACTTCCGAGGCCTGGGCCGGGGCGGCGAAAAGAACCGCGGCGGCGGCGAGGCCCGTTAAGGAAAACGCCTTGAAACCGTTCGAAATCAAAGAGGACAAGCCCGCGCTCCGGCTGCAGTTCTAGGTCAGTCGAGTGGGGCGGAACGCTCAGGAACCGCGAAAAAGCCGGGAAACGTTCCCGGCGCGTGGTTGTCTATGCCCGGCTGGGGACGCTGACAGAACCTGACGGAATGTCGCACCCCGGGAACCAATTGTCGCAGTCTGGATTGGCGGCCGGTAACCCTAAGGCCCAGGATGGGCGCGCTGAGCTGCCGCCAGGGCCTCCTGCATGGCCTGTTTCAGACGCTGCGGCCCCTCG
This sequence comes from uncultured Brevundimonas sp., assembly GCA_964647275.1. Taxonomy (GTDB): domain Bacteria; phylum Pseudomonadota; class Alphaproteobacteria; order Caulobacterales; family Caulobacteraceae; genus Brevundimonas. Next base: position 47,059 of record CAZYFY010000010.1, read on the forward strand.
ATCCGCACGCCCTCGCCCCAGGTGAACAGATGCCAGGCCAGCTCGCGCATGCCGCTGGCTGAGAACCGCACAGTCAGCGACCCGTCGGGGTTGTCGCTCAGGGTCTGGGTCGGGTGGAAACGCCAGACCCGGGCCTCATCGACCGCCTGGCCGACCGGCAGGATGGTCAGTTCCACGTCCTCAACGCCGTCCTGATAGATGCCGAAAGAGCGATTGGCGAAGGCGGTCAGGTCGAACCCTTCGGGTGGGGCGGCCGGGCGATCCATCACCTGAACGTCCTGGACGCTGTCGAGGCGGAAGGTCTTGGGACTGTCCGAGCCGATCTCCGCCGCCACCAGATAGTTGGCTCGCCCGAACATCAGGCCACACGGGGCGACTTCGCGCCGTTCTCCCGGACGTGAGCCGCGATTGTAGATGAAGCTGATGGCGGACCCGGCCATGATAGCGTGGCGAATGGCGGCCAGGGTGGTTTCGTCCTCGAACGGGCGCGGTCCGGCCTGAACGGCAATGGTTTCGGCGCGCACCAGGGCCTCCAGATCCGGGGCGATCCGGTTCAGGGCCGTCGAACGCATGGCCGAGCGGATCTTGAGCTCCAGCGTTTCAAGTGCCGTGGCGCGGCCCGCCTCACCCTGACGGCGCAGGGCTTCGGCGGCCTTGGACAGCTCCAGCAACTCGGTCGTCGTCGGGGCCTGCTGAAAGGCCGACAGGCCGTCGCGGATACGCCAGCGTTTGGTCGGGGGGTCAGAGACCTCCTCGGCCTGGGGAAACAGGTACAGCACCGCATCGCGCAGCCGTTCTGCCGTGCGCCGCCCCACGCCCAGATCGCGCGCCATATCGTCCAGCGTCAGGCCCTCGGCAGAGGCGGCCATGCGCCGCGCCAGATCCAGAACGATGGCTGCCTTGTCGTGTCGCATGATGGAGCGTCCGATTCTGTCGTGCGTTTATTCTAGGTCTGTTCTCACTGATCGCAAGGAGAGATCGTCATGGCTCATTCACTGCTTCGTTCGCTGGTGTCGCGCGGACCCCGGATCATCCGCCGCCTGGACGGTCTGGTGGTGACACCCTGTGAAGGGCCGGATCGTGACCTGTGCGTGGTTTGGGACCCGATCGAGGAGCAGATCGTCGATGTGGTGCCGGCCTCACGCGTCGGGCGCTATGCCGAAGAAGACGACCTCTGGGCCGAGGCCCGCAACTGGGGTCGTCAGGCCGAACCGAGCTTCGCGGCGGCGGCCTGAGTCAGCTGTCAGGTCGTCTCGAAACGGGCGCGAGTGTCGGCCACGCTGGCCTCGGCGATCTCACGCAGGACGGCCATGTCCACATCGGTCAGCTTGTTTATGTACAGGCACGACTTGCCGACCTTGTGCTTGCCGAGCCGGGCGAGCATTTCGTCCTGGCCTTCAAACCCGACGATATAGACGACCGTTTGAGCCTTGCGCGGCGAAAAGCCGGCGATGGGCCAGTCGCCGGTCGAGCCCTTGTAGGTCCCGAAGCCGACGATGGACGGACCCCACATGACGGGGGTCTTGCCGGTGACCTCCTCCAGCAGTTGGCACACCACCTCGGCGTCGGCGCGGCGGACAGGATCCTCTACTGCCGCGATGAATTCAGCCGGGGCAACATCGGTGGGCTTGGTCTTGGGTTCGGAAGCCATGACCTATGAAGGCTGAGAACGGCGCTTCAGCCAAGCGGAAACCGCATCACGCGCCGGGGTTTCGATGAAGCGATAGGACAGGGACGCCAGCCAGACGACCAGCCCAAGAAAGCCCAGCATCAAGAGGTCATTCAGCCAGACCGAGCCCAGGTCGATGCGCCGGTCGTGCATGAGATCCAGCTTGCGGGCGGCGATCACCATCAGGGTGATGATGAACATGTGGATCAGATAGATGCCGTAGGAGATGTCGCCCAGCTTCACCAAGGGTTCCCAGGTCAGGGCCTTGGCCACCGGACCACGATCTCCGGCCAGAACCCAGACCAGCGGGGCGAACACCAGGCTGGCCAGCACCGTCCACGGCCCGACCGCAACCCAGATGAAGGCCAGGGCCGCCACGATCAGCAAGGCTTCCAGCCACCCCCGGCCCGCCGGGGGCCGCCAGGTCCAGGCGCGATAGACGATGACCCCCAGAAAGAAGCCGTAGAGCGCCCGCGCCCAGCCGGTGCGCCAGGTGGTGTTCATCCACGCCGCCCACGGCTCGGGCGGCGCATAGATGACCAGGATCGCCAGTCCGAAAGCGGCCAGCACCGCCGCCAGAATCAGGCTCCATTTGCGTGCCCACAGGATCAGTCCGGTGAAGACGACGTAACAGAGCATTTCGGCCGAGACGGCCCAGGCCGGACCGTTCCACGTCTGGCTGTCCTCGGTGCCCAGCGACTGGATCATCAGAAGGTTAGTCAGGATGCCGCCCGGTGCCCGGTCGCCGGTAAACGGCGGCACACTGTCGAAATGAGTGAGAGCCCGCACAATCTCCAGCGCCACAAAGGCACCCAGCATGACCGCGTGCAACGGCCAGACCCGCGCCACCCGCTTGATCAGAAAGTCGCGCGCCTGTCGTCCGTCATTGATCCGCTGGCCATAGGAATGGGCGATGACGAAGCCGGACAGGACAAAGAAATAGTCCACCACCAGATAGCCGTGCATGACCAGCGGCAGGTCCCGCACATGGCTGGCCACCGGCAGGTGAAACAGCACCACGAACAAAGCCAGTGCGCCGCGCAGGGCGTCGAGGGCGAGGAAGCGGGGTTGGGCCGCAGCGTGGGTCATGGCACCAACTCGCGCCTCTCGGTGCTCTTGCCAAGCCCGCCCGAGCTGAAACGGTCGATGCAGGACGCCGTTCGTTGGGTAAAAATCGTCAAGGAATGCAATGTAGCGCCCAATGGATGGATTGCGATAGACGCGGGCGAATATGTAGTCCCATCGGTCTGCGTCCCTCGCGCTGAGGGTTCGGTCGAAGCCAAAACCGGCGACGTCATCGAGCAGGGAGAGCAACCGATCGACCTTCTGCTCCTCTTCGACGGAGGCGAAGCCGTTTGCTGTATGGTCGATTGGGTACTCAAATTTACCCCATTCAATCGACAAGAAGGCCGACTGAACATCGTCGCTGCGAAAACGTTCCCAGACCCGGAATGAGAACTCTGCCGAACGCGTTCGCGCGAGATCTAGATTCGCGCGTACGGACATGAACAGCGAAACTAGGGCAGCTATCAGGCCAATGATCGACAGTATCTCGAAAACAGAGATGCGACGGACGATCTGAAACCCAGTCGTTGGATCGAAACTGATCCAGGTCGCTACAGAAGCCAACACTCAATCGGTCCCTTCACGATCCCCTCGACCATATTCGAGGCGTCGGCGAACAGGACGCCGCTCGCTTTTTCGACGCCCAAGGCGGACATCCCTTCTCTATGCCGCCTCGGACGAAGAGGCTCTCAACAGCCCAGCAACCCCAATATCCTCGTCAAGATCGGGCCAGTGGATACCGAGGCCCGCGGCGGCGGCCTCCCAATTGTTACGCTGAGTGGGCGACGCGGCTTTCAGGCGCGGGAACCAGTCCAGCGGCGCGGCCAGTCGCCGCCCGTCATAAAGACGCACGATCAGCTCGGTGTCGGTAACCTCGACATCGGCCACACGTTCATCAATCCCGACGGCTGAAAAAGCCATTCCAAGCCTCCAGAAAGGCCGCTCGTTCTTCCTCAACCTTGCGGGTGAGTTCGGCCATCTCTTTGGCAGAATAGCCGATATTGCGCGCCGCCGCGACCGGTCTCAGCCAGAACTTGGCCGAACAGCCCGCCTTGTCGATGTGAATGTGCGGCGGCTCGAAGCCTTCGTTCGAGAAAAAATAGAAGCGATAGCCGTTCCAGCGCAGAACCGTGGGCATCGCTAAAGCCCCTTCACGATCCCCTCGACCATCTTCTTCGCATCCGCAAACAGCATCATGGTGTTGTCGCGGAAGAACAGCTCGTTCTCGACACCGGCGTAGCCCGCCGCCATGCCGCGTTTGACGAACAGGACGGTGCCGGCCTTTTCGACGTCGAGGATGGGCATCCCGTAGATGGCGCTGGAGGGGTCGGTCTTGGCGGCGGGGTTGGTGACGTCATTGGCCCCGATGACGAAGGCGACGTCGGCGGAGGAGAATTCGCTGTTGATGTCCTCCAGCTCGAACACCTCGTCATAGGGCACATTGGCCTCGGCCAGCAGCACGTTCATGTGGCCCGGCATCCGTCCGGCGACGGGGTGGATGGCGTATTTCACCTCCACGCCCTCTTCCTTCAGCTTGTCGGCCATTTCCCTCAGCGCGTGCTGGGCCTGGGCCACGGCCATGCCATAGCCGGGCACGATGATGACCTTCGACGCGTTTTTCATGATGAAGGCCGCGTCGTCCGCACTACCCTGTTTGACCGGGCGGGTTTCGACCGCGCCACCCGGCCCGGCGGCGGCGTCGCCACCAAAGCCGCCGAGGATGACGCTGAAGAAGGAGCGGTTCATCCCCTTGCACATGATGTAGCTGAGGATGGCCCCGGACGAGCCGACCAGGGCGCCGGTGATGATCAGGGCGATGTTCTCGAGCGTGAAGCCCAGCGCCGCCGCCGCCCATCCCGAATAGGAGTTCAGCATCGACACCACGACCGGCATGTCGGCACCGCCGATCGGGACAATCAGGGTCACCCCCAGGATCAGGGCGATGATAAACACGCCCCAGAAGGCCCAGGTCGCCGTGCCGCCTGACCCGATCATCACGCCGATCAGCAACACCAGTCCCAACCCCAGACCAATGTTGATCAGGTGGCGCGCCGGCAGGATAATCGGAGCGCCGCTCATATTGCCGTTCAGCTTGGCGAAGGCGATGACCGAGCCGGTGAAGGTGATGGCCCCGATGGCGACGCCGAGGCTCAGCTCGATGATCGACAGGGTCTTGATGCCGCCCTCAGCGGTCGCAATGTGGAAGGCCTCCGGCGCATAGACGGCACCCACAGCGACGAGACAGGCGGCCAGGCCGACCAGACTGTGGAAGGCGGCGACCAGCTGGGGCATCTGGGTCATGGCGACCTTGCGCGCGATCAGCGCGCCGAGCACGCCCCCGACCGTGACGCCTCCGGCGATGAAGGCCAGGGTCGTCAGATCCAGCAACCCTTGCGCGAACAGCGTCAGCAGGGTGGTGGCGATGGCGATGGCCATGCCGACCATGCCGTACAGATTGCCCTGACGGCTCGTCTCGGGGCTGGACAGCCCGCGCAAGGACAGGATGAACAGGACGCCTGAAACCAGATAGGCCAGGGCGGCGATCGAGGCGTTCATTCAGGACCATCCGTTTCGATATGGCGCTGGGTCCGGCTGAGCCGCCAGATGGCCAGGGGAATGTAGATCAGGGCCAGGGCGGCCAGCATCCAGTCAATGACGGTGCGCTCCGGCTGCATGGCGACGCGCGCCAGCACACTGCCGAAAATCAGGACGATGGCGGCATCGAACAGACGCTGACGACGAATGGGGTCGGCGCGCTGCAACAGGCCGGTCACGACCAGGCCGAAGCCCAGGCCGGATACGGCCCAGGTGATCCAGAGCAGCCAGTCGTCTGTCGAGGCCGTCATGCCTTGGGCTTTTCCTTCTTCTTGTACATGGCCAGCATGCGCTGGGTGACCAGAAAGCCGCCGAAGATGTTGACGCTGGCCAGGGCGGCGGCGACGGCACCGGCCCCCTTGGCAATCCAGCCGTTGATGCCCTCCGCCGAGCCGAGACTGGCTGCGGCCGCGATCAGCGCGCCGACGATGATCACCGAGGAGATGGCATTGGTCACCGCCATCAGGGGCGTGTGCAACGCCGGCGTTACCGACCAGACGACGTAATAGCCAACGAAGATCGCCAGCACGAAGATGGCGAGACGGAAGATGGTGGGGTCAACGAGTTCCATCAGGTTTTCCTCGGTTGTGCGGTGCGCCGGGGTCGTCGGGAGGCTCAAGGCCGAGGCGTCGGGCGAGATCAACGGCGCTCATGAAGGCGAGCCCTAACGCGCAGACAAGCAGCGTGTCGTCCTTTGCGGTCCAGTAAGCCACAACAAAGCCGATCATGCCGGCGGCAAACGCAATCAGATGCAGGGGGTGGCGAAGCGCGGCTGTCATCCCTTCACCCCCTCATGCACCACCTCGCCGCCGTGGGTGACCACGGCAGCCTTGAGAATCTCGTCCTCCAGATCCACGGCCAGCGCACCGTCCTTGATCAATAGCCCCGAGAAAGCCTGCAGATTGCGCGCATAGAGCGCCGAGGCGTCCGCAGCGATGCGGCCCGGCAGGCTGGCCCAGCCGACGATCTTCACACCGTTCGAGGTGGTGACGATCTGATCGGGTTTGGAGCCCTCGACATTGCCGCCCGCCTCGACGGCCAGGTCGACGATGACCGAGCCGGGCTTCATCGAGGCGACGTGGGCGGCGGTGACCAGGCGCGGCGCGGCGCGACCGGGGATCAGGGCGGTGGTGATGACCACATCCTGTTTGACGATATGGTTGGCGGTCAGCTCGGCCTGTTTGGCCATATAGTCGGCTGACATCTGCTTGGCGTAGCCGCCGGCCGTCTCGGCGGCCTTGAACTCTTCATCCTCGACGGCGATGAACTTGGCCCCCAGGCTCTCAACCTGTTCCTTGGAGGCGGGACGCACATCGGTGGCCGTGACCACCGCGCCCAGACGCCGGGCCGTGGCGATGGCCTGAAGCCCTGCGACGCCCGCACCCATGACAAAGACCTTGGCCGCCGCCACAGTGCCGGCAGCCGTCATCATCATCGGAAAGCCCCTGGAATAGGCGTGAGCCGCCTCGATCACGGCGCGATAGCCCGCCAGGTTGGCCTGGGACGACAGCACATCCATCACCTGGGCGCGGGTGATGCGCGGCACGAACTCCATGGCAAAGGATGTGATCTTGCCCTTGGCCAGGGCCTGAACCGTGTCCTTCTCCCGGTAGGCGTCCAGCATGGCAGCGACAACCGCGCCCGGCTTCAAGGCGGCAATCTCGGCGGCGGTCGGCCCGCGCACCTTGAACAGGACATCCGCCCCGTCCAGGGCCGCTCGCACATCCTTGACGACCGAAGCCCCCGCCTCCCGATAGGTTTCGTCAGGAATTGCCGACCCGGCCCCGGCTCCTGCCTCGATGCGAACCTGAGCGCCGGCGTCGACCAGCTTTTTGGCCGTTTCAGGTGTGATGGCCACGCGGGGATCTTCCCCGCGACGCTCGCGTGTACAGGCGATGACGACAGCCAAACGCGCCTCCCTGATCAATCTGGCCCGTGACGTTAGGCGCGTTCGCACAGGGGCGTAAAGGGGCGGGCGGTTTGGGCGGCATTCACCATGGTGAACCCGCGATAACGGACCGTCTCAAAACGCGTTCAGCGGCCACCAGCAAACCTGATCACGTCGCCAAGCCGGCGATGAGAATTTCCTGGAACGCCCCCCGATGAAAACCCTGATGATCTCTTCCGCCGCTGTCGCGCTGATCGCCGTCGCCGGCTCCGCCCATGCCCAGAGCGGCATCGCCCTTGGGACCCCCGCCTACGGCGGCACCGGCTGTCCGGCCGGTTCGGTCTCGGCGGCCCTCAGCCCCGACAACACTTCGCTCAGCCTGCTGTTCGATCAGTATGTGGTTGAGGCCGGCCAGTCGGTCGGACGCAGCTTTGACCGCAAGAGCTGCAACATCGCCATCCCGGTCCATGTGCCGAATGGCTACAGCGTCTCGGTCCTGGAAATCGACTATCGGGGCTATAACAGCCTGCCGCGCTCGGCCCAGTCCCAGTTCAACGTCGAGTACTTCTTCGCCGGTCGTCAGGGACCGCGGTTCACGCGCACCTTCAACGGCGCGATGGACTCGGACTTCTTGTTGAACAACACGCTGGTCGCCTCGGCGGTCACCTGGTCGGCCTGTGGCGAGGACGTGATCCTGCGCACCAACTCGTCGATGCGGGTTCAGACCCGCGGCGGAGCTGACGCAATGGCTACGGTTGACTCTCAGGATGTGAACGCAGCCCTCGTCTATCACCTGCAGTGGCGTCGTTGCCGCTAAGGCGGCTCATTGTTCATCGGGTCGGTGCGACCGACCGTTCTCTAGCTGGAAAGAAACATCCCATGAAACGGTCGGTCGCATTCACCGGTCTGATGATGGTCCTGGCGGCAGCCTCGAGCGTCGCCGCCCAGGGTCGCCCTGGCCAGGGTCGCCCGGTGGTGGAGGCGCGGAGCGCCTGTCCCGCTGGAGCCTATTCCGTGGTTCAGTCGCCCGACGGTAGTTCCGTCACGGTCCTGTTCCATGACTTTACGGCAGAGGTCGACGGCTCAGGTCCGGCGCGCGCCCGCACGACCTGCCGGATCCAGATTCCAATGGCGGTGCCGACGGGATACGCCCTGAGCCTGAGCAGCGTTGACTACCGTGGTTTCGCCTTGCTGGGCCAGCGCCAGGCGGCTGATATTGTCGTGGACTATGAAGTTGGGCGCGGCAATCGCGCGCCGCGGTTCCAGCGGCATCTGCAAGGGGCTCGTGAAGGCGACTTTGCTTTCACGGACCGCCTGCCGCCGGGGCGCCTGCGTCAGGCCGGCTGTGGCGCGCGCGGTGCTCCGATGCCGATCCTGGCCATCGACGCATCTCTGACGCTCAGCTCACCGGGGGGAGAGGGTCAGGCCATGGTCAGCCTGGATTCCGCCGACCAGACGGCGACGGGGGCTCTACAGTATCGGTTCGTTGCCCGCCCCTGTTTGCCCCGTGGAGGCCGGCCAGGAAGCGTTTCAGAAATAACGTCTGACTAGGGCTCGATGTGCTGCGGCTTGCGCAGGAAATAGATCCCGACAGCCACGAGCACGAAGGTCGAGAAGGCCGCGCCCATGAAGTTGCCGCGCGGGTACAGCCACATGGTGAAGAACAGCACGATCGCTGCTAGGGCCAAGGCCACCCACTTCGACAGACCGAGGAAGCCGAGATAGGTCTTTTCCTGCTCCTCGACGTTCATTTCGCCGCGGTGATAGTCGCTGTCTTTTGAGGCGGGGCCGGCCATTGGGCGGTCTCTCCAAGGGGTCAGAATTCGCGCCGGACTATAGCGGCGGATTGCGCCGGCTCAAGCCCGGTCAGCCGTAGAAGCTGCGGTACCAGTCGACGAAGCGCGGAATGCCGTCCTCCAGCTTGACCTTCGGATCGTAGCCGGTGAGCGCGTGCAGGGCCGAGACATTGGCAAAGGTGGCGGTGACATCGCCGGGCTGCATGGGCTTCATGATCTTGACCGCCTCACGCCCGAGTGCCGATTCCAGGGTCGAAATCATGTCCATCAGACCGATGGGCCGGCTGTCGCCGATGTTGAGAACGCGCGGCTGATCGCCCGGCGGGGGCCGATCCAGCACCCCGACAATGCCGTCGACGATATCCTCGACGAAGGTGAAGTCGCGCGCCATGCGGCCTTCGCCGAACACCTCGATCGGCTCGCCGGCGAGGATCTTCCGGGTAAAGCTGAAATAGGCCATGTCCGGCCGACCCCAGGGACCATAGACGGTGAAAAACCGCAAACCCGACAGCGGCAGCCCGTACAGCCGGGCATACGCGTGGCTCATCAGCTCATTGGCCTTCTTGGTCGCCGCATAGAGGGACACCGGGGCCGAGGTCGGATCGGTTTCAGAAAAGCCCGAGCCGTTCAGCGGTCGATCCCCATAGACGGAGCTGGACGAGGCATAGACCAGATGTTCGATGCCGTTGTGGCGCGCTGCCTCCAGCACGCTGAGGTGACCGGCCAGGTTGGCCTTCTGGTAGGCAAAGGGGTTTTCAATCGAATAGCGAACCCCGGCCTGGGCGGCCAGGTGGACAATCCGCTTCGCGCCGCTGTCGCGCACCAGGGCGGCAAAGTCCTCGGCCTCCGAAATGTCCATGCGGACCATGCGAAAGTCGGGGCTGGCCTCCAGCCGGGCCGCGCGGGCGGGTTTGAGGGCCGGATCGTAATAGGTGTTGAAATTGTCGACGCCGACGACGGTTTCACCCCGATCCAGCAGGCGCTGGGCGGTGTGCATACCGATGAACCCTGCGGCCCCTGTCACGATCACGGTCATGGCCGCTTCCTAGAGGCAAGCGGCCCCGGCGCAAAGCCCTGTGCTTGTCGTGCGGGCCGGGCGGGTCTAGCCAAGGGGCATGCCGACCCTTCTGATCTTTGGGCTGGGGTACCTGGGCGAGGCCGTGGCGCGACGCGCCGGCGAGGCCGGCTGGCGTGTGCGTGCCACCTCGCGCGATCCGGCTCGCGGCCTGTTCGACCCGGCGGATGCAGAGGCCCTCGGATCGGCCCTGGCTGAGACGGATGCCCTGTTGGTCACGGTCGCACCCACTTCGGAGGGTTGCCCGGCCCTGGCGATCCTGGGGCCGTTGCTGGCGGCCCATCGGCCCGGCTGGATCGGCTATGCGTCCTCAACAGAGGTCTATGGAGATCGGGGCGGCGGCTGGGTTTTCGAGGATTCCGCCCTGAATGCCGCGTCCATCGCCGGGGCACGCCGCGTCGCTGCGGAACGAGCGTGGGCACCGTTTGGCCCCCACCTGTTTCGACTGCCGGCCATCTATGGACGGGGCCGATCAACTCTTGATCGGCTGCGGGCGGGAACGGTGAAGCGGGTTCACAAGCCGGGCCAGGTATTCAACCGCATCCACATCGCAGATGCTGCGGCCGGTGTGATGGCATCGCTCGCGCACCCCAATCCGGGCCGCGCCTATAATCTGGCCGATGACGACCCGTCCTCCATGGACACGGTGATTCTTGCCGCCTGTGCGCGTCTTGGGATTGAGCCACCAACCCAGACAGATCTGAACGACCCGACGGTGTCCGAGATCATGCGAGGTTTCTATCTTGATTCCAAACGAGTCTCGAATGCGCGAGCCAAGGCAGAACTGGGTTGGCGGCCCGCCTGTCCGACCTGGCGTGAAGGGTTGGAACGGCTTTTGTCGAAGCCATGATCACCCAGCCGGTTGAGCCTCGCGCGCGAGAGGGCTAAGCCTCGTTTCATGCCCCATAGCACCGACAAGCCGTTTTTCACCGAAGACGAAGCCCTCGATTTCCATCGCCTGCCGCGTCCCGGCAAGCTGGCGGTTCAGCCGACCAAGCCGATGGCGACCCAGCGTGACCTGTCGCTGGCCTATTCGCCGGGTGTCGCCGTCCCGGTTCTGGCCATCGCCAAGGATGAGGACCTCGCCTACGACTATACGTCCAAGGGCAATATGGTCGCGGTCATCTCCAACGGGACGGCGATCCTGGGCCTGGGCAATCTGGGGGCCATGGCCTCCAAGCCGGTGATGGAGGGCAAGAGCGTCCTGTTCAAACGCTTTGCCGACGTCGACAGCTTCGATGTCGAGGTCCAGACGACCGACCCCGAAGAGTTCGTCACCGTGGTCAAGAACATCGGGGCCACCTGGGGCGGGATCAATCTGGAGGACATCAAGTCCCCCGAGTGTTTCGTCATCGAGAGCCAGCTCCAGGATCTGCTGGATGTGCCCGTCTTCCATGACGACCAGCACGGCACGGCCATCATCTCGACCGCCGGCCTGATCAATGCGGTGGAGATCGCCGGCAAGAAGCTGGAAGACGTCAAGGTCGTGCTGGTCGGGGCCGGCGCGGCCGGCCTGTCGTCCATCGGGCTGATGAAGTCGGTCGGGGTTCGGGCGGAAAACACCGTCATCATCGACCGCGACGGCGTCGTCTACAAAGGCCGCGACAATGTCGACCAGTGGAAGGCCGCCCACGCCACCGACACGCCGCTTCGCACGCTCGAAGAGGCGATGGTCGGGGCCGATGTCGTGCTGGGTCTGGCCGCCAAGGGGGCCATCACCAAGGAAATGGTCGCCTCCATGGCCCCGCGCCCGATCATCTTCGCCATGGCCAACCCCGATCCCGAGATCACGCCCGAAGACGTCAAGTCGGTGCGCGATGACGCCATCATCGCCACGGGCCGGTCGGACTATGCCAACCAGGTCAACAATGTCCTGGGCTTTCCCTACATCTTCCGGGGCGCGCTGGATGTTCGCGCCCGTCAGGTCAATCACGAGATGAAGGTCGCCTGCGCCCGGGCCCTGGCCCAGCTGGCACGCGAGGACGTGCCCGACGAGGTCGCCATCGCCTATCGGGGCCGCAAGCTGAAGTTCGGGCCGGACTACATCATTCCGACGCCGTTCGATCCGCGCCTGATCTGGTACATCCCGCCCTTCGTGGCCCAGGCGGCCATGGACACCGGCGTGGCCCGTAAGCCCATCGAAGACATGGAGGCCTACCGGACCGAGCTGCGCCAGCGGGTCGACCCGTCTGCGGCCCTGATGCAGAAGATCTCGTCCGCCGTGCGGGCCGAGCCGAACAAGCGGGTGGTCTTTGCCGAGGGGGAGGAACCCCAGGTCATCCGCGCCGCCTATGCCTTCAAGCAGGGCGGGCTGGGTACGCCCCTCCTGATCGGCCGCGAAGAGTTGATCCGCCAGAATGCTGCCGATGCCGGCCTGAATTTCGATGAGCTCGACATCGAGTTCACCAATGCCAAGGTGTCGGACAAGAACGTCATCTACACCGACTGGCTGTTCGAACGGCTGCAGCGGCGCGGCTATCTGCGTCGCGACGTTCAGCGGATGATCAATCAGGACCGCAACTATTTCGGCGCGGCCATGTGCGCCCATGGCGACGCGGACTGTATGGTGACGGGCGTGACCCGCAACTTTGCCATGGCGCTGCGCGAAGTGGGGCGGGTGCTGGATGTGACGGACCGGATGATCGGCATGTCCATCGTGCTGGCCAAGGGGCGGACCCTGTTCGTCGCCGATACCTCGATCCACGAACTGCCGACCGCCGAGGATCTGGCCGAGATCGCCATCAAGGCCGCCAATACGGTTCGCAAGCTGGGCCGCCAGCCGCGCGTGGCCTTCCTCTCCTATTCGACCTTCGGCAATCCGCCCGGTGATCGGTCAGAAAAGGTGCGCGAGGCCATCCGCATTCTGGATGGGATCGGTGTCGACTTCGAATATGAGGGCGAAATGCCGCCCGAACTGGCTCTGAACCCCGAGGCCCGCGCCAACTATCCGTTCATGCGCCTGTCCAAGGACGCCAATGTCCTGGTCATGCCGGCGATCCATTCCGCCGCCATCTCGACCCAGCTGGTCCAGGCCCTGGGGGCCGCGACCGTGATCGGGCCGATCCTGGTGGGCCTGGAGAAGTCGGTCCAGATCGTGCCCCTGGGCGCCTCCGTCACCGAAATCCTCACCGCCGCGACCTTCGCCGCCTACGAAGAGAGCGTGGTCGAGGAGGATTAGGGGGTGTCGGTCGGCTCGGCCTGATCTCCCGGCAGGGCGCGTGAGCTGCGGACTTCGCGGATCCACTCCAGCGCACAGAAGACGATGGCGATACAGCCCAGCCATGCCGCCAGAACAAACATGGGGGCAAAGCCCTGTTGGTCGATCATCTCGCCCAGTGGCGCGCGCCCCAAGGTGCCGATGAGCAGGGCCAGCGAAGTGAATATCGCGAACTGGACCGCGCCGAACATCCGGCTGGAGAGAGCTGAAAGATAGGCCACAAACGCGGTTCCAGCGATGCCACTGGCGAGGTTCTCGCCGGTGATGGCGAGCATGAGTCGGGCCAGGGGTTCGCCGACGCCAAAAGCCCCAAACAGACTGTACAAGCCCGTCGCCTGCATGAACCCACCGATCACCGGGGCACCCATAGCAAGGTCTGCGAACAAGAGATTGGTTGAGGCTGCCAGAACAGCGCCGAGCATCAGCGTGGCCATGCGCCCGAAGGCGAGGAGCATCCACCCGCCCAGGGCGATGCCGAGAATGGTCACGATCACCCCGAACGTCTTGGAGGCCAAGGCTACTTCCACGAGGGTATGTCCCAGCGCTCCGCCTTCGGCGCCCATGTAGAAGGGGTAGGCGAAACTGCCCCAGATGCTGTCGGCAAGGCGATAGCTAAGGATCAGGGCCAAGACGAGCACGGCGGCCCATTTCAAACGCCCCATCAGCTCGGTTAGGGGGGCCATGATGCGATCGTAGAGTGTGTCGAGGAGGCTTGATCCGGTCGCCGCCTCGGTTGTCGGCTGACGCGAGATGAACGCCGCCAGGATGCAGGGAAGCAGGACGGTCACGCCAATGACCCACGGACCCATGGACCCGGTGAACTCCCCCGCGCTAGGCGGTTCTGCCTCGGTCAAAGCGCGGACCATGAAAGACACAATTTGGTAGGCCGCCCAGGCCCAACCGATCAGGACCGCGATCAGGCTGAAGTTTCTGAGGCGATCCGAGCCGCGCCGCTCCTTGAGGACGGCTTGTTGCGCAACAGGCTCCGGCTCCGGTGCGATCAGACTGCCGACCAGGCCCAGTCCCATCAGGACGCCGCCAACCATGTACACGCCGGGCCAGCCAATGGCGGCCGCGAGGAGCAAGGCACCTGCGGCCCCGGCCAGCGCGGCGACCCGGTATCCGAATTGATAGATGGAGCTGAGCAGGTCGATGGGGGCCTGATCGCCGGCGACCTCGATCCGCCATGCGTCGATCACGATGTCCTGGCTGGCCGATGCGAAGGCGGCGAGCGCCGCAGCTGCCGCCATGGCGGCAACCCCACCAGGCGCTTCCGGGTGAGAGGCCGCGACGACAAAAAGGGCCGCCCCGATGATGACCTGCAACGTCACCATCCAGCCGCGTCGCCGTCCCAGCTTGCCGATGATGGGCAAGGTCGAGGTCATGGCGGGCGACCACAGGAACTTGAAGGCATAGGCCAGGCCGACCCAGGACAGCACGCCGATGGTCGAGGCCGTGACCTCAGCTTCGGAAAGCCATGCGTTCAGGGTGCCCGTGATCAACACATAGGGCAGGCCCGCCGAGAAGCCGAGCAGCAGCATCGCCAACGTCCGCCGGTCTGTAAAAGCGGCGCGAAGCAGGGCGAACCCCTTGGGCGGCGCGGCGGCGTCCGTTGCACTCATTCGAAGGCTCCCTCGTCAGGCGCCCCCGCGCCGTGTCAGGAGGCCAGCTTTACCCGACTGTCGCGGTTCGTCCAGCGGCTCAGAGTGGCGCGCAGGAGTTCGACATCGACCGGCTTGGCCAGATGGTCGTTCATTCCAGCTTCCAGACAGGCGCGGCGGTCCTCGGCGAAGGCATTGGCGGTCAGGGCGATGATGGGCGTTTCGTCGCCTTTTTCGCGCACGGCCCGCGTCGCCGTCAGGCCGTCCATGCCGGGCATGCGCATGTCCATCAGCACCAGATCGTAGCGGGCCCGCGCCATGGAGGCGACGGCCTCTTCGCCCGACGCTGCCGTTTCGACCGAACAGCCCTCACGTCGCAGCAGGGTCTTGGCCAGCAGGGCATTGACCGGATTGTCCTCGGCCAGGAGCACGCGCAGGCCCGCAAACGTGGGCGAGGCCACGCGCTCGTCGTCGCGGGCGGTGGTGCTGACCGGGGCGGTCCTGAGAATGGCCTGAACGCGCTCGGCCAGCGAGGCGGGGCGCAGCGGCTTGATCAGATAGCCGGCAAAACCGTGGTCGCGGTACCGCTGGATCAGGTCGCGGTCCTGGGGACGCAGGAGAATAATGCCGCGACCTCCCGTTGGGGCGGCGGCCAGGACCGACCCCGCGGCGGGGGCGTGATCGACCAGGACGACGCCGCAGCCGGCATCGTCACCCGGCTCAATTGGTCGAGCGGTTCCGCCGCAAGCCTGGATGTGGGCCGCTGTAGCCAGGCTGACGAACGGATCGTGCGACTGCACACAGACCTGAAGGCCATCCAGGGGCCGGCCCCGGTCGGGCTGTGAGCGGGGGGTGGCCTCGAAGGCCGCCTCGACAAAAAACCGGGCGCCGCCGGTGGCCGCCGTTTCCACCCCGGCGTTGCCGCCCAGGCCACGCGCCAGCTTGTCGACGACAGCCAGTCCCAGCCCGGTGCCGCCATGCCGGACGGCATCGTCGGCCTGAACATGGCCGAACTGTTCAAAGATGCGCCGACGCGCCTCGACCGGCACGCCCGGCCCGCTGTCCTCGACGACGAACCGCAGGATCGGTCGGGCGTCCGGCCCGCCGGCGCGTTCGATGCCGATGTGGACGCCGCCGGCCTGTGTGAACTTCACGGCATTGCCGGCCAGGTTGAACAGGATCTGACGCAGCCGCCCATCATCGCCCAGCACATCCGGCGCGTCGGGCGAGACGGTCCAGACGATCTCCAGGCCCTTTTCGTGGGCCTTGGGGCTGAGCAGTTCGGCCACGCCCTGAACCAGGACCTCCAGATCGACCGGCGCGCTTTCAAACTCGACCTTGCCGGCCTCCAGCCGGGCATAGTCCAGCAGGTCATTGACCAGACCCAGCAGGTGTTCGGCGCTATCGCGGGCGGCCTGGGCGTAGGCCTTTTGAGCGCCATCCAGACGCGTGCGCGACAACAGGCCCAGCATGCCGATCACGCCATTGAGCGGCGTGCGCATTTCATGGCTCATCAGGCGCAGAAACTCGGCACCGGATTCGTCCGCCTCAGCCCCGGCGGCTGTTGAGGTCTTTGCCCTTCTGGCCATGACGCCTCCCGCTCTTGAGGCACCATGATGCACAGGTGGGATTAACGGGCGGTCACGGCGGTCCGAGAATCTGTGGCCAGGACTGGCGATGTCCCCTCATGCAGCGGCCGCCGATAGGCCAGGGCCTCGGCGATGTGGCGGCGCAGGACGCCACCGCCGCCCTCAAGGTCGGCAATGGTGCGCGCCAGTCTGAGCGTGCGGGTCCAGCCGCGCGCCGTCAGGTTCCCGGCCTCCCCGGCCCGGATCAACAGGTCGCGGCCCGGCTGGTCCGGCGTGGCGATGCAGTCAAGCGTCGGGCCGGAGGCGCGGGCATTCAGGGCCTCTGAGGGGTCAAGACCCAGCTCGCGACCGCGTTCGGTGGCGATATCACGCGCGGCGGCGACGCGGGCGGCGGCCTCTGCGGTGCCCTCGACCGGCGGTGGCAGGGCCATGTCGGCGGCGGTGACGGCAGGGGCCTCAACCTGCAGATCAATGCGGTCCAGCAATGGCCCGGACAGGCGACCCTGATAGTCGCGTTGGCAACGCGGGGCCTTGCCGCAATGGCCCTTGCCAACGCCGCCGACGCCGCACCGACACGGATTCATGGCCGCCACGAGCTGGAACCGGGCCGGGTAGCGAACGTGGGCATTGGCGCGCGCGACCGTCACCTCGCCGGTTTCCAGCGGCGTTCGCAGCGAATCCAGGGCCTGGGGTGTGAACTCGGGCAGTTCATCGAGAAACAGGACGCCATTGTGCGCCAGCGACACCTCGCCGGGCTTGGCCTTCAGCCCACCGCCGGTCAGGGCGGCCATGGAGGCCGAGTGGTGCGGGCTGCGAAACGGTCGAGCCGACGTCAGGGCCCCCTTGGCGATCATCCCGGCCAGCGACCAGACCATCGAGGTTTCCAGAAGCTCTGCCGGTGTCAGTGGGGGCAGCAGTCCCGGCAATCGGGCGGCCAGCATCGACTTGCCTGACCCCGGTGGTCCGACGAACAACAGATTGTGCCCGCCCGCCGCCGCAACCTCGAGGGCGCGTTTGGCCATGTCCTGGCCTTTGACATCCCTCAGGTCCGATACGGCCCCGCCGGTCAGGGCTGCACCCGGGCTGGGGGCGGTCATCACCTGGGTGCCCCGGAAATGGTTGACCACGGAAATCAGCGATCGGGGGGCCAGTATGGCCAGGTCACCGGCCCAGGCCGCTTCGGGCCCATTGGCTTCAGGACAGATCAGGCCCAGGCCCATGGCCGAGGCGGCAACCGCCGCCGGCAGGGCCCCGGCCACCGGCGCAATCCGCCCATCCAGTCCCAGCTCACCGACCGCGACCCATCCGTCCAGGGCATCGACCGGCAGGATGCCCATGGAGGCGAGCAGGGCCAGAGCAATAGGCAGATCAAAATGGCTGCCCTCCTTGGGCAGGTCCGCCGGGGCCAGATTGGCCACCACCCGTCGGGCCGGGAAGGCCAGGCCGATGCCCGCCAGCGCGCCGCGCACGCGTTCGCGGCTCTCAGCCACGGCCTTGTCGCCCAGGCCGACGACCTGAAAGCTGCCCTGCATGCCGTGGGTCGAGGTGACCTCGACGTCGACGCGCCGGGCCTCAACGCCTTCAAAGGCAACCGTGACAACCTTGGCGAACATCTCCTGCTCCGGACCCGCCTTCGGGTTGTGGAACAAAATACGAACAACGAGGTTCCGTCAAGCCCGGTCGAGCGCGCGCCATCCGAAGTCGAGCAGGGGCCGGGCAGCCAGGGCAAAGTCAGCGATGAGGTTCGGCAGAGTGGCTGAGCACACTTCGGCCTCGCTCAGGGGCCGCGACACGATCCAGCGCGTGCGCTTGATCGCGGCTTCGTTCGCAGTGCCGGCCTGATCTTCGAACCCATTGGGCAGGCGTTTGACAGGAGCGCCGGGGTCCAGGCTGAGGCTTGCGGCGGTCAGGGCGTCTTCGACCTGGCCCCAGGCCAGGGGCTCGTTGACGATGGCGCGCCGGATTGCGTCAATGTCGGAGCGCTCATCCAGATAGAAGCCGACCGCCACGAACGGACCGTGTCCATGCGGCTCATCCGGCAGGGCCAGCGGGTCGATGCCGCCCTCGGGCGTTGGCTCGATATGGATATAGGCCATGCCGGGGCTCATGCGCCGGCCGTCGCGGGTCAGGGTGCCTGACACATGGGTCTTGTAGGGTCGCTTGTCCCTGGAAAACCGGGTGTCGCGATGCAGACGGAACTGGCTCGCCTTGGGGTCCCCTGCGAGGGGGATTTCACGCGCCGTCATGGCGCTTGAGGTCGCCGCGATCAGCGCCGCCAGACCCGGCTTGAGCTGGTTGTCATAGACGGCGCGGTTCTCGGTGAACCAGTCGCGGTCGTTGTGGGCAGAGAGGCTGCGCAGGAAGGAGAGGCCGTCGGCGGTAAATCCGGTGAAGTCGGTCATGGGCGGCCTCTCCTGTGGATGGATCGAGATTAGCCTCCAATCCCGGCCGGCGTCAGCCCGGAATCGCTTGAGCCGCGCCGCTTGATCCGCCACCTTGGCGTCTTCATCATGAACGCCCCCTCGCCCCCGCCTGTCCCGGTCGACGCCAGCCCGATGATGGCCCAGTATCTGGCCGCCAAGGCGCGCCAGCCGGATGCCCTGCTGTTTTTCCGCATGGGCGACTTCTATGAGCTGTTCTTCGAGGACGCCGAGGTGGCGGCCGAGACGCTGGGTATCACCCTGACCCGGCGCGGAAAGCACCAGGGCGGTGACATTCCGATGGCCGGCGTGCCGGTCCATGCGGTTGACGGCTATCTGGCAAGGCTGATCCGGGCCGGGTTCAAGGTCGCCGTCTGTGAACAGCTGGAAGATCCCGCCGAGGCCAAGAAGCGCGGTTCCAAGGCCGTGGTTCATCGCGATGTCGTTCGTGTGGTCACGCCGGGCACTCTGACCGAAGACAGCTTGCTGGAGGCCGGACGCGCCAATCGACTGGCCGCCATTGCGGTGCGCGGGGGCCGGGCCGCCCTGGCCACTGTGGAACTGTCCACCGGCGAGGTCGAAAGCCTGGCGGTGGCGCGTGATCAACTGGGGGCGGCGCTGGCGGCGGCGCGTCCATCCGAAACCCTGGCGGGGGATCGCCTGTTTGCCGACGAGGCCGTGGCGGGGGCTCTCAAATTGTCGGGCGGTGTGGTCCAGCCCATGGCCCAGGCCCTGGCTGAGCCCAAGGCGGCACAGGATCGCGTTGAGCGCCTGTACGGGGCCGCGACGCTGGATGGCTTTGGCCAGTTCGAGCCGGTCGAGGTGGCGGCCCTTGGATTGATCGCGGCCTATATCGAAACGACCCAGGCTGGAAAGCTGCCGGCGCTGAAGGCCCCGCGTCGGCTGGCCGAGGCGGGGTTCATGGCCATCGATCAGGCAACGCGGGTGTCGCTGGAAATCGACCGGACCCAGACCGGAAATCGTGAAGGGTCGCTCATTGCCGCCATCGACCGAACCGTCACGGCTTCGGGGGCGCGGCGACTGGCCGAGCGGATCAGCCGGCCCCTGTCTGACCCCGCCGCCATTACGGCGCGGCTGGACGCTGTCGGCTGGTTTCTTGAGCGGCGCGACATCCGCCGGGCCCTGCGAAACGACCTGAAGGGCGCGCCGGACCTGGCGCGTGCCCTGTCCCGGCTGGCGCTGGGGCGTGGGGGGCCTCGGGATCTGGCGGCTCTGCGCGACGGTCTGGCGCGGGCAGCGACGGTGCTGGCGGACCTGGTCAAGGCGGGCGAGCCCCTGTCAGGGCACCCGTCGGAGGTGGCGGCGGCTTGCGAGGCCCTGACCCTGTCGGATGACGCCGCCGCGCTCGCCGCAGACCTGGATCGGGCCCTGGTTGAACAACCGGGCCACCTGGTTCGCGACGGCGGATTCGTGGCCCGTGGGTGGTCTGATGACCTCGACGCGGCCCGGACCTTGCGCGACGATTCTCGCAAGGTCATCGCCGAACTCGAAGCGCGCTATCAGTCGGACAGCGGACTGCCGTTTCGCGCAAAGCATAATGCTGTCATTGGTTATTTTCTTGAAATAGCGCCTAAATATGCCGAAGGATTAATTCGACAGGGCGCTGACAGTGGCTTTATTCATCGTCAGACTCTGGCCAATCAGGTGCGGTTCACCACCGTCGAACTGGCAGAGCTGGACGCTCGCATCTCCCAGGCCGGCGACCGCGCCCTGGCCATGGAAGTCGAGATCTTTGACTCTCTGAGACAGCAAGCTGTCAATCTGGCCGATGCCTTGCGAAATATGGCGGACGCCCTGGCCGAGCTGGATGTGGCCGCAGCCCTGGCTGAGTGGGCCGAAGAGGCGCGCTGTGTGCGGCCTCTCATGGATCGTTCCACCGTCTTTGAGGTTGAGGCCGGTCGTCACCCGGTGGTCGAAGCTGCGGTCACACGCGAGGGCGAGCCCTTTACGCCCAACGCCTGTCAGCTTGATGGATCCGGCGAGACGGCGCGCCGCCTGATGATCGTCACCGGCCCGAACATGGCGGGCAAGTCCACCTTCCTGCGCCAGAACGCCCTGCTGGTCATTCTGGCCCAGGCGGGATGCTATGTGCCTGCGACGTCACTGCGGCTTGGTGTGGTGGACCGCCTGTTCAGCCGCGTCGGGGCGGGAGACGACCTGTCGCGAGGCCGCTCCACCTTCATGACCGAAATGGTCGAGACCGCCGCCATCCTGACCCAGGCGACGGATCGTTCGTTCGTGGTGCTGGACGAGATCGGCCGGGGCACCGCCACCTATGACGGCCTGGCCATCGCCTGGGCCTGCGCCGAGTATCTGCACGATCAGGCCAGATGCCGGACCTTGTTTGCCACCCACTATCATGAGCTGGCCCGGCTGGAGGGGCGGCTGGAGCATCTGGGCAATCTGTCCATGCGCGCGCGTGAGTGGAACGGTGAGCTGGTTTTCCTGCACGAGGCCGGGCCGGGGGCTGCGGACCGGTCCTATGGGGTTCAGGTGGCCAGGCTGGCGGGGGTGCCACCCGCCGTCGTCGGTCGTGCTCAAGAGGTCCTGGCGCGGCTGGAGGGGCAGGAGGCGCCGCCCGCCCGGCTGGATGATCTGCCCCTGTTTGCCACCGCGACACACGAGCCGGAGCCGCCCCGGCGGTCCCTCGTTGAGGCGGCCTTGCAGGACATTGAGCCCGACGACCTGAGCCCGCGCGAGGCGCTGGATATTCTGTATCGGCTGAAAGGCCTCAAGGCCTGAGCGTCAAAGGCCGAAATCGATCACGCACAT
The DNA here is from genome assembly GCA_964647275.1 of uncultured Brevundimonas sp. Lineage (GTDB taxonomy): Bacteria > Pseudomonadota > Alphaproteobacteria > Caulobacterales > Caulobacteraceae > Brevundimonas. The sequence goes on from CAZYFY010000010.1 coordinate 68,767, forward strand.
CTGGCGGTAGACGCCATGTGGGCCGCAGGCTGCGCCGACGGTGGAATAGTCCCTGAAGATGTTGATTCGGTGCCCCCGGTTCAGGACCCCGTCGTCGACAAGGAGCTGGATCACCACCTCACGGGCTGACCCGCCGCCGTAGGCGATATTCTCTCCGACCCCGGTTGAGGCCCCCCGTCGCCGGCCTCTCTCGGTCGGTGACGAGCCGTCCCGTCCGGTATGACCGCGCAGGCCGGCAGGGCCTTGGTCGCGAACGTGGTCGCGGGCGGCTCCATCCAGGGCCGGATCATGCGCAAGCGCGGTTGTCGGGCTGCGCGCCAGCAGCACGAGGATTGCTTCGTCCACGGCGGCAACGCCTTCCTGGGTCCGAACCCGGATACCCTCCGGCGTGCGATACACCCGCCCTTCAAACTGGTTTCGAAAGGTCTGCAGGTGCGCGGCATAGGCGGCCGGATCCGTCCTGACCGCATTGATCTCCGCAACGAGATCCGCCGAACTGGGATAGGATTGGGCCGGCTGCGTGCTAAACGACGCGACGGCGGACATGATCAGAAACGCACGCAACCACACCTCCCTCGCCCCTGTTTGTGCCGGGGTCGTACCCTACGCCAATCCGGCCGGCGGGTCTGCCTGCTCATGGCGACGGACCGGAGGTGAGCGTGACTGATCTCTCGGCGCTCGTCCCTATCCGTGATGATCTTCAGGCGGCGCGTGACAAGGCCGCCGCGCGACTGGAGGCCGGGCTGGGTGGCGTCGAGACGGCCCGCCTCTACGCCGCTGCCGCCGACCGGGCCGTGAGTGCGGTCTGGGACCTGTTCGGGACCGGCGATACGGACGTCTCGGTCCTGGCTGTTGGCGGCTACGGACGCGGCGTCCTGGCTCCGTGGTCAGACCTGGATCTGATGCTGCTGATCCCCGCCAGACTGCCGCCCGAACTGGCGACCCGGATCGAGGCCGTGCACCACGGGCTGTGGGACCTGGGGTTCAAGGTGGGCTGGGCGGTCCGTACCGAGGCGGAAGCCCTGCGGCTGGCCCGTCAGGACATGACCGTTCGCACCAGTCTGCTTGAAGCCCGCTATCTGGTCGGGGCCGCAGGCCCGGCGGATCGCTTCCTGTCCCGGTTCCGTCGGGCGGTGAAGAAGGCGGATCCGCGTCCCTTCATTGCGGCCAAACTCGAGGAGCGTGATGTCCGCCACGCCAAGGCCGGCAGCGTTCGCTATCAGGTCGAGCCCAACGTCAAGGACGGCAAGGGCGGCTTGCGGGATCTGAATACCCTGTACTGGATCGCCCGCTCCCTGGCCCCGCAGAGCGACATGGGCCGCGCTGCGCTCGAAGGCCTTTTGACCGCGCGCGAACAACGGCTGGCGGCCCAGGCTTTTGATTTCCTCTGGGCTGTCCGTATCCATCTGCATCTTCTGGCGGGACGGGCGCAGGACAAGCTCGCCTTCGAATACCAGCCCGAGCTCGCCCGCCGAATGGGGTCAAAGGATCGCAAGGGAGAGCCGCCGGTCGAACGTTTCATGCGGCGCTATTTCGTCATTGCCCGTGATGTCGGGGCCCTGACCCGGGCGATGTCGGCCAAGCTGGAGGCTCAGCACGCCAAACAGGCCGGGGGCCTGATGCGGCTTCTGCCCCTGCCGGGTCGGCGGCGCAAATCGGCGGTCGATGGCGTGGTCGAGGAGGCGGGTCGCCTGACGGTGACCGATGCCACCGCCCTGGCGGAAAACCCGCTGCGCATGCTGGAGCTGTTTCGCGAGGCAGACCGCCTGGGCCTTGATCTGCACCCTGATGCCTTCGGGGCGGTGGCCCGGTCACTGGATCGGGTCACGCCTGCCCTGCGGCGTGACCCAGAGGCGGCGCGGGCGCTGATTGATATTCTGGCGCATGGCAAGCGCCCCTATCGGACCCTCAGCCTGATGAACGAGGCCGGCCTGCTGGGGCGGTTCGTGCCGGAGTTTGCCCGCGTCGTCGGCCAGACCCAGTTCAACCGCTACCACGCCTATACGGTCGACGAGCACACCCTGCAGGCCATCGGCATTCTCAGGGACATCGAGACGGGTGCGCTCAAGGACGACCACCCGCTGTCGCATTCGATCTTCCCGCTGATCGACGACCGGGAGGCCCTGTACCTGGCCCTGCTGCTGCACGACGTCGGCAAGGGGGGAACGCGAGGGCAGCTTGAGGACGGGGCCATCGCCGCGCGGCGCGCCAGTGAGCGGATGGGTCTGGGGCATGCCCGTGCCGAGCTGGTGGCCTGGCTGGTCGAGCATCATCTGGTCCTGTCCGACTTTGCCCAGAAGCGCGACGCCGCCGACCCCGCCACCATTGCCGCCTTTGCCGAGATCGTCGGGGATCTGGAGCGCCTCAGAATGCTGCTCGTCCTGACGGCGGCGGATGTGCGCGCCGTTGGCCCAGGCGTCTGGAACGGCTGGAAGGGGCAGCTGATGCGCGACCTCTATGCCGCCACCGAGGCCCGTTTTCGCGGCGAGGATACCCCGGATGATGTGAGCCCCGAGCCGGACGCCGCCCTGATGGCGCGTGCGGTCAAACAGGGGGCGGCGGCTGAGCTGGTTCATCGCCCCGCCTGGGACACCGCCGAGCTCACCTTCGTCGCCCGCGATCGCCACGGCTTGTTTGCCGATGTGGTGGCGACCCTGTCGTCAGAGGGGGCCGATGTGTCCGGCGCGCGCGTACATACCTCGGAAGACGGCTGGGCCATCGACGTCTTCCAGCTCCAGCACAGCCAGGGCGGGGCCTATGGAGAAGGCGATCCTCAGGCCAGCCGGCGGCTGCAGAAGGCCGTGGTTGATGCGGCCCTGGGTCGGCGCAAGCCCGGGCCCCCGGCCAACCCCGCCCCGCGGACATCCGTTTTCGACGTGGCACCAGTCGTGGTCTTCGACAATCCGAACGGTGGGGACGCCACCATTATCGAAACCTCCGGTCGGGATCGCCCCGGCCTACTGGCGGATCTGGCCGCGGCCTTGTCGGCCTCGGGCCTGACCATCCGTTCGGCCCATATCGAAAGCCACGGCGTGCGCGCCGTCGATGCCTTTTATGTCACCACCAAGCGGGGCAAGCGCCTGACCGCCAAGGCCGATCAGGCGCGTGTGCGCGAGGCCCTGCTGACTGCCCTGAAACCGCCGGTCGAGCCGGTCGCGCCGAAAAAGATGGCGCGGGCCCGCGCCTCGGCGGCGCGGTAACCAATCCGAAGGCCGGCCCTGTTTTCCTCACTCGAATTCGGCGCTAAGTCGAAGCCGTAGCGACGCCCGAGATTTCCATGACGACCGAACCCGAGATCCGGGCCACAGCCTCGACCCATCCGCCCGCACCCGAGCTGCCCAAACAGGGCGGGGTGATGAAGTCGTCAGCGATCTTTTCAGGCTTGACGTTGGTCAGCCGTCTGGTCGGGTTCGCGCGCGACATCGCCATTACCGCTTTCTTGGGCGGGGCCGTCGGCCCGGCCGCGGATGCCTATAATACGGCGCTCAGCTTCCCCAATCTGTTCCGGCGCATCTTTGCCGAAGGGGCCTTCGCCGCCGCCTTCGTTCCCGCCTATGCCAGGACGCTGAAACAGAAGGGTGGGGCCGAGGCCGATCAGGTTGCCACCGATGCCCTGGCCACGGTCGCGGTCGTGACCCTGATCCTGACCCTCATCGCCCAGCTGGCCATGCCGTGGCTGATGATGGCCATCAACATCGGCTTTCTGGATGACCCTGCACGTTTCAGCCTGGCGGTCCTGCTGACCCAGATCACCATGCCCTATCTGCCGTGTATGGCGATTGCGGCCCTGTTGTCCGGCGTGTTGAACGCGCGCGGGCGCTTCATCGTCTCGGGTGCCTATCCGATCCTGATGAACCTGATCATGCTGGCGGCACTGCTGATCTGGCACGACAATCAGATCATGGCAGCCAAGGCTGCGGCCTGGTCGGTGCTGGTGTCGGGTGTGGCCCAGGCGGCCCTGTGCTGGTGGGGCGTGCGCCGGGCCGGGGCCAATGTGCGCCTGTCGATGCCCAAGCTGACCCCGGCGGTTAAGGCTATCATCATCACCGCCATCCCCGCCGCCATCGGCAACTCCGCCACCCAGATCAACGTCTTCATCTCGGGCAACCTGGCCTCATTCGTCGACGGTGGCCGCACCTGGCTGGCGACGGCGGATCGCCTGTACCAATTGCCGCTCGGCCTGATCGGCGTGGCCATCGGCATTGCGCTTCTTCCCAAACTGTCCTCGGCTATCGCAACGGAAGACCGTCGCCAGGAACAGGCCTCGATGGACGAGGCGCTGGTCCTGTCCATGGCCCTGACCCTGCCGGCGGCGGCAGCCATCATGGCCATGCCGCTGTTCCTCATCGACGGCCTGTTCACGCGCGGCGAGTTTCTTGCGTTTGACGCCGAGAACACCGCCCGCGCCCTGCTCCAGTTCGGCTGGGGCGTGCCGGCCTTTGTGCTGATCCGCGTCTTGGCGCCCGGCTTCTTTGCACGGCAGGACACCAAGACCCCGATGGTCTTCGCCCTCGTCTCGGTGGCGGTGAATGCGGCGCTGGCCATTCTTTTGTTCAACATCGGCTGGGGCGTTTCGGGCATCGCGGCGGCGACGTCGACGGCGGCCTGGACCAATGCGGGTCTGCTGGCCATCACCCTCTGGCGTCGCGACCATTATCGCCCCGCCGCCACGGCGATCTCGCGCCTGATCCGTATCCTGATCGCCTCGGCGACCCTCGGGGCCGTTCTGGTCTTCGCTCAGATGTACCGCCCGGTGATCGAAGCCCCCATCGCCGCGATTACCGAGCATGGGGCCAAGGAGATCGCCCTGGTCCTGACCACCGGCGTGGGCGGTCTGGTCTATCTGGTCCTGCTGTTCGCCACCCGCGCCGTCACCATCGGCGAGATCAAGGGGCTGCTTCGACGCGAACGCAAGGCCTGAGGCCTTGCCGCCGGGCGCTTAAGGCTCTAGGCGCGGGGCCATGTCTGACGCTCCTCCCCCTGCCTATGCCGGCCCGCGCCGCATTCTGTCCGGTATCCAGGCCTCCGGCGCCTTGCATCTGGGCAACTATCTGGGTGCGCTCAAGCGCTTCGTCGCGCTTCAGGACCAGGGCGACCCCCTCTTCGTCTTCGTCGCCGATATGCACGCCATCACCGTCTGGCAGGACCCGGCGCTCCTGACCCAACAGACCCGCGAGATCGCCGCCGCCTATCTGGCCTCGGGGCTCGACCCGGCGAAAGCCGCCATCTTCCCGCAATCGGCCGTGCCCCAGCACGCCGAGCTGGCCTGGATTTTCAACTGTGTGGCCCGCCTCGGCTGGCTGGACCGCATGACCCAGTTCAAGGAGAAGTCCGGCAAGCACAAGGAACGCTCGTCGGTGGGCCTGTATACCTATCCGGTGCTGCAGGCGGCCGACATCCTGCTCTACAAGGCCACCGAAGTGCCCGTCGGTGAGGACCAGAAACAGCATCTGGAACTGACCCGCGACATCGCCGCCAAGTTCAACAATGACTTCTCGGCCCCCGGCTTCTTCCCCCTGCCCGAACCCCTGATTCAGGGGCCGGGCACGCGCGTCATGTCCCTGCGCGACGGCCAGGCCAAGATGTCCAAGTCCGACCCCTCCGACGCCAGCCGCATCAACCTGACCGACGACGCCGACGCCATCAGTCAGAAGATCCGCAAATCCAAGACCGACATGGGTGTGATGCCGGAGGTCGGCGAGGCGCTCGACGAGCGGCCCGAGGTGAAGAACCTCATCGCCATCTATGCCGCCCTGTCAGACCAGACCCGCGATCAGGTAACCGCCGAATTCGCCGGCCAGGGCTTCGGCGCCTTCAAGCCCAGGCTCGCCGACCTGGCCGTCGAGGCTCTGGCCCCCATAACCACCGAAATGCGCCGCCTGATGGCCGACCCGACGGAGATCGACCGGGTGCTGGCGGCGGGGGCTGAACAGGCGCAGGACGTGGCGGCACCGGTGGTGGCGGAGGTGAAGCAGATCGTGGGGTTCTGGCGGGGTTAGGTTCCTGACAAGTCGAGAGGGGTAGCGATGACTGGAATACGCCGCAGGGATGGACAGCCCATCTGGCTTGATAGCCAAAACGACAGCGCTGCCGCTCTGGCGCGCGTCGATCTCGGCTCTACCGTTTCAAGCGGATACAATGAGGCTTGGCTACAGGATCTGCTCCACCAGAATCCTACCGTTTTTCCAGTTGACCAGATCGAGCCAGGATTTGGCGACCTCGTGCCGCTGTGTCGGGAACTCCCGCTCATGTTTGGTGCAGGCAGATCGGGTGCGCTCGACAATGTTTTTGTGACTCCGAGCGGTGGGCTTGTCCTTGTTGAGGCAAAGCTATGGAGGAATCCTGAGGCACGACGGTCGGTAGTGGCTCAAGCCATGGAGTACGCCGCTGCTGTATTTCGCATGGACTACCTTGAGTTCGAGCAGACGGTAATGAGGGCCCGCAAGGCAGAAGCCTTGCCCGGACAGTCCATCTTCGGGCTGGTTTCCCAACGAAATGCCGAAATCGATGAGGCGGAGTTTGTTGATGCCTTGTCGAGAAACCTGGGCCGAGGCCGCGCTATAGTCGCTGTTGTAGGGGACGGCATCCGGGAAGACATCGCGCCGCTTGCCGAGCTCCTCCAGAGTCATGCTGGCCAGCGATTCACCTTTGCCTTGGTCGAGTTGGCGGTCTTCCAGACACCTGCGTCGAGCGTCCGTCTCGTTGTGCCGTCGGTCCTGGCCAAGACGATTTTGATCGAGCGGGGTGTCGTTAGGTTGGATGATGAGAACACCCGAGTACGGATCGATCCACCGGACAACGCCAAGGTCGGAACAGCGGTCATTACCCCCCGTCGCGGAGTAAGCATCGGAGAGGACGAATTCTATGAAATCCTCGGTCAGCGTGATCCTCAGGCTCCAGCACTGCTTAAAAACTTTCTCGACCTAGCTGCAGGCCTTGGGGTCTATGTGGATCGTCAGGCAGGCCTCAATCTCAAACATGAGGGGGCAGGCCCTCGACCGCTCAACCTAGCCACCATAAGCAAGGCTGGCTTTGTCGATACCGGTCCCGCCTCGTGGTGGGGGCGTGTTGAACCGGCCACGGCCTACAATCAGCTTCTCGCCGATGCGATCCAGGGACGGATTGGCGACGTCAAGGATGGCGAGCAGTGCGCCTTGAGAACTTCGGCGGGAAAAACTCCTAGGCTTACCGACCTGTTGCCCGCTCATTCTGACGCTTGGCTCTCGGCAATGGATGCCTACATCCAAGCCTTGGTCGAACAGGATCCTGCCGTCGAATCCTGACCGCGCTTGACGAGACAATGCGTGCTTAGGGAGGCCTTCAACCGCAATTTCCGGGATGAAACCGCCCGCGCAATCCGTCACAACGCCACCATGACGCACCCCCTCGACCGCCCCGTCTGGAACGCCCTGACCGGTCGTCAGACCCATCTCGCCATCCGCGAGGGCGCCGCCGTGCGCTTGCGTCCCGACGTCGGGGTGTTCGTGGCCGGCAAGGACGCCGCCTCGACCGACGACCTTGAGGCCATCTGCGCCCGCTATCCGGGCGCCGGATCGCTGGAGGCGGAAGGCACGCCGCTGGCCGGCTGGACGCCGCCGGGCGTGACGCCGACGACCAACGCCGTCCTGGCCCAGATGGTCGCCACCACCATTACGCCCGGTCCCTCCGTCGACTGGACGCAGTTGGGTGAGGCCGATGCGACGGACATCTGCGATCTCGCCATGCTCACCAATCCCGGCCCGTTCCGGCCCCGCACTTTCGATTTCGGCGGCTATATCGGGGTGCGCGAGGAGGGGCGGTTGATCGCCATGGCCGGCACGCGCCTGCGCGTCGAAGGCTTTTCAGAGGTGTCGGCGGTCTGCACCCACGCCGAGCATCGCGGCCGGGGCCTGGCCAGCGCCCTGATGCGTATCGTGATCGGGCGCATTCTGGATGAGGGCGACGCCTGCTTCCTGCACGCCTTTGCGGATCGCGAGGCGACCATCGGCCTCTATCGCTCGCTCGGCTTCGAAATCCGCCAGAGGATCGTCTACACGACCTTTGCCTGAGCGGGGCGTCAGAGCCCGTCCAGAAACGCCTCGAACCGCATCAGCGATTCCAGGGTCAGCTCCGGATCGTGCCGCATCATGCCCAGGCCCGTCGGCTCATCGAAGGCGTGGGTGCCACCGGCGATCCACACCTCCACCGGCGTCCCGTCGCGCGCGACCCGGTCGTGCACGGTGCGGGCGTTGTGCACGCTGGTCAGATGGTCGTCGCGCGCAATCACGGCCAGCGCCTGCGGATGCCGCACCCACGGCCGTGTCCGGCTCAGCGCGCCCGGCCCGACATAGGGATAGTAAAGCCCCAGGCCGACGACGCCGTTCAACGCTGCCCGCGCCGTTTGCGGATCGGCCAGTCCGGCCTCACCCGACCGGTCCAGAGCCATGGTCATCAGATCCATCATCGACCAGGAGCCATGGCTCCAACCGGCGAGGACCAGTTTGGCCGCATCCACATCGGACCGTTGAGCGATGCCCCAGACGGCGGCGGCAACATCCCCCGCCCGCTCGGGTCCCCGCAGGACCAGGCCGGTGCACACCATGGTCAGGCTGAACTCCCGGCTCCAGCCGCGCGGCGCATAGGAGTCGACGACAAAGGCCCTCCAGCCGGCATTGACCGCGGCCTCGGCATAACGCGGCAGGTGGGGTCGCAACCCCCCGCAGCCATGGAACAGGATGACCGCCGGGCGAACGACGCCGTCATCCGGCCCGTAGGCCACGACGTGCGGCTCGAGCTGCGCCCAGCGTTCGGCGACCGTCTCGGTCAATGCCGGAACACCCGCGTGCCGGTGAAGGCCATGGCGATCCCCTTTTCGTCGGCGGCGGCGATGACCTCATCGTCGCGGATCGAGCCACCCGGCTGAATGACACTGGTGGCCCCCGCCGCGACGGCCTCAAGCAGACCATCGGCGAACGGGAAGAAGGCTTCCGAGGCACAGGCTGACCCTTCGGCGAAGGAATGGGCCAGCCCCTTGGCCTCGCCGGCTTCGCGCGCCCGGATGGCGGCGATCCGGGCGGAATCGCGACGGTTCATCTGGCCGGCACCGATGCCCGCCGTCTGGCCGTCCTTGGCATAGACAATCGCGTTGGATTTCACGTGCTTGGCCACGGTGAAGGCGAAGAGCATATCCTCGATCTCCTGCGGCGTGGGCTGGCGTCGCGTGACGATCTTCAGATCCTCGGGCCGGATCAGACTGCGATCGCGCGACTGTACCAGAAACCCGCCCGCCACCGAGCGGAACACCTCGCCCGGTCCATGCGGATCAGGCAGGCCGTTGGTGATCAGCAGGCGCAGGTTCTTCTTGGCCGCAAAGACCGCGCGCGCCGCTTCATCTGCTCCCGGCGCGATGACGACCTCGGTGAAGATGTCGGTGATGGCCCGCGCATCGGCCTCGTTCAGCGGCCGGTTGACCGCGATCACCCCGCCGAAGGCCGAGACGGCATCGCATTCCAGCGCCCGCGCATAGGCCTGGCTCAGATCGGTGCCGACCGCGACCCCGCAAGGGTTGGCGTGTTTGACGATGACACAGGCCGGGGCGGCGAACTCGGCGACCAACTCATAGGCCGCATCGGCGTCGGCGATGTTGTTATAGCCCAGCTCCTTGCCCTGGACCTGCTCGGCATGGGCCACCCCCGGGCGCGCCTCGCCGGTGCGATAGAAGGCTCCGGTCTGGTGCGGATTTTCGCCGTAGCGCAGGGTCTGAGCCAGCGATCCGGCGATGGTCTTGCGGGCGGGGGCCACATCCCCGACCTGACCGTCGAACCAGCCCGAAACCGCCGCATCATAGGCCGCTGTCCGGGCAAAGGCGCGCGCCGCCAGCCGTTTGCGAAGCTCCAGCGAGGTCGCGCCCTCCGCCGTCAATGCGGCCAACGCCTCGTCCAGCCCCGTCTTGTCGACACAGACCGTGACATAGCCATGGTTCTTGGCGGAGGACCGGATCATCGCCGGGCCGCCGATGTCGATATTCTCGATCACGGCGTCAAAGCCGCCGCCCGACGCCACGGTCTGTTCGAACGGATAGAGGTCGATCCACACCAGATCGATGGGTCCAATGCCGTGCTCGGCCATGGCTGCGGCGTGAGCCGGCGCATCGCGGACCCCCAGCAAGCCGCCGTGGACGACCGGATGCAGGGTCTTGACCCGCCCATCCATCATTTCAGGAAAGCCCGTCAGATCGGCCACATCCTTCACCGGAAGGTCGAACCCGGCGATGGCCGCCCGGGTCCCGCCGGTTGACACCAGCTCGACCCCCAGCGCGTGCAGCGCGCGCGCAGCGGCCTCCAGTCCCGATTTGTCGGACAGGGAAATCAGGGCACGCCTGGGAACGACACGGTCGGGCGGCGGCGGAAAGTCAGGAGCGGCAGGCATGGGGTTTCAGGCGTTTCGTTCTGGGGAGGGAAGAAAGATCAGCGGCGGCTGAACTCGGGTTCAAGCGCAGCCAGCCGCGCCAGGGTTTCAGCTTCGTCGCGTGCGGCGGCGGCGGCCAGCAAGGCTTTCAGATCCGGCCTGAGGGCGGCCAGTGTCGCTGTCTCGGCCCGCGCCGCCATCACCCCGTCCACGGCGGTCGGACGCACGTCTTCGGCGGCGTAGAAGATTTCCTCGGTCAGCTTCTCGCCGGGGCGCAGGTTTGTGTATTCGATCTTGATGTCCAGGTCCGGCTCGTGCCCGGCCAGCCGGATCAGCTGACGCGCCAGATCATCGATCCGGACCGCCTCACCCATGTCCAGCACGAACACATCCGCCTTGCCGGTTTCCGGCAGGGTCGCGGCCTGAAGCACCAGCTCCGCCGCTTCGCCCACAGTCATGAACCAGCGGGTCATGTCCCGGTGCGTCACCGTGACCGGCCCGCCGCGCGCGATCTGCCGCTCGAACAGCGGCACCACCGAGCCGGTTGAACCCAGGACGTTGCCAAACCGGACGATGGCCGCTCGCGTTGTCGAATCCGTCGCGAGGGCCTGCACCACCCGCTCGCCGACCCGCTTGGTCGCCCCCATCACATTGGTCGGATTGACCGCCTTGTCGGTCGAGACAAAGACAAAGGCCTCCGACGCTTCGCGGGCCAGCTCCATCACATGCACCACGCCCCCGACATTGGTGAGGACGGCCTCGCAGGGGTGCGTCTCCATCAACGGAACATGCTTGAGAGCGGCGGCGTGGAGAACGACTTCGGGGCGGTGCTGTTCGAAGACCTGCTCCAGGCGGGCGCGGTCGCGCACATCGCCCAGCGCCACCGTCCAGCTTGTGCTTGAACCCGTCTCGGCCAGATGCTGATCCAGGCCGTAGAGATTGAACTCCGAGGCATCCAGCAGGATCAGCCGTTCAGGCCCCTGGGCGGCGGCGCGCCGGGTCAGTTCGCCGCCGATGGTGCCACCGGCCCCCGTGACCAGCACCCGCTTGCCACGAATGAGGTCGCGCGTGCGTGTCGGATCGAGCGTTCGGGGCTTGCGCGACAGGATGGAGGTCGGGGCGACGTTCATGCCGGGGTTTCCGTCGCCCCGGCGGGCTCGAGCTTCCAGCGCACGCGGCTTTCGGCATCGGTGCGAACACTTCCGCGCAGGACGATCTGGACCGAGCGCCGGGTCAGGCCGTTCTCGAAACAGGCACTGGGTTCAATGGCGACATCGGCGGCATCACTGCGGAAGAACCAGCCCCGGCCGGACTCGCCGCGCAGGATGACGCTACGCCGGTCGCGCGCCATGGAGGCCGTCGCTCCTGGCTGGAGAAAGAACCGCACGGCATAGGGTGCTGCCAGGGCATTGACCGCCTGGCCGGTGGGAAGCAGCCGTTCCTCGCCACGCACCTCGTCGAGCCGCTGGTCGAGATACAACCGCCGCTCATGCCGCAGGCCATAGTCGGGAACCCAGCCATCATGGCCCGTTTCGACCAGGATCGCGCCTTCGCCGGCTTCGCGACTGACTGTGACCTGCATCTGAGGAGCCTTGAGCCGAGGCCCCAGGATCCGCTCCATCCGGCCCGACAGAATCTCGCCGATCGAGCCGTCACCCAGGCTCAGGGTCGAGGCGGCGGGGGTCAGACGAAAACCCTGCCGGTCATGGGCGCGTTCACTCCAGCCGGAATTGGTTATCAGGCGGTCGCGGCCACACACGATCTCAAGCGCGGCGGGCTGGGCGCAGGCTGTCTGCGGAAAGGCCGCTGCCGCCGGTGTGCCCGCGTCGAGAATGATGTGCATCATCTGACCGTCGAGCCGCTCATAGCCGCCCGCCATGAGCCGCTCCGCTCCGGCGGGACTTCCGGTATCGTCGTGGGCGCGGGCCGCAGCCACGCGCTGGGGCGTCAGCATTTCTCCGCCCTGAAAGGCGGCCAGACGCCCGTCGGGCAGGGTCAGGGACCGCAAGCCCGCCGTCAGCCGGTCGATGGCGCGACGGACCTCCTGTGGCGGCTCTTCGCCGATCTGAAGCAGGGCATCGTCAACGCTGAGGAGATCGAACAGGAGCTCCAGCCCGGCCTCGGGATTGCGGCTGGCGTGACAGCCATCCGCCAGAACCGTGCGGGGCAGGGCCTTGCGCAGCAGGGCCAGGCCCTTGCGCAGAATGGGTCCACCCGCAGCCTCATCCAATGCCGCCCCTGCGAGAACCTGGGCACAGGCGAATTCGGCCTCGTGGGCGCGCACGCCCAGTCTTGAAAGGTGTCGGGCCTGCCGCGCCAGCAGGTCTGCCAGGCGGGCCCGATCCGCCTCCGAGGTGGAGGCCCCGATGCGCCGGCCCCAGCATGCCAGGTTGATCACCCGCCGTGGCAGGGTTTCAGGCCCCCACGAGAAGGCGTTCCATTTCCCGAACACCTCGGCCCAGGCCAGGATCAGGCGAAGAGCCTCACGCGGCGCACGGTCCCCGGTGGCCATCAGGTCCGGCAACCAGTTGAACCGATGAAGCTCGACTGCAAACCGGCGTGTCGGACAGGGGCGATCCCAAATGTCACCCGATGAGCCGACATCGACCACCGAACCGGCAATGACGAAACGGCCCGAGGCGGTGGATCGGCCCACAGCGGAATCCGGTGGGCGGAAGTCACGCGGCGAACAGGCGAACCCGCTGGCGCGCGGACGGCTCAGGGTCCAGACGTAGCCGGGGGCTCCAAACAGTTCAGCCGATGCCTGCCGGCTGATGAGCCGGCCGGTCGCCCGCAGCCAGGTCAGATCCGGCATCCGGGGTGCCCTTAGATCCGGCAGGCGGAAGCGGCTGTCGGCCGTGTCGCTCACGGTCACCTCAACCCTTCAAGGCCGCGATATTGGCGGCATAGGCCTCAGGGCCACCCCGAAACACAGCCGTTCCCGCGACCAGGGCCGTGGCACCGGCCGCAACACAGGCTGCCGCATTGTCAGCGGTGACACCGCCGTCGACCTGGAGGATGGCCGTCGATCCGGCCCGATCCAGGAGCGCGCGCGCGCGCGCAATCTTGTCCAGGGACGTCGGAATGAACTTCTGACCGCCGAAGCCGGGATTGACCGACATGATCAGAACCAGATCGACCAGATCGCTCACCTCTTCGAGAAGGCTGATCGGTGTGGCCGGATTGAAAACGATGCCGGCCTTGGCTCCAATGGCCCTGATCTGACCCAGGGTGCGATGCAGGTGCGGCCCGCTTTCGGGGTGGACACTGAGAATATCGGCCCCGGCCTTTCGGTACGCCTCCAGCCACGGATCGACGGGAGCCACCATCAGATGCACGTCGAAGGGCTTGTCCGTATGGGCGCGTAGCGCCTTCACCACGTCGGGCCCGATGGTCAGGTTCGGCACGAAATGGCCGTCCATGACGTCCACATGGATCCAGTCGGCTCCGGCGGCATCAAGGGCACGGACCTCTTCGCCCAGTCGCGAAAAGTCGCTGGCCAGGATCGACGGACAGATGAGCGGGGCGGGCATGGTTGTGGGATAGGCCGCAAGTGTGTCGGGAGCAAGGTTCATCACGCCAGAGCCCGAATGCGCGCCAGGGTTGGCCCGTCCAGCAACAGGCGGTCAGACGATGGTGCCCAAAGCTGACCCTCGACACAGACGTCCGCCAGACCCATGCCCGCGATCAGCGTCGCGTAATAGGCATTGCTGTTGGCCCCGAAGGCGGCGGGCCAGGGGTAGGCGATCTCGCGGGCATTGACCTCGGCCCGAACGGCCTCGGCGCGGCGAAGGCATCGTTCAATGTCGGCATCATTGCCGGCACCCAGATCGGCCTGCGGAAACACGGGATCGTAGAATCCGGTCCCGTGATCGAACCGCTCACCCCAGATCACCTCGCGCCGGAACGGCAGGACGCCGCCATAGATGCGCAAAGGCGTCCCCCCTGGTCCCCGCGCGATGCCGTGCAGCTCCTGCAGCAGCGCGCCGTGTGAGGAGATCACCGCTACGAAGTTGTGGGCCCCGAACCACAGGTCCCGCGCCTGCCCCTTTCGCGGCCAGCGCAGAGCGGGCGTCTGAACCTTCACGAGACGGCGCGGTGACAAGGGAGCGGTCAGGCCGTGCGTTCCAGGCGCGCCGCGAAGAAGCCGTCCAGCCCGCCGCGTTCAGGCCATTGGGACGGCAACAGGCGCAGCCAGCCGTCCTTGGACAGCGCTTCGACCGGTGCCCCGACCGCCTGTGCATCCACGACCCCGAGATGGAAGTCAGAATGACGTTTCAGGAAGGCCAGAATCTGCGTCTCGCCCTCCTCGCGTTCGAGCGAGCAGACGCAATAGACCAGCCGTCCGCCCGGCTTCACCCGTGCGGCCGCCGCGTCCAGCAGTCGATGCTGAACGTCTGCCAGCTTGGCGATCTCGGCGGGACCGAGGGCATAGAGGGCTTCCGGGTTACGGCGCAGGGTGCCGGTCGCTGTACAGGGCGCATCCAGCAGCACGGCGTCGAAATGGCGATCATCGGCCCAGGTTTCGGCATCCGCCACCACAACCTCGGCCTTGAGGCCGGTCCGCTCCAGATTGGCGCGCAGGCGTCTCAGGCGGGGCTCGGAACGATCCAGCGCCGTCACCGAGGCTCCTGTTGCCGCCAGCTGCAGGGTCTTGCCGCCGGGAGCCGCGCACAGATCCAGCACCGTCTCCCCGGGCCTGGCATCCAGCAGGCGAGCCGGCACTGCGGCTGCGGCATCCTGAACCCACCAGCCACCGTCGGTGAAGCCCGGCCATCCGGCGACATCGCCGCCGCGATGTGTCCGCAAGGACCCGCCCGGCAGGGTCTCGGCCGGCAGGGCTTCGATCAGGGCCGCAGGGTCGGTATCGGGCTTCAGGCTCAGGTCCGCGGCCGGCTCGACGCGGGCGTTGAGGGCAATGCCCTCTGCATCGGCCTGGCTGAACTGGGCCACCCAGCGGGCGAACAGCCAGGGCGGAATATCGGCTTCGGGTGGAGGTTCGGCGGCGGGATCGCGGGCAAGACCACGCAGCACCGCATTGATCAGAGCCTTGTAAGGGCGGGTCGCGTTGTCGCGCTCAGCCAGCTTCACCGTTGTCGACACCGCAGCAAAGTCTGGTGTGTCCAGATACAGCATCTGGGCCAGGCCGATCCGCAGCAGACGGCGAACCGGCTCGGGCGGCGGGCGTTGCAGCCGCGAATCCAGCGCCCGGTCTATCGAGCCCAGCCGTCTCAGGACGGCCATGGCGAGCGCGCGGGCAAAGCCGCGATCCTCAGGACTGAGGGCGCGCAAAGCCGGTTCGTTGAGGGCAACATCCAGGCCCCCTCGACGCAAGGTGGCGGCCTCGATGAGCCGCAGAGCGGCCTGACGGGCCGGAAGTCCGGCGTTGGCGTTCACGCGCGCTCCAGACAACGCAGGGCGACGTCCAGATTGGCCAGGCCATCCTCACCTGTCACGGGCGGTGGTGTGCCGTTGCGCACGGCATCCAGGAAGGCGGTCAGCTCGACCTTCAGGGGCTCGTTGGGCCAGGTATGAAGCGTGCGGGTCGAATAGGAGCCATCCTTGTCGTAGGCGAAGAACTCCTGGACCTGGCGGGTGATCAGATCGGCCACGACGAATTTTTGCTGGGTCGCGACCTGGAGCATCCGGGCCTTGTAGGGCGTCACCCAGTTGGTGTTGATCTGGGCGATGACACCCGTATCCGTCTTGAACTGCAGCAAGGCCGTGTCCTCGCGGTCGGCACGGGTGCGGGCCAACTGGGGCTGAACCTCGGTGATCTCCGAACCGGTCAGGTGGCGGATGATGTCGATGTCATGCACGGCCAGGTCGATGACGACACCGACCTCGCCCATGCGGGGCGGGAAAGGGCCGACGCGGGTGATCTGGATCGAGATGATGTCGTCGCCGGCGACCGCCTTTTTGACCGCCTCGACGGCCGGATTGAACCGTTCGACGTGGCCGACCATCAGGACCACACCCGAGGCCCGGGCGGCGTCGATCATGCGACGCGCACCGGCCAGATCGGCGGCGATCGGCTTTTCGACCAGCACCGGAACGCCCCGTTCCAGCAGGGCGACGCCCAGATCGGCGTGATGCCGGTTCGGCGTGGCGACCACGGCCGCATCCAGATCTGCCTCCAGAAAGGCTTCGACCGTGGTGACAGGGACTGCGCCATAGGCCCGTGCGGCTTCGGCGGTCGGCGGGTCAGGGTCGAAGGCGCAGGTCAACCGCACGCCACGCATGTCGGACAGCACGCGGGCATGGTTGCGCCCCATGACGCCCAGGCCGGCGACCCCGACCTTCATCAAAGGACGTTCGGTCATGCAAAGCTCCTGACGGCGGCAACGATCTGATCCTGGGTGGCCTCATCCAGATCGGCATGCATCGGCAGGCTGATGACCACCCTGGACTTGGCTTCGGTTTCGGCCAGGCCCTGCGGGCCGACCGAATGGTGCGCATAGGCGGGCTGCTGGTGCATGGGGATCGGATAGTAGACGGCGCTCGGTACCCCTTGCGCCTTGAGGTGGGCGGCCAGTTGATCCCGTTGGGGATGTTCGATCGTGTACTGGGCCCAGACGGAGACGCCGCCGTCGATCACGCCGGGAACCGCCGCCACGTGGTCCTTGAGCAGGTCATTGTAGCGCGCGGCAATCCGGTTGCGGGCATCAATCTCGTCAGAAAAAACCTTGAGCTTCTCGATCAGGATCGCCGCCTGAATGGTGTCGAGGCGCGAATTCATGCCGACCCGCATGTTGAGGTACTTGGGGTCATGGTCGAAGGTCCGGCCCTGAAGATCGGAGGCGACGGCCTTGCCGTGGACGCGAACCGAATCGATCAACTCAGCCAGGGCTGCGTCATTGGTCAGGACAGCCCCGCCGTCGCCGTAACAGCCCAGCGGCTTGGCCGGGAAGAAGCTGGTGGTGGCGATGTCGGCCCAATGGACCGGATGCTTGCCATCGAGTGTACAGCCGAAGCCCTGGGCCGTGTCGGCGATCAGCTTGAGCCCGTAGCGATCACATATCTCGCGGATTTTCGGATAGTCGGCGGGCTGACCGAACAGATCGACGGCGATCACGACCCGGGGTGTCAGACGCCCTTCGGCGATGACGGCCTGAATCGAGGCCTCCAGATGTGCCGGGTCCATGTTGTAGGTGACCGGATCAATGTCGACGAAGACGTTCTCGGCTCCGAACCAGGGCGCGACCTCTCCGGTGGCGGCAAAGGTGAAGGAAGGACAGAAGATGGCGTCGCCGGGGCCGATACCCCACACCATCAACGGCAGGGCCAGGGCGTCTGTGCCGTTGGCGCAGCCGAGAGCGAACCCAGCCTGACCGAAAGCGGCCATGTCGGCTTCGAACTGGCGCACCTGGGGGCCCATCACCCAGGCACCGCCCTCGACGGCGTCGAGGATGGCGCGGGTCATCGGTTCGCCGATGCGGCGGCGCTGGGCCTGAAGGTCGATGAACTGGATGCTCATGGGGCGGGCCTATTAGCAGAATTGTCGAGGAAGGGCGTGAATGGCATGGCGGCGAGGATGTCAGGCCGCCAGGATTTTGACAGGGCTTGGATGCGAGCGGGGCCGCGAGCCCCCAGTCGGGCCGCTTTTTCAGGGTCGGTGATCAACTCGCGAATACGCGCCGCGGCGATGTCGAGGTCGGGCTCGGCCCATTGCCCGGTCCTATAGGCCCCGGATGGGTCATCGACAGCCACCAGATGGAACGGAATGAGCGCGGCGCTGTCGTTGTCGGCGAAGTCGGTGACGCCTGACCAACCGGTCATCACCACGGGCTTGCCCAAGGCCATGGCCTCGGCGGGGATCAGACCGAATCCTTCGGCCCGATGCAGGGAGATCAGCAGGTCGACGCTCGCCAACAGATTCCAGACCTCAGCGGCTGACAGATCCGTCTCGATCAACTGGAGGTCAGGGCGTTCCGCCATCAGTGCGGTTAGCCGTCGACGCGCAGCGGGGTCTGCGTTCAACGCGCGCACCTTGAGGACGAGGCGAGCGTCCGCCGGGGGCTCGGGAAAGGCTCGCGTCCAGGCCTCGATGGCCCCCCAGGGGTTCTTGCGGGCAAAGGCGGAGCGTCCGTCAAACATGACCAGCGCATGCTTGATGCCGGGTTCAAGACCAAACCGGGCCGGATCCGCCTGGACCGAAGCGGGGCGCGTGACCGGGTGCGGCATGACCCTCAACTTGCTGGCCTGGTCTCCCATGCCGGCGCGTTCAAGTGTGTTTCGGATGGCCTCGGCGGTGAAATGGGAGGTGACCCAGATCTCATCCAGCCAGCGCGCAGTTCTGGCCCAGGCCAGGGGGGCCAGGGTCGTCTCCCAGGCCCAGTACCCAATCCGGTATCGGCTCATCCAGTCAGCCGCGTCGTGAGCCATCAGGGCGACTTCGGTCTCGGGTGCATTGGCGTGGATCAACCAGACCCCGCCAGGCCTGTCGGTAAGTCGCGGCTTTTGACCCGGTGCCCAGATGGCTCTCTGGGCCGGTCGCAGGGACTGTCGTTCGACGGCATGGCCTGCCGCCTCCAGGGCATTGGCTGTCGCATCGGCAGCGCGCCCGACGCCCAGGGCTTCTCCGAGGAAGCCGCTGACCACGAGAGGGCCGGTCTGGCGGTTCGCGGGCAATCCCCGCCAGCGCGGCTCACGCAGCCTCCAGGCCGTCGCCAGGGCGGCGTGGATCAGAGGCAGGCGGACAGGCAGGGGAAGCGTACGAATAAGCCCCATGGGGCGAGGATCTCCGGGCGGCACCGTAGCGCAACGCGGCTCTTAGCAGACTGTTCTGCCCAGGCAGTCGAATTTCCGTCACGGATTGTTGCAGGCCGGGCCCCGTCGCCGTCCTGTCGCGCGACGGACGAGAAGGCCTATTGCGGCGTTGAGAACGCCTGATCGCAAAGCTCTTCGCCGAAGGCCGTCGAGAGCTGTTCCTCGCTTTCAGCCATCTCGAAGACGGCCACGCGCGCACCGATCACAGTATGGCCGATCTCATATTCGCCGACGACCCGGCCGGTCGAAGGCTCCACCAGTCGGGCGCTGCCCCGCAGGACATTGGCCCCACCGATGATGGCCACCTGCACGGGATTGGCCCGGTCCAGCCGGCTGATGGCGGCATCCAGACGCAAGGGGCGCGACCCCACCGCACATTGGTCCAGGGCCGCCTGGACCCGCTCGCGGAAAATCGCGTCGAAGTCGGCGGTGGTTTCGATCTCGGGATCAACGACAAGCCGCACCGCCTGAATACGATAGCTGGCCGCCTCGCTCACGGGAGTCACGGGGTTTGACCGGGACAGGCCGACGCAGGCCGACAACGGCACAAGCAACAGTCCGGCGAGAATGAGCGTGCGGATCATGATCCCTCCCTTGGCCAGATCAGCCTACGACAGGGGAAAACGTCGCGTCCAGCTGGAAGGTTTCCGCCAGAAGCCGGGCCTCGGCTTCCCGGCTCGACCCGGTGCGCCAGGCCACGACGATCTCGCGGCGTGGGGCATCGGCGGAGATCGGGCGCACGACGACGGCGGGATTGTCAGCCAGGCCGGCCCGCACGGCCATTTCGGGCAGGAAGGAAACCCCCAGACCCGATCCGACCATCTGGACCAGGGTGTGCAGACTGGTGGCGGCAAAGACATCGTCACCCTTCGGGGGCTCGATGTGAAATGCGGCCAGGGCCTGATCGCGCAGGCAATGGCCGTCCTCCAGCAGGATCAGATCCTCGCTTTTCAGGGAACCGGGCCGGATCGGTCCGGGGGCCGCCAGGGGGTGACCGGCCGGCGCTGCCGCCAGGATCGCATCGTCACCTATGCGGGCGTGATCGATGCCGCTGGTCGAATAGGGCAGGGCAATGATGGCGGCATCCAACTGGCCGGCTTTGAGCGCCTTGATCAGGCCGGGCGTCAGATCCTCGCGGATGAAGAGTTTGAGCGCCGGATAGGCCGCCTTCACGTTCGGCAGCTTGGCGGGCAGAAGAAAGGGCGCGATCGTCGGAATAATGCCCAGTCGAAACCGGCCCGACAGAGGGCGACCGGCGCTTTGCGCCGCCTCGACCAGGTCCTCGGTGCGGGCCAGGACATCTTCGGCCCGTTTGACCGCCTCGGCCCCGACGGCCGTCAGCTGGATCCGGCCCCGCGTGCGTTCGACAACCGGCGCGCCGAGTATCTTCTCCAGTTCCTGAACCCCGGCGGACAGGGCCGGCTGACTGACGAAAGCGGCCTCGGCGGCCCGCGAGAAGGAGCGGTGCTCGGCCAGGAGCTTGAGATACTGAAGCTGGCGCAGGGTCGGAAGCATGCGAATATCCTAGGCGCGATCTATGAATTTTCCCAGTTACATCAACCGAAGTTATGCTTTCCGGGCCGATTCACGATGATTTCCTCTATGAGTTAGATAAGAAATATCAATGGGAAAACGCGCGCTCCAAGGTTGACTTTGTGCGCCACACAAAGCATTTCGCAGGTGCAGCGTCGCTCCCCCGACGCCCTTCATACATGTCCGTCTAAAAGGAGAGCGCGATGCTCGGCGTCGGCCAGAAACTGCCTGAATTCAAAATCGTCGGTGTAAAGCCCGGCTTCAACCAACACGAAGAAAACGGCGTTTCGGCCTTTGAGCCGGTGACCGAAGCCAGCTTCGACGGCCAGTGGAAGGTCATCTTCTTCTACCCGAAGGACTTCACCTTCGTTTGCCCGACCGAGATTGCAGAGTTCGCGCGTCTGGGGCGTGATTTCGCCGACCGCGATGCGGTGGTTCTGGGCGGCTCGACCGACAACGAATTCACCAAGCTGGCCTGGCGGCGTGACCACGCGGACCTGGCCCGGCTGCCGATCTGGCAGTTCGCCGACAACGGCGGCAAGTTTGCACGTGCCCTCGGGGTCCTGGACGAGGAAGAAGGCGTTGCCCAGCGCGCGACCTTCGTCGTCGATCCGCACAACGTCATCCAGCACGTCTATGTCACCAGCCTGAACGTCGGCCGCGCGCCGGCCGACACGCTGCGGGTGCTCGACGCCCTGCAAACGGACGAGCTGTGCCCGTGTAACCGCCCGCTGGGTGGTGAGACGCTGGCGGCCTAAGGGCTCCAGCCGGATTCGGGGGCGCGCACCCCTCCTCCCCTCGCGCGCCCCCGGTCCCCCTTTTTCAGAATTCCCAACCGGAGACAGTTGATGTCGATCGACGCCTTGCGTGACGCCCTGCCGTCCTACGCCAAAGACCTGTCACTGAACCTGTCGTCCCTGGCCTCCGAGACGTTGCTGTCGGATGCCCAGAAATGGGGTTGTTTCCTGGCCTGTGCCTATGCCGTCGGCGAAGGGCAGACGGTGCGGGCTTTCGAGGCTGAGGCGTCCCGGTATCTGTCGCCCGAGGCCATGACGGCCGCCAAGTCGGCCGCGGCGATCATGGGCATGAACAACGTCTACTATCGGTCGCTGCACCTGATGCACAACGGCGAGTACAAGACCCTGCCGGCGCGCCTGCGCATGAATATCCTGGCCAATCCCGGCGCGCCCAAGGTCGAGTATGAGCTGTGGTGTACGGCGGTGTCGGCCATCAATGGCTGTGGGGCCTGTATCGACGCCCACGAAAAGACCCTGCGCGAACATGGCGCGACCAATGTGCAGATTCAGGCGTCTCTGCGGATCGCCGCCGTCGTCAACGCGGTGAGCCGGGTGCTGGCCGCCGAAGCGGCTCTCACCAGTTAAGATCAGCCGGCGATTGCCGGCGCGTCCGTCTGTTCGGCGCGAGCGATTTCGGTCGGTACGCGCGGGAGCCAGATGGCCGCAGTTGAGCCGACGCCTGGCGTACTGCCCAGACGGACGGCCCCGCCGAGGGATCGTGCAAAGCCGCGCGCTTGCGCCAGTCCCAGCCCCTCGGCCCCGGGCCGCGTCGTAAAGAAGGGCTCTTGCGCCCGGACCAGGACGTCCGGGTCCATGCCCGGCCCCCGATCCAAAACCGTAATCTTTACATAGTCACCGACCGCAAGGTCCGGATCGCCGTCGGCCACGCTGGCCGATTCAATACGCACGCGGATGGGCTCGGTCGGGCCTTGTGCCTGGCGCGCGTTGATCATCAAGGCCGTCAGGGCACCTTGCAGCCGCACCGGATCAAAACGGGCATAGGCTGCGTTCTCGGCCACCTGGACCTCGACGGTTCCGGCCTGAATGGGAGACGGGAGGCCGCGCACGATCGCGCCGACATCCAGGGCCCGCAAGGTCGTCTCGTCGCCACGGGAATAGGCCGAAAGCTGCCGCGTCAGGACCTCGCCCCGCCGGCCTGCCGTGAGAGCTGCCTCCGCCACCCGGCGCACCCGCTCGGGATTGTCGGCCTGGCGACCAATCATGTCGAGCGCCCCCAGCATGAGTGTGAGAAGAGCGTTGAAGTCTGTCGCAAGCCCGCCGGTCATTCGACCGATGTCTTCAAGACGGCGACCCTCGGCGGCGTTGGAATCCTCGCGACGGCGGCGCGCTTCGGACGCCGCCAGGGCCTGGCTCAGGGCTGCCTGCGCTTCCTCAGCCTGGCCTTCGGCGCGAATCCGGGCCTGCTCGGCGATACCCAGACGCTCGGTAAGCTCTGTCACAGCAGCCTGGTTGTCGGCCTGCCCGGTCGTGTCGGTGTCGGTTTCCTCAAAGGGAAGATCGGTGACATCCTCTCCAACCAGCAGGACCGCGTCGATGGCATCTTCGAGCGGGAGGGGCATGGCCGTCCAGCGGACGAACCGGCGCTCCTGGCCGACGGTCAGGGATTCTTCAATGGCATTCGTCGGGCCTGCGCCGGACCGGACGACTTGTGCGACAAAGGCGTTGACGGCTTCCCAGCGATGCTCGGGCGAAATCAACTCGGCAAACGGCCTGCCCCGCAGGGCATCGGCGTCAAGACCGAGCATCTGTGCGACGGCAGCATTGGCTTCACGGACCTGGCCTTCCGCCCCGACCACAAGAACTGGATTGGGCGCGGCGTCGAACACCCGGCGGGTCAGTTCGGCCTCTGGCGAAGCGGCCGGATTCAGGCTGTCGATCTCAACGATGGCGGCGCTCGAGCCAATCACCTGACCCAGGCTGTTCAGGATCGGCATGGCGGTCACCGACACCAGCAGCTTACGCTTGGTGCCGGGGTGGGCGATGACGTGCTGGAAGCCCTTGACCGTCTGACCGCGCAGGGCGCGTGCATTGGGCAAGAGTTCCGGCGGAATGAGCCGGCCGTCGGGATAGGTGATGCCCCAGGTGGCCGAATGGAACCTCAGGCCGATCAGTTCCTGATCCTTGCGCCCCAGAAGCTGGTGGGCGGCCCGATTGGCGAAAATGAATCGTCCCTGGGTGTCTGTCTCGACCAGGGCAACCGGCAGGGAGGTGAGGATCTGGTTCAGGCGGGTTTCATGGATTTCGGCTTCGGTGCGGAAACGATCCCGCTCGACTGTCGCATTTCGGTACGCCCAGGCGGCGCGACTGGTCAGGAAAATGAACAGCAAGGCAATCGCCGTTGCCAGCGCCAAAGCCAGGCCCAGCACCAGAACCCAGTTGACGTCGCCTTCCATGATCATACGCATCACCCCTGCGGTCGAACCCTCGAACAGGGTGGACAAAGCAAGGTCCGGGCCGCACGCGACCGATAGCGCACGCGTGACCCTGAGGCGAGTCACGGCATCGGAACGGTTAGGTGTCGTCAGGTGCCACGACAGGCATTCGACGCTGCCGCCACGCAAGAAGCCCCAGGCTGATCGGTATTAGCCAGTAGGCGAAGCCCGGGAGTCCAAGAAACAGCAGGCCCGGAAACAGTTGCGCCAGCAGAGCCGAAATCACCCCGGTGCCGGCGCAGATGATCCAGCTCTGTTTCCATTCTTCCAGTTTTGCGCGACCAACCTCGTCGGCACCGAGCGCCTCAGCGTTCCGTGCGCCGTGCCGGAACAGCAGCCAGAACAGGCCGCTGAGCGCCGAAAAGCCTAACCCATAGACGATAAAGATGGCTTGCATGTCGCTGGCGCTGCGCACCAGATCGCCACCCGGAAGTCGACCTCCAGACAGAAAATGAGACGCCGTGCTCGCCAGCATCTGCAAGGGCGGCACATAGACCAGCACCATGAAGACGATGGCCAGGCTGACCACAACCACCAGGTTGTCACGCCTGGGAACAAGTCGTCCGAATGCCCGATGTCCCAACCAGAACATGGTGATCAGGGCGAAGCCCATGGCGAAGGCGGGCATCCGCGCGAGATTTGCATAGAGATCACTGATGCTGGATGGGGCCTCCCCGCCGGCAACAATCAACAGGCTGACGGCAAAGGCGAAGGCCGCATCGACAAAGGCGTCTAGGCGGTGGCCGTCCCTTTCGGCTGTGTCCAAGCTCTCGCCTCCATTCTGACGGAGCGAAGGTGCGGGAGTCTGTTCAGAACGACAAGTTCGTAAGGCCGGACAAACAAAAAGCCCGGTCGCGGGGACCGGGCCTGTTCAGATCTTCGACTGGAGCGGGCGAGGCGATTCGAACGCCCGACCCTCACCTTGGCAAGGTGATGCTCTACCCCTGAGCTACGCCCGCATTCTTGAAGGAGCCGGGGTGGGGCTCCTCAGTCGAGAGGCGGCGCTATAGCCGAACGTCCGGGCGGGACGCAAGGGGGAGAATTCATAATGGCTTCGCGTTGACTCTCGCGTGCCGATCCGTATAAGTCCGCCCTCTTCGCCCGCGGGTTCCCCTCGCGGGCGCGATCTTTTTTGCGTCCGCGCAAGTTTTACAAGCCTAGAGGCCAAGCCATGTACGCGGTGATCAAGACCGGCGGCAAACAGTACCGGGTTCAACCGGGCGACCTGATCGTTGTTGAAAAGCTCGCCGGTGAACCGGGCGACGAAATCAAGCTGGACCAGGTCCTGATGATGGGCGACGACGTCGGCG
>CAZYFY010000011.1:0-81247 GCA_964647275.1 uncultured Brevundimonas sp.
TTCCGGCTTGGCGACCTTGACCGAGACGCGGCGGACACGTTCATCGGCCATAAGGCTGCGCGCCATCCGCTCTGCAAAGGTTTCGACCAGGCCAATATGTCCTTCGTCCACAAGGGCCTGGGCCGCCTCAACGACGCGCTCATAGTTGTAGGTGTCGGCCAACCGCTCAACGTGATGGGGGGTCAGGTCCAGTTCGACATCCATGATCAAAGGCTGGGTCCGGCCCATTTCATGGTCGTGAATCCCGATGGCGGCCTGGACTTCCAGCGCGCGCACAAACACCGTCAGGTGATCCAGAATGGGGTCGGTGGTCAAAGCTCAGGGCTCCAGAATGTCCGGGGTCTGCCAACCCAGATGCTGACCGGAATCGACGGCGATCATCTGGCCGGTCACCGAAGGGGCGTCAACGAGATAGAGCACCGCCTGGGCGATCTCTTCCGGCTCCACCGCGTGACCCAGCAAGGTTCCCTTCGCCTCGGCGGCAAAGGTGGCCTCCGTCTGATGGATAGAGGCTGCGGTCGGTCCCGGCCCAACGCCATTCACACGGATGTTCGGAGCCCAGGCCTGGGCCAGCATCCGGGTCGCGGTCCACAGGGCCGATTTGGACAGGGCATAGGAGAAGAACTGCGGCGTCGGCTTCCACACCCGCTGATCCAGCAGATTGACGATACAGGCCCCCTCACCCGCCTGCGCGGCGAAGGCCTCGGCCAGGACGAGCGGCGCGCGCAGATTGGTGTCGAAGTGCCGATCCCAGGTCTGGCGGCCAAGATGCCCGGCGCGATCATCCTCAAAGACCGAGGCGTTGTTCACCAGCACCGTCAGGGGGCCGAGGGCCTGCACGCTGTCCGACACGAGGCAGCGCGCAGCCGCTTCATCGGTCAGATCCGCCGCCAGCGCAGCGGCCTGTCTTCCGAGTGCCTGAATTTCACCGACGAGTGCCTCGGCGCTGTCTGGATCAGAGCGGTAATGAACCGCGATGTCGAAACCGGCCGACGCCAGTTTCAACGCGATGGCGCGTCCGATCCGGCGACTTGCACCAGTAACGAGCGCCGCGCCACGGGCCATTAGTCGAGCCGGCCGAACTCGGCGACGTTGAAGATACCGATGACGGCGATGAAGCCGAAGATGATGCCGATCGCCAGCATGGGGACGCTCCGTGAGGTGGTCGGGTGGGATTACGGCGCAATGGGCGGGGGATCAAGTGAGGGTTTGGGATATGGGGTGTGGGGTGTGGGGCGCACTCGAAGTCAGCCGTCATCCCGGCCGAAGCGCGAAGCGCGGAGAGCCGTGACCCAAGCCGATTGGGGCCGCCCGCGTGTAGGCCCCGGATCGTCGCCGCGTTGCGGCTTGTCCGGGGTGACGATCTCGAGTGCACTCACTACAACCGCGCCATGACCTGGCGCATCGCCGTTGAGCCGTTCACCCGGCCTCTGTTCTTTCTTTGGTCGCGGCTGAGCCGGGGCAAGACACTGGGCGTGCGCGTGCTGGTCCAGGATGAGGCAGGGCGAGTGCTGTTGGTGAAGCACACCTATCTCGAGGGCTGGTGGCTTCCGGGCGGCGGTGTTGACCGAGGAGAGACGCTCGAAGATGCGGCGGTCCGTGAGCTCAGCGAAGAGACAGGGCTGGTCGCCACCTCCCGTCCTCGGCTGATCTCGGTGCATTCCAATGAGCGGTTTTTTCCGGGTGACCACGTCGCGATATTTCGGATCGAAGCCGGCGAGCCCGGCCAACTGACCTCGCGGCACGAGATCGCCGAAGTCGGTTTCTTTACCCTGGACGCCCTGCCACCCGACCTGAACCGGGGCACGCGCGCGCGGCTGGCCGAAATCTTCGACGGGGCGGAGGTTTCCGCCGACTGGTGAGGCGACAGGCTGACTTCGGCTTGCTAAGTCGGAAGCGAGACGCATTTCAGGGAATCGCCGTGACCTTTCCAGAGTTCGATCCCATCCTGGTTCAGCTCGGCCCGCTGGCCATTCGCTGGTACGCCCTGGCCTACATCGCCGGCATCCTGCTGGGTTGGCGCTATGCGGTCATGCTGGCGCGGCGGGACTACCTGTGGGCACCGGGCAAGTCGCCGGCGAACCCCGCCCAGATCGACGACCTGATCCTTTGGATCACGCTGGGCATCATCGTCGGTGGACGACTGGGCTATGTCTTCTTCTACGGCTCGTTCCTGGACACACCCATCTGGGCCAACCCTCTGGACATATTCAAGATATGGGAAGGCGGCATGGCCTTCCACGGCGGGGCCATCGGCGTCATTCTGGCGGTCTATTTCTATGCCCGGTCCCAGAAGATCGACATTTTGCGGCTCGGCGATCTGGTCGCGCCGGCGGTGCCTTTCGGCCTGTTCTTTGGGCGGATCGCCAACTTCATCAACGGTGAGCTGTGGGGTCGGGTGACCGATGGCCCGTTCGGCATGGTCTTCTGCAACGATCGGATCTTGACCTTCTACAACGGCACTTGCCCCGCCGGGCTGGAGCCGCGCCATCCGAGCCAGCTGTATGAAGCCGGGCTGGAAGGGATCGGCCTGTTTGCTCTGCTCTGGCTGGCGGTATGGAAATTCAAGCTGCTGGCCAAGCCCGGCTACGTCACCGGCCTGTTCCTGTTGGGCTATGGCCTGATCCGGGCCGCTCTGGAACACGTCCGCGAACCGGATGGGTTCATGCCGGATGTCCTGCAAGGCTCGATCACCATGGGCATGCTGCTGTCGATTCCGATGATCCTCGTGGGCGCCTGGCTGATCTGGCGGGCCCGCAAGAACCCGCCCTACGCGGGCGCATGAGCCTCAAGGACAGGCTGGTTCGCGACATCCAGGAGTCCGGCCCCATCACGGTCGCGGACTATGTGACCCGCTGCCTGCACGACCCTCAGGACGGCTACTATGCGACCCGCCCGAAGCTGGGCGCGGGTGGGGACTTCATCACCGCGCCCCTGATCAGCCAGATGTTTGGCGAACTCATCGGCCTGTGGGCCGTCGAAACCTGGCATCGGCTGGGGGCCCCGGATCGGATTCACCTGATCGAAGTAGGCCCCGGCGACGGCACGCTGATGAGCGACGCCCTGCGTGCCGCCCATGCCGACCCGGCCTTTGTTCAGGCCATGGATCTGGTCCTGATCGAGCCGTCGGGCCCCCTCCGGGACGCCCAGGCGCGCATGCTCGCCAACGGCGATGTCGAACCACGTTGGGTGCGCTCGCTGGAGGGTTTTGAACCGGATTCGCCCGTCATCCTGATCGCCAATGAAGTCCTCGACTGTTTGCCGGCGCGCCAATATGTCCGCACCGACGACGGCTGGGCCGAGCGCCGCGTGGGACTTGATGAGGCTGGAGACTTGATCTTCGGCCATGCCCGGATCGTGGACCGCTTCGTGAAGCCCGAATTCGAGCTGGCCGTCGGTCAGGTGTTCGAGATCGCCGGCCAGCAGGCTGTTTTCGGGGAGGTCTGTGGGCGGCTGGTCGGCGCGCATGGCGGGGCGGCCCTGCTGATCGACTATGGACGCGACCGGCCCGAGGCCGGCGACACGCTTCAGGCCCTTGTCCGACATGAGAATGTCGACCCGCTGTCGCGCCCCGGCGAGGCCGATGTGACCATGTGGGCCGACTTTCCGATGGTGCTGAACGCCGCCCTGAAGGTCGGGGCCGATGTGACCGGCTGCCGGGGCCAGGGTGACTTTCTGCGCGCGCTGGGCATCGAGACACGCGCGGCGCGTCTGTCCGAGGCCCGACCTGACGCCGCCCCGGTGATTGCACGTCAACTGGAGCGGCTGACCGCGCCGGATCAGATGGGCCGGCTGTTCAAGGCGGCCTGCGTGTTTTCTCCCCGCACGCTGGAGGTTCCGGGGTTCGAGGCCTAGGCTGGACGCATGACGCTCTCTTCTCTCACCCACCCCCTGCTCGACAAGGCCGGTGTTCGGCACGGCTTCTTCACCCGTCTGGGCGGGGTGTCGGAGGGGATCTACGCCAGCTTGAACACGGGCGTGGGCTCCAGGGATGACGCGGTCGCGGTGGCCGAGAACCGGCGGCGGATCGCGGCCCACATGGGCGGAACGCCGGACGACTATGCGGCCTGCTATCAGATCCATTCCGCCATCGCCCATGTGGCCGAGACGGGCTGGCGCGGCGAGCGACCCGAAGGCGATGCGGCGGTCACGCCGACGCCGGGCGTGATCTGTGCGGTGCTGACGGCGGATTGCGCGCCGATCCTGTTCGCCGATGCCGAAGCCGGGGTGGTGGGTGCAGCCCATGCCGGCTGGAAGGGCGCACTGGGCGGCATCGTGGCCTCGACGGTTCAGGCCATGCAGGGGCTTGGGGCCGATCCCAAACGCATGGTCGCGGTGGTTGGGCCATGCATCACGCAAGACAGCTATGAGGTCGGGGCCGACTATCAGGACCGGTTCGAGGCTGAGGCACCTGGGTCGGGGCGGTTCTTCGTGGAAGGCCGAGCCCCCGACAGGCGGATGTTCGACCTGCCGGGCTTCGTCCTGTGGCGACTGGAACAGGCCGGTGTCGGGGACGCTGCCTGGACGGGCCACGACACCCGCGCGGACGCTGAGCTGTTCTTCTCGAACCGGCGGGCGTTCCTGGCTGGCGAGCCGGATTTCGGCCGGCTGATGAGCGCGATTACGCTGACCTGACCGTCACCCCGGACGAAGCGAAGCGGA
This sequence comes from uncultured Brevundimonas sp., assembly GCA_964647275.1. Classification (GTDB taxonomy): domain Bacteria; phylum Pseudomonadota; class Alphaproteobacteria; order Caulobacterales; family Caulobacteraceae; genus Brevundimonas. Next base: position 4,663 of record CAZYFY010000011.1, read on the forward strand.
GATCCGGGGCCTAAACGCAGCCTGTGCGACGGCGACATCGAGCTTGGGTCCCGGCTCTGCGCGCTTCGCGCTTGGCCGGGATGACGGCAAACGTCAGGCGCTTTCGGCCATCTCGGGCGCGCGGGTGACGACCCGCCACTTGCCCGGGTTCGCCAGCAGCTCGCGCACCAACTTGTTGTTGAGCGCATGGCCACCCTTGATGCCCTCGTAGCGGGCGAGCAGCGGGGCACCGAGGACGAACAGGTCGCCGATGGCGTCCAGCGCCTTGTGGCGCACGAACTCACGCTCCATGCGCAGGCCACCGTCATTGAGGATGCGATCACCGTCGATGACCACGGCGTTCTCGAGACTGCCGCCGCGGGCCAGGCCCATCTGGCGCAGGGCCTCGACCTCATGCGCGAAGCCAAAGGTGCGCGCGGCCATGATTTCGTTACGGAAGGTGGCCTCGTCGACAACGAAATCCACGACCTGATTGCCGATGGCGGCACTGGCAAAGTCGATTTCGAACCGCATCTCATAGCGGTCACACGGGACCAGACGGGCCGTCTTGTCGCCCTCGCTCACCTCGATCGGCTCCATCACCTCGATAAAGCGTTGGGGCGTGTGCTGACGGCGGAAACCGGCGCGATCCAGGAGTTGAACGAACGGCAGGGCCGAGCCGTCCATAATCGGCACTTCCTCGCCATCCAGCTCGACCAGGGCATTGGTGACGCCCAGCGCCACGAGCGCGGCCATCAAATGCTCAATCGTCGCGACGCGGACACCGTCAGCATTGGCGATGACGGTGTTCAGCCGGCTGTCGACCACACTGTCACCGGTCACCGGAATACGGTTGTCCCGGTCGGTCACATCAGAGCGCACGAAGACGATCCCGGTCCCGGTCGGGGCCGGACGGATGGACAGGCGCACGCGCTGACCCGAATGCACGCCGACGCCGGCGCAGATCGCCGGACCCGCCAGGGTGTGTTCGTGCTGATCCTTGATGGCAGACGCCACGGCGAAACCTCAGTTACTCATCTTCACCCGCGACCGGCGGGCTGCCCCATCCCGCCTTTAACCTTGATGGCTGTCACGCGGAATGAAACTCAGGTTTCTCTTTGTTTCCAGAACACCAGACAGGCGAACGCACCGCCTGGGTTTCCCGCAGACGGTGCGTCCTGGTGTCGTTGTCAGATCTAGTTGGCCAGGCGACGCAGGAAGGCCGGGATGTTCAGATCGTCCTCTTCCGGCACCGCTGCGGTGGTCGGAGCGGGCTCGACCTGCTGGGTCGGCTTGAGCTGCTGGGCCGGACGGGCCGGCTCAGGCGCGCGCGGGGCGACCGGCTCGGCCTTGCGACGGCCAAACAGGCTGAAGCGATCACGCTTGGGCGGCTCACGACGATCCATGAACAGGCCGGAATCGTCGACCCGGGAGGACGTCGGTTCGGGCTGGGCTGCGGTCGACTTGGGGGTCGGGTCAGAGAGATACAGGTCGCCCTGCTCTTCCATGTCCTCGACCATGGGATCGACGATGCGGGCGACGATGCGCGGCTCGGCCGGCGTCTCGACGACCATCTGGCGCGGATCGAGCGTGCGGGCGGCGATCTCCAGATCCGCCTGGGCGCGGCGGATGGCCGGCTCAGGCTGGGCGGGGGTCGTCTCGGCCTTGATGGCAACGGGTTCGGGGGTCGGGGCCGTTTCAGGCTCAGACACCGTCGGGGTCGGAGCCGGCGTGCGCGACACCGCTTCGGTACGACGCATCGGGGCCGGCTCGATCTTCTGGATGGCGACCTCGTCCATGCCGGTGGCGACCACCGAGACGCGCAAGCGACCTTCCAGGTCCGGGTCGAAGGCCGCGCCGAAGATGAAGTTGGCTTCGGGATCGACTTCACCCCAGATGATGTTGGCGGCCTCATCGACCTCCATCAGGGTCATGTCCTTGCCGCCGGTGATATTGACCAGCACGGCCTTGGCCCCACGCAGCGAGGTGTCGTCCAGAAGCGGGTTCTGGATCGCGGCCTGGGCGGCGGCAATGGCGCGATCTTCGCCAGTGGCCTCACCGGTGCCCATCATGGCCTTGCCCATTTCGGACATGACCGCGCGAACGTCGGCAAAATCGAGATTGATCAGGCCCGGCAGCACCATCAGGTCGGTGATCGAGCGGACGCCCGCCAGCAGCACCTCATCGGCCAGACCAAAGGCTTCAGTAAAGCCGGTCTTTTCATTGGCGATGCGGAACAGGTTCTGGTTCGGAATGACGATCAGGGTGTCGACGTACCGCTGCAGCTCGGCAATGCCGGCATCCGCCAGGCGGGCGCGGTGGCGACCTTCAAAGCTGAATGGCTTGGTGACCACACCGACGGTCAGGATGCCACGGTCGCGAGCACAGCGCGCGATGACCGGAGCCGCACCGGTGCCGGTGCCACCGCCCATACCGGCGGTGATGAAGACCATGTGCGCGCCATCGAGATGGGCGTTGATTTCTTCTTCGGATTCCTCGGCGGCATTCATGCCGACCTCGGGGTGAGCTCCGGCTCCCAACCCCTGCGTGATTGTCGCCCCCAGCTGGATGCGGGCATCCGACTTGGAATAGATCAGATGCTGGGCATCCGTATTGGCCACAACGAAGTCACAGCCCTCAAGGCTGGCTTCGATCATGTTGTTGACCGCATTGCCGCCGGCACCGCCGACACCGAACACCACAATGCGCGGCTTCAATTCCGTCGCCTTGGGCGCCGAAAGACCCAGATCACGCATATCTTTTCGACCTCCGACCCGATCCGTTCAAATCACTGTGCGTCGCCGCCTGCGAAGCACCGTCCACGGACAGGGTTAATGATTGCTCACCAGTCTTAAGGACCGGTTACCGCGATAGCCTGAGTCGCGATTCCTTCTAGGGATTTGTTAACCGCCATCTTTCGGCCAACGCTTGCCGGAAGACGTCCGACTTCCCGGCAGCGTTCTGGATCGGCGGTCGTCAACATCCAGACACCTCCGGGGCAAACCGCCGGTTTGACGGCCCTCGGTGTCTGCACGGAGCAGAGGAACGCCGCTCCATGCGCTGATTGCGACGGCACCGCTGTGAGCCCCGTCGGCTGCGATGCGGGCAATTGTCGCGGGACGTGGGACAGGCGTCAGAAGTTCTCGGCGACCCAGCGGATCATGCGCGGCACGAATCCGTCCTGGCCCTGCGGCGTGGCACCTGCCCCGATCTTGGCAGACAGCATCTTCTTGGCAGAGACGGCTTCGCGCGGGCCGTAGGCCGCACGCACAAGCACGCCCGAAGCCGCGCAAAAGGCCGGACCGGAGGCGGCATCGGCCAGGTGCGGGCTACGCAGGGGGCGCGCCAGGCGGACCGGGCGACCGTCAAAGACGCGCACGGCCATTTCACGCACGCCGACCAACTGGCTGGCCCCGCCGGTCAGGACGATGCTGGCACCCGGCTCAAACGGAGCCCCGGATTGCCTCAGCCGGTCGCGCACCAGTTCGAGCGTTTCTTCGACGCGCGGCGCGATGATGTTGGTGACGATCCCTCGGTCGACCTTGATCGTCGGGGCACCGGGGTCATCCCCGCGCGCGGGGGCCTCAACCTGTTCGCCGTCTTCGTGCGCCGACGCCATGCAGGAACCGTGCATGGTTTTGATACGCTCGGCCCCGTTCATCGAGGTGGACAGGCCTCGGGCAATGTCCTGGGTGACGTGCGCGCCGCCAACCGGCACCCCGTCGATATGCACCAGAGCCCCTCCGGCAAAGACCGCTGCGGTGGTGGATCCACCGCCCATGTCGATACAGGCGCAGCCCAGTTCCTTTTCGTCCTCTTCGAGCACCGAAAGGGCCGACATGAAAGGAGCCGAAACCACACCCTCGAGGTCCAGATGGGCCAACGCCAGACAGTGGGACAGGGCGGTGAACGCCGTTTCCGCCATGGTGACGATGAGCAGTTCCAGGCCCAGTTGATCACCGGTCAGACCCCGCGGGTCGCGCACCGGCGGCCCGGCATCGACACTCCATCGCAGCGGCAGGATGTGGATCGGGCGTCGGCCCGGCAGATTGGCCCGCCCCATGGCGCTGGCAATGGCGCGAAACAGATCGGAATCCCGAATGGGTCGAGCGCCCAGCGACACCACGGTGTTGATCCGGTGGCCGACCTGCTGGCCGATAGCGGTCGCCACGACCGCCCCGGAGACGGGATCGGCACTATCGCGCTCGGCACGCTGCACGGCATGGGAAACGGCATCCGCCGCCTGTTCAAGGTCAATCAGCGCCCCGCCGCGAACGCCACGCGACTGGACATGGCCCATATAGGCGACCCGGATCGTCTGATCGGCCCGGCGCACGCCATCCGGCGTCATAATGAAGCAGGCAACCTTCGACGCGCCCAGGTCGAGCGCCGTTATGGCCCCGGCCTTGCCCACGCCCATTGATCCCAGGCCTTCCCTGGAAGCCTCATGTCCACCCAGACGCGCCATCCGCCCACCAATACTCAGACGCCTCATCGTGAGGCGTCCCGACCAAACCTCAGGCCGAGCCGCGCGGCTCGACCGCCACGCTCTCAGCCACCCTCATATCCACGCGTGCAAAACCCAGATCGAGCAGGCGCTCCTGCTGATCCATGGCTTCCAGCTGAACCAGCGCAGCGTCGATGCCATCTGCCGGAAGCTGGATCACCCCGCCGTCACGCAACAGAAGATTCCAGCGCCGCCCGTCCACCCAGACCGCCGCATCCAGGCGATCGCGCAAGCGCGGCCACTGCTGGATCAGCGGGATCAATTCGGCAGAGGCCTGTTCGGCTCCGGCCCCGACGACGAGCGGAAGCTCTGAAAATCGGCCGGGATCGGCACCCGGAATGACGGTGCCCTGGGCGTCGACGACACGGACGGCACCATCCAGTTGCCAGACGGCCGCAGGCCGGCGCTCGGCCACTTCGATGACCAGCGTATTCGGAAGCAGGCGTACAACGCGAGCCTCGCTGACCCAGCCGACACCCTCGATCTGGGTCCGCAGACCATCCAGGTCCATGAAAACGAACGGCTGACCGCGCTCGAGACGCAGCTCATCGAGGATGGCGCGCTGACCCGCCGGGCTGGCCCCCTGAATGTGGACCTGCTCCAGCCGGAACCCCATGGCGGCAAACTGGTTGTCGATGGCCCGCCCGGTCGCACGACCGATTTCGGCTCCCCACCCGAACAGGGCAATGACAAGGGCGACAAACACGAACGATCCCGCCCCCGCCCAGGCCATGCCCGGCGTCAGGCCCTGATCCAGGAAGCGGGGCTGTGTCTGGGGACCGCGCCCCTGTCCGCGCGGAGCCGCAGTCCGGCGCCGCGGGGCCGGAATCGCCTGTCGACGTCCCCCTCTGATTACCGCCGGCATGAGGCGTCCTCCACCATCCAGCGCACCAGATCTTCGAACGGCATGCCTGTGTGGGCGGCCTGCTCAGGCGCAAGCGAGGTCGGCGTCATCCCCGGCTGGGTATTGACCTCCAGAAGGACGAGAACGTCCCGTGCTGAATCATAACGGAAGTCCGAACGGCTGACCCCGCGACAGCCCATGGCGCGATGGGCGGCCTCGGCCTCACGCAGGCAGCGTTCGAAGATGGCCGGCGGCAGCTCGGCCGGTAGCTTGTGGGTCGAGCCGCCCGGCGCATATTTGGCTTCATAGTCGTAGAAGCCCTTCGTCGGCGTGATGTCAGTGACCGTCAGAGCCCTCGGACCGGTCGCCTCGCCCAGGACCGTGACGCACAGTTCCTGACCGGCGACATAGGGCTCGACCATGACCTCATCACCATAGGTCCAGTCCGGCGCACCGACCTCGGTGGCGAAATCATTGGAGCCTTCGCGGATCAGATAGACCCCGACCGACGACCCCTCGGCGTTGGGCTTGACCACATAGGGCGGGTCGATGACGTGGCGGCGGGCCACCTCGTGGCGATCAAACAGGCCACCCCCGGGAACAGCGACACTCGCCGCCTTCAGCACGGCCTTGGACTTGTCCTTGTCCATCGCCAGGGCCGAAGCCAGCACGCCCGAATGGGTGTAGGGAAGGTCCAGCGTCTCCAGCACACCCTGGACACAACCGTCCTCGCCCCAGACGCCGTGCAGGGCGTTGAAGGCGACATCAGGCTTGAGTTCAGCGAGAACAGCGGCCAGATCGCGCCCCGCATCGACCTCTGTGACCCGGAATCCGGCGGCGCGAAGCGCCTTGGCACACTCGCGGCCCGAGACCAGCGAAACCTCACGCTCCGAAGACAGTCCGCCCATCAGGACGGCGACGTGGGTTTCAGACGGAATGCGCGACATGGATCACTCGACACAGGGGGCGAGCGACCTTGATGGGTCATCTTGGTTTAGGGATCGTTTACCAGAAGGTCAGCGCGGCGATTTATCCGGCCCATGGATCGACGACAGACAGCCCCAGCGGTTCGAAATGACGGACATTGCGCGTCACCATGGTCAATCCATGGGTCATGGCAGTCGCCGCCAGGATCAGATCGCGGTCGCCGACACTCAAGCCTTGAGCCTGGGATCGAGCCAGTAAACGACCGAACGCATCGGCCACTTGCCGATCAACGTCCAGAATTCGGTCGCCGAACAGACGGGGGATCACGGCGTCGAGCGCACCCTCAAACCGGATGCGTCGATTTCCCGGAGGCAATTGCGCGATACCAAAACGCAGCTCAGCTAGGGTAATAACGCTGATTGCCTGCTGAATTCGGTCCTGACGTTCGCTCCAGGCGACAAACGCCGGATCGACCCGCGCATTGGTCAGTGCCGAAATCACATTGGTGTCGAGAAGTTGGCTCACTCGTCCAGCATCTTTGGATCAAGCGGCTGCAAGCCCCGCTCATCCACGATGCGATCCATGATCGCAGCGAAGTCGCCCTCTGGATCGGCATGCCTGAACGGTGCCGTAGCCTCCCAGAGGGATTGCCCGTCGCCCCTGGTCGAAGCGTCCTTCGCCTGGAGTTCGCGCCAGTCCTCGGCAGACACCACAACGACTTCCTCTTTACCGTAACGGGTGACCCTCTGCGGCTTTCCGGCGCGGGCACGCGCCACCAACTCGCTAAAACACGCCTTCGCTTCGGCAACCGTCCACGCGGCACCTTTGATGTCCTTCGGATCGACACGGTGGTTCATGTTGGTCAAGATAGTCATATCTTGCCATGAGCGCAAATTTTACCCCGTCCGCCCAATCCGCTTGATTTCCCAGTCGAGCTGCACGCCCGCCTTCTCCAGCACATCGGCGCGGACGGCTTCGCCCAGACCCTCGATGTCGGCGGCGGTGGCTTCGCCGGGGTTGATCATGAAGTTGGAATGCAGCTCTGAAAACTTGGCCCCGCCCCCGGTGGCGGCGAACAGCTTGCCGCGCCAGCCGGCGTCATCGACCAGCTTCCAGCTGGAATGGCCCGGCGGATTCTTGAAGGTCGAGCCGCCGGTCTTTTCGCGGATCGGCTGGGTCTGTTCGCGGCGGCTGGTGATCTCGTCGATCTTGGCCTGCACCTCGACCGGGTCGGCCGGCGTTCCGCGATAGGTCGCCTCGATCCAGATGATCTCGTTTTCGGGCACCACCGAATGCCGATAGGTGTAGCCGAAGTCGGCCAGCTCATAGTCGACCCGCTCGCCGGCCCGCGTCAGGCCCGAGGCAGACACCAGAATGTCCTTCGTCTCTGACCCGTAACAGCCTGCGTTCATCGTCAGGGCACCGCCGATGGTCCCGGGAATACCGGCGTAAAACTCCAGCCCGCCGATACCCGCCTTGGCGCTCGCCTTGGCCACCATGCTGTCGAGGGCCCCGGCCCCGGCGGTGATCGTGTCACCCTCTGCCGTCACCTGCGCCCACGGACGCCCCGCCAGGCGGATCACCACGCCCTCGACCCCGCCGTCGCGCACGATGACGTTCGACCCGACACCCAGCACCGTCACCGGAACCGCAGGGTCGAGCGCCTTCAGAAATGCCGCCAGATCCTCCGCATCAGCCGGAATGAACAGCGCATCCGCCGCCCCCCCGACCCGGAACCAGGTGTAGGGGCCCAGCGGTTCATTGAGCAGGAGCTTGCCGCGAACGGCAGGAAATTCAGTCGTCATCATTCAGGTTCGATATCGGTCCGGGCGAAGTCGTCGCCCTTGTAGAGCATGGGCACGTTCGCGTCTCGCGCACAGGCGTAGGCAAAACAGTCGCCAAAGTTCAATCCAGCCGGATGCCGGCCCTTGCCGTAGCGGGAGAAGGCCTCGACGGCGGTGTGGTAGGCGTCGGCGGGTATGGGCAGAATCTCAATGCCGAAGTCGGCCAGAAACCGCACGACCGACGCCTCGCTGTCGCTGATCTCCAATTTCAGGCGGCGCGCGACGGCCAGGGTCGTCTCCCACACGGCCATGGGCGATGTGACGCGGCGCGGATAGACCTCCATGCGGGCGTACAGGTCAGGGGCATCCTCCTCGCTTGTGAGAAGGGAGATCAGGGCGGAAGCGTCCACGAACATCAGTCGCGTTCGTAAAGACTGTCGATCCAGGCCTTGTCGACCGGCAGGCCGTTTTTCGGATCACCGCGCGCAATCAAGGCCCGGGTGAAGGCCAGACCGCGCTCCACGAACTCGGATGGCGGCTCAACCCGCTCCAGCTCGCGGCGCAGGGCGCGGCGGACGGCCTCCGTCTTGCTGATCCGCGCGATGCGGCTCAGTTGTTCGGCCATCCGATCGACTTCCGGGTCTTTGACATAGAGCGGCATTTTATATCCTCGAAGGATATCCTTATATACCAATAGTATATACCACGCAATGAGGCGGTTGCCCCTACCTCTGCGACCGCAGCCAGCCCGTCGCGGCACGGACGGCGGCGTCCCCGGCTCCGCTGATCTCGTCGGGGACCACGCCGACGCCGTCGACCACCGCGCCGCCCGGCGTGCGGAAATCGGCGTAGGCGACGCGCAGGGTGTAACCGTCCAGCACCGGCAGACGCCGCGACGACAGCATCCGCCCGGCGGTGGTGGCCCCGAACAGGCGCGCCCGACCGCTTTCCTTGATAACCGCCGCCATGGCCTCGGTTGTGCTGGCGCAGCGGTTGTCGATCAGCACAGTGACCGGTGCCTCATAGGTCGGCGCACGGCCTCCCGTCGCGATGCGAACGGCCCCGGCGTGGGTCAGGGCATCCTGAAAGGCCGCAACCTCATAGCCTCCAAATGTCACATAGGCCTCGTCCGGCAGGGCATCCATTGTGACAAGCCCCGCCACATCGAGCGCCCGGCGCGTGGCGAAGGATCCGACCTGCGTCTGCTCAGCGAACAGCCGGTCGCCCAGCCGCATGGCCAGGCCCAGATTGCCGCCGCTGTTGCCGCGCAGATCGACAACGAGGCCGCGCGTGTCGGCCAGGTCGGTAAAGGCGTCGTCCAGCAGCCGGCGGGCTTCGGGACCCTCGACGAAGCTGGCGATACGGACCAGTCCGACGCCGCCGCTGAGCCGCCGCCACGTCACCGCCGGCTCGCCACGCACCACGTTCACGATGAACGGCGGTCTCGGTTCAAGGGTGTAGTCATTGTGCGACAGCCCGGTCGACGCGATCAGGGTTCGCACCACCCGCACCAGATCCCGCTCGGTCGCCCCCTCAAGCGTGGCCCGCAATTCCGCCTTGCGCGCGGCCCAGGCGGCGTCGAACGGTGCCGGCGTGAACAGCGTCTCCTCGAACGTCCCGACCGTCTGGTCGAACATCTCCAGCAGCGAGTGGGTGCGGACATCGGGCCGCTTGATCGCGTCAAAGGATCCGCGCAGGTCGCCGGCGGTGAACCGCCCTTGAAGGCGAGTTGGACGCAACGGCGCCTCCAGCACGGCCTCGCCGGCACTGGTCGGCCCGGACAGCCGCACGGTCGACCCCTCCAGCCGCGTCTCGCGCAGCGCCAGCGCCATCAGATTGGGCCCGACCGTCGCCACGCTGGTCGCGCCCGCCGGCGTCTGTTCAACCACCCAGACCGTCGCCACATCGCCCGCCGGAACGGTGAAGGTCACGTCCCAGCGGCCGGCCAGTTCGGGAATCCAGTCGCCGGTGATCTGACGCGCGACGGCCATAGCCGGTCCGGCCAGGGCCAGGGCACCGAACCCAACCATCAGAGATCGCCTGCTTTGGGCAGATCGTTGACCGAAATGCACCATGGGTCGCCTCCACAATCTATCAGGCCAGCAGGCTAACCCGGATTGGGCGGCGTCTGAAATCGCGCTCCGACGGCTACTGTGCCTCCACGACCTCGGCATTGGGGTAGGGAAAATACAGACGGTTGCCGTCCGGGTCGGTGACGATCATCAGATCATAGCCCCACCACCCGGTCTCGATATCAACCTTCCGGGCTTGCAGCTCATCGCGCAGAGCCTCCAGCACGGGCAGGTCCAGCGACACGAACAGCGTCGACTGGCCGTTTCGGTCCGGCCATTGCGACCCCAGGATGACCTCACAGCCGGCCCGGCTGACCTGGGCCACAAAGGTCACCCCCGCCTCATCAAATGACCAGTCGCAGGTGAACCCCAGACGATCAACATAGTAGGCCAGGGCCGTCGGCACATCCGCGACGGCGAAGATGGGCCGGGCGTACCAGTCAGCCACCCATCGCCTCAAGCTGGCCCGGCAGGGCATAGGCCCAGGCGGTGATATCCCCGGCTCCCAACAGCACCACCACATCGCCCGGCATCGCTTCGTCCTTGATGACGCGTGGCAGGACGGCGGCGTTTTCCAGCGGCTGAACGCTGCGATGACCGAACCGGCGAATGCCGTCGACCAGGGCGTGCTTGTCGACGCCCTCGATGGGCTCCTCGCCGGCGGCATAGACATCGGCCACATGGACGATGTCGGCGTCGGCGAAACAGGTGGAGAACTCCTCCATGAGATCGCGCAGGCGGGTGTAGCGGTGCGGCTGCACAACCGCGATGACGCGGCCTTCGGCCACCTGGCGGGCGGCCTTCAGAACTGCTGCAATCTCGACCGGATGGTGGCCGTAGTCATCGACGATGCGCACGCCGTTGACGATGCCGGTTGTGGTGAAGCGCCGCTTGACCCCGCCAAAGCCGGCCAGGCCCGAACGGATGGCGTCATCCGACACATCCAGCTCGCGGGCCACCGCAATGGCCGCCAGGGCGTTGGACACATTGTGCCACCCGGCCATCGGCAGGTGCAGGCCCTCGATCCGCGTTGTCTCGCCGTTCTGGATGACGACGTCAAAGCGCGCGCCGTCCGGCCCCATGTCACAGTTCTCGGCCCGCACCATCGCTTGCGGATTGACGCCATAGGTGACGATCCGGCGGTTATCGATCTGGGCGACCAGACGCTGAACCTCGGCGTGATCCAGACAGACCGCGGCAAAGCCATAGAACGGGATGTTCTCGACGAAATCGATGAAGGCCCGGCGCACGCCGTCGAAATCGCCGTAGTGGTCCAGATGCTCCGGGTCGATGTTGGTGACGATGGCCACCGTCGACTTCAGACGCAGGAAGGATCCGTCACTCTCGTCGGCCTCGACGACGATCCAGTCGCCGTCACCGACCTTGGCGTTGGTGCCATAGGCATTGATGATGCCGCCGTTGACGATGGTCGGGTCCAGTCCGCCCGCGTCCAGCAGCGCCGCGACCATCGAGGTGGTGGTGGTCTTGCCGTGGGTCCCGGCCACACCGATCGAAAACTGCAACCGCATGAGTTCGGCCAGCATCTCGGCGCGGCGCACCACGGGAATACGGCGCTCGCGCGCGGCGCGGATTTCGGGGTTGTCGGCCTTGACCGCCGTGGAATGGACGACCGCGGACACATCCTCTGTGATGTGCGCCGCATCGTGGCCGATCAGAACACGTGCCCCCAGCTTTTCCAGCCGCTCGGTATTGGCGCTCGCCTTGGCGTCCGATCCCTGCACCTGATAGCCGATCTTTAGCATGATCTCGGCGATGCCGCTCATGCCGATGCCGCCAATGCCGACGAAATGGACGGGGCCGAGGTCAAACGGGACGGGACGCAGGCGCTGAATCATCCCGGCGTCATAGACTCAGCGACGGGGGAATGCACCTGCCCTCGCGTTTGAGGTTCGCCATCACATCGGGTTAGGCTGCTGACAGGCGAATTCGGTCTGGTCCGGGGTAGTTGTTGATGATCGTTGATTTGCTGGCTGCGGCCGCGCTTGCCGGACTGGCCTCCCAGCCGAGCACCCTCCTGCAACAGGCGGCACAGCCTCTGTGGCAGGTCGCCTACGACGGCGAAAACCTGACCGCCGTGGACCGCGCCCCGGCCCGGTCGAGCCCCGTCGCGCCGGTCGATATCAACTACTGGATCTTCATGCCCGAGGCTGATGGCGTCGACGCCATCGTCTCGGCCATGACGGTCGATTGTGCGACCCGCACCTTCGTCCACCACAGCTTCAGCGGCTATCACGGCACGTCCTTTGTCGGGGCCGCTGCGGCAACCGATACCTCCGCCCAGACAGCCGAGGCCGACACGCAATTCGGGGCCATGGTCGCCCACGTCTGCGATCCGCAAGCGGAAGGCCGCGACACCCCGGACTTTGCCAGCTATCGCGATGCGGTGACCACGCGTCAGAACCTGGCGCGCCCCTGATCAGGCGGGCCGTGCCGCCGCTTCGACCAGATCAGCCAGCCGTTTGGCCGCGTCGGGAATGCCGACCGAGCGGGCGGCAGCCGCCCGTCGCTCCAGGGCGACCGGATCATCCAGCATGGCCTGGACTGCCTCACTGAGGCGATCAACCGTCAGATCATCTTCGAGAATGACCATGGCCGCCCCGGCGTCGGTCAGCGCCTTGGCGTTCAGGCGCTGATGGTCATCCGTGGCGATCTTCAGCGGAACCAGGATGGACGGCAGACCGGCCACCGCAAGCTCGGAACAGGTTGAGGCCCCGGCCCGGCCGATCACCAGGTGCGCCTGACCCAATCGCCCGGCCATGTCGCGAAAGAAGGGAGCCACCTCGGCCTGGATCGCGGCACCGACATAGACCTCGCGCGCACTGTCCAGCAGCTCGGGCCGGCTCTGCTGGTGGACATCCAGACGATCCCGCAGCCGCTCGGCGATCTGGGCCAGCGCCAGTGGAGCCGTCTCGGACAGAATCCGCGCGCCCTGGCTGCCGCCGGTGATCAGGACATGCAGGCGATCATCGCCCACACTGTATTTGCGCTTGGTCAGCGCCTGAATATCCGTGCGAACCGGATTGCCGACCACCTCGACCCGATCCTTCAGACCGGCAGGAACACGCTCCAGGGTCGGGAAGGCCGCCGCGATCTTGCGGGCATAGCGCGCCAGGGCGCGATTGGATCGCCCCAGCACCGCGTTCTGTTCGTGGATGATGATCGGGCGGCCCGTCGTCGCGGCTGCCAGCAAGGCCGGGATCGAAGGATAGCCGCCAAAGCCGACGACCACACTGGGCTTGAGCCGCGCCAAGGCCGACCGAGCCTGAAAGACACCGGCCAGAATACGGAAGACGGCTCCGACCATCTGGATGGGGTTTGACGCTGTCGCGGCATCCAGAGCCAGCGTTTCTTCCGCCGGAAAATCGTGGGCGTACTGATCGCCGCGCTTGTCGGTTGCCAGCACCACGCGCCAGCCACGCCGCGTCAACTCCTCGGCCAGGGCCTGGGCGGGAAAGAGGTGACCGCCGGTGCCCCCTGCGGCCAGAACGGCAATACGGCTCATCCGAGAATGCCCTTGGCGGTCGAGCCCGGCTCATAGGCGCCAGGACGCTTGCGGGTCAGGGCCAGAGCCAGCCCCATCGTCAGACACATGCCCAGCATCGACGATCCGCCATAGCTGATGAACGGGAGGGTCATGCCCTTGGTCGGGGCCAGACCGAGATTCACCGCGATGTTGATCGCTGCCTGCAGGCCCAGAAGAATGAACAGGCCCCCCGCCGCCGTCTGTTCAAACGGGTCGGCCAGCTCCCGCGCGCGTCGCAGCCCACGAATGGCGACCAGGCCGAAGACGCTGATCAGGATGATCGAGAACACCAGACCAAACTCTTCGGCGGCGACCGAATAGATGAAGTCGGTATGCAGATCCGGGACGTGACGCTTCATCACGCCCTCGCCGACCCCACGACCCACCAGTCCGCCCGCCGAGATAGCCTCGTGGGCGCGCTCCAGCTGGAAATTGTCACTGGCCTCACCACCGCCGATGAACATGGCGATCCGGTCGCGCACATGGCCGACGGTCAGATAGATGGCGACAAAACCGGCGGCGGCCATGGCCATCAGAGCGGCCATCCACCGGAGCGGCACGCCGGCCATGAAGAAGACCGCCATGAAGGTCGTGGTGATCAGGACCGTCTGGCCGATGTCCGGCTGGATGATCAGCAGGCCCGCGGTGACGGCATAGAGGCCAAAGGCAATCGACATGCCGGGCACACCCTCGCCTTTCTGGCCCTCGGCGAACATCCAGGCCGCCAGAACGATCAGGGCCGGTTTCACAAACTCGGACGGCTGAAAACCGAAGGGACCGATGGCCAGCCAGCGGGTGGCACCCTTGGCCTCGTTGCCGATGAACGGCAGCAGACACATGACGCCGATACAGAACAGGAAGGTCAGGGCCGAAACCCGCCGCACATGGCGTGGCGACAGCATCGACGTCGTGATCAGAATGCCGAGCCCCAGGCTGGCAAAGGCGATCATGCGCCAGGCGTAATAGAAATCACCGCTGATGGAATCGTCGCGAAGCGCCGCCGCCGGACTGGAGGCAAAGCTCAAGGCCACGCCGGTCAGGATCAGGGCCAGGATGGCCGCCAGGATCGGCTTGTCGACCTGCCAGAACCAGTTGCCGACCAGCGACCGGTCACCGCGCGCCAGCGGTGGAACATAGGTGGTCATCAGGTATCTCCCTGGTCGGTGGTCCGGCGCACAGCGGCCCGAAAGGCCTCTCCGCGCACCTCAAAATCGTGGTACTGGTCAAAGCTGGCGCAAGCCGGGCTGAGCAGGACCGTCTGGTCGCCCCCGGCGGCGCGAGCGTCCTGGCCGGCCATATCGACCGCACGATCCATGTCCCCACAGATGACGTGCGGGACGTCGCCGAGGGTGCGGGCAAAATCCGCGGCCGCTTCCCCGATCAGATAGGCCCGCACGATGCGCGGAAACAGGTCGACCAGCGTATCAATACCGCCGTCCTTGGCCCGCCCCCCCGCAATCCAGAAGACACGGTCATAGCTGGACAGGGCCTGACGCGCGGCATCGGCATTGGTGGCCTTGGAATCGTTGACGAAACGAACATGGTCCCAGATCGCCACCGTCTCCATGCGGTGCGCCAGGCCGGGGAAAGACATCAGGCCGGCAACGACCTGCGCGTGACGGACACCCAGCGCGGTTGCGGCGGCATAGGCGAAGGCCGCGTTCTCGCCATTGTGCCGACCGGGAAGCGATTGCGCCTCGCCGAGATTCACCTCTCCCTCTGACGTGTTCAAAATCCCGGCCTCTGCTGCGAGACGGCGTCCCGGCGCATCGGCGTGAACGGGCCGGGTGCTGACATGGACCACCGGCCATCGTCCGGCAACGGTGCGGGCTGTCTCCAGTCCCCAGCCATCGTCCGTGCCGATGACAGCCAAGCTGGCCGGGCGCGGATTGGCGAACAGACGCGCCTTGGCCGCGACATAGCCTTCCATGCCGCCGTGGCGGTCCAGATGATCGGGGCTGAGGTTGGTCAGGATGGCGACATCCGGCGCGAAGGTCGTCGTCAGGTCCAGCTGGTAGCTCGACACCTCGATCACATAGACCGCGCCCGGCGTCGGTTCCGGCAGGGCCAGCACGCCGATGCCGATATTGCCGCCGACGTGGGTTTCGATCCCGGCCTGTTTCAACACCCAGCCGATCAGAGCGGTGGTCGTCGACTTGCCGTTGGTGCCGGTGATGGCCACGACCTTCGGTCGTTGGTCCGCCGGCAGGCTGGTGAGGGTTCTTTGAAACAGCTCGATGTCGCCCAGCACCTCGACCCCGGCCTGACGGGCCAGCTCGACCGTCCAGTGCGGACGCGGGTGGGTCAGGGGTACGCCCGGGGCCAGCATCAGGGCGGCGAACCGGCTCCAGTCCGCCTGGGCCAGATCTTCTACCCGAAACCCTTCGGCCTCAGCCTGCATCCGACCCGAGACGCTATCGTCCCAGAGAACGGGCACGGCTCCGCCGGCCTTGAGCGCGCGCGCCGCCGTCAGGCCGGACCGACCCAGACCAAAGACGGCGACCTCACGGCCCTCAAAGCCACGCGCAGGGATCATGCCTCCACCCTCGTCATCCTCGGGCTTGACCCGAGGATCAGACCTCCCGTCGCTCGTGGCCAGACATGCGCCCGCGAACCGCACCAACCCTCACACGCCGAGCTCGCGCCAACGTCCGACCCTCGGGTCAAGCTCGAGGGTGACGAATGGGAATGGGCCGGTGCCCGCCTCATCTCAGCTTCAGCGTCGCCAGACCGACCAGGGCAAACATGGCCGCCACGATCCAGAAGCGGATCACCACCGTCGATTCCGGCCAGCCCAGCTTTTCGAAATGGTGGTGGATCGGGGCCATCAGGAAGATGCGTTTGCCCGTCGCCTTGAAGTAGGCGACCTGGATCATCACGCTTAGCGCCTCGATCACGAACAGGCCGCCAACGATGCCCAGTACCAGCTCGTGCTTGGTCGAAACGGCCACCGACCCTAACGCGCCGCCCAGGGCCAAAGAACCAGTGTCGCCCATGAAGATCTTCGCCGGCGGCGCGTTGTACCAGAGGAAGCCGGTACCCCCGCCGATGATGGCCGCGCAGAAAATCGCAAGCTCGCCGGTCCCCGGCGCATGGTGAACCTGCAAATATTCAGAGAAAACGAAGTTGCCGACCAGATAGCTGATCACCCCGAACGCGGCTGCGGCCATCATCACCGGCACAATCGCCAGGCCGTCCAGCCCGTCTGTCAGGTTCACCGCATTGGAAAAGCCGACAATGGTGAAGGCCGCAAAGGCCACATAGAACCAGCCCAGGTTCAGCAGGACGGCCTTGAAGAACGGAAAGGCGATTGAGGTCTGCAGGTTTGGAGACGTCGGCGACACCGGGGCAAAGGCAACCAGAATGGCCGCCGCGACGATGGCCACGGCGAACTGGGCCGCCAGCTTCTGTTTACCGGTCAGCCCCGCGTGGTGCTGTTTGGTGACCTTGTCATAGTCGTCCAGAAATCCGAGCAGCCCATAGGCCCCGGTGACGAACAGGACGACCCAGACATAGATGTTGGTCAGATCCGCCCACAGCAGGGTTCCGGCGAAAACCCCCGCCAGGATCATCAGGCCACCCATGGTTGGGGTGCCTTGTTTGGTCTGCAAATGGCTGGCCGGACCATCCTTGCGGATCGGCTGGCCCCGCCCCTGTTTGGACCGCATCCAGTCGATGAAGCGGCTGCCCATGGCGATGGCAACAAACAGGCCGGTGAACAGCGCCAGACCCACCCGCACCGTCTGGTACTGGAGCAGGTTCAGCAGCGGGTATTCCTGAGCGAAATCCGCGAAATAAAGATAGAGCAAATAGAACATCAGACTTCCCGAGCGGCCTCCATTTCGGCCAGAGCCTTCGCCACCAGCGAGGCTTTGGAACCGTTGGAACCCTTGACCATGACGACATCACCGGGCCTGACCGCCGCGGTGACAATCGGTGCCAACGCAGCCGCATCCTCGGCCCAGCCCCCCCGCTTTTCTGCAGGCAGAGCCCGATCCAGAGACTGCATCGCTTTCCCGGCGGTAAACACCAGGTCGATTTCGGCATCGACCAGCACTTCGGCCAGACCGGCATGGAGGACCTCGGCGTGGTCACCCAGCTCCAGCATATCGGTAAGGGCGACGATCCGCCGGCCTCCGACGTCGGTGCGCGCGCCCAGGCTGCGGAAACCGGCCTTCATCGAAATGGGATTGGCGTTGTAGCTTTCGTCGATCAGCAGAAACGCGCCGCCCGGGATCTCCACGCGCCGCGCCGCGCCGCGCCCCGCCAGCGGCCGAAAGCCGGCCAGAGCTTCCAGTGCCGTCGCCATCGGCACGTCCAGAGCTTCCAGCATCAAAAGGGTCGCCAGGCTGTTGGGGCCCCAATGGAAGCCGGGCTGCGCCAGCCGGTAGCTCACCTCCTCGCCCCAGATCCGTGCACGCACATCGGCACCCTCGGGGTCCGGCCTGAAATCGAGCAGAACGGCATCCCCTCCGGAATTGGACCCGAACATGGCCACACGGGCCCCACGCTCGAGGGCGGCATGCTTCAACAGGTCGAACCAGCGATCATCACCGTTCAGAACCGCGACACCGCCGGGGCCAAGCCCTTCGAAGATTTCCGCCTTGGCGCGCGCCACGCCCTCTTCGCCGTCGGGGAAATTCTCGATGTGAACGGGGCCAACCGTGGTCACACAGACGGCGTGCGGCTGGACCATGCGCGACAGCGGGCCAATCTCATTGGCGTGGTTCATGCCGATCTCGAAGACGGCGCGTTCGACGTCGCGGGGCATGCGCGCCAGGGTCAGGGGCACGCCGATGTGGTTGTTGAACGACTTCACCGACCCGTGCGCCGGACCGGCCAGATCCAATCCAGCACGGATCGCCTGGGTCACACTGGTCTTGCCGACCGAGCCGGTGACAGCACCACGGCGGACCTGGGGTGCCCGATCCCGCGCCTGGGCACCCAGCGCCTCAAGAGCCCTGAGCGTTTCGGGCACCAGGACAAACGGGCCACCCGACACCGGCTGCGAAACCAGAGCCCCGACAGCACCCGACGCAAACGCTCCCTGAACGAACTCATGGCCGTCGCGCACGCCTTGCAGCGCCACAAACAGGTCGCCCGGTTGGACCTCACGACTGTCGAACGTAATCCCGACAGCCGAAAATTCGCCGTCAGCAAGACCGCCGGTCGCCGAGGCAACCTCGCGTGCGGTCCACAAGGGGTCTGACATTACTGAGCGTCCTTGATAGCCTTTGCGACCTCCGTCGCGTCGTCGAACGGATAGACGGTTTCGCCGACGATTTGACCCTGTTCGTGACCTTTGCCGGCGACAATCAGCACATCGCCCGCCTTGAGTTCCGACACGGCCCAGGCAATCGCCTCACGTCGATCGCCGATCTCTCGGGCGTCGGGGCAGCCCTTACGGATTTCGGCCCGGATTTCGGCAGGGTCTTCGGAGCGCGGATTGTCATCCGTAACCACCGCAACATCCGCCAATCGCGCCGCAGCCTCACCCATCAGCCTGCGCTTGCCCCGGTCCCGGTCACCACCGGCCCCGAAAACGACGATCAGCCGCCCGCGCGCGTGGGGCCGCAGAGCTTCCAGAACTGTCTTCAGACCATCCGGCGTATGGGCGTAGTCGACATAGGCCTCCCCGCCAGACGCGCTCGTCCCGACCCGCTGGAGCCGACCCGCGGCCCCCTGGATATGGGCCAGGGCCGCAATCACCACCTCAGGGGCATCACCCGCCGCAACGCACAGACCGGCGGCCACCAGCGCATTCTCCACCTGGAAGGCTCCGGCCAGCGGCAGCAAAACCTCATGGCGACCGTCGCGGGCTTCAATCACCAGGCGTTGGCCCTCCGGCGTCGCCCGGCGCGAAACCAGGCTGAGATCCCGGCCACGTTCTCCGACCGCCATGACGCCCAGGCCGGCCATGATCCCGGCGCCGGCGAAAGCGTTGTAGGCCTCGGAATCGGCATTCAGTACGGCGGTCCGTCCGCGCGGCAACAGCGTATCGAACAGGCGCAGCTTGGCCGCTCGATAGCTTTCCATGTCGGCATGGTAGTCGAGATGGTCCTGGCTCAGATTGGTGAAGCCCGCCGCCACCAGATTGACCCCGTCGATCCGCCGCTGATCCAGACCGTGCGACGAAGCCTCCAGGGCCAGGTGGGTGACGCCCCGTCCGGCCAGCTCCGCCAGCATACGGGCCGCGTCCCCAGCATCAGGGCTGGTCAGGCCCGGACCGGTCAGAACCTCGTCACCGGCCATGACGCCGAGCGTTCCCATGCTGGCGGCGTGATGGCCCAGATGGGTCCAGATCTGTCGACAGAAGGCTGCAACCGAGGTCTTGCCGTTCGTGCCCGTCACCGCCACACAGGTCCTGGGCTGGGTGCCGTAGAAGGCTCGCGCCGCCAGGGCATAGGCGCGACGCACGTCGCCCGACTTGACGATCAGCGGGGCCGCGTCGTCCGGCGTATCTGCCGGGACCAGAACAGCCGCCGCGCCTTGCGACAGGGCCTGGGGGATGAAAGCCCGACCGTCTGACTTGGCTCCGGGCAGGGCCGCGAAGAGCGTCCCCTCACCCACGCGGCGGCTATCGGAGGTGACTCCGGTGATCACCGGATCCGAGGCCACATCGCGGCGCACGATGTCGGACAGGCGCAACGCCGTCATCGCGTCACTCCGGTCATGGCATCGGCTTCCGACAAGGGAGCGAGATGTTCCGCCGTCGGCTCTCCGGTACGCTGACGCTGCACACCCAGAAAGGGTCCGATCCGCCGGATGACACGCCCCACCGCCGGTGCCGCCGTCAGACCGGCGGTCCGACCGCCGCCAGACTGGGCCGATCCGCGCGGCTCATCCAGCAGGATCAGCACCAGATAGCGATCCTGATCCGCCGGCCCCTCGGTCGGGAAGACGGACACGAAGGAGGACACAACGCGCGTCCGGTCAGGCCGGCCATTGGCATACTTCTCAGCCGTCCCGGTCTTGCCCCCGACCGAGAAGCCGTCGACGTCGGCGCGCCGTCCCGAGCCGTCGGTGACGTTCAGCCGCATCAGGCGCAGCATCTGGCGCGAGGTTTCGCTCGATACGACGCGGCGACCCTGAAGGCGAGCCCGATCCGTGACCGGCCGCAACGTCAGCGGCACATAGGTCCCATCGTTCATGATGGCCCCAACCGCTGCCGCCATCTGTAGCGGCGTTACGCCGATGGCGTGTCCGAACGAGGCCGAGGCAATGGTATTGGCGTCCCACCGTTGCGGAACCAGTGGAGCGGTCGATTCCGCCAGCCCGATCTGCAAGCGATCCAGCAGGCCGAATTGATCGTAGTAGGACTGCATGGTGTCCCCGCCCATCAGGGCGGCGATCCGGCTGGTGCCGATGTTGGACGAATGGGTGAAGACCTCATCCACCGTCATGGCGCGGTTGGCCGCGTGAAAGTCGTTGATGACCCGGCCACCGAGCCGCAAACCACCGGCCGCGTCGATTACGGTATTCGGCTGCACGACGCCCGAATCCAGCCCTGCGGCGATCGAGAAGATCTTGAACGTCGAGCCCATCTCCCAGACGGAGCCGGCAGCGCGGTTGATGAAATTGGTGGCCGGCGAGGCCCCTCGCTGGTTCGGATCGAAGTCCGGGTACGAGGCCATGGCCAGGACTTCGCCGGTGCGGATATTGGTCACCAGGCCGACAGCCCCGATCACCTGCTGATCGGCGGCAACGGCCTCCAGCTCGTTCTCCAGCGCGCCCTGGACCCGCAGGTCGATCGACAGGGGAACGCTCCCGCCCGCCTGCCCGGCGTTGCGGATATCGTCATTGAACGCCGCCTCGAAACCCGCTGCGCCTTCGCCGTCCAGATTGGCAAAGCCAATGACGTGGGCACCCAGGTCATGCAGCGGATAGACCCGCGCGTCTTCTTCCTCGAAATAGAGCCCGCCGAGGGCCAGATCGTGGACGGCCTGGCGCTGCTCCGCCGTCAGTCCGCCGACGATGAAACCGCGATCATCGCCTGACAGAACCTGGGACA
Source organism: uncultured Brevundimonas sp. (assembly GCA_964647275.1). Lineage (GTDB taxonomy): Bacteria > Pseudomonadota > Alphaproteobacteria > Caulobacterales > Caulobacteraceae > Brevundimonas. The sequence goes on from CAZYFY010000011.1 coordinate 26,331, forward strand.
AGCGCCGCTGGCCGGCCCGGGGCATGTCGGGCAGGGCCGACAGGACCCGGTCGCGCACAAACGCCCGATCCACCGTCTCAGTTGGAACGATCACCAGCCGATAGTGCGGCAGATTGGTCGCCATCAGCAGGCCGTTGCGATCCGTCAGATCGCCGCGCTGAACCGCCAGAACCGGCGTGCCTGAGGCCTCCTCCACGCGCCCGGAGAACAGGGCCGCCTTGACCGCCCCGACCATCAGAACCGCGAAGATCAGGGTAAAGACGCCCGCTACAATCGTCATGCGGAACCGGGTGTCGTTCTCGACCCGGTCGTCGGCCCCTGCCTTTTCGAACGTATGTTCCAGGCTCTGCCACCAGTCCGCCAGACGGCGGGTGCCGGAACGGGGCAGAATGCGGCGGCCAAAATCAATGAGGCTCATGGCTGAACCTCCACCGGGACCGCAGGCTCCAGCTCGCCGACGATGGATTCAAGATTCTCGGGCCGCGTCTCGTTGATCGGCTCAACCGGCGCGAGATCCGTATGTTCGCGCACCAGGGCTTCCAGACGGGCCGGCTGCTCCAGATAGGCGGCCTCGGCGCGCAACTGGCGGATTTCGCGCTGCTCAGAGCGGATGTCGCGCTCGATGTCCCGGATGTTGGCCCGCTCATCCGCCCCCGTCGCCTTGGCCACATAGACCCAGGCCACCAAGGCCACCAGGCAGACAAAGGCCGACAGCTCCAGCATGCGAAGGCGGCTGCGGCGAGAGCGGATATGGGCCTCCATCATGCCGCCACCCTCCAGATCGGCGCATCCGTGCGCACCGCGGCGCGCAGTTTGGCGGAGCGGGCCCGCGCGTTCTCGCGCGCTTCGGCTTCGCTCGCCTCAACCAGGCCCTTGCCGATCAGGGTGAAGCTGGGACGCGGCCCCGCAGCCTGTGGCGGGAGGTGGCGCGATCCACCTCCGCCCTTGCCGGCGCGAGCATTCAGGAAGCGTTTGACGATCCGGTCTTCCAGCGAATGGAAGGTGACAACCACCAGTCGCCCGCCCGGCTTGAGCACCTGCTCGGCGGCGCGAAGGCCACCCTCCAGCTCACCCAGCTCGTCATTGACCGCAATCCGCAGGGCCTGGAACGTCCGTGTTGCCGGGTGGATCGGCGCACCCCGCCGACCGCCCACGGCCTTTTCGACCACCTCGGCCAGATCAAGCGTGCGGGTGAAGGGCTGCTCGACGCGTCGCCGCAGGATGGCCGTGGCAATCCGGCCCGAGTCCCGCTCTTCGCCATACTCCCGGATCAGATGGGCCAGCGGACCGTGGCCCAGCGTATTGACCAGGTCTGCCGCCGTCGGCCCCTCGTCCGACATTCTCATGTCCAACGGACCATCCTTCTGGAACGAGAAGCCGCGCTCAGCCTGATCCAGCTGCATGGACGAGACGCCGATATCCAGAACCACCACATCGCACGACGCGGGGCCAACCTCGGCCAGGGCCTCAGCCATTTCGGAGAACTGCCGCCGGATCAAGCGGAAGGTTTGGGGATAGTCAGCCGCCAGCCGCTCTGCGTGAACCTGAACCGTCGGATCGCGGTCCAGACCAATGACCTCGCAGCCACGCTCCAGAAACGCCCTCGAATAGCCCCCGGCCCCAAAGGTACCGTCGATGACCAGATCGTTGGCACGAGGATCAGCCGCAGCCAGCACCTCATTCAACATGACCGACAGATGCGGGCTCATGCAGCCCCTCCCGTCAGCTTGGCGTATTCGACATTGGCCAGCGCCGCGATGCTCTCGTCGGCCAGGGCATCCATTCGCGCCGCCCACGGCTCATAGGCGTCCGGGGCCCAGATCAGGAACCGGTCCATCATGCCGACCAGCACGACCTCGTTCCTGAGACCGAAACGCGCGCACATGGCATCCGGCAGGGTGATGCGACCCGCCGTATCATAGGCCAGGGTCTTCGACTGGGCGAACACCTTCATGGTCAGCGACTTGCGCGAGTCATGACCAAACGGAAGCTGCGAGGCCATGGCCTCATACTGCTTCTTCAGGGCAACGCCGCCCGCCTCAAGGCACGGCTCGGACAGGCAGGGAAAGACGAACAGCGCATCCTGCGAGCCGTCTTCAACATTTCGGTAATCGGCAGGGACGACAAAGCGTCGCTTGGAATCCAGCGGCTTCTCATAGGTCGAGAGAAACACCGGCGCGCCTCGGACTTGTGCAGCCCGTCCCTGATCCCCGAAGCCGGCCCCGACGGACAATCCGACGGCCCCTCCCACTTCTTAATCTCTGGGTTACCATGTTCCCATGTGGGATGCAATGACACTCACTGACACTGAAAGGTTAGATACGAGCATATCTGATCACGCAAAGTAACAATTAGAACAAAAACGGAACCATACACTGCTTGTCATCCCGGATGTCGCTTGGCGGCAATCCGGGACAACGGTGCAATCACGCGTTCGTCTGGCGTTGCCCCGGCTCTCCGCCGCTGCGCGGCTCCGGCCGGGATGACAAAGAAAGGAGAGGAAATGTCAGACGGCCTGTAAGCCGGGTTCTGTCCCCGCAAGCGGGTGACGATCATTCCTCTGGACCGCCCATTGCTGAGCGGTTCTCGCGACCTACCCGGACACCTCGGACCGGCGAGCCCTGCTCCGAAGAGCGCAGTGTCCCTATTCGGTCTTGCTCCGGGCGGGGCTTGCCATGCCGGTCCTGTCGCCAGGCCCGCGGTGGGCTCTTACCCCACCCTTTCACCCTTACCCTGCATAGCTCGTAGAGCGACGCAGGGCGGTTTGCTTTCTGTGGCGCTATCCCTCGGGTCACCCCGGGCGGGCGTTACCCGCCGCCTTTTCGCCGTGGAGCCCGGACTTTCCTCGACGCTTGCGCGCCGCGACCGCCCGACCGTCTGACGGGGGGTAAATGGGCGCGACCGCCGCCGGCGTCAACAACGGCTCTGGCCTCACCAGGTTTCGCCACGCTCTCGCAAGGCGTTTTGTGCGCTTTCATTGCCCTGACGCGCTGAAGCCTGCCACCATCGGACGGCTTCGCGCATATCGGCTTCCAGACCGTAGCCCCCCTGGGCATAGAGCCTGGCCAGCTCAAGCTGGGACCATTGGCCACCCTCCTCGGCGCTAACCAGATACCATCGGGCCGCCTCGGCATAGTTTCTCTGCACGCCATAACCGCCCTCTGCGTAGAGCCCGCCCAGATTGTAAGCTCCCTGCCCCCCCTGGCTCGCCGAACGGGTCCACCATGAGGCAGCCTGGGCGTAATCCCGATCTACACCTGATCCCTGAAAATAGAGGTTGGCCAGAGAGTACTGTGCCTGATTGTGATCCTGCTCAGCGGCAAGACGATACCAGCGTGCAGCTTGTGTATGGTCAAAGGGCACTCCCTGGCCATTTCCGTAGAGCCGGCCGAGGTAGAACTGAGCCGACGCGTTCCCTTGATCCGCAGCTCTGCGAAACCACTGGCTGGCCTGCTCATAATCCTGCTCAACACCGAGCCCATCTGCATAGAATTTCCCCAGAAAGACTTGCCCCCAAGGCTCTCCTTGATCTGCGGCCTGTCGATAGAATTGGGCCGCCCGCTCAAGATCTTGCGTCACGCCCCGACCCGCTTCGTACAACAGACCTAAACTGACTTGAGCGGTCGCGTCGCCCCGGTCGACGGCCAGCCGATACCAACGAGCGGCTTCCACGAAGTCTTGCGGCACGCCCAGGCCGTCCTCATAGAAGAGCCCTATAGCATTCTGGGCATCGACATGTCCGTGCTCGGCGGCAAAGCGATAAAATCTGGCGGCCTGAGCATAGTCCTGGGGCACGCTGAGACCACGCTCGTGGAAGGCACCGAGACGATAGTTGGCGCCAACGTCGCCTTGGTCTGCAGCCCTGCGGAACCAGTCATAGGCTTGCGCGTAGTTCTGATCGACTCCGTGGCCGAACGTATAGAACAGGCCCAGGTTATACTGCGCGTTCGCGTCCCCCTGCTCGGCCAGCGGCCGCAGAATCCGCATCGCCGTCGCATAGTCTCTGCGTTCAATTGCCGCGAAAGCGTCCTCAAACGGACCAGCAAAAGTTGGGGTTCCGGCGATCAACGCCAGCCCCAGAACCGATCCGGCAAAGAGCCGCACACCGCCACGTTGAACAGATTTCATGACCGACTCCATCTCTTGAGAGGGATACTGGCCAAGCCTTTGATGGTCTTGTCAATCAGACCGTAGTTATCCGAGTACTCCCGTCACGCTCTCCGCTGACGCCAGTTGCAGCAACCCCACCAGCCGCGCCCGGGTCTCGCCATCGGCGATGCCGTCCACATTCTCTGGTCGCCAGTGCCGCTGGAAGGCGGTGACCGTCAGCTTGGTCGCCTCGTCATAGACGCCAGTCTGTTCCAGCCCGTAGCCCAGCCGTTTCAGCCCGGCCTGCAGCACGACCACGCCCAGGCCTTCTTCGCCCGGCCCGATGGGCGGACCCAGCGCCGCCACCCGCTCCATTGCCGGCTCGAACCACAGGCCGTGGCCAGCCTCGGCCAGTTGCTTCCACGGGAACAGTTCGCCCGGGTCTTCCTTGCGGTCCGGGGCCACATCGGAGTGGCCGATGATCCGGTCGTTCGCCACCGTCCAGCGGGTGCGGATATCACCGACCAGATCGATCACCGACTGAACCTGGGGCTCGGGAAATGCGCGATAGCCCCACTCATGGCCCGGATTGACGATCTCGATACCGATCGAGACGCCGTTCAGCTGATCCTCACCGCGCCAGTGCGACACGCCCGCGTGCCAACAGCGACGTTCTTCCGGGGCCAGACGAAAGATCCGCCCGTCTTCTTCCACCACATAGTGGGCCGAAACCTTGGCCTGGGGGTCACACAGCCGCTCGATCGCCGCCTCACCGGACTGCATGCCGGTGTAGTGCAGGATGATCATGTCCGGCAGGCTGGCCCGTGCGTCGAAGTTGGGCGTCGGTCGGTCGATGAAGGACAGAGCCATCGGCGCGCTCAGCGCGAAGGCTGGTCGTAGCCGTAGGCCACCCACTGGTCGCCGACCTTGTGGGCGTCGATGATTTCACCCTCACCTTGCGCCATCGGGCCCGGTTGAGCCGGTTGAGAGCGGCTGGGCCGCCGGCCCGTCAAACGCGCCAGCATCACCGCGAGCCAGGCAAAGCCGGCGACAATCGCGACCGCCAGACCTGCGAACAGGGCAAACAGAGCTCCGATCAGGACGGCAAAGCCACCCACGATCACAGCAACAATCCAGCCGAGCATGGCTCCCAGCCCCTGATCGGCGGGCGGCGGTCCAAGTCGGAAGGTGTGAATACGGTTCATCATGGTCCTCTGGCCGATAACGCCACGAGCGCCATCGGGTTGCTTAATGTCGGCCCGCCCGCCCGGCGCGTCAATGCGTAACCCCCCTTCGTCAGGTGTGGTGAGGTGGCGCAGGCCTTGCTGGAGGTCTAGAAACCGCCACAGCCCCGGCCCAGGATGGGTCGTTTTCAGTTGCCCGAAAGACGAGATTCATGCCGCTTTCCCTCGCCTTCGCCACCGTCCTCGCCCTGGCGGCCCAGGATGGCCCGATCATGACGGCGCGGACCGCCCCGGTCGAAACCGCCGAATCCGTGCGCCGCCGCGAAGCCATGGCCTATGCCTATCCGATCCCGCCGGGCGTCCCGGCCGACGATTTCGGCTTTCTCGGCTATTGCGACGGCCTGATTTCCGGCCACGTCCAGCTGGGTGAAACCCTCGGGGCCGGGGCCGATGAAGAGTTGATGCGTCTGGGTCGGCTGGAACGTCAGGATTTCGAAACCGCCCGCGTCGCCGGGACGGTGCGCGCCACACCGGCCCAGGTCGCCGCCGCCAATGGGGCCTTTGAACACGCCATGACGCGCTGGCAGCCTTATCTGACCAACACCAATGCCGACACCCGCCAGGAAGCCTTCGACCTGTTCTTCGGTCTGCCGGGCCGTTGCGAACACGCCGCCCGCCGGGTGCGCTCGAACATCACCACCGCCCCGGCCACGCTGGAAGAGGTTGGCCTGACGGCGGAAGAGGTCCTGCCGCCCAGCCTGATCGAAGCTCAGGCTGAAGCCGAGGCCGCGGCTGAAGCCGAGGCCGCTGCGGACGCTGCCCGCGACGACACGCCCGCCGCCACCCCGGCCGGCGACTAAGGAACCGTCTGGGCGGTCCTAGGCGCTGCACGATCGCCGCGAAGTCACGTCTGTGGCCTCGATGTCGTCACCCTCGGGCTTGACCCGAGGGCCAGACGCTCCGCCGCTCAGATCTTTGCCGGATATAGCTCCCAATCCCACGCCCGATCCTCGGGTCAAGCCCGAGGATGACGAGGTCAACGAGGGGCATTCAGTTGCGAGCCCCCTCGCAATCCTAGCATTCCGCCCCTACATTCAGGGCCAATGAAAAAACCCAAGACTCGCAGGCCACAAGGCCTGCCCACAAAGGACGAACTCGTCCGTTTCCTCCGCGACGCCGGAGAATCCGAAAAATCTGACATTGCCCGCGCTTTCGGCCTCAAGGGCGACGACCGTCGTGCCTTGCGCAATATGCTGCGCGATCTCGAAGGCGAAGGTCGTCTCGGCAAGCGGGGCCGCAAAGGCTTCGCCAAGGCCGGCACCCTGCCCCCGACGGGCGTGGCCGATGTCGTCGAGCGTGATGCCGATGGCGACCTCTATGTCCGTTTGACCAAGGGGGGGGCCGATGCGCCGCTGGTCCGCCTGGCCCCTGATCGCAACGAAAAGGCCGCCGGTGCGCCCGGCATGGGTGACCGCCTGCTGGTGCGCTTCGAGCGCGTCGGCGACGCCGTCGAAGCCCGGCTGATCAAGAAGCTGGGGCAGAGCGCCCACCGCGTTCTCGGTGTCATCCGCAAATCCCGTCGTGAGGTCCGCGTCGAGCCGGTCGACCGCAAGGCCAAGGATGTCCTGCTGATCTCCGAAAACGAGGCGCGTGATCGCGACCTCAAGGACGGCGACATCGTCCTGGCCGAGCTGTCCGGACGTCCCACCCGCTATGGGCCCAAGCCGGGCCGTATTCTGGAAGTCGTCGGCCGCGAGGATCAGCCCCGCGCCGCCTCTCTGATCGCGGTCCATTCGCATGGCCTGCCGACCGGCTTTTCCGAGGCCGCCGAAGACGAGGCCAAGGCCGCCCAGCCCCCGACGCTGAAGGGCCGTGAGGATCTGCGGAAAATCCCGCTCATCACCATCGATCCGGCCGACGCCCGCGACCACGATGACGCCGTCTATGCCGAGCCGGACGAGGACCCCAAGAACAAGGGCGGCTGGATCGTCTGGGTCGCCATCGCCGATGTCGCCGCCTATGTCCGTGTCGGCTCCGCGCTCGACCGCGAAGCCCGCGATAAGGGCAACTCGACCTACTTCCCCGACCGGGTGGAGCCGATGCTGCCCCACGCCCTGTCGTCCAATCTGTGTTCGCTCCGCGAAGGCGAGGACCGCGCCTGCCTGGCTGTGCGCATGATCTTCGACAAGTCCGGCAAGAAGACCGGGCACACCTTTGTCCGCGGGCTCATGCGCTCCGCCGCCAAAGTCTCCTACGAACAGGCACAGAGCGCCATCGACGGCCAGCCGGACGACACGACCGGCCCCATCCTTGAGCCGATCCTCAAGCCCCTGTGGGCCGCCTACCGCACCATGCTGATCGGGCGAGAGCGCCGCTCGCCGCTCGCCATCGAAACTCTTGAGCGCAAGATCAAGCTCAACGAGGCCGGTGAGGTCGTCTCCATCGAACCGCGCCGCTCGCTTGAGGCCCATCGCCTGATCGAAGAGATGATGATCCAGGCCAATGTCTCCGCCGCCGAGACCCTGGAACAGAAGAAATCCCCCCTGATCTACCGGGTTCACGACGCCCCCAGTCAGGAGAAGATCTTCAACCTCGCCGACTTCCTCGGCACCCTTGGGATGCGCTGGAACAAGGGCGAGCCGCCGCGCACCGAGCGGTTCAACGCCCTGCTGGCCGAAACCCGTGATGGGCCGCACGGCGACATCATCAACGAGGTCGTGCTGCGCACCCAGATGCAGGCCGTCTATTCGCCGGACAATGTCGGCCATTTTGGTCTGAACCTGCAACGCTATGCCCATTTCACCTCGCCGATCCGCCGCTATGCCGACCTGATCGTGCACCGGGGGCTGATCCGCGCGCTCGGCCTCGGCAGCGACGGCCTGACCGACAAGGAAATCAGCCAGCTCGAGGCCATTTCCGAGCACATCGTCATGACCGAGCGCCGCGCCATGGCCGCTGAGCGCGACGCCAATGACCGCTATATCGCGTCCTTCCTGGCTGATCGGGCCGGCGCGATCTTTCAGGGTCGGATCACCGGCGTGACCCGCTTCGGCCTCTTCGTCCGCCTGGACGAAACCGGGGCGGACGGCCTGGTCCCCGTGCGCGATCTCGGCGACGAATTCTTCATCCACGACGACCGCGCCCACGCCCTCGTCGGCCAGCGCACCGGCAAACGCTGGACCCTGGGTCGCACGGTCGATGTGCGCCTTCTGGAGGCCACGCCGATCACCGGCGGGCTGTTGTTCGAGATGCTGTCAGAACCCGCCCCCGCCGACCCCAATGCCCCACGTCCGCGGCTGGGTGTGCGTGACCGTGGTGGTCCGCCCCGCGCCAAGGGCCGCCCCGGTGGGCCCAAGCCGGGCAAGGCTGGCTTCAAGAAGGGCAAGCGGCGATGAATCTCCTCCCCACGAGCGCAGCGAAATGGGGAGGGGGACCACGAAGTGGTGGAGGGGGCGGAGCCGCCGTCTCCAACAAACCCTCAAGAGGTCCGCGTCGCCCCCTCCGTCTCGTCGCGTATTCGCGCCGAGCCACCTCCCCACGCCTTCGTCGTGGAGAGGAGAGATGAGCCCAACCCCCTTCGACCCGCGCCAGGATCTCGCCGACGCCCCCGTGACCGGCGCGCGGATGCCGATCCGCGACGCCGCCACCCTGATCGTCGTGCGCGACGGCAAGGTGCTGATGGGTCGCCGAGCCCAGGGCCACGTCTTCATGGCGTCCAAATGGGTCTTCCCCGGCGGCCGCATCGAGCGCGGCGACTTCCGCGCCGCCTCCACCGGTGATTTCGACGCCCGCTCCGCCGCCCGCCTGTCCCTCGGTTGCCCGCCCCACCGCGCCCGCGCACTGGCGCTCGCCGCCATCCGCGAGACCTTCGAGGAAACCGGCCTCATCGTCGGCAAACAGGCTCAGCCCGCCTCCGTCGCCGGCGGCTGGCGCGCCTATCGTGCCGCCGGAGCCATCCCCGACCTGTCGGCCCTCACCTACGTCGCCCGCGCCATCACCCCGCCCGGCCGCGCCCGCCGTTTCGACGCCCGCTTTTTCATGGCCGACGGCTCCGCCCTCCTCAGCCGCGAGATCGACGGCTCCGGCGAACTGGACGAAATCGCCTGGATCCCCTGGGAAGACGCCACCGAACTCGACCTGCCCGCCATCACCCGCTTCATCATCGGTGAGGTCGGCAAACGTCTCTCCGACCCGGACAGGCCCGCGCCCTTCGTGCGCTTCGTAAGGGGCCAGCACCAGATTGAGCCGATGGGGTAACATCTCCGGTCGTCGCCCTCGGGCTCGACCCGAGGGCCGGACGTCGGGTTGACAGGCCTCTCCCGTCAGATCCCAGCCGCCGAAGGTCCGATCCTCGGGTCAAGCCCGAGGATGACGAGATGAGAGGGCGTCGCTAGCTTGCCCCCATGCCCGAAACCCCCATCACCCTGCGCCTGACCATCGCCGACCCGGTCCCCGGCGTTCACTACAGCCTCCAGCAGAAAGAGGCCGTCCACGACCCCCGCGTCGCCACAGACGCCTCGCTCAGCTTCGATGTCCCCATCCGCCTGACCGACGATGGCCGCTTCCTCGGCGACTTCGTCCGCCGCGAAGGCCCGACGCGCCGCTTCGTCTACATCCGCATCGGCCAGTCCGCCGGCCAGCACGGGACCGACATTAGCCGCCGCGCCAAGATCGACATCCACGACATCCCGCCCGCCCTGCTCGACCAGGCCCGCCAGGGCACCGTCCTCGAAGCCGTCTTCCCCGGCCGCGCCAAGGACGGAACCCCCGCCTGCGCGACGGTCAGGCCGATGGAGGGTTGGCGCGCGGTCTAGCGCTCAACCTCTCGCGTCAGGTCGAATTCGACCCGGAACAGTCGTCCCGGTCGGCTCAGTTCGTACACGAAGGTTTGCCCGGGCCGGATTTCCATGGCCCAGACATTGGTGGTCGATACCTGCGCGCCACCGGCGATGAACTGGTCGATGGACTCCTGGTCGACGGGGAACGCCTGGCGTTCGGCCGTGCCGGGCTCAGCCGTGTCGCCGCCATACATATGATAGCCGTGGATCTCCCCGGCCTCGTCGCGGTGATCGTGTTTCAGCCTCAGACCCGTTGCCGTCCGGGTGATCACCCAGCGCCGCGACCGGTCGGGCCCGACATCGAACGGAATACCGATCTCATCGGCGGAACAGTCGCGCACCTGCATCACCAGACGCTGCGACCGAAAGCTCTCATCGGCGGCATCGTTGGACACGACCCGTCCCTCGAAGGTCTGGCCGCACAGGGCCGACAGGCGGGCGAAGAAGGCGTCCTGGGGGCTGGGCGACGCAGCCGGCGTCGTTGCGCAGGCGCTCAGGACAAGGGCGGAAATCAGGGTCAGATATGCTTTCATGGCCTCAGCCTAGCCGTTCGTTCGACGGATAGCCAAGGCTCGGTTGACTTCCCGGACTTCCTGAGTATGTTCCGCCGCTCTCGATTTCCGCGGCTTTTGCGCCGCAGCAAGGTTTTTCCCGATGGCCAAGCCCGCCTCCATCAAGATCCGCCTGAACTCGACGGCAGACACCGGCTACTTCTACGTGACCAAGAAGAACGCCCGCACCCAGACCGAGAAGATGGTCGTGCGCAAGTACGATCCGGTCGCCAAGAAGCACGTCGAGTTCAAGGAAGGCAAAATCAAGTAAGGCCCACGCCTTGCTGGCTTTTGTGACGCCCGGTCGCCCGACCGGGCGTTTTTCATTGTGTTCGGCGCGGATCAGGCCGCGCGGGCAATGACCCGGTTGCGGCCAGACTGTTTGGCTTCATAGAGCGCCGCATCGGCCCGCTTGAGCAGGGCCTCGACCGTATCCCCCGCCCCGGTCGATACGGCCACACCGATGGAAATCGTGACATTGAGGCTTTCGCGACCGTCCATGACCATGAACGGGGTTCCGGCCACCTGGGCGCGGATACGGTCGGCGATGACTTCGGCATCCGCGACCCCCGTTTCGGGCATGACCACGACGAACTCCTCGCCTCCAAACCGGCATGGCAGGTCAACCGCCCGCACATTGGTGGCCAGCCGCACGGCGAACTCGACCAGAACCTCATCCCCGGCATCGTGGCCGAAGGTGTCGTTGACGGCCTTGAAGTGGTCGATATCCAGGATCAGCACGGCGGCGGGGGCCCCGCCTTTTCCAGCATTGTCGACAAGCGGCTCTAGCTGACCGGCCATGTAGCGACGATTGTGCAGACCGGTCAGGGGATCGGTCACGGCCATCTCCAGACTGTGGTCCAGCCTGTGTCGCAGCGAATCCGCATAGCGCTTGTGGCGGATCAGGGTGTTGCAGCGAGCCGCCAGCTCCTGCGGATCAATCGGCCGCGCCAGAATGTCGTTGGCCCCAAGCTCCAGCGCCTTGACCACCCGCGGGCGCTCATGGACATCGACGACCATCAGCATCGGCATGGATCGGCTCGCGGCGTCGGAGCGTGCCTGAGCCAGGTATTTCAGACCGTCAAACGTGTCGGATGCGCCGTTCACGATGACCAGATCGAACGCCCCGCGCGCCGCAACCAGCGCCTTGGTCGGGTCGCTTTCAATCGACACGCGATGGGTTGCCGACAGCTCTTTGGCAATCCGTTCGGCCTGGCGTGGCTGGTCGTCAACGATCAGGACCCGCCCACCGGCACTTCGAACCCGACTTGCGCCGCCTTCAAGCAGCCCCAGGCGACGGCCGGATTCCTCGCGCTTGCGAAGCTCTTCAATGGCGGACTTCAGCCGGGTCAGCGACCGAACCCGCGCAAACAGCATCAGGTCATCCAGCGGCTTGGTCAGGAAGTCATCAGCTCCCGCTTCCAGGCCGGTGATCCGGTCTTCGCGACCGTCCAGCGCCGTCACCAGAACGACCGGGATGTGACGGGTGGCCGGGCCACTCTTCAGACGTCGACAGACCTCGAACCCGTCCAGGCCCGGCATCATCACATCCAGAAGAATGAGATCCGGCTGCTCGACTGTGGCGACGACCAGCGCCGTCTGCCCATCGGTGGCCGTCAGGACGTCGAAATATTCGGCTGACAGGCGGGCCTGCAGGAGCCGGACATTCGCCTCGATATCGTCAACGACAAGAATGCGAGCAGTCATTCAGGCCGCCCTCAGCCCAGATGACGGCGGACCGTGTCGAGGAAACTCATCACGGAGATCGGCTTGGAAATATAGGCCTCGCACCCACCCTCGCGGATGCGTTCCTCATCGCCCTTCATGGCGAAGGCGGTCACGGCCACGACCGGAATATGCGACAGCTCATCATCCTCTTTCAGCCACTTGGTGACCTCCAGACCCGACACCTCGGGCAGCTGGATATCCATGAGGATCAGGTCCGGCCGGTGCTGGCGCGCCAGAGCCAGCGCCTGCAGCCCTTCGCGGGTTTGCAGCGTCTCGTAGCCCTGGGCATCGAGCAGATCATGAAAGAGCTTCATGTTCAGCTCGTTATCCTCGACGATGAGGACCTTCTTGGACATCATCAACCCACACCGTTCTTGGGCGAAACCGTTGCGCGTCGCACGCGCTCGATCTCGCCGTTTGAGCTACCATGACGCAGAAACCTTAAGGTCGATTGAAGCTGTGAAGTCCCTGTGCCGGGATTGCCTGGGAACCGATGTGGTTGACGCTCGCCGTTGCGCCGCCTGTGGCTCGCCGCGTGTGGTGGTTCATGGTGAACTGGACGCTCTCAACATCGCCCATCTGGATTGTGACGCCTTCTACGCCTCGGTCGAGAAGCGTGACCGGCCCGAGCTGCGCGATCTGCCGGTCATCGTCGGTGGCGGCAAGCGCGGGGTCGTGTCCACCTGCTGCTATATCGCCCGCCAGTACGGGGTTCGCTCGGCCATGCCGATGTTCAAGGCCCTGAAGGCCTGCCCGGAAGCCGTGGTCATCAAGCCGGATTTCAGCAAGTATAAGACCGCGAGCCGCGCCATCTTCGATAAGGTTCGCGCCCTGACGCCTCTAGTTCAGACCCTGTCGCTCGACGAAGCCTGGATCGATCTGGCCGGCACCGCCCGGCTCAATGGCGGCCCACCCGCATTTCAGCTCATCCGGCTGCAACAACAGATCGAGCGCGATGTCGGCCTGACTGTCTCTATCGGTCTGTCCGCCAACCGTTTCCTGGCCAAGATCGCCTCGGATATCGACAAGCCGCGCGGCTTCACCGTCATCGGCCAGACTGAAGCCGTCGCCTTCCTCGCCTCCCGACCCGTCTCCATCCTGCCCGGCGTTGGACCCGTCTTCGCCAGGACCCTGGCCTCGGACGGCTACCGCACCATCCGCGACCTCGCCGTCGCGGACCAGAAGGCGCTGGCCGCCCGCTACGGCGAGCATGGCCTGCGTCTGCACGCCCTCGCCCACGCCCGCGACAATCGCCGCGTCGATCCCGAGAGCGAGCGCAAGGGCATGAGCTGTGAGACGACGTTCAACGACGACCTGACGGCCCTCACCGATCTCGAAAACGTCCTGTGGCCGCTCTGCGACCGCCTCGCCGCCCAGGCCCGCCGCGAAGGCGTCGCCGGTCGCGTCCTGACCCTCAAGCTGCGCAAGACCGACTTCAAGATCCTGACCCGTAGGCGAACCCTGGTCGAGCCGACCCAGACCGCCCGCGCCGTCTTCGCCCAGGCCCGCGAGATGCTTGGGAAGGAAATTGGCCCGCCCTACCGCCTGATCGGCGTCGGCCTCTCGGACCTCATCGAACCCTCGGACGTCGCCGCCGACCTCTTCGGCTCCACCGAAGCCCGCGCCCTCAAGGCCGAACAAGCCATCGACGCCCTCAGAGACAAGTTCGGCAAGAAGGCTGTGACGACGGGGCGGGGGATGGGGAAGCCCTAGCCCCCCAGCACGTCACCCCCCAAGCGACTGAGCAAATCGCCGCCCTGCCCCACGGCGGCAAGCCGGCTGGAACAATGCCCCAGGACATTGGCCGCATAGGCCTCATAGAGGTCGATCTTGCTCTGCAGCCAGGCCTCGTCACCGCCGCCGGCCTTCAGGCGACGATCCGCCTCCAGCGCGCCCTTGGCCAGCATCCAGCCGCCGACAACATCGCCCATCAGCTTGAGATAGGCGTCCGCGCCCGCCAGCACGTCGGCGGCGCTGTCGGCCTGGGCCTTGCGATCGATCAACCAGAAGGTCGCGTCCTCAACGGCCTCGATCCCCGCCACCAGTCGCTCGGTCGGCTTGCCGGGCAGAAGTTGGGCCAGGTCGGGCAGGATTTCCGTCATCTCGGCGATCAGCACCCGGGCGCTTTCGCCGCCGTCCTGGCTCAGCTTGCGCCCCACCAGATCGCCGGCCTGAATGCCGTTGGTCCCCTCATAGATCGGCGCAATGCGCGCGTCGCGATAGTGCTGGGCCGCGCCCGTCTCCTCGATGAAGCCCATGCCGCCGTGGACCTGAACCCCCATCGAGGCCACGTCACAGCCGACATCCGTCGACCAGGCCTTGGCGATCGGCACGAACAGGTCCTCGCGGCCCTTCCAACGGACGCGCTCTTCCTCGGTCGCCGCATGGTTGGCCAGATCCGCCGCCACCGCCGTCGAAAGACAGATGGCCCGAGCCGCTGCGATCTTCGCCTTCATCACCACCAGCATCCGGCGCACATCCGGGTGGTCGATGATCGGGGCATTGGCCTCGCCGGTCCAGATCGAGCGCCCCTGACGGCGCTCCTGCGCATAGGCCAGCGCGCCCTGGAAGGCCCGCTCGGCGATGCCGACGCCCTGAACCCCCACGGCCAGCCGCGCTGCATTCATCATGATGAACATGTGGGCCAACCCCTGATTGGGCTCTCCAACCAGCTCTGCGGTCGCGCCCTCGTAGCTCATCACGCAGGTCGGCGAGGCGTGGATGCCCAGCTTGTGCTCCACGCCAACAGGCCGGAAGCTGTTGCGCTCGCCCATCGTTCCGTCATCCGCCACCATGATCTTGGGGGCCAGGAACAGGCTGATGCCCTTGGAGCCCTTGGGCGCATCCGGCAGCCGCGCCAGCACCAGATGCACGATATTGTCCGTCGCATCGTGGTCGCCCCAGGTGATGAAGATCTTCTGGCCCGACAGGGCATAGGTCCCATCGCCGTTCGGAACCGCCGTCGCCGTCAGAGCGCCCAGATCCGACCCCGCCTGCGGCTCGGTCAGGACCATCGCTCCGGTCCATTCGCCGGTGATCAGCCTGGACAGATACAGCTCTTTCTGGCGGTCAGTCCCGACGTGTGACAGGGCCTCGATGGCCGCCAGCGACAGCATCGGGCACAGGCCGAACGCCATGTTTGCCGCATGGAAGCTCTCGAATGCGGCCAACTCCAGCGCCTTGGGCAACCCCTGCCCGCCCTGCTCCGGGTCTGCGGCCAGCCCGGCCCAGCCGCCCTCGGCAAAGCTCTTGTAGGCCTCGACATAGCCGGGCGCGGCTGTGACCGATCCATTGGCGTAGAGCGCGCCCTTCAGATCACCGGTCCGGTTCAACGGTGCCAGCACGCCGTCAGCGAACTGGCCCGCGGCTTCCAGGATCGCCGCCCCGATTTCTGGATCATAGTCAGGGAAGGCCCCCGTCGCCGCCACGGCGTCCAGCCCGGCGATGGCGTTCAGCGCGAAATCAATGTCACGAACAGGCGAGCGGAAGGTCATGCGTCGGGCCTTGTTGAAATTGTCGTCAGACTCCTAGCGCCCCTGACGTTGCGGCGCCAAGCTGCCTGAAGCTGTTGAGGAGATCGCCGTGTCGCAACCGTCCGCCGTCTATTCCAACGTCTCCATTGCCCTGCACTGGATCATTGCCTTGCTGGTGTTCGCCCAGATCGGTCTGGTCATGGCGCACGATGCCACCGAGGGCGACCTCTCGCGCAACCTCATGGGGCTGCACAAATCCGGCGGCCTGCTGATCCTGATGCTGACGCTGGTTCGGATCGGCTGGCGGTTCAAGGAGCCTTGGATGGCATTGCCGGGGCAGATGAAATCCTGGGAGAAATGGCTCTCACGGATTGTGCATGTCGGCTTCTATGTCCTGCTGATCGGTATGCCGCTGGGTGGGTGGATGGCGTCCTCGGCGGCGGGCCGTGACATTCTTTTCTATGGTCTGTTCCAGTGGCCGCTCCTGCCGATCGAAGGCGGGCGCGAAACGGCCCGTGCGCTCATGGGCGGGCACAGCCTGGCGGCCAAGTTCCTCTATGTGCTGATCGCCCTGCACATCCTCGGCGCCCTCAAGCATCAGTTCCTCGACAAGGACAACGAACTGCGCCGCATGCTGCCGTTCCTGAAGACGCGGTAGCTCGATCAGGTTTCCTTCTCCCCTTGCGGGAGAAGGTGGCCGAGCGCAGCGAGGTCGGATGAGGGGTGGATGACTGCTTCCGACAGACCCTGCCCGCCGCCTACGCTGAACCCGACGGGCTGGCACGCCCCCTCATCCGTCATGCTTCGCATGACACCTTCTCCCGCAAGGGGAGAAGGGCCATAAGGCCCCATGCCCGCCGCCCCCTACATCGCCGCCGCCGTTTCCGCGCTTGAGGGCGGAAAGCTGGTCATTCTGCCGACCGAGACGGTCTATGGCCTGGCGGCCGACGCCTCGGACCCTTTGGCCGTGGCCGCCATTTTTGAGGCCAAGGGTCGCCCGCGCTTCAATCCGCTGATCGCCCACGTCGCGGATCTGGATCAGGCCGAGCGTCTTGCCGTCTTCGACGTCCGGGCGCGCAAGCTGGTCGCCGCCTTCTGGCCTGGGCCACTGACACTTGTGCTGCCGATCCGCGACACCGAGGCCGTCTGTGATCTGGCCCGGGCAGGTCTGGACACCGTCGCGGTGCGCGCGCCGGCTCATCCGCTTTCCCACGCGGTCATCGCCGCCTTCGGAAAACCCGTCGTAGCCCCGTCAGCCAATCGTTCGGGCCGTCCGAGCCCGACGACCTTCACCGATGCCGTTGAGGAAACCGGCCCCTTCGCCGCGACTGCGCTGGATGGTGGCCCGTGTGAGGTCGGTCTGGAAAGTACCGTGGTCGCCCTCATCGATCAGCCGCGCCTGCTGCGCCCCGGCGCGGTGACCCGTGACCAGATCGAGGCCGTCATCGGCCCGCTGGCCGAGGCGGAGGCCGACGCCAAACGCTCGCCGGGCCGCCTGGCGCTGCACTATGCGCCTGATGCGCCGGTTCGTTTGAACGCTGCGGCGCCGCGCGACGGCGAGGCCTTCCTCGCCTTCGGACAGCCTGGCACGTTCAGCCTGAGTCCGATCGGCGACCTGCGCGAAGCCGCCGCCAATCTGTTTCGCATGTTGCGAGAGGCAGATCGAACCAAGCCGACCGGCATCGCGGTAGCCCCCATCCCCGCCGAGGGCCTGGGCGAGGCCATCAATGACCGCCTCAAGCGGGCTGCGGGGTTCGTGGGCTAGGTCCTACTGGATCAACAGACCCTGGATCTTGTTCTCGCCGTTGATCGAGATGCTCCAGGTCAGTGCCTGACCGTTGGCGAAGGTCGCGCGGAACTGGTGCACGCCCGGCTGGGGTTCGCCGATATTTTCCAGCGTCTGAAGCTCACCCAGCGACTGCAACGCCGGGGTCATGGCCGCAGACTGGGTCCGAACCGCCTCGGCCAGCTCGGGTACCATGGCGTCATAGTCCGGCGTGCCCGCCTGCAAGTCTGCAATCGTATCGCGCAGGGTGTGTTCCGCATGGCGCGCGGTGGCGAAATGGGCGGCGTCATGCGCGTGCTCAGCATAATCCTCGCCATGGGAGGCATGATCCTGGCCGTGATTGGCATGCTCGCCGTGGGCCGCGTGATCGTGGTCCTGGGCCGAGGCGGCACCAGCGGTTCCAAAGGCCAGGGCGGCGGCGAGGATGAGCAAAGCGTTCTTCATAAGAGACTCCCAATCGTTCCCTGAGACATAGTCAGGCTTGACCGTACCGCAAGCGCCGGCACCCACCCCTTGCAATTTCAGCGCTCGCCCCCTATTTCCCCGCCTCCACTTCACACACGGGCGTGGCGCGTTTCGGGGAGACATCCTGGTCGCACCATTCCGAGGGCCCTCAAAAGCCTTACAGCGTCCGTGGCGGATTGATCGGATAAAGGAAAGAAAACAAATGGCTCTGCCTGACGTCACTATGCGTTCGCTGCTCGAAGCCGGCGCTCACTTCGGCCACCAGACTCACCGCTGGAACCCGAAGATGGACCGCTACATCTTCGGCGCGCGCTCCAACATTCACATCATCGACCTGTCGCAGTCGCTGCCGCTGATGCACCAGGCCCTGGTTGCCGTGCGCGACGTCGCCGCCAAAGGCGGTCGCGTCCTGTTCGTCGGCACCAAGCGTCAGGCTGCTGAGCCGGTTGCCGAAGCCGCGACCCGCTGCGCCCAGTACTACATGAACAACCGCTGGCTGGGCGGTACGCTGACCAACTGGCGCACCGTCTCCAACTCGATCCAGCGCCTGCGCGACCTGGAGGCCATCCTGGCTTCGGGCGGCGAAGGCCGGGTCAAGAAGGAACTGGTCAACCTGCAGCGCGAGCGGGACAAGCTGGAACTGTCGCTGGGCGGCATCAAGGACATGGGCGGTATCCCCGACATCATGTTCGTGATCGACACCAACAAGGAAGCGATCGCCATCCAGGAAGCCCGCAAGCTGAACATCCCCGTCATCGCCATCCTGGACACCAACTGCGATCCGGACGGCATCACCTATCCGGTGCCGGGCAATGATGACGCGGCGCGTGCCATCCAGCTGTACTGCGACCTGATTGCCGACGCCGTCCTGGACGGCCTGGCCGCCGGAGCTTCGGCTGCCGGTGTTGATCTGGGCGCTTCCGCCACGCCGCCGGCCGAACCGGCGCTGGCCGAAGACGCTGCCCCGGCCGCGCTGTCGGCTGAGGACGAAGCCGTCGCCCAGGCTGCTGAAGCCAAGCCGGCCAAGGCCAAGAAGGCCAAGGCTGAGGAAGCTCCGGTTGCTGAAGCCGAGATCGTCGAGATCGTGGCCGAGGCTCCGGCCGAGACTGAACAAGCCGAAGAGGCCGAGGGCTGAAACCAGCCCCACCGGCCTTGACGCAAGGCCGTGCGTTTAACTGACACACGGCCGGGCTAGATCAGCCCGGCCGTTCCCCTATCCGAAACGACCCTCCCAAGGAGAAACCGAAATGGCTGAGATCACCGCTGCGCTCGTCAAGGAACTGCGCGAAAAGTCCGGCGTCGGCATGATGGACTGCAAAAAGGCCCTTCAGGAAACCGACGGCGACATCAATGCCGCCATCGACTGGCTGCGCGCCAAGGGCCTGTCCAAGGCCGCCAAGAAGGCTGACCGCGTCGCCGCCGAAGGCCTGATCGCCGTCGCCACCCGTCATTCGGGTGCCGGCGAAAGCGCCGCCGTCATCGAGTTCAATGCTGAAACCGACTTTGTTGCCCGCAACGAGCTGTTCCAGCAGGCCGCGAACAAGATTGCCATCGTCGCGCTGGATCACACTGACGTCGACTCGGTCAACGCCGCCCCGCTGGACGGTGCGACCGTGCAGGACCTGGTCACCAACCTGGTCGCCACCATCGGCGAGAACATGCACGTCCGTCGCGTCTCGACCCTGTCGGTCGGCGAAGGCGTCGTCGCGTCCTACGTTCACAACGCGGTCGCCACCAACCTGGGCAAGATCGGCGTTCTGGTCGGCATCGAGTCCGGCGCGGATCACGCCCGCTTGCGCGAACTGGGCCGCAAGATCGCCATGCACATCGCTGCGACCTCGCCCCTGTCGCTGGACGAGTCGGACCTGGATCCGGCCGCCATCGAAAAGGAACGCGCGGTTCTGACCGAAAAGGCCCGTGAAGAAGGTCGCCCGGAGAACATGATCGACAAGATCGTCTCGGGTCAGATCGCCAAGTTCCAGAAGGAAGTGGTCCTGACCAAGCAACCGTTCGTCATGAACCCGGACCAGACGATCGAACAGCTCGTGGCCGACACGGCCAAGGAGTTGGGCGCTCCGATCAAGCTCATCGGCTTCGTCCGCATGGGCCTGGGTGAAGGCGTCGAGAAGCCGGTCGGGATGGACTTCGCCGAAGAAGTTGCCTCGATGACCAAGGCGTAGTGGCCATCTCCTCCCCATTTTATGGGGAGGGGGACCACGAAGTGGTGGAGGGGGTGTCTCGGTCCAGGCCGGACAGGGCAGCGCCTCCCCCTCCGTCCCGGCGCGTATTCGCGCCGATCCACCTCCCCATGAAATGGGGAGGAGACAAACTTTTAGGGCGCTCCGGCTGACGGTCGGGGCACCCTTCGTCTATGAAGGGACCGAATCCGTTCCAGCCCGACGAAAGACCCGATGGCCGATCCGAAATACAAGCGCGTCCTGCTCAAGGTCTCCGGCGAAGTCCTGATGGGCGAACAGCCCTACGGCATCGACATGAAGACGGTGGGCGAGGTCGCCGACTCGGTGGCCCGCGCCCACGCCACCGGCGTTGAGATCTGTCTTGTCATCGGCGGTGGCAACATTTTCCGAGGGCTGTCCAAAGCCGCCGGCGACATGGAGCGCGCCACAGCCGATCAGATGGGCATGCTGGCAACCGTGATGAATGCCCTGGCCATGCAGGCCGCCCTGGAAAAGGCCGGCGTGCCGACGCGTGTGCAATCGGCCCTGGACATGCCCGCCGTGGCCGAACCCTTGATCCGTCGCCGGGCCTTGCGCCATCTTGAAAAAGGCCGCGTGGTCATTTTCGCCGCCGGCGTCGGAGCGCCCTTCTTCACCACAGATTCCGGCGCAGCCCTGCGCGCGGCCGAGATGGGTTGCGATGTCCTGCTCAAGGGCACCTCGGTCGACGGCGTCTATTCCGCCGATCCCAAGAAGGACCCGACCGCGACGCGCTTTGACACCCTGACCTATACTGATGTGCTGGCGAGGGACTTGCGGGTCATGGATGCATCAGCCATTGCCATGATGCGTGACGCCGGCATTCCGATCGTGGTCTTTTCGATCCGCGAGGAGAATTCGTTCCCGCGCGTGCTCAAGGGCGAGGGTGCCCACACGGTTATCTGTGCCAAACCCTGACCCGACAAGAATAAGAACTGGGAGACAATCATGGCCAAGCCCGACCTCAACAGCTTCCGCAGCAGGATGGACAAGGCTGTGGGTGCCCTGAAGGAAGAGTTCGCAGGTCTGCGCACCGGCCGCGCCTCAGCGGGCCTGCTCGATCCGATCCAGGTTGAGGCCTACGGCTCGATGTCGCCGCTGAACGCGGTCGCCGCCATCTCGGTGCCCGAGCCCCGCATGATTGCCGTCAACGTCTGGGACAAGGGCGTGGTGGTGTCGGTTGAGAAAGCCATCCGATCGTCGGGACTGGGGCTGAATCCCGTCGTCGATGGTCAGACCCTGCGCATCCCGATCCCGCCTCTGACCGAGGAGCGCCGCAAGGAACTGGCCAAGCTGGCCGGCAAATATGCCGAGCAGCAAAAGGTCGCCGTGCGAAATGTCCGCCGCGACGCCAACGATGATCTCAAAAAGGCCGAAAAGGCAGGCGAGATCAGCCAGGACGAGCAAAAGAAGATGGAGGCCGAGGTCCAGAAGGACACCGACGCCGCCATCAAGCGGATCGACGAGGCCCTCAAGGCCAAGGAAGTTGAGATCATGCAGGTCTAGGCCTTTGGCCTTGATCTCGAGAGGTGCCTGAATGGCCGATAGCCCCAGCTCTGATGCCGAAGGTCCGCGCCATGTGGCGCTGATCATGGACGGCAACGGCCGCTGGGCCAAGGCCCGGGGACTGCCCCGTGCGCTCGGTCATCGGGCCGGGGTTGAGGCCTTGAAGCGCACAGTTCAGGCGGCTCCCGATCTGGGCCTGACCTGCCTCACGGTCTTTGGCTTTTCGACCGAGAACTGGCGTCGGCCCGCCGCCGAGGTTTCGGAACTGATGGGGCTGGTTCGCAACTACGTCGAAAGCGATCTGGACCGCCTGGAACGTGAAGGTGTGCGCCTGCGTATTCCCGGACGTCGTGAAGGGCTGCCGGATGATATTCGCGTCATCGTCGAGCGGGCCGAGGCGCGCACGGCTCACAACGACCGCTTTCTGTTGCAGGTCGCCTTCAACTACGGATCGCGCGCGGACATCGTTGATGCGGCCCGACGCTTCGCCCTCAGCGGCGAAGACCCCGCCACCCTGACCGAAGATAGGTTCGAAAGTCTCCTGTCGACCTCCGACGCCCCGCCCGTTGATCTGGTCGTGCGCACATCCGGGGAACGGCGGCTTTCAAACTTCCTGATGTGGGAAGCCGCCTACGCCGAACTGCTGTTCCAGGACATTCTGTGGCCGGACTATGGGCCGGACGCCCTGGCCAAGGCCGTCGAGGCCTTTCGGACGCGTGAGCGCCGTTTTGGTGGGCTCGAACCCGCCCGGCAGGCCGGTTAGTGCGAACGCGCGATGTCCTGATCCGGGCGGCCTCCGCAGCTGTCCTGGCCCCCCTGGCAATTGTCGGGTTGTGGCTCGGCGGCTGGGCGTTTGGAATCCTGATGACGGTGGCGGTCGTGCTCCTGTCCTGGGAGTGGGCCAAGATGACCGCGCCGGGCGAAGCCAAGTGGATGGCTGCCGCCGTTGCGGCGGGAATCGTCATTCCCGGTATTGCCGTCTATCTGGCCGATATCTCGCTGGGGCTGGTCTTGCTGGCCTTCGGGGCCCTGATCGCCTTTGCCATCGCCCAGTTGGTCAAACGGCCGCCGATCGATGCGGCCTATGGTGTCTTCTATATCGGTTGGCCGCTCGTCCTGATGGTCTGGCTGCGTATCTCGGCCGATGGCGGCAGCTGGATGATTCTGCTGTTCGCGGTGACCTGGGCGGCCGATGTCTTTGCCTATCTGGTCGGCAGCCTGCTGAAGGGCCCCAAGCTCTGGCCCCGCTTCTCACCCAACAAGACCTGGTCGGGCTTTCTGGGGGGACTGCTGGGCGGCACGGCCATGGCCGTCGTCCTGGTTTTGACCGGAGGCGGTGGGTGGCTTCACTTCCCCGGTGTTTCCCTCTGGCTGGCGGCCTTCATCGGCCTGTCGGGCGCTCTGGCCACCATGGCCGGCGACCTGTGGGAATCGGCCCTCAAGCGGCGCTACGGCGTCAAGGATTCGGGGGATCTCATCCCGGGTCACGGTGGGCTGCTGGACCGCGTTGACGGACTGATGTTTGCGGTTGTCGTGGTCGCTGCGATCAAGTTGGCGGTGGACCAGGGGGTCGCCGTATGAGCCGCCGCCGCGTCACTGTCCTGGGCTCAACCGGCTCCGTCGGCGTCTCGACCCTGGATCTCATGGGCCAGACGGGCGGCCCGGAGGCCTATCAGGTCGATGCCCTGACCGCCGGTGCCAACGTCGCCGCCCTGGCCGAACAGGCCCTGGCCTGGCGGCCCGGGCTGGCCGTCATCGCCGACGAAACCCTCAAGCCCGAGCTTGATCGCCGTCTCGCAGGTTCCGGTATCGAAACCGCGGCGGGCGAGGCCGCTGTCGAAGCCGCCGCTGACGTCGGGTCACAGTGGGTGATGGCCGCCATCGTCGGGGCTGCCGGTCTGAGGCCTGCCTGGGCAGCGGCACGTTCGGGGGCCACCCTGGCCCTGGCCAACAAGGAAAGTCTGGTCTGCTGCGGACCGGCCCTGATTGAGACCGCCGAGCGCGCCGGCGGACGGGTGATCCCTGTGGATTCCGAACATTCGGCGATCTTCCAGGTCTTTGAAGCCGACAACCGGAGCCAGATCGAACGATTGATCCTGACCGCTTCGGGTGGACCGTTCCGCACACTGACCCACGACCAGATGCGCGCCGTCACGCCCGAACAGGCCGTGGCCCACCCCAATTGGTCTATGGGGGCCAAGATTTCGGTAGATTCCGCCACCATGGCCAACAAGGGCCTGGAGATGATCGAGGCCGCCTATCTGTTCGGCATGGAAGCAACCCGCATCGAGGTGTTGGTCCACCCGCAGTCGATTATCCATTCGATGGTCGAATACGCCGACGGCTCGACCCTGGCCCAGATGGGCCCGCCCGACATGCGCACACCCATTGCCTGCGCCCTGGCCTGGCCCGGACGGGTCAGTTGGCCGGCTCCCAAGCTGGACCTGGCAGCCATTCGCGCGCTGACCTTTGAAGCCCCAGACGAGGACCGCTTTCCCATGCTGGCACTGGCCCGCCAGGCCCTGATCCAGGGCGGCGATGCGCCGGCTATTTTCAATGCCGCAAACGAGACGGCGGTGCGGGCCTTCCTTGACCGCAAGATCGGCTTTCTCGATATTGCCGAAACGGTGGCTGAGACTCTTGATCGACAAGTCGGTGTTGAGGCTGCCACAGCGGGCGCAAGCCCACTGGAACAGGCCCTGGGTGCCGATCAAGGTGCCCGCCGTCAGGCGTCCGAGGCGATCCGCCGTCGGGTCCAGGCGGCCTAGGCGTCATAGTGAGGGTCTGAAACCGAATGCTCGACGTCGTCGGCTCTATTCTTGGAACCCTGGCCGCCTTCCTGGCGGTCCTTGCGCTTGTGATCGTGATTCACGAGCTGGGCCATTTCAGCGTCGCCAAGCTCTTCGGCGTCAAGATCGACCGCTTCTCGATCGGCTTTGGCAAGACCATCTGGTCCCGGACAGACAAGTCCGGCGTCGAGTGGCGACTCGCCGCCCTGCCGCTGGGGGGCTACGTCAAATTTGCCGGTGATCTGGATGTGACCGGAGTTCCTGACCGCGAAGGTCTGGATGCCTTGCGCAACCAGATCGTGGCCGAACAAGGCCCCGGTGCCGAAACGGCCTACTACCATTTCAAGCCGATCTGGCAGCGCGCCCTGATCGTGCTGGCCGGGCCGGTCGCCAATTTCCTGCTGGCGATCACCATTTTCACGATCATGGCCCTGGCGGTGGGCGAGACCCTGATGGTCAAGCCACGCGTCGGTTCGGTTGAGGCCGGAAGCCCGGCCGCCGCCGCCGGATTCCAGGTCGGCGACCTGATCGTTGAGGCCGATGGCCGGGCCATTCGCCGCTGGCAGGATCTGGCCCAGCACGTGATGATGCGCGCCGATCAGCCTGTCGCCTTTGAAGTGGAACGTGGGGACCAGACCCTCAGCCTGACAGCAACGCCCGCCGGGCGCGATATCCGCAGCGAAGTCGATCAGTCTATCGTTCGGATCGGCTATCTGGGTGTCGGGGCCAGCCGCGCCACCGGCGACATCGTCACCCACCGCTACAGCCTGCCGGAAGCGGTGGTGGAAGGGGTGCGACAGACCGGCGGGGTTCTCGACGCGTCGGTTACCTATATCGGACGGATTTTCAGCGGCCGGGAGAATGGCGACCAACTTTCAGGGCCGATTGGCATCGCGCGAGCCTCTGGAGCCATCGCCGGCCAGGCCGCTGAAAGCGCTGAAAGCGTCGGAGATGCGGTCGGTCGCGTGTTTTTGTCGCTTTTGTACCTTTCTGGCCTCCTTTCGGTCGCAGTCGGCTTCTTCAATCTGTTGCCGGTTCCGATTTTGGACGGGGGGCATCTCGTGTTCTACGCCTATGAAGCCGTCGCACGGCGGCCACTGAACGCACAAATCCAGGAGGCAGGGTTCCGGGTTGGACTTGCTTTGCTCGTTGGATTGATGTTGTTCGCCACCTGGAACGATTTGAACAAGCTCAACCTCTTCGCCTTCCTCGGCGGGACGTCGTAAACCCTAGCCCGTCGCCGAGTGGTCATCCCCATGCATTACCGTTCACGCCCCATCCTTCAAACGAGCCTGGTGGCCCTGGTCGCATCCGCGTCCCTGTCCGTTCCGGCCATGGCCCAGGAGGCGGCGGCGCAGCCTGAGCCTACGGCCGCTGCGACCGAAGCCCAGCCCGGCGAAGCGCCGGCTCCTGCTGTGATCGCCCGTATCCAGGTTCAGGGTGCCCAGCGGATCGATCCGTCGACGATCCTGTCCTATCTGCCGATTCAGCCGGGCGATGCCGTTGACGATGCCGTCATCAACCTGGCGGTTCGGACCCTGTTCCGCACGGATCACTTCTCTGACGTTCAGATTGCCCTGCAACCGAACGGCACCCTGCTGGTGCAGGTGGTGGAAAATCCGGTCATCAACCAGGTGGTTTTCGAGGGCAACAACGCGCTCAACGAAGAACGCCTGCGTGAAGAAATCACCGTCCGGCCGCGTGGCGTCTATACTCGCGCCCGCGTGCAGGCCGAGGTCCAGCGTATCGTCGAACTGTATCGGCGCGCCGGTCGGATTTCGGCAACGGTCACGCCCAAGCTGGTCCAGCTTGAACAGAACCGGGTCGATCTGATCTTCGAGATCGACGAGGGCGTCGAAACGGGCGTGCGCAACATCAACATCCTGGGCAACTCGGCCTTTTCCGACAGCGACCTTCAAGGCGTGATGGTCACCGAGCGGTCGCAGTGGTGGAACTTCTTCTCCTCCAACGACAACTTTGACCCGGACCGTCTGGAGTACGACCGCGAACAGTTACGCGATTTCTACACCAACCGCGGCTACTACGATTTCCGTATCGTTTCGGCCGTGGCTGAGCTGACGCCGGACCAGGAAGACTTCCAGATCACCCTGACGCTCGACGAGGGTGACGAATACGAGTTCGGTGAGCTTTCCATCGAAACGGAAAACGAGCGCCTCAATCCCGAATTCCTGCGCGCCCTGATCCCGATCCAGGCCGGTGACCGCTATGAGTCAGACCGGGTCGAACAGGCTGTTGAGGCCCTGACGTTTGCCGCCGGCGCGGCCGGCTACGCCTTCGTGGATATCCGACCCAACGAAACGCCCAACGCCGAAACCAATACCGTCGACATTTCCTTCCAGGTCCGCGAAGGGCCGCGCGTCTATGTCGAACGCATCGACATCGTCGGCAACACCCAGACAATCGATCCCGTCATCCGCCGCGAAATCGCGCTGACGGAGGGCGATGCCTTCAACCAGGCCCTGGTCGACCTGTCGCGCAACAACCTGCGCCGCCTCAGCTTCTTCGAGGATGTGACGATCGAGCGGGTCCAGGGTTCGACACCGGATCGTACCGTTCTCCAGGTCGCCGTTCAGGAACAGCCGACCGGCACCCTGTCCTTCGGGGCGGGTTTCTCGTCGGTCGATTCCTTCATTATCGATCTTGGCATTACCCAGACCAACTTCCGCGGGCGCGGACAGAACCTCGTGGCACGTCTGTCCTGGGGCTCGCTGCGTCAGCAGGCCAACATCAGCTTCACCGAGCCCCGGTTCCTGGGCCGCGATCTACGCGCCGGCTTTGACATCTATCACTACCGCTATGACCTCGAGGAAGAGTCTTCCTTCGACTGGCAGTCCACGGGCGTCGGCTTCCGTTTCGGTTGGCCGATCAACAACTACACCACCCTGGGCCTGCGCTATAATCTGAAGTCCGACGAAATCGTCGTTCCGAACGGATATTGCCCTGGCTACGGGTCGCGCGCGCTTTGCGAACAGGTCGGCAGCTTCCTATCGTCGACGATCGGTTACACGCTCACCGCCAACCGGACGAACGATCCTGTCCGCCCGACGCGGGGCTGGCGCGGAAGTCTGTGGCAGGATCTCGCGGGCTTCGGCGGCGATGTGAACTATGTCCGCTCGGAAGTGTCGGCGACCTGGTATCGGTCCATCACCAGCTCGATGGTGTTCTCGGCCGATGTCTCTGCCGGCTACATCAGTGGCTGGGGCGGCGATCCGATCCGGATCAACGACCGCTTCTTCAAGGGCGGCAACACCTTCCGGGGCTTCGAGACGGCCGGTATGGGCCCGCGCGACCTGCTGACCGGCGATGCGCTGGGCGGCAACATGTACGCCATCAGCACCTTTGAGCTGACCGTGCCGAATTTCTTGCCCGAGGAGTATGGAATTCGCACATCGCTGTTCATGGACTATGGCACCGTCGGCATGCTTGATGATCGGTACCGTATTGATGCGACAGGGTTCCCGGACCCGAATATCGTCGCCGACATTCGTCCGCGCGCCTCTGCCGGCCTCAGCGTCCACTGGCGCTCGCCGATGGGGCCGATCCGGTTCGACTTCTCGCAAATCCTCCAGTCCGAGGACTATGACCGGACGGAAACCTTCCGCTTCTCCACCTCAACCCAGTTCTAGGATTTCCCCCATGAAGCTCGCCGTTCTTGCTTCCGCCACGACCCTGGCCCTTGCCCTGGCCGGTGGCGCGGTTGCCCAGCCGGCCCAACCGACCAACCCGGGGCCAGTGATCCCGGGCGTCTGTACCTTCAACCAAGGCCGCGCCGTGGGCGGGTCGATGGTCGGCCAGGCCGTTGCCGCCCGCATGCAGCAGCTGACCGACGCTGTCCGCGCCGAACTTCAGCCCGAAGGGGCCGCCATCGAAGGCGAGGCCAATGCCTTGCAAACCGGCCAGGCTTCGATGCCTGCTGACCAGTTCCAGCAGCGTGCGGTCGCCCTGCAACAGCGGGCCGGTGCCTATCAACAGCTCGCCGGTCAGCGCGAAGCCGAGCTCCAATACACCCAAGGCCTCCAACTGCAGCGGATCGGCGAAACCATGGACCCGATTCTGGTCCAGGTTTACCAGGAACGCGGTTGCGGTCTGCTTTTGGATCGGTCGACCATGTTCGGGGCCAACCCGGCCATGGACATTACTGATCGCGTGATCGAACTGGTCAACCAGCAGCTCCAGACGCTCTCGTTCGACCGCTCTCCGCTGCCGCAACAATAGGGTCAGGTCAGTCACAGGATGCCGGACGCGCGCTTTTTCGAAACCGCGCCGGGCTTGTCCCTGGCTACCCTGGCCGAATTGACCGGGTCGACGCTGCAAGGCGGTGACCCGGACCTGTTGATCCAGACCGCCGCTCCGCTCGCCCATGCTGACGAGCGGAGCGTCGCCTTTCTGGGTGACCCCAAATATCGCGATCAGCTCGCGGCCAGCCGGGCCGGTGCCGTCTTTGTCAGCGAAAAGCACGCCGAACTCGCGCCGCCGCATTGCGCGCGCCTGATTTCGCGCGCGCCTCAGGCCGCCTGGGCTCTGGTGGGCCACCGACTGCACCCTCCGCGCCCCTCGCCGACAGAGGTTCTCGGACCAGACATCCATCTTGAAGAAGATGTCGTGCTGTCTCCGGGCGTAATTCTCGGATCGGGCGTCTCGATTGGTCGTGGAACACGCGTAGGGGCCTATGCCGTGATCGGACCGGGCGTTCAAATCGGTCGCGGATGCGATATTGGGCCCAATGCGACCCTCGGCTTCTGTCTCGTCGGGGACCGGGTGCGGATCGGAGCCTCAAGCGTCATCGGAGAGCCCGGCTTTGGTGTCGCGGGTGCGGCGACAGGCCTGATCGACGTTCCCCAGCTGGGTCGCGTCATCCTGCAGGACGATGTGACGGTCGGGGCCAACACCTGCATCGACCGCGGAGCCTGGGACGACACCGTCATCGGCGAGGGCACCAAGATCGATAATCTGGTCCAGATCGGTCACAATTGTCAGGTCGGTCGCAATGTTGTGCTGGCCGGCCACACCGGACTGTCGGGTTCGGTCACCATCGGTGACGGGGCCCAACTCGGGGGACGCGCCGGGGTGACGGACCATGTTTCCGTCGGAAAAGGCGTCCGCGTGGCCGCCGCCTCAATGGTGATGAACAACATACCGGATGGGGAAACCTGGGGCGGACAGCCGGCCCGCCCGCTACGTCGGTTCTTGCGCGAAACCGTCTGGCTCGCCAAACAGGCGAGCAGACGACACGGAGGCGCCGATGAGTGACCAGGAAGATCGCGGCGAAGAGATCGACTTCGCTGAGGTGATGCGGCGGATCCCGCATCGCTATCCGCTGCTGCTCGTGGACCGGGCCGAGAATTATCTGCCCCATACCTCGATTACGGGCATCAAGAACGTCACCCACAACGAGCCGTTCTTCCAGGGGCATTTCCCCGGCAACCCCGTCATGCCGGGCGTGCTGATCGTCGAGGCCCTGGGCCAGACGGGCGCTGTGCTCATGTCCAAGTCGCTGGATGCCGACGTGAGCGGTAAGGCGATCTTCTTCATGTCCGTCGACGGTGCGCGTTTCAGAAAGCCGGTGCGACCGGGCGACCAGCTTCGGATGAAGGTCGTGGTGGTCAAGCACCGTGGCGATCTCTTCAAGTTCCGCGGCGAGGCCTTTGTCGACGGCAAGCTGGTCGCGGAGGCCGAGTTTGCCGCCATGGTGGTTGAGACGGGTCTGTGAGCCGCATCCATCCCACGGCCATCGTCGATCCAGCCGCCCAGATCGGTGCAGACGTCGAAATCGGCCCCTGGTGTCACGTCGGCCCCGACGCGACCCTGCATGCGGGCGTACAACTCGTTTCCAGCGTCGTTGTCGACGGCATCACGGACATCGGTGCCGGGACGGTGGTGCATCCGTTCGCCGTTCTCGGAGGACCACCTCAACATGGCGGGTACAAGGGCGAACCGACCCGGCTCGTCATCGGCGAGAACAACCTGATCCGCGAGTCGGTGACCCTCAATCGTGGATCGGTTCAGGGCGGCGGCGTGACGACCGTAGGCTCCAACTGCATGTTCATGACCGGAGCGCACGTCGCCCATGACTGTGTGGTCGGCAACAACGTCACCTTTGCCAACAACGCCACGCTGGGTGGCCATGCGACGATTGGCGACCGCGTGTTTCTCGGAGGGCTGTGCGCCGTTCACCAGTTCGGACGCGTCGGACGCGGAGCCATGCTGGGCGGTCTGGCAGTGGTGACACGCGACGTCATCCCCTACGGCTCGGTCTGGGGCAATCACGCGCGGCTGCATGGCCTGAACATGGTCGGACTCAAGCGGCTCGGGTTCGACCGCGCCAAGATCAAGCAGATGCTGGCCTTCTATCGTGAGCTGTTCGAGGGCGACGACACCTTCGCCGAGCGGCTGGATCGGGCCGAAGCCAATACCGGCGGATTGGCGGAAGCCGACGAGATCGTGGCCTTCATCCGCGCCGGCGGCAGCCGTCCGCTGTGCCTGCCAGAGGCCTGAGATGAACAAGCTGGGCCTGATCGCCGGCGGCGGGGATCTGCCGATCCGCATCGTTGCCGCCTGCGAGGCCCAGAACCGGCCGGTCTTCGTCATCCGCCTGCTGGGATTTGCCGACGATGCCCTCCAGCCGACCACAGGCGTCGATCTGGCCTTGGGCGAGTTCGGTCGATGCCTGGAGGCGCTCAAGACGGCCGGCTGCCAGTCGGTCTGTCTGGCGGGCAAGGTCAGTCGACCGGATTTTTCCAATTTCAAGGTCGATTTCAAGGGCATGACGGTCCTGCCCGGTATCATCCAGGCCGCCAAACAGGGAGACGATGCCCTGCTTCGGCAGGTGCTCAAGGTCTTTGGAGACGCCGGATTTGCCGTCGAGGGTGCCGATGACATCCTGGGGGGCGACGACGCCTTGCCGACAGGCGCTCTCGGATCGGTCCATCCCGGACCGACAGACCGCGCCGACATCGAGAAGGCTCTGCGGATCGCCCGCGCGATTGGGGATCTGGATGTCGGCCAGGGGGCCGTGGTGTCCGACGGCCTGGTCCTGGCCGTCGAGGCGCAGGAGGGGACCGACGAAATGCTCAAGCGGGTTGCCACCCTTCCCGCAGATCTGCGTGGCGTTTCCCTCCGGGGCGTACTGGCCAAGGCTCCCAAGCCCATTCAGGAACGCAAGGTCGACCTGCCGGTCATCGGGGTTCGGACCGTTGAGCTGGCTCACGCCGCCGGGCTGGCCGGCATCGCCGGACAGGCCGGCGACCTGATCGTCATCGACAAGCCCGGCGTCATCGCTGCGGCGGACCGGCTCGGGCTTTTCGTCTGGGGCGAAGGATGAGCCGCCCGCTGACCGTCATGCTGGTGGCGGCCGAGGCATCGGGCGACAATCTTGGAGCCGGATTGGCGCGCGCCCTCAAGGCCAAGGTCGGGGCCGACAAGGTCCGCTTCGTCGGCGTGGGTGGCCCCCGCATGGCTGAACAGGGTGTCGAGAGCCCTTTCGACATCACCGACCTGTCGATCCTGGGCTGGATCGAAGGTGTGCGGGCCTATGGGCGGGTCAAACGCCGGGTTGCCGAGACGGTCGAACTGGCCGTCAGGGAGAAGCCAGACGTCGCGGTGCTGATCGATAGCTGGGGCTTCACCATTCGCGTGGCCAAGGGTTTGCGCGCCGCCCTCCCCGACCTCAAGATCGTCAAATACGTCGGGCCACAGGTGTGGGCCTCACGTCCGGGCCGCGCCAAAACCCTGGCCGGCGCGGTCGACCACCTGATGACGCTGCACGGCTTTGACCCTCCCTGGTTTGAGAAAGAAGGCCTGCCGACCACCTTTGTCGGCAACCCCAGCCTGGCGATCGACTTTTCGCAAGCCGACGGCGCTCGCTTCCGCCGAGAAAACGGACTGACCCTGGAACAGCCCCTGCTGCTCATCCTGCCTGGAAGTCGTCCCGCCGAAATCATGCGCATGACCCCGGTGTTCGAACAGACGGCCCGGCGGCTCAAGGCCGCGCGGCCCGACCTCGCGATTGCGGTCGTTGTGGCCGACACCATCGCCGACGACCTCAAGGGGCGGGTCGCCGGTTGGCCCTTCAGGTCCATTCTTGTCGAAGGCGACGCAGCCAAGAAGGATGCCATGAAAGCCGCAACCGTGGCTTTGGCCACCTCCGGCACAGTTTCGACCGAACTGGCGCTCGCGGGCGTCCCAATGGTTATCGCCTATCGCCTGGGTGGACTGAGTTTCGCCCTGACCAG
This sequence comes from uncultured Brevundimonas sp., assembly GCA_964647275.1. Lineage (GTDB taxonomy): Bacteria > Pseudomonadota > Alphaproteobacteria > Caulobacterales > Caulobacteraceae > Brevundimonas. The sequence goes on from CAZYFY010000011.1 coordinate 59,208, forward strand.
CCGACTGATGACCGCCCGGCACATCACCCTGTTCAACATCGCTGCCGACAAGCGGATTGCCCCCGAATTTCTTCAAAATGCGGCCACGCCTGAAGCCCTGGCCCAGGCCGTCGCCGAGCGCCTGGACCAACCCGAACTGCGCGCCGAACAGATCGCGGAACAGACTGCGGCTCTGGATCTCATGGGGCGCGGTCAACCGGACCCCAGTGCCGCCGCTGCAGATGTGGTGCTCAGCGTGGTCCAGGCCGGGTAGGCTCTGTCGGGACACGCGTGTCGTCTTTGGTTGACAATCCGACGCGTGTCGCCTATAAGTGACACATGATCGAGGTCCGGGAAACGGACACCTTCTCCAACTGGCTGGCTGGTCTTCGGGACGCGCGCGCCAGAGCGGAGGTCGCCCGCCGTGTTCGCAGGCTCGCGCTCGGAAATCCCGGCGACGTCAAACCGATTGGAGAAGGTGTCAGCGAGCTTCGCATCCACTATGGGCCCGGCTTTCGGGTCTATTTCGTCCAGCGCGGTGCCGTATTGATCATACTGCTCTGCGGCGGCGACAAATCCGGCCAGAAGCGGGACGTCGCGACGGCGATCCGTTTGGCCAAGGAGATCTGAAATGACTGTTCAAACCCGCCCCTTCGATCCGGCGGACTATCTCGACGGCCCGGCGGCCATAGCGGCCTACCTTGAGGGAGCCTTCGCCGACGGCGATCCGGCTGAGATCGCAGATGCGCTCGGCGTCGTCGCGCGTGCACGGGGTATGACCACCGTGGCAGAACAAACCGGCCTGTCACGCCAGGCGCTCTACAAGGCGCTCTCCGACGAAGGCAATCCTAGCCTGAGCACGCTTTTGAAGGTTACACGCGCCCTCGGCGTGCGCCTCTCGTTTCAGCCGGCGTAGTTCACGCCGCCCGGCGCCGGCGGCCCGCGCCTGATTGTTCGTCCAGAACCGCCAGGGCTTCGCGGACATAGGCGGCATGGACGACCACGCCCAGACCCAGCGGCTCCTCGCCCTGATCGACCTGTTGCGTCACCAGTCCGAGGATGAGGGGGTGCCCATCGGGCCCTCTCTGCAAGAATACCGGACCGCCTGAGTTTCCCGGGTAGAGGAAGCCGTCGATCAGGAAGGTCGGGAACGCCCGGATCGGGCTGAGCGGATAGGACGCCACCCGTACCGTTCTCAGAATCGGAAACCCCGCCCGGTTCGAAGACAGTCCACGCGGGTAGCCGAGGGTGAATATCTGGTCGCCGGGACCGACACCCTGCTGGTCCAGATCCCGCTCATCGGCCAGCCAGCTCAGAGGGATGGCTCGTGCCGAAAAGGTCGGCGGTGCCACCACCTCAATCACGGCAATGTCGCGTTCCGGGTGGCGGGCCCACAGATCCCGTCCGCCGATCTCAAGCGGAGCCGGCTGGGGCGCAAAGCTCCACCCACCGTCTTCGGTCGCAAAGCGCCAGCCGATGCGGATCTCCGGTGTTTCCGACGGGTCCACCGCATGGGCGGCGGTGACCAGCACCGTTCGGGGCGTCCCGTCCCAATAGGGGGCCGACACCAGAAGGCCGGTCGAAATCCGGCGATCTCCGCCCGGCCGGGTGTTCTCCACCTGGACCGTGGCCTCGATCATCTGGACCATTTGGTCCCATTCCATGGATGGCTCCCAACCTCTGCGAACATTCATTTGACGTGGACCGACAAGCTGAGCAACGTCCCGGACGAAAATTCGGAGCCCATCCATGAACCGCCGTCAGATGCTTGCCTCGTCCGCCGCCCTGGCTACCGCAGCCGCCGTCGGGACCCCCGCCTTCGCCCAGTCAGGAACCTCTATGCCCGTCCCTCCCGTCGCCCGCCGTATCCCTGTGACCATCGACCAGCTCGGGCGGACGCGCATTGATGACTATCAATGGATGAAGGACGACAATTGGCAGAATGTCCTGCGCGACCCCTCGCTGATCAAGGCCGATGTGCGCGAACATCTCGAGGCCGAAAACGCCTATCGCGAGGCCATGCTGGCCCCCACCAACGATCTGCAAGAGGCGATGTTCCAGGAGATGCGGGGTCGCATCAAGGAAGACGACAGCTCCGTGCCCTCGCCCTACGGCCCGTGGGACTATTACACCCGCTTCGAAACCGGGGCTCAGCATCCCTTCTACTGCCGACGCCCCAAGGGCCAGACCGACGGCGAACAGGTCCTGCTGGATGCCAATGCCCTGGCCGAGGGCAAGGACTATTCGTCGGTCGGCGCCACCTCGCCCAGCCCGGACCATCGCTATTTCGTCTATGCCGAGGATGACCAGGGCTCCGAGGTCTACAAGATCTACGTCAAGGATCTGACGACCGGGCAACTGGTCGGCGACCCGATCGGCGACGCCACGGGAGATTTCTCCATCGCCCCGGACAGCCAGTGGCTGTTCTGGATCAACCGGGACGACAATGGCCGCCCCGACAAGATCTTCCGCCGCCCGATCACCGGCGGTGACCGCGCCCTCGTCTACGAAGAAGCCGACGACGGGATGTTCATGGGCATCGGGCGGACGTCGGATGACGCCTTCATCATCATCGGCATCCTGAACCAGGAAACCGGCGAGGCCCGCTATATCCCCGGCAATGATCCGACGGCGACGCCGACGCTGGCCGAGGCTCGGGTCGAGGGCACTCTCTATGACCTCGATCACTGGGGCGACCGGTGGATCATCCGCACCAACGCCGACGGCGCCGTCGATTTCAAGATCTGTGAGGCCCCGACCGACAACCCCGGAAAGTCAGGGTGGCGCGACCTGGTCCCGTTCACCGCCGGCAAGATCATCGAGGGGGTCGGCCTGTTCCAGGACTGGCTGGTTCGCCAGGAACGCGCGGATGCCAACACCCGCATCGTCGTGCGCAGCCGCGCCGGAGAGGAGCACGCCATCGCGGTGGATGAGCCCGCCTATGCCCTCGGGGTCCAGGGGTCGCGCGACTATGCGACCAATCTGACGCGCTACGCCTACAACTCCATGGCCCGTCCGACCGAGACGTACGACTACGACATGGCCACGCGCCAGCGGACCCTGCGCAAGACCCAGGAAATCCCCTCGGGCCACAACCCGGACGACTACATCGTTGAGCGTATGGAAGCCCCGCACGCTGACGGCGCGATGGTGCCGATCTCGATCCTGCGTCGTCGCGACACGCCGGTCGACGGCTCTGCGCCGGTACTGCTGTACGGCTACGGCTCCTACGGCATTCCCATGTCGGCCAGCTTCAATGCCAACCGCCTGTCGCTGGTGAACCGGGGCTTCATCTATGCCATCGCCCACATTCGTGGCGGCTCGGACAAGGGTTGGGGCTGGTTCTTGGCCGCGCGTCGCATGACCAAGAAGAAGACCTTTGAGGACTTCATCGCCTGTGCCGAGCATCTGATCGCCCGCAACTATGCCACCGCCGGCAAGATCGTTGCGCATGGCGGGTCCGCCGGCGGCATGCTGATGGGCGCGGTGAACAACATGCGACCGGACCTCTGGGCGGGTATCCTGGCCAATGTTCCGTTCGTCGATGTGATCAACACCATGTCGGACACGTCCCTGCCGCTGACGCCACCGGAATGGCCCGAATGGGGAAACCCCATCGAGGACGCCGAAGCCTACGACTATATGTTCAGTTACAGCCCCTATGATCAGGTCGAGGCCAAGGCCTATCCGGCAGTGCTGGCAACCGGCGGCCTGTCGGACCCGCGCGTCACCTATTGGGAACCGGAAAAGTGGGTGGCCAAACTGCGACCCGCGACCACCTCGGGCAATCCGGTCCTGCTCAAGATCAACATGACGGCCGGTCATTTCGCCTCGTCAGGCCGTTTCGACTATCTGCGCGACATCGCCCATGACTATGCCTTCTGCGTCTGGGCGATCGAGCGGGGCTGGGAGCAATAAGGCATCGTCACCCTCGGGCTTGACCCGAGGGCCAGACGTCGGTTGCGTGATGCCTGCCCGGTCAACACGGGGCGGGCGGCACGACTGATCCTCGGGTCAAGCCCGAGGATGACGAATGAAAATGAGCATGGCCCCCGACTTCAGAATCCGTGACGCCATCGTCGCCGACATGAACGCCGCCGCAGCCATCTATGACCGCGAGACCCTGAAACACATAGGACTGGTCTCCTGCGGTCCGTTTCAATCCGAGATAGGCAAATGAGCGTTCGCCTGAACCGCATCTCTGTCTGGCTGCACAAGTGGATCGGCCTGGTTGTGGCCGTGCAGATCGCCTTTTGGGTGATCGGCGGGCTGGTGATGGTCGCGCTGCCGATCGAGCGCGTGCGCGGGGAGCACCGCCTGGCTGAAGCGCCTGTGGTGGAACTGGACGTCGCGGGGGCCACGTCATTGGCCGACGCTGCCGGTGCCGCCGGCATGGATCCGGTCCGCGCCGAACTCACCACCACCCCGCGAGGTCCCGTCTGGGTTCTGACGCCTGCCGAGGGGGCACCCGTGCGCCTGTCAGCGGTGAGCAATCAACCCCTGCCCGCCTACGACGCCGACGAAGCGACCCGACTGGCTATCACCCAGTATCAAGGCCCCGGCCAGGTCGTTTCGGCTGAGCTCCTGCCAGAAGCACCGGTCGAAACCGGTCGCGAGGGGCCACTTTGGCGCGTCGAGTTCGATGACCCGGAAGGGACGCGCTTCTATCTCGACACCGCGACAGGTGCCGTTGTCTCGCGCCGGTCCGACCTGTGGAGTCTGTTCGACACCATGTGGCGGTTGCACATCCTCGATTTCGGCCCCGGCGGTGACAACATCAACAGCTGGTGGATCATCCTGCTGGCCGCCGTCAGTGTGATCGTTGTGATCACCGGCCTGATCCTGTTGTGGCTGCGCATCGGGCGTGACCTTGCCGCCCGGCGCTCTCGACTGGCCAAGCCCTAGAGCCTGATCGGTTGAGATGGAATCGCTTCGCGATTTCATCTCGGCGTGAATCAGGCTCCAGACAATAGCGCGAGCATGATTCAGCTTTTTGTTGGAACCGCCCCGCGGCGGCTCCAACAAAAACCATCATGCTCTAAGCCGTCGCAGGCGGGGCCTCCAGGACCCAGGGCGCAAGCCTGAACCTCTGAGGGATATCACCGACGGTCCGGTCGCGGGCGAACTCACCCGCAAACATCAGGACGTCTCGCAAGGTCTGGGATTCGAACGGCTTGACCAGCACGCCGAGCGCCCCGGCAAAACAGGACGGGATCTGTTCAGGATTGGCGGTCAGAAACACCACTACCGTCCCATATGTCTGGTTCAGGCTCTGGGCGATATCGCGCCCGCTCGGCCCATCGCGCAGGTTCATATCGACCAGGGCCACGTCCGGGGCCGTGGTCCCCGCCATGGCCATGGCCTCCTCAGCATCCATGGCACAGCCGATCACATCGTGACCCAGCTCACGCAGCACATACTCGAGTTCCATCGCCAGCAGCGCCTGGTCCTCGACCACCAAGACCTTGAACAGTGCGTCGGTACTCAACTTGGCTCTTCGTTCCGTCTGCGGCTCACCAGCCGGGCTATTATCTCGGAAATTTCGAACGGCTCAACGCGCTTCTTTGGCCGCGAGATAACGGTTCCTTCACCGTGTTTTGTGCTTTTGGTCCAGTAGAGTTGGGGACCAGACCATGGGCGTAAAGCCGGACACCATCCTGATCGGCGATTGCATTGAGCAACTTCGGTCCTTGCCAGACGCCTCGGTGGATCTGGTTTTTGCGGACCCGCCCTACAACCTCCAGCTTGGTGGCGAGCTTCTGCGCCCGGACAACTCCAAGGTCGACGCCGTCGATGACGACTGGGACCAGTTCGAGAGCTTTGCCGCCTACGATCGCTTCACCCGCGAATGGCTGAGCGAGTGCCGCCGGGTGCTCAAGCCCGATGGGGCCATCTGGGTCATCGGCAGCTATCACAACGTCTTCCGCCTCGGCTCGGCGCTTCAGGACCTCGGCTACTGGGTTCTGAACGACATTATCTGGCGCAAGGCCAATCCGATGCCGAACTTCAAGGGCACCCGTTTCACCAACGCTCACGAGACACTGATCTGGGCCTCGCGCAGCCGCGAGCAGAAGCGTTACACCTTCAACTACGACGCGCTGAAGGCCTTCAACGAAGACACCCAGATGCGCTCCGACTGGCACCTGGCGCTGTGTACGGGAGAAGAGCGCCTCAAGGACGATGACGGTCAGAAGGCACACCCCACTCAAAAGCCTGAGAGCCTGCTCTATCGGGTGCTGCTGGCCTCGACCCAGGCCGGCGACATTGTTCTGGACCCCTTCTTTGGGACCGGCACGACCGGGGCGGCCGCCAAGCGTTTGGGTCGCCATTTCATCGGCATCGAGCGCGATGAAACCTACGCCGCCCTGGCCCGCAAGCGCATCGACGAGGTCGTCCCGGCCACGCCGGAAGACCTCAAGATCACCGGCTCCAAAAAGGCCGAACCGCGCGTGGCCTTCGGGTCGCTGGTCGAGGCCGGGCTGTTGCGCCCCGGCGACCGCCTGTTCTGCCCCAAGGGTCAGCGAGAAGCGCGCGTCCGCGCCGACGGGTCCCTCGTCGCCGGCGACATGACCGGCTCGATCCACAAGCTCGGGGCCCTGATGGAAAACGCCCCCGCCTGCAACGGCTGGACCTACTGGCGCTTCAAGTCCGACCGCGGCCTCCAGCCGATCGACGTTCTGCGCGCCCAGGTACGGGCCGGGATGCAGTAACCGGTGCCCACCGAAAGCCAGATGGACGCCTGGTTTCCGTATTTCTTTGGCTTCGCCGTTCTGTGGAACCTGGGCATCCTGGCCTTTGGCGCGCTACGGCGGCTCCAGACAGGCGAACCCATTTTTCCGAAGCGCCCTGACGGAGCCGTCTTCTATCAGAAAGGCGCGTCGGGGCGATCCCTCGGCAACCTGCTCGCCCGTCTTGGCGGCGCGCGCCGATGCCTCGTGGTCATCGTTGCCAACAATCAGGTGAAGACGGACCTGACGTTCCCGTTCAACCTGTTCTTCGTCTTCAATTTCTACGACATTCGCATCGACGTTCGGCTTTCCGAGATAGAGCGGATCGAACGTCGCCGCCGAATTCTCATCGGCGAAACGGTCCGCATCTACTGGTCCGACGACCAAGGCTACGAATTCACCGTTCGCGACCCTGATGCCTTGGTACACGCCCTCAGCCTCGCCAACACCATCTCTGTCATCGACGACCGCTGAAATGATTGCCTTCTCCCAATGGGAGAAGGGGGCCCGGCGCACCGGAGCCCACAGGGCGAAGGTCAGCGCGGGGGAAGAGGGTCGGCTCTTTCCAAAGAGACTTTCCCCGCTTCCACCATACAACCGGCTGGCCTGATCTCCACGGTCCTCTCGGGTGGCTCATTGGCCAGCGTCCAGTCGATGCGTGATCTCCGCAAACACCGCATCCGCAGCTTCGGCGGCCCCGGCCTTTGGCGGTCGACCGCGCGCCGCCTGGGCGTTGTTGCGGGCCAGGGCCTGGTCGATGAAGTCCAGCAAGGCCGGCGGTGCCTCACCGGTCCCCAACTCGCGGGTCACCGACTTGCGGCGCACCAGATCGTCGACCAGCGCCCTCACCTCATCAGATGCGCCGCACTCCGCCATCAGTTCAGCGAACGGCATCGGCGGCAGCTTTCGATCCGGATGCAGCTCCATCCAGCCCACGGCCGCGGCAGGTCGGATCGTGTAGAAGAGCTTCTTCAGCTTCAACGGCCCCTCAACCGACAGATCGGATTCGCGGTGCCGCCGCGCCAGATAGAGATAGTGCGACACCAGCCTTTCGCGGTCGATCCACTGGTTCGCGAACGCCAGCAGTTCATCCCTGAACCACGCCCGCCCGGTATAGATGATTGGCGAATTGAGCCATTCGATCACCACCGCATTGCCCTTCAGGATCAACCGCAGGGCCTTGGCCAGATCCCAGCCGTTCACATCCAGGTCGCCGAAGATGGGCCGTTCGATGACATCCCGGCGCGGCCAGATCGTCATCGCCTGCGCCGCCGGGCGGACAAAGATGAAGCGAGCATCGTAGTCACTGTCCGGCGACGGAAAGCCCCAGGCGCGACTGCCGCTCTCGATGGCCCACGGCATGTGCACCCCATGCTCACGACCAATGTCATCGAGCATCGTATCGATCCTGGCCACCGCTTCCGGGGCCATGCCGGGGTCAATGGATCGCAGGGTCATGGTCTATCCGGTCAGTTCGGGGAGCAATCTAGCCTCGCCCCGTGTCATAGCGTCAACCGCACCGCCTTCAGAAACACCCTCGGCAGGCCGCTGACATCGCGCGTCCAGATCGCGCCATCCAACGCCTCCCCTTGTGCCACCCACACCTCCAGCGTCAGGGCGAAGTGCGTGAAGACGTGTTCAATCTCGCCGACCTTTTTCCAGTCGGAAGAAACCGGTGCCTCGGCTAATCCATCGACCCGCTCCCCGGTCCAGGGGGTCGTCGGCAGACCCAGCATCCCGCCCAACAAACCCTTCGCAGGCCTGCGCACCAGCGCCACCTCATTCCCGCGCCTCAGGACATAGGCCGCGCCAAAGCGCCGGGGTCGTACCGCCTTGGGTGCCTTGACCGGATAGGCCTCCTGATCGCCCGCCGTCTGGGCTGCACACCCGGCCACCAACGGGCATCGATCGCACAGCGGTCCCTTGGGGCGGCACACCATCGCCCCCAGATCCATCATCGCCTGCGCCCAGTCGCCGGGCCGCTGAGGATCGGTCAATTCTGCCGCTCGCGCCCGCATCTCGGACTTCGCCTTCGGGAGCGGCGTGGCAATGCGAAACAGCCGGCTGACGACCCGCTCGACATTGCCATCGACCACATGGGCGTACCGGTCAAAGGCGATGGCCGCGACCGCCGCCGCCGTGTAGGGGCCCACCCCCGGCAAGGCCCGCAGGCCCGCTTCTGTATCGGGAAACACCCCGCCGTGGTCGTTCGCTACCGCCCGCGCACAGGCCAGCAGATTGCGCGCCCGCGCATAGTAGCCCAGCCCCGCCCAGGCGCTCATCACCTCGGCATCGTCCGCCGCCGCCAGATCGTCGACGGTTGGCCAGCGCCTGAGAAAATCCAGCCAATAGGGCGTTGCGTGCGGCACGGTCGTCTGTTGCAGCATGACCTCCGACAGCCAGACCGCATAGGGATCCGGTCGCTGTCCGCCCCGCACCCGCCAGGGCAGGTCACGCGTCCCGGCGTCGTACCAGCTCAAGAGTGCGGCGCGCAGCCCGGCAACATCCATGGGCGCTTTTAGCGCGCGTCACCCGATGCCTTAAGACCAATTAATCCTGCGGCCCGCCGGGTCTGTGCTAAGCCCTAATCTGAATTGTGCCTGGGAGGGTTGCCTATGTCTGTTCGCTCGCTTCGCCTGTTTGTCGGCTGTTCCATTGTCGCGCTTCTGACCGCCGGCGCGGCCCAGGCCCAGAGCACACCCCCCATCGTCCAGCCGGGTGCTCCCGGCCAGGCCAGTCGTGTCCTCGAAGCCCAGGCCGCCGCCCGCGTTTCGGACAATCGCTATTCCGACGACGACATCGCCTTCATGCAGGGCATGATGGTCCACCATCAGCAGGCGGTGGAGATGACCGCCCTGATCGAGGACCGCACCAACAATCCCGAAATCGTCACCATGGGCGACCGTATTCGCGCCTCCCAGGACGACGAAATCGCCTTCATGCGGTCCTGGCTGACCGAACGCGGCCAGACGGTGCCGATGATCGGCTCGGCTCATGCCGGCCACGGTGCCCACGATCACGGGGCCATGGATCATTCCACCATGGAAGGCATGGCGACGCCCGAACAGATGGCCGCCCTGGCGGCGGCGTCCGGCACCGACTTTGACCGCATGTTCCTTGAGCTGATGATCCGCCACCACGCGGGTGCCGTGACCATGGTGGAGCATCTGCTCAGCCGCCCGGGCTCAGCCTATGAACCGGCCCTGTTCGAATTCGTCGGCGACGTGAACAACGAACAGCAGGCTGAGATTCGCCGCATGGACATGGCGCTACGCACCATTGAGGCCGATCCGCGCTCGACGCTGGCCGGGGGTTTCCTGGATGCCGAACAGGCGATCTCCAACATGGTTCTGATCGCCAGCCTGCCCAAGCCCGAGGGCTTCTACGACCCGACCAATCCGTCCGGCGCGCCCCTGCCTCTGCCGGTCGCCGATGACGGGGCCGGCCCGCGTGACGGGGCCGCTGAGGCCCGCTTCAGCCAGCGTGGGCCCTTCCTGTCGTTCGCCAATACCGACATGGCCTTTGAAGGCGACCTGATGGCGGTTGGTTCCTATCACGGCTTCAACCTGTACCGGCTGGGGGCTGCCCAGCCGCAGCTGATTTCGTCGGTCGTCTGTCCGGGTGGCCAGGGCGACGTCTCCATCGTCGGCGACCTGCTGATCATGTCGGTGGAATCCACCAATGGCCGCGTCGACTGTGGCCGTCAGGGGATCGACGTCGAGGCCAGCGCCGAGCGGTTCCGCGGCATCCGCATCTTCGACATTTCCAATCCCGTGACACCGATTCAGGTCGGACAGGTTCAGACCTGCCGCGGCTCGCACACCCATTCGGTCGTCTCCGCCGATGAGCGGTCGATCATCGTGTACAACTCCGGCACCGCCTCGGTCCGCGACGAGGCTGAGCTGGCCGGCTGTGTCACCGGCCTGCCCGGCGATCAGCGCACCGCCCTGTTCTCGATCGACGTCATCGAGATCCCGGTGGCCGACCCGTCCCGGGCCCGAATCATCGACAGCCCGCGCGTCTTTGCTGATGAGACGACCGGGGCCGTGGCCGGTCTGTGGCCCGGTGGCGACCATGGACGCGGCACCCAGCGCACCAGCCAGACCAACCAGTGCCACGACATCACCGTCTTCCCGTCGCGCAACCTGGCGGCGGGAGCCTGTTCGGGCAACGGAATCATCTTTGACATCACCGATCCACGCCGTCCGGTCCGTATCGATGCCGTGACGGATCCGGGCTTTGCCTATTGGCATTCGGCCACCTTCGACAACGAGGGCGAGACGGTCCTGTTCACCGACGAATGGGGTGGCGGCGGTCGTCCGCGCTGCCGCGTTCAGGACCCGCGCACCTGGGGGGCGAACGCCTTCTATGACATCGTCGACGGCCAGCTCGAGCGCCGTGGCACCTACAAGCTGCCGGCGGCCCAGTCAGAGCGCGAGAACTGCGTGGCCCACAACGGCTCCATCGTGCCGGTCCCGGGTCGAGATATCTTTGTCCAGGCCTGGTACCAGGGCGGCATCTCGGTGATCGACTTCACCGACCCGAACACCCCCTATGAGATCGCCTATTTCGACCGCGGCCCGATGTCGGATCGCAGCTTCCAGTTCGGCGGCTTCTGGTCGGCATACTGGTACCACGGGCGCATCTACGGCACCGAGATCGCCCGCGGCCTCGATGTGCTGGAGCTGGCGCCTTCCGAGTTCCTGTCCGCGACCGAGCTGGCGGCGGCCAACCTCGCCAACCAGGGCGACACCTTCAATCCGCAACAGCAAAACCCCGTCACCTGGCCCGCCCACCCGACCATCGCGCGGGCCTATGTGGAACAGTTGCAACGGTCGGGTGGCCTGACAGCGGCGGATGCAACCGAGGTCAATGCGGCCCTGGATCAGGCTCTGGCCCTGATCGAGGCGGACGGTCACGACGGCGCGGTCTCTGCGCGCCTGCGTGGCCTGGCCGAGCGGCTGGCTATTACCGGCAGCGACCGGGCGACCCAACGCCGAGATGCGGCGTTGCGCGAAACCCTGCTGGGGATTGCGAGCCGGGTCAGCTAAGCCGCAACCAGGCTTCTTCCGCCGGAAGCGAGGCGCGGGAAGGCGTGGTCGCGCGCCCCCCACTTGACCCACGCCGCCGTCAAGATGACTGTATCAAGTGACCCGCCCTCCGTTGGGCCAACTAGGGATGCGTGGGGGCGACTATCAAAATGCCCCACCCCGGTCAGGAGAAGGTGACGTGTCCGAAGGTCAGGCCCCGGAACGCTTCGATGCTGCTGCAAGCGAGCCCGCCCAGGCCACGACCGGACTAGATCACGGCGAGCTGCGGTGCATCGCTGACTGCATGGTAGACATCTTGCCCGGTGCCGTCCCTGTCGCAGTAGTTCTTGGCGTCCTGGTCGGGATCGCGGTCATTTGCGCCCGTTTGTTGTTCAGAGCGCGCCGAAATGGGTCGGCAGGATCCAGGATCCGAAATCGACAGAACCGTCATCCGACTGATTGATGGTGACCATGGCTGCGTCCTCTCGCATCGGCATCGACCTGGGTGGCACCAAGATTGAGGCGGCGGTGCTCGATGCCGACGGTCTGTTCATGGACCGGCGGCGGATGGCCAATCCCGGCGACTATGACGCCATGCTCGACGCTGTCGTTCAGCTGGTGGAGGCGTCCGAGGCTGCGACGGGACACCGGTTTGACCGTGTCGGGGTCGGCATTCCCGGCTCGCCCTCGCCCGCCACGGGGCTTGTCCGCAACGCCAACTCCATCTGGCTGAACGGACGCCCGCTTAAGGACGACCTCGAACGTCATCTGGCCCGGGCGGTTCGCCTGGCCAATGACGCCAACTGCATGGCCCTGTCCGAGGCGACCGACGGCGCAGGTACCGGCGCTCGCTCGGTTTTCGGCGTCATCCTCGGCACCGGTTGCGGCGGGGGTCTGGTTTTGGGCCGGCACCTGATCGAAGGTCACAACGGCGTGGCCGGAGAGTGGGGTCATATTGCCCTGCCCAATGCACGCCCTGAGGAAGACACCCTCTGCTGGTGCGGTCGCCGCAACTGTCTGGAGACGTGGATCTCGGGTTCCGGCCTCTCCCGCGACCACGCCGCCGTCACCGGCCAGACCCTGACCGCCCACGATATCATCGCCGCAGCCCGCTCCGGCGACGCCGCCGCCATGGCCACACTGGACCGTCATCGCGACCGTCTCGGACGGGGTCTGGCCCTGGTGGTCAATCTGTTCGACCCGGAGGCCATCGTCATCGCCGGCGGCCTGTCGAATGTGCCCGAGATCGTCGATGGTGCACTGGAAGCCCTGCGTCCCCACGTCTTCTCCGACGTCGTGACGACGCGCGTGGTGTGCGCCGCCCATGGGGATTCGTCCGGCGTACGCGGTGCCGCCTGGCTCTGGCCCGCCTAGTCCATCTCAAACCCGTTCAGGATCAGCACATTCATGTCGCGGTCCGGCGTATAGTTTTCGTAGCGCACCTCGAACTGGGTCGGGCTGATGCGGCGCACGCCGGTGCCGCAGAAGGACACCAGATTGTTCTCGGAGCCCTTGTCCACCACCATGCGAAACTCGCGGATCGGCCCGGCCCAGTTGGCCCCTGTGGTCAGCACGTAGTCCAGCCAGGTTTCGGTGTAATGCAGCCCCCGTTCGCGCCCCCGCCGCGCGGCCTGTTCGAAGGCGTCGTCGATACAGTGGCGTTGGCGATACTCGTCCGTGACCTCCCCCCAGTCGGCATCTACGCCGATCAGGGAGGTAGACGTTCCCCCGACCGCCGGGACATAGACGTGCCGGATCTCAACCTCTTCGCCGGGCGGGAAATACTGGGTCCAGTAGTGGGTCGTCTTGAGGGTCCAGCGCGGCCAGCCCCAACCGTCACCATTCGGCCCCCGGTCGATTGCGCCCGCAGCCTCCAGCTCCGCCAACGCGGCCTCGTTCAAGGCTTCAAGCGCCAGCTGCGCGCCTTCGCCATAGGGATTGAGCGGAACGCCGTAGGATTCCAGCAAGGCTGAGACATCGCGCTCGCCGACGACCGCCCGCTGCTCGATGTCCATATAGACCGGCTGACCGTCGGCCCAGGTCAGGAACGGCAACATGCGCTCAGGATGGGCCAGGTCGCCGCCCATGTCGGAAATCCATCCGGGCTCTACATCCGGCATGGGAAAGGCGACGATGGTGCTGATGCCCTCGGTCGTGTGGTTGAGGAAACGATAGGTCACCCGTACCTCTCCCGAGGAAAGATACAGGTCTTCCGACAGCATCGATATTCCGGCCGTCTGCTCAAACCTCAGGCCGCCGGCCTGCATGGAGGCCACGGTATCATTGGCTGCGGCCGGCAAGGCCCCCAACGACAACCCCAGGGCCAGCGCCAATCCTGCGATCCAACGGCTTTGCATATCCCACTCCCTTGACCGCACAACGGTATCTCACCCGTGGCACCGGCCCAACTCGCCAGACCTGACGGTAGTTAGTCTTGATTTGAAACGAACTGTCGACTATACGGCTCGCGGGGTGCGATTCTGACGGGCCCAGCCGAGCACGAAAAATCGTCACCGGCACCTAACAACCCGCGCAACCAATCCCCATATTCCCCGTTAGAGGGGCCCGTGTCTGATGCACATACCGTGGTCAGGCCGCCGAGCTCGCTCTTGGGACGGAAAAGAGAGGGGTCTTTAATGGCTGCCAATACGCTCGCGGTGATGTCGCCTGAACAGGGACTGTCGCGCTATCTGAGTGAAATCAGAAAATTCCCGATGCTGAGCAAGGACGAGGAGTTCATGCTCGCCAAGCGTTGGAGTGAACACCAGGATCCGGAAGCCGCGCACAAGCTGGTCACCAGTCACCTGCGCCTCGTGGCCAAGATCGCGATGGGGTATCGCGGCTATGGCCTGCCGATCGGTGAAGTCATTTCCGAAGGCAATGTCGGCCTGATGCAGGCCGTGAAGAAATTCGACCCGGACAAGGGTTTCCGCCTGGCGACCTACGCCATGTGGTGGATTCGCGCGTCGATCCAGGAATACATCCTGCGCTCATGGTCGCTGGTGAAGATGGGGACCACCGCCGCCCAGAAGAAGCTGTTCTTCAACCTGCGCAAGGCCAAGAGCCAGATCTCGGCCTTCGAGGAAGGCGACCTTCACCCCGAACACCTCGAACAGATCGCCACCAAGCTCGGCGTGACCGAGGACGAAGTCATTTCCATGAACCGCCGGATGTCCGGCGGCGGCGACGCTTCGCTGAACGCGCCGATGCGTGCCGATGGCGAAAGCGAGTGGCAGGACTGGCTGGCCGACGACGACGCCGTCAGCCAGGAAACCGTGCTGGCCGAAAGCGAAGAACATTCGCTGCGAATGGAGCTACTGCAGGAAGCCATGCAGGAGCTGAACGAGCGCGAGCGCCACATCCTGACCCAGCGCCGCCTGATCGACGATCCACTGACCCTGGAAGAACTGGCCAGCCAGTACGGCGTCAGCCGTGAGCGCGTGCGCCAGATCGAGGTCCGCGCCTTCGAGAAGCTGCAAAAGGCCATGCAGGCTGCGGCGGTCGATCGCCAGCTGGTCGACGCCTAGAGCCTGATCGGTTGAGGTGGAATCGCTTCGCGATTCCACTGCGGGCGTGAATCAGGCTCCAGGAGAAAGCGCGAGCATGATTCAGCTTTTTGTTGGAACCGTGCGACGGCTCCAACAAAAACCATCATGCTCTAAGCGACTTTCGTAGCAGTTGAGCCCTGGTTCAACAGGGCCACCAGGGCCACCGCCGGCGGGCGAAGGTCCTCGACCTGTGACGTCTCGTTCCCCGCCGCCGAGGCCAACGCGGTCGCTGCCGGATCAAGCGCCGGTCGGCCGCTGACCGTCGCCAGTCGCTTGAGCGTCTCGGCCTGGGCAATCAGCGCCCGCCTGGCCTGGGCCGGGTCGCGGGAAAACTGATCCAGGGCGGAGACAATGATCTTGCCCGCCTGATCCATTTCGGCGGCAATCGGGTCCACAGCCGCCTCGGTTTCGCTCTGGCGCTTGCGCGGCCCCTTGTACTCACCTGAGTTGAACCGCCGACGATCCGGCCCGACATAGCCCACCGCCTCCACCCAGGGGCGCGGCTTGGTGGCGACGTTGATGATGCGCCTCACCAGATCCCCGGTGGTGAACGGCTTGACCATGAACTCATGGACCCCGACGTCGCGGGCCCCCTTGATCGTGGTCGCGGTCGCTTCGGCGGTAATCATGATCACCGGGATACGACGGGCATCCATACGCGAGCGCCGGAGCTTGTTGACCAGGATTTCCCCGTCAAACCGGGGCCCGGCCCGTTCCACGAACATCAGGGTCGGCTCGAAGTCGCGAACCGCGTCCAGCGCCTCTTTCTCGTCCGCCTCGATGATGATCTCGCGCGCGCCGAGGCCCTTCATCAGATCCGTCAGCAGGCGCGCCGTCGCCACCTGGGCGTCAACGATCATGACCCGGCGAACCACGGGTTCGAGCCGCGCGAGCATTTTCAGATCATCACCGAGCACGCGATTACTCCACACACGCCGAAAGCGCGTCTAGAGTAGGCCTCGGTCGTAAAGATCGCCTTGACGCCACACAA
This sequence comes from uncultured Brevundimonas sp., assembly GCA_964647275.1. GTDB lineage: Bacteria > Pseudomonadota > Alphaproteobacteria > Caulobacterales > Caulobacteraceae > Brevundimonas. The sequence continues at coordinate 75,484 of CAZYFY010000011.1, forward strand.
AGTTGCAACGCCATGCCCACGCCCAAGACGCCCGAGGATATCGCGCGAGATCGGGAACTGGATCAGGAGCTGGACGACAGCTTCCCCGCCAGCGATCCCCCGTCGATCACCCAGCCGCCGGATCCTGACGGCGACGAGGACGATGGCTGAGACATTCTAGCCCAGGAACGGATCCCGCATCAGGATGGTGTCGTCCCGCTCCGGACTGGTCGACAGCAGCGCCACCGGCGCACCGATCAGTTCCTCGATGCGTCGGACATATTTGACCGCATTGGCGTTCAAGTCCTTGAATGAGCGCACCGAACCCGTCGATTCCGTCCAGCCCTCCAGCTCCTCGAAGACCGGCTCAGCCGCCGCCTGGTCGTTCAGGCTCGACGGCAGATAGTCGAAGATTTCGTCGCCGATCCGGTATCCGACACAGATCTTGAGCGTCTCCAGGCCATCGAGCACGTCCAGTTTGGTCAGGGCGATGCCGTCGATCCCGTTGATCGCCACAGATTGGCGGACCAGCACCGCATCAAACCAGCCGCAGCGCCGCGCCCGACCGGTATTCACCCCGACCTCACGGCCAACGGTCGCCAGATGCTCTCCGACCGCGTCAGTCAGCTCGCAGGCGAACGGCCCCTCCCCGACGCGGGTGGTGTAGGCCTTCACGATCCCCAGCACATAGCCGACGCCGCGCGGACCCAGTCCAGAACCCGCCGCCGCCTGGCCCGCCACCGTGTTGGACGACGTGACATAGGGGTAGGTCCCATGATCGACGTCGAGGAACGCCCCCTGGGCCCCTTCAAACAAAATGCGTTTGCCGGCACGTTGCGCCTGATCGAGCACCCGCCAGGCCGGTTTCACGAACGGCAGAATCTTCGGGGCGATCTCCAGCATCTGCGCCAAAAGGGCGTCCGGGTTGATCGGCTCCAGTCCCAGCCCGGCCCGCAGCGGATCGTGATGCGATCTCAGCCGCTCGATCTTCGTCTTCAGGTCGGCCTCGCTGGCCAGGTCACAGACGCGGATAGCGCGCCGCCCGACCTTGTCTTCATACGCCGGGCCGATTCCGCGCCCGGTCGTCCCGATCCGGGCGCCACGTCCGCTGGCCGCGGCCTCTCGAGCGACATCCAGTTCGGGATGGATCGGCAAAATCAGACAGGCATTGTCTGCGATCGTCAGCAGATCCGGCGTGATGGAGACCCCTTGCGCCTCGATCTTTTCGATTTCACCGACCAGGTGCCACGGATCGACCACCACCCCGTTGCCGATGATCGACGGCTTGCCCTGGACGACTCCGGACGGCAGCAGGGCCAGCTTGTAGACCTTGCCGTCAACCACCAGGGTGTGTCCGGCGTTGTGCCCGCCCTGAAAGCGGACGACCACGTCTGCCCGGTTGGACAGCCAGTCGACAATCTTTCCCTTGCCTTCGTCACCCCACTGGGCGCCGACCACTGCGACGTTCGCCAAGACTCAAGCTCCGCTGAAATGCGGGGCGGTTCTAGCGGGGATGGCGGGCTATGTCGCGGTCTTATCCGCCAAAGCGGCGCACGAACCGGATGCCGACTTCGTCCAGGCCTTCGTTCTTGCCCTGATGGAAGATCTGTCCGTTGGACAGATGGACGTAACTGAGCTCAACAGCTGTCTGGTCGTCGAACCGGTAGCCGAGCGCGATTTCCGGTTCGAACAGGATCTGGGAACCGAACTCGATCCGTTCGGACCGCAGCGCGATACGGCGGTCATACTCTTCGGGCGAAATCCCGGGTTCACGCCAGTCGGGAAACAGATCGTAGCCGTCATGCACCGCCAGTCCCATCCCGGGCTGAACGTACCAGCGTTGATCATCGGTGATTGGAATGTGCCAGGTCAGGCCCGCAGCGATGTAGGACGTATCGCCTTCGGTATTGCCCGAAACGAAGATGTGGGCGCGCGGGCCGCTCAGCCACGATGGAAAGCCGTCGATCCGGTCCGAACGCCAGCCCAGGTGGATATTGGCCCCGCCCTCCTTGCCGGCGGCACCCAGACCAACGGCTTCGCCCAGAAACGTCACGTCGTGAGCATACACACCGGCGATCACCTCACCGGCCAGGGCAGGCCCCGCGATGCTGGCTGTCGCAACGAGCGTCGATAGTCCGAGAGCGATGGCACGCATATTCCTGGTCCCTCACTGGCTGGTCCCTGTTGTCCTACCCAAATCGCCGCCGGACAACCCCTAGGGCGAAAGTTCGGCCCAGGCCCAGTCCAACCATGGCCCCAAGGCCACGACATCGTCCGTCTCAACGGTGGCCCCGCACCAGACCCTTAGACCGGGGGGTGCGGCCCGGTGCGCCTCAATGTCGAACGCGACGCCCTCGTTCTCCAGCAACTTGCAGAAACGCGATACGAATGCACGATCTGCGGCATCGCCATCCACGAAACTGAGACACACGGACGTCGGGGATCGAATGGCGGCGTCTTCCGCCAGGAACCGCACCCACGGCGTCGCCTCAACCCACCCGGCGAGGGCCTGATAATTGGATCGTGTCCGCGCGATCAACGCCGGCAGGCCACCTGTGCGGTGCGCCCATTCCAGAGCGGCAATCCAGTCCTCGAGCGTCAGGATGGAATAGGTGTTGATCGGCGCGCCCGTGGCCAGGGCGCGGTCAAAGCCGTCGGGCCCGCGCAGACGCAGGACCTTCGGAATTGCGCGTTCAGGCACAAATCGATCCAGTCGCTCAATCGCGCGCGGCGACAGGACCAGGGCGCCGATCCCGGCGTCACCGCCCAGGGCCTTCTGAAACGAGAAGGTCACGACATCGAGCCTGTCCCAGGCCAGCGGCATGCAGAAGGCCGCCGAGGTCGCGTCACAGATCGTCAGCCCGGTCCGAGCCGGCGAGATGAAATCGCCATTGGGCACGCACACGCCCGACGTCGTCCCGTTCCAGGCAAACACCAGGTCGGCATCGGGACGAACTCCGCTCAGATCAGGCAACTGGCCGTAGGGAGCCTCAAGAATATCGGGATTGAGGCCGAGATGATCGCGCACATCCGAGGCCCAGAGCTTGCCGAAATTCTCATAGGCCAGAACCTGCACCGGTCGCTCACCCAGCAGGTTCCAGAGCGCCGCCTCGACGGCCCCCGTATCCGACGCCGGCAGGAAACAAAGTACATGATCCGACGGAATTTCGAGCACCGCCCGTGTCAGATCGTGTGCATGTCGAAACCGGGCGAGAACCTCACCCGCCCGGATATTGCGGCCCATCAGGTCGTCGCAAAGATCGCCAAGTCGCCATCCCGGCGGCTTGGCGGTCGGACCCGATGAGAACCAGGGCCGGGCCGGCCTTACATCAGGGCGAGTGGAGCGAGTCATCGCCCCTACGCAAACGCACAATCACGAGCCTTTGCAAGCGGGCAGACGCGGCTGTCTCCACATTCACCTAGGTGAACCCGACCTGAAACGCCCCGTTCAGATCGGGCTCAGGCTCGCGGCGGCATTGTCCTCCTCAACGCAGGGGAACAACCAAAGAGGAACCTGACATGTACAAGAAAGCCATTCTCCCCCTGGTCGCCGTCACCGCCCTGGCCGCCGCCGTTCCGGCCGCCGCCCAGCATCGTGGCGGTGGCCATGACCGCGGTGGTGACCGCTACGAACAGAACTGGGACCGCGGCTGGGATCGGATCGATCGCCGTTTTGAGCGCCTGGATCGTCGCATCGACCAGGGTGTCCGCAACGGCCAGCTGTCGCGCCGCGAAGCCACCCGCCTGCGCTCAGAGTTCCGCCAGCTCATCAGCCTGGAGCACCGCTACAGCCGCGGCGGCCTGAGCCGCTGGGAGCGCGACGACCTGAACCGCCGGTTCGACCGTCTGAGCGCGATGATCCGCTACGAACGTCGCGACAATGACAATCGTCGTGGCGGCGCCAGCAGCGGCGGTGGCCGGGGTGGCTCACGTCACCACTAGGCAGGTGCATACGGGGCGTCTTCCTGTCCCTCCCCCGGTAGAGACGCCTTGAACAGCGCGGCGCGGTCCGAAAGGACCGCGCCGTTTCTGTCGTTCTATTCATTTGTTTTATTTCATCTTTTTAATGCTTCTGCGCGACGGAAAGATCGAGAGCCACCGTTCAATCCTGTGAGAGCGCCGCTGATGGCACTCAATGAAAAAGGACAGACCGATGAAATCCCTCAAGACCTCCGCCGTCACCGCCCTGGTTGCCCTGGCCGCCCTTTCGGCTCCGATGGCCGCCCAGGCCCAGGCCCGGCACAACGATGGCCGCGGCCAGGCCGCAGCCCAGCGCCACCAGCCGGCCACCCCCGCCTGGCAGTCCATCAATGCGCGTCAGGCCAACCTCGAGCGCCGGATCATGGTCGGCATCCGCAACGGTCAGCTCTCGCGTCGCGAAGCCACCCGCCTGCGCACCGAGTTCCGCCAGATCGCCAACCTTGAGGCGCGCTATCGTCGGGGTGGTCTGAGTGCCTGGGAACGCCAGGATCTGGATCGTCGCTTTGACCGTTTGAGCGCCCAGATCCGTGAAGAGCGTCGCGACAACAACAACCGCAACGGCCGCGACGGTCGCCGCAACTAGGACTCGAGCCTTACCTTCCCAGCCAAGGCCGTCGACTGTTCCACAGTCGGCGGCCGAGGCACGCCCAGCTCCGACCTCAAGACTGTGCCGGCGGGTATTTCAACATCTGCGCGAAATAGATTTCTTCGTTCTGTGAACTGGAATATTATCGGTTGTTTTCAGGGTCGCCGAATGGTTCGGCGAGGGGAGAAACGATGAAGAAAATCCTGCTGACCGGCGTCGCCGGTCTTGCCATGGTCGCAGGCGCTCCGGCCATGGCCGAGCCCAACGGACCCTACATTGCCGGCGACATCGGCTATCACTGGCCCGACGAGATGGAAACGGTCGCCTGTGCTGGCGTCATCGCCGTCATTTGTAATGATGTCGATGTTGAATTGGGTGACGGCTTTGCCGCTTTTGGCCGTTTCGGCACCCGGCTCAATCAGAGCTTCCGTCTTGAGGCCGAACTCGGCTACCGCGACACGTCGGTTGATTCTGTTGCCGGCGTTGCTTTGCCGGTTGACGTTGACGGCAGCGCAAGGTCGTTGATGGCCAACGCCCTGTTCGACTTCGGATCGAGCCGGGCCCGTCCGTTCGTCGGGGCCGGTGTCGGCTGGGGCAGCGTCAAGTTTGACACACCGGCTGGGGAGTATGACGATTCCGGTCTCGCCTGGCAGGTTCTGGCCGGTCTGGCCATTGCCACAGGGCCCCGCGGCAACCTCGACCTCACCTATCGCTATTTCAACGTCAACGATCTGGAGATCGGCGACGGCACGCCGACCGGCACCATCACCGGTGATTTCACCGACCATTCGGTGACGATCGGTTATCGCCATTCGTTCGGTGCGATTGCGGCCCCTCCGCCGCCTCCCCCGCCGCCGCCGCCGCCTCCGCCGCCTCCCCCGCCGCCGCCTCCGCCGCCTCCGCCGGTGTGGAACGCGCGTGAGTTCACCGTCCTGTTCGACTGGGACCGCTATGACCTCACCCCGCAGGCGACGGAAATCGTCCGTCAGGCCGCGGCTCACGCCCGTGCCGGCGGGGCCACCCGCGTCCACGTCGTGGGTCACGCCGATACCTCCGGTTCGGCCGCCTACAACGTGCGCCTGTCGCAGCGTCGTGCCGCGACCGTCCGTGACGCCCTGATCGCTCAGGGTGTGACCGGTGGCGCCATCACGACCGAAGGCCGTGGTGAAACCGACCTGGCCCGCGCCACCGCTGACGGTGTCCGCGAGCCGCTCAACC